>NZ_JAFREL010000004.1 GCF_017377655.1 Candidatus Enterococcus ferrettii
GTCATCAAAGGTATTTTTTATTCAGAAATTTTTACAACTGCCTTAGTGATTTTTTCCTGATTTTCTCCTGAGAGAACGGCTTCGACTTCCTCCAAAGTTAGTTCATGGGTAATTAATTTTTCTACATTAATTACTTGATGATCTAAAATACTAATCGCATCCTCCATGACATGAGGATTGATGAAGGCGCCCTTAATAATTAATTCCTTGAAGTAAATATCATAGGCATTGACCTGAATTTCAGTTTTCGGATCTCCTACGCCAAACATAAGAATTTGCCCCCCACGAGCAGCCATTTGGATAGCCTGCTCTTGCGTGTTAGGACGACCAACACACTCGATAATTACATCAAAAGTCTCGTTAAGTTGTTCCTTTTCGGGATCGAAGACCACATCTGCTCCGATTTCCTTCAATAAAGGAATTTTTTTCTCATTGTGACCACTGACATAGATTTCACCTACATTACGGGCTTTTAGCAGACTAATAAACAATTGTCCTACAAAACCATCACCAATAACTAAGGTTTTGTAGTGCTGCTTTATCTCCAATTCTTGGAAGCCGTGAACCACACAGCTGACCGGTTCAGTCATAGCAGCTGCTTTGTAAGATAAAGTATCTGGAATTTTATAGACACAGCGTTCCGGAACGGTTACAAATTCTTCCATCCCGCCATTGCGTGTGACTCCTGCAGCCTCTAAATTTTCACATAAATGAATTCTGCCTTCATGACAATAGCGACAATGCAGACAAGGAATATTAGGGTCAATCGTTACCCGATCCCCCACTTTCAAGCTATCGACTAAATGACCTGCCTCAACAACAATACCTGAATTTTCATGACCTAAAACAATAGGTGGTGTCGCAGTGGCTGATCCCGGCAGCCCCTGATACAAATGTTTATCAGTGCCGCAAATTCCTACATATTTCATTTGGATTTTCACTTCTTTAGGCAAAGGCTTTGGTTCTTTAATATCCTGAACTTCCATCTTTTCAATCTCCGTTAGTACCAATGCTTTCATACAAGTACCTCCTTATTTTCTCAATTGTAACAAGGAGGGTAGTGTGATGGAAATAGAACGACTTGGTTTTAAAACGTCGAAAAATCAGTGATCGCTGTTTTCTATTTAATGATTGGTTTTGATTGTGGAAATTTTTCGTTAATCCAAGCAAAGATTGCCTGAATTTTTGCTTTTTCAAGTGATGCTAATGACTCAGAAGAAATCCCCATGTCAGTCTCTGCTCGTAAGTTCACTAGAAACAAAATAATTTTGAGATAATTGTTCAACTTTCCATTGAACAGATCGATTGCTCGATAATATGAGATAAGCAGCTATGACATCAAGCTTCTCGCTTGCATCCTCGTTAGTCTACTAGTTGTTTTGAACGGCATCTATAAAAAAATATTGAATTTCCCAGAAAACAAAAAAAGCCTTGAATATCCCGAAAGATATCCAAGACTTCCCAGTATCGCCGAAACGATAGAAAGAGTCTTCGTCCACTAAGCTTCTTTCCGACACCCTGTAAAATCCGACAGGTGAGAAAACTCATGTGCCTCTGGATCGAAGGATCAGTAATTGATCCACTCGACTCGTCGCATAAGACAGACTATAGCATACAATCTAGCCTGTTGCCAATCATTTTTGGTAGTGCTGATACATTTCTTCAATGATTCTTACTGTTTGCACTGTCATTTCCTTTGTGACTACTGGACTGGTCAACCTCTTTTGCTTAAGACATTCATTTACATGCTCTACTTCAAAAACAAATTCACTTTGGAAAGGTGCAATAATTTTTTCTATCCGTCCATCGGGATAAGTAACTTCGGCTTCTTTCGTTTTCCAAAAATTTGGTATGTAAATCTGACCTTTTTCTCCATATAAAGTAATCCCGGCTGGCAGATCCAGGTCCACCGTCATAAATAAAGAACCGATGGTGTTATCGGAGAAGGTTACCGAAAGATTGGCTTGTGTATCAGATTTTTCTGGCGGGAAAACCATTGTACCCTTCACTTCATTAGGGGCTTGCTGCATTAAAAACTGCATGTACTCCAAAGGATATGTACCAGCTCCTCGTAAAATACCACCGCCAGCATCCAAAGAACTAAACCAGTTAATATGGTAAATATTAGGATAAGCCATGACAGCCTTCATCCAATGAACTTTGCCGATTGTATCTTTCGCCAACAGCTCTACTACTTGCTCAGTAATCGGCAGGAAAACAGACTTCTGTGCTTCCATTAAAAACAGATGTTTTTCTTCAGCCATCGCGAATAATTCTTCCGCCTGACGACGGGTCATCGTAAAAGGCTTTTCCAACAAAACATGCTTGTCATGCTCCAATGCCAGCTTGGCTGCATCAAAATGCCCTTTGTTGTAAACTGCCACATAGACAATATCAACCTCGTCGCTTTGACAGAGTTCTTCATAGCTGCCGTAGGCGTTAGGGATCGCCAATTCCTGTGCCATTTTTTCTGCTTTAGCTAGCTGCCGGGAAGCAATCGCTGTTACCTCTCCATCCATACTTTCCTTTACCCCTGCCACAAAGCGGGGAACCACTTGAGCTGTGCTAATAATCCCATAGCGTATCGTCATGATCGTCCTCCTAAAAAAGAATCGTTTTATCTAATACAAATACAATTAAATATCCATAGCTTGCGACTGACCAAAGTTTGAACACTAGAACAATTTTGGCATATTCCCTAAAGGTTAAATCCGTCATACCAGCAACTAGACAAACAATGTCATCTGGTAGGAATGGAAAAATAAAACAGACAATCAACAGCTGTCGAATTTTCTTGGTGTGGCGCTGCAAAGCATTTTCAAAGGTTTGATAATTTTTTACTGATAAGATTAACCGGGCAAAGCGTGGCCCATAGCGGCGAGACAATAGAAACAAACCGAACTCACCAATTACTAGACCGACATAACTGTATAGAATGCCCGGGATATTACCAAACATCAGCATGCCCACGACCGTGGCAATACCTCCTGGTACAAAGGGGATAATTGGCTGAATTCCCTGAACGACAATAAAAACAACGACCGCAAAGCTGCCGAACTGTTTAATGAAGGCCTGCAAATCCTGAGGAGAAGCAAAGACACCCATGCGCCGCAAGTGGATTGTCAGCAAAATCAAAGCTGCCAAACCAAAAACTGGTGCCAGCTGAATCAGTTTTTGCCGGAAAACAAATTTACATCTGTCTCTCACTTTTGGTTCAATAACTCCTTCCTATCCTATTGAAAAAATTCGCCCATTTGATCAATATAACGCAGCGATTCCTTCAAAGGGTAAACAACAAAATCATGCATCATCCCCGGAACAATTTCCAGAGTCATCGTTGTATTCTTACTTTGAGCTACTCGATCCTGCAAACGCAAGACATCCGGATATAAAATTTCATCGGTACCAGCAATCACCAGCAGCTCCCCAAGATTATCAAACCGACCATAAATCGGTGAAACGATCGGATCATCCAAAGGCAGCTCACCAGCGTAGTTCTCACCAGCTTCGCTTAACAAATCTTTCTCTAAAACCACGTCTTTTTCCTGCAGTTCATCGGTGCGTGGATCACTCAAGGTAGCGTCCAACCAAGGTGAAGCCAACGCCACCTTCTTAGGACGCTTTTCATACTTCACATCCCGCAAGCGTTGTGCTAGGCTCATTGCCAAACCGCCTCCGGCAGAATCACCGAACAAACGAAAATGATCATCCGGATAAAGATTCGCCAAATGACGTAAAGCGGCTTCTGTAATTGGCAAGGTTTTCTCTGCTGTGTTCTCAGGTGCCAGCGGATAGTCAAAGTAGCTAACCTTCAAATTGTAGCGTTTAACAAAACGCTCTTGTATATCTTTATGAAAAGGAGAAGCCTCTAAGGCATATCCTCCACCATGCAGATAGAAAACATGCAAATTAGTGGGATGAGCTGGAAACAGCGTCACTACTTCATGACCATCCACTTGATTAATAACCTGTGGAATATCAGTACGGCTTAATTGTTTCGCATTCAAATTTCGACGTTTTGGCGGGTCCACCATCGTGAAGCCCACTAGCTTTTTCATATTAATCACTTTAAAGACTGTCTTCACAAATTTCGCTGAATAGCGCATCGGCTTTCTCCTTTTCGATCCTTCAATAAAGAAGATTTTTTTCTTGGTAGGTGCTACAATAGTTAAAAATAGTCTTTGCTTCATTTTAGCATAAACAAAGGAGGTGTCCACGATCACAAAACCGAATCGCGAATTTCTTTTCGACAACATTCGGGGTATTTTAATTTTATTAGTGGTTTTGGGGCACGCATTAGAATATTTTCGACTGGAAAACAAAGTAGGGCAATTTTTGTACGTCTTTATTTACTTATTCCACATGCCGGTCTTTATTTTTATTTCTGGGTATTTCTCAAAAAACTTAGAAAAAGGACGACGAACAGCGGTAGAGACCTTCTTGATTCCCTATTTACTACTGAATCTATTTTTAAGTGTAATTATGCTGTCCTTAGGGAAAATTGAAGAGATTTCCATTCTTTCCCCCGGTTGGACGCTGTGGTTTTTGTATTGTATGTTCATTTGGCGTTTGATGCTGCCGGATTTAGTAAAAATTCGCTATGTACTGCTGCTTAGTTTTATTGTCGGAATTTTTTCGGGTTTTCTAACCGAATTTGGAACCTATATGGCCATGGCCCGTACGTTAGGTTTTTTCCCATTCTTTCTAGTTGGCTATTATACGGATCAAAAGCTGATTAAAAACCTGCGGCGGATCCCTTATAGCAAGGCGATTAGTATAGGTATCATCGTCTTTGCTGTCCTAACTGCCTACCTATGGACTCGTAATAACTTGCCGCCGGAACTGCTTTGGCGGGACCGAGCGTATAATGCCTTTTCAGTGCCGCTGCTGCAGAATCTGTTGACGATTATTTTCCTTTACGGGATGGGCTTTGCCTTCGTCTTTGTCTTTATTACCTTGGCTAATAACAAACCACATCTTTTTTCTACTTGGGGACAACGTACCTTAGCCATCTACCTACTGCATATTTACTTGGTGGCCCCTTTGGTTCAAGGAACTGAATATATTGAAAATCCAGTTATTCAGCTGATGGTTTTAATCGGTGGTTCGCTGCTGATTTTGTATCTGCTGTCTCGTCCGAAAGTTGCTACAACTTTGCAAAAAACGTTGGCGCGGATTCTCCATTTTATTATGCCCGAAAAAAAAGACGACTCCTCGTGAGTCGTCTTTTAAGATACATCCTTAGCCTTAGGTCTTTTGCCCAGTTTCGTGATAAAATATTGTTACTACAAGGAGGAATATACTATGAAAAAAGGTGTAAGCGGCGGCATAATCGTCTTAGTCATTGTGGGACTTTTAGCCGTTTTTGGCATCACACAATATAACAGTCTTGCCAAAGAAGAACAAGCGGTAGAAGCGCAACTAAGTCAAGTGGATAATGTCATGCAACGACGGGCAGATTTGATCCCAAACCTAGTAAATTCAGTTAAAGGCAGCATGGGTCAAGAACAGAAAGTTTTCGGCGACATCGCCGAAGCTCGCAAGGCTTACGGCAATGCGTCAACGGATAAAGAAAAAATTGAAACTAGTCAAGCCTTAGATCAATCCGTTGGAACTTTAGTCAACGTCATAAATGAAAATTATCCAGAACTAAAATCAAATGACAATGTTCAAACATTAATGACGCAATTGGAAGGTTCTGAAAACCGAATCTCAGTCGAACGCAAACGGTATAACGAGGCTGTTCAAACCTATAACCAAAAAGTGGTTTCTTTCCCCAAAAATATTTTTGCTAATATAATGGGGTTAGGTAAAAAGCCTTATTTTGAAGCGCAACCAGGCGCTGAAAATGTACCAGAAGTTGATTTCGGAAATTCTGGTGAATAACCATGAAAAAATGGCTTTTATGGCTGTTGCCTTTGTTAGCATTGCTGCTGTTTTGGCTTCCAATATCAAGTGAAGCTGAAACATTGCCAGCTGCTCCTACTCATTTTTATTATGATCAGCTAAATATTTTATCCAATCAAACCAAGGACTTAGTTGAGAATAAAGGGTTGGTTTATAAAGAAAAAAAGGAACAACCACAGGTAGTATTGGCAACAATCAAGTCAACTGGTGGTGACGATATTGACAGCTATGCCCCCGACCTGTTTGAGAAATGGAAGATCGGAAATGCTAAGGAAGACAATGGAATTCTAATTCTTTATGCCTTAAACGATGGCGCCCGCAATGTGCGGATTGAAGTCGGCTACGGTTTAGAAGGTGTTATTACTGACAGTATTTCTGGAAATATTTTGCAGCAGGCGAAAGATGATTTAAAGTCTGACGATTCTGCCCGCATCAATCGTGGACTGCAGAAAGTATTTAACAGTGTTACTACGCTAATTGATAAAAACTATGATTATCCCGCGGATGAACATGCTTTAAGTGACAACGAATTGGCAGCAATTGAAGAGGATGACTCAGGTGGTCTGCTCGAGATTATTGGACCGATTATCTTTATCGCAGTTATCTTCATCTTATTCGGCGGCGGTGGTCGTGGTGGAAGAAATGGCCGTTATCGCGGTGGACCTCCATTCATTGGCTGGGGTGGCGGCGGCTCTAGTGGCGGTGGCTTCGGTGGAGGCGGCGGTTTCTCCGGCGGAGGCGGTTCTTCCGGTGGCGGCGGCTCAAGCATTTAACCCAAGCTGCACAAACAAACCAGCGGATACTTTATAAGGTATCTGCTGGTTTGTTTTTTGTTCACTTGAAAAACCTATTCTTCAATCACTGTGCATTAACTGACTAAGCCCTCACTATGAAAGCCTAGATAGTAGTTTGTGGAGCTGACTTTATGAACCAAAATTTTGTTTTTCAATTCTTCATAAACTTCATCCATAATTTTTGTGAAAAAACAGTCATTTTATCCTTATTCAGATAAAATAACTGTTCTATATCAAACGAAGCTGCTTTCAGTCAAGCACACCTCAAAAATATTTTCCACATCTTTCACATCCAATGGAACATAGGCGCTTGTTTTGATCGCATTATGATCAACTGCCTGCTGTGCCATAATCGCAAACTTGTCATCAGTGATTCCCACTTCTGGCAAGGTCATAGGAATACCGCAAGACTTGAAATAGTCATAGGTCTTTTGAATACCTAATCGAGCCGCCAGCATTGGTACTCGTTCTTCCACACCCCAGACATTCCAAGCGAACTGGGCAAACTTAGCAACGGTTTCATCATTTAGTACATATTCCATCCAGCGAGGAGTTAAAATCGCTAACCCAATTCCATGCGTAATATCGTAGAAAGCACTTAACTCATGTTCCATCGGATGACATGACCAAGATCCAGTTTTTCCGTTGCCAGTTAAGCCATTCAAAGCCAGCGTGCTAGCCCACATTAAATTAGCGCGTGCGTCATAATCCTCTGGATACTGCAATGCAATCGGACAGTTTTTGATTACTGAGCGCATTAACCCTTCAGAAACTGAGTCTTGGACATCCGTTCCTTCTGTCCGTTTGAAATAGTTCTCAATTAAATGACTGAAAATATCAGCAGAGCCTGCCGCTGTTTGGTATTTGTTTACTGTAAAGGTATTGGTCGGGTCTAAGAAAGAAACCTTCGGCAACATCGCTGGACTGCCTAAACCTAATTTCTGATTGGTGTTTATATTGGAAATCACAGCACCACTATTCATTTCACTGCCGGTTGCCGACAGCGTCAAAATCGTTACCAATGGTAAAGCTGGACCACTAAACTTACGGCGCTGCAGCACCATATCCCACGCGTCACCCTCATACAAGGTCGCAGCAGCAACTACTTTTGCACAATCAATTGTCGAACCACCGCCAACTGCCAACAATACGTCGATGTTTTCCTCACGACAAATTTCAGCACCCTTGCGGACTGTTTCTACTCGAGGGTTAGGTTCAACCCCAGCTAATTCAAATACACGATTGCCATTGGCAGTCAACTGTTCCATTACTTTGTCATACAGACCAACTTTCTTGATACTGCCGCCGCCGTATACTAAAAGTACATTTTTCCCAAAATGATTCATGACTTCTGGCAGCTCTGCTAAGCGATCTTTTCCGAAGCGAATATCTGTGGTTACATGAAAATTAAAGTTATCCATAAAATCCCTCCCTGTTGTCTATGATAATCCAAAAAATCAAAAAGCTAAAGCCACTCTGCTTATTCCCCATAAAACTGTTCATCAAAAAAATCACTGATTATTTCCATCGTCGGAACTTTAACTAAATGACGCTCCTCTTCACTATTAAACGTAATATTCAATGAATCTGACTGAGACTTAACAAAGTCTGACACATGCTGATAAGGGATCTTCTCATCCTGCATCCCATGCCAAAACAGTAATGGCCGGCCAGTTGTTTTCTCAGGATGAAGCGATAAATCATACGCCGCCATCCATGAAGTTAACTGCTCATAATCCCTAGGCAAAAAATAACCGGCAGCAGTAGCATGCTGCTTGATTCGATCTCGATATTTTATTGGTGATGGTGACCCCATTACACAGGCCGCCACATCAATTTCTGGATGGGCCGTTAGCAGCATACAGGTAGTAATCCCCCCCATTGAAACTCCACCCACACCAATTTTACCGGTAGTTAAGCCTAGGTTTTCAAAATAATCGACCAAATAACCAAACTCAAACAGATTGGTTTGGATACTATCCCAAAAAGTTAACGAAGGAATTTCCGACACGCGAACCTTTCGTTCACCGTGGTTCGCAGCATCCGGCAATAATACCCGAAATCCTTTGGCAGCCAACTTACGCCCTTGAGTCAACACTAGTTCCTTCGCTGTTTGCCAGCCATGATAATATATGATTAATGGCAACGGCTCATAAATTTGTTCTTCAGCCACAACCTCCAATAATGGAATATTGCCAACTGAACGTTTGCGAATTGTCGTTTTCACAAGCATCCTCCTATGCACAAAGAACCACCTCTGCATTCAGAAGTGGCTCGTTGAATTATTTTGCGATGGCTGTTTCTAGTCCAACATGAATCATATCTTTGAAAGTATTTTGTCGTTCCTCAGCAGTAGTTTCTTCACCTGTGATCATATGATCACTTACAGTCATGATTGCCAAGGCTTGAACATGGAATTTTGCACCTAAGTAATAAAGGATCGCCGCTTCCATTTCTACACCCATCACACCATATTCTGCCAAGCGAAATGTTGGTGACATATCATCTTTATAGAAAGTATCTTCCGATAAAACATTTCCTACATGAGTTGTGAAGCCTTTCTCTGCCGCAACTTCATAAGCTTTTTTCAACATAGCAAAGTCCGCAATTGGTGGAAAATGAAAATCTGGGAAGTGCTTCGCTACCATTGAAGAGCTGGTTACTGCTCCTTGAGCCAAAACCAAGTCACGAACATGAACATCTTCTGATAAGGCACCGCAAGTCCCCACGCGAATTAATTTCTTCACACCATAGGATTGAATCAGCTCTTGGGCGTAGATACCAGCAGATGGCATTCCCATACCCGTTCCTTGAACTGATACACGTTCACCTTTATACGTACCAGTAAATCCTAACATGCCGCGAACATTATTGTAGCATTTTGCATCTTCTAAAAAATTTTCCGCGATGAACTTCGCTCGCAATGGATCTCCTGGTAATAAAATCTTGTCAGCAACTTCGCCTTCTTTGGCCTCGATATGGACGCTCATTCTTTTCTTCACTCCTATTTTTTAGTCTCTGTTAATTTTACTATAAAACGGCTAAAGTTTCTTTTACCAATTTTTTGAAGTCTTCCTTCACGCGTTCAGTTGTTTCCACGACCTCCGCATGATTCAAGTTAGCCTGCATACCAGCTGCTAAGTTGGTGATACAAGAAATTCCTAATACCTTCAAACCATTATGAACTGCTACAATAACCTCTGGAACAGTGGACATCCCAACAGCATCTGCCCCCATTGCTCGAGCCATGCGGATCTCTGCTGGTGTTTCATAAGTTGGTCCAGTGAAGCCCATATAGACGCCTTCTTTTAAATCTAGTGAAAGCTTCTCAGCAGTTTCACGTGCTTTTTCTTGATAGTCTTTGTTATAAGCCGAACTCATATCCGGGAAACGTGGACCCATATTTTCATCATTTGGCCCGATTAATGGATTGGTTCCCATAAAGTTAATATGATCCGTGATCAGCATCAAATTGCCTGGAGTAAATTGTTCATTCACTCCACCAGCAGCATTGGTTACTATTACTGAATGAATACCTAAAGCGGCCATTACACGAACCGGATAGGTAACAGTTTCCATTGGATTGCCTTCATAAAAATGGAAGCGGCCTTGCATAGCTAAGACTTTTTTTCCTGCCAGTGTGCCGTAAACCAATTGACCTGCATGTCCCACTACCGTTGAAATTGGAAAATGTGGAATTTCGTTGTAAGAAATAATCACTGGCTCCTCAATCTCTTCTGCCAGTTCACCTAAACCTGAACCTAAGATCAAACCAAACTCGACCTCTTCAACACCTCGTTCTTGGATAAATGCTGCTGTTTGCTGAATCTTTTCTTGTAACTCAATCATAATATCCTCCTATAATTACCTATGCTTATCTTTTAAAGACAGTAATTCTGACCTTTTAACTGACCCGTGTTTACTTTAATAATTTTAAGAAGCTTTCACCATTTTCAGTTGCTGGTACATCAAAATTTTCGGCAATCGTTGCCGCGATATCTGAATAATACCCTTGTGGTAATTTGCCTTTTCCTTGTAATTGCTTGCTATAAACCAACAAAGGAACATATTCCCGGGTATGATCTGTCCCTGGATAAGTTGGATCATTCCCGTGATCTGCGGTGATCAGTAATAAATCATCGTCCTCCATGGCATCCAAAATTTCTGGCATACGCAAATCGAAATCTTCAATCGCATGAGCATAGCCTACAACATCACGACGATGACCGTACAAGGCATCAAAATCAACCAGGTTAGTAAAACTTAAACCGGTAAAGTCTTTTTTCATGACGTTCAGCAGTTGATCAACACCGTCCATATTGCTCTTGGTACGAACTGAATCAGTAATTCCTTGTCCGTTGAAAATATCGTTGATTTTTCCAACTGCAATCACATCTTTGCCGTTTTCTTTTAAAGAATCTAAAACAGTCTTACCAAAAGGATCTAATGCGTAGTCGTGACGGTTGCTCGTCCGAGTAAAGTTCCCAGGTTCGCCTAAGTAAGGTCGAGCAATAATCCGACCAATCATGTAAGGATCGTCTTTAGTAATTTCACGTGTGTATTCGCAAATACGGTACAATTCTTCTAGTGGAATGATTTCTTCATGTGCAGCAATTTGCAGAACCGGGTCAGCTGACGTGTAGATGATTAAATCACCCGTCTTCATTTGCTCTTCCCCAAAATCAGCAATAACCTCGGTCCCGCTGTATGGTTTATTTGCGCCCATAATAATTCCTCGGCCAGAAAACTCAGTAATCTTATCTAGTAATTCTTGCGGGAAGCCTTCTGGAAACACACGAAATGGCGTTTGAATATTCAAACCGGCAATTTCCCAATGTCCAGTCATGGTATCTTTGCCTACAGAAATTTCTTCCAATTTAGTTGCATAACCATCATGATTTTCTACGTCTTTTACCCCTTTTAACGGACGAATACTGCCAAGACCCAGTTGTTCCAAGTGGGGAATAGTCAATCCTGCTTCTTCTGCGATATGTCCCAAGGTATCTGAACCGACATCATTAAATTTATCTGCATCCGGTGCTTCACCAATCCCGACTGAATCCATTACAACTAAATGTATGCGTTTAAACATTTTCTAATTCCTTCTTTCTGATTGATTTGTTCCAATGATAAAACGAAAGACTTTTGTTAGAAGTCTTCGAAATTAAACCTTAACTCATCGTTCACTTTCGAATCTTAGACAAAATTCGTTATTCATCTAAGAATCGAAGGTCAACTTTTGTTGTTACAGTATATTTTGTTTCTCAGACTAAGTAAAGTGAGGGTGATTACCAACTAAATAAGAACTACGAAAAGTTGGACTGAGAACTAACTCACTAGTAAAGTGGTAATTTTTCTGAGAAAAAAAACTGCTATTTTCGTACGTATCTCATCCAACTAAACAGCTTAGTTTATTTGATAGTTGATAGTCATGAATATGATTATCAACTATGTCCAAACTGCGAAAAGTTGGGCTGAGAAACTAACTCACTAGTAAGGTAACAATTTTCTTAGGAAAATTGTCTCATCTTCATACGTATACTATTCCACTAAGAACTTTTGCTTTATACAGTCTATACTTCATGTAAAACTACTTTAGCTAAATAAACTGCAAAAAGTGGAACTAGCTCTAACTCGTGAGTAAAGTGGTAATTTTTCTGAGGAAAAATTACTGCTATTCTCGCGCGCATCTCATCCAACTAAACTACTCGTCAGTTTGCTAGTTGGTAATCATGAATGTGATTACCAACTAGATAAAAACTGCGAAAAGTTGGACTGAGAAAAGGGCGCGACTAAGAAACGTGTCCCATAGTCCCACCCTTTGATACAAAAAGTTTTTATTTTGATTTAATGTAGTTAACACCATCTGCTTTTGGTGCAGCGGCTTTTCCTAGGAATAACACTAGAACTACAATTGTTAATACATATGGTGCTGCTTGCAGATAGACATCTGGAATTTCAGAGATCAATGGTAAATTAGCTCCAGCAATACTTAGGTTTTGGGCAAATCCGAAGAAAATTGCCGCACCCATTGCACCTAATGGATTCCATTTACCAAAAATCATCGCTGCCATTGAGATAAAACCTTGTCCGGCGATGGTAGTTGAAGCGAAACGTCCAGCGATTGACTGAGCAAAAATCGCACCACCCATCCCACCAAGGAAGCCTGAAATTAGAACTCCTGAGTAACGTAAAGCATACACATTAATTCCTAGCGTATCTGCAGCCAATGGATTTTCACCCACTGAACGCAGGCGCAAACCAAACTTTGTCTTGAAGATAATGAACCAAGAGATAACTGCTACCAAGATAGCAAAGTAAGCCGGTAAACTTGTATTGTTAAAGAACAGATCGCCAATTACCGGAATTTTGCTAAGACCAGGAAAACTGAAATACCCAAATTGTTGTTGAATGGTATCCGTTTGACCCTTTCCATAAATAACCTTGATTAAAAAGATCGTTAAAGGCGGTGCCAGTAAATTCATTACCGTTCCACTGATAATATGATCGGCTCGAAAATGAACAGTTGCTACTGCGTGCAACAGGGAGAAGATTACTCCGGCTATCCCACCTGCCAGCACTCCAAACCATGGGGTCATAGCTCCAAGCTGATCCGCGAAGCTTAAATTGAATACCACAGAAGTGAAGGCACCCATTACCATGATTCCTTCCAAACCAACGTTTACAATCCCGCTTCGTTCAGAAAATACGCCGCCAAGAGCCGTTAAGATCAGAGGCGCTGAATACACTAACGTTTGGGTAATTAATGAACTTAGTAATTGCATATTCATTACAACTCGCCCCCTTCTTGATTTTCCTCATTTGGCTTACTTTTTTCCTCAACAACTTCCACCTGTTTTTTACTTCCAGAAACTTTTGCCAAACCTAAACGAACAACATAATTAATGGCAACAAAGAAGATAATTAATGGAATAACACTGTTTGCTAGTTCGCTTGGAATTCCCGCAAACTGCATCCCTTGTCCACCAAGCTTCAGTACGCTGAATAGCAAGGCCGACAATAATATTCCGATAGAGCTGCCGTTTCCTAGCAAGGAGACGGCCATTCCGTCAAACCCAATACTGATTGATGCTCCCTGCACAAAGTAATTATTGAAGGTACCAATCCCTTGAACAACACCACCAAGACCTGCCAAAAGTCCTGAGATAATCATAGAGACAATAATTGTACGTTTGCTGCTCATCCCTGCATATTCAGAGGCAAATGGATTCAAACCAACCGAACGAATTTCAAAACCTAATGTTGTTTTCTTCATTAAGAACCAAACAACTACTAAAAAGATCAATGCCAAAAAGATACCCAAATTGATTCGGGAGCCGCCAAAAATTTGTGTGAGCCATGGTGCCCGGAGTGTTCCGTTCATGCCAACGATTTTGGTTACCCCTTTGTTTGAGATAATATCTTCAGACATGACATTGTTGACAATATGATTGGCTACATAGAGTAGTACGTAGTTCATCATAATCGTTACGATAACTTCACTTGTTCCAAAAAATGCTCGTAAAACCCCAGGAATTGCAGCAGCTGCCGCTCCGGCTAAGGCGCCAGCAATAATTGCCAGCCCTACAACTACAATTTTAGGAGAATCTGGCATGCTTAAAGCAACCCAAACACTAGCAACCCAGCCGCACAATGCTTGTCCAGAAAGCCCGATATTAAAGAATCCTGCTGAGTTCGCTACCGAGAATCCTAACGCAGTGAATATTAAAGGTGCTGCACCAACTAGGATTTCTCCTACGGACATCGTGCTCTGAAAGGCCGCACTAAACATCGCATTGTATCCAACAATCGGATTATAACCGGTTATCAGCATCAGTAAGGCGCCCAAAACGAAGCCTAAAACAACTGAAATAATTGGTACTAGTATATTTCTGATCCTCTCTGCACGATCATTCATTTGCCTCACCTGCCTTCTGTAATTCTGCCCTTGCTTCTTCTAAGCTATAACCAGCCATTAACAGACCTAATTCATTTTCAGAGGTTTCTTTTGGATCAACGATCCCAGTGATTTCTCCTGCATGAATTACGGCAATTCGATCAGAGACATTCAAAATTTCATCTAATTCAAAACTTACTAAAAGAACCCCTTTATTTTTATCTCTTTGTTCTACTAGACGTTTGTGAATATAT
This sequence comes from Candidatus Enterococcus ferrettii, assembly GCF_017377655.1. Taxonomy (GTDB): domain Bacteria; phylum Bacillota; class Bacilli; order Lactobacillales; family Enterococcaceae; genus Enterococcus_A; species Enterococcus_A ferrettii. The sequence continues at coordinate 14,853 of NZ_JAFREL010000004.1, forward strand.
TCGATCGCCCCTACGTCCAGCCCACGAGTTGGCTGAGAGACAATCAACAAATCTGGATCGCGGTCAACTTCACGAGCGATGATCGCCTTTTGCTGGTTACCACCTGATAGTGATCCGGCAGGAGCCTTTTCACTTGTTGTACGTACATCGTATTCTTCAATTAAACGAGTTGCATATTTGTCCATTTCGCTGTAATTCAAGACACCCGACTTGCTTAAAGGTGTACGATAATAAGTTTGTAAAGCGATGTTTTCTGATAAAGATAATTGCAAAATCAATCCGTACTTGTGACGATCTTCTGGCACATGCCCCACTCCAGATTCAGTGATCTGACGAGGCTTCTTACCTGTGATGTCCGCACTGTTAAGTGTAACGGAACCACTTTCCACCTTACGCAAACCCGTTAATGCCTGAATTAATTCCGATTGTCCATTGCCATCAATTCCGGCGATTCCCAGAACTTCCCCGCGATGCACATCTAAACTAAGTTTTTTAACAGCTTCCAGTCCACGACTTTCTTTAACGACTAAATCCTTGACTGATAAAACTACTTCTCCTGGAGTTGCCGGTTTCTTGTCAGTTTTAAAGGAAACCGAACGACCTACCATCATATCAGCTAATTGCTGTGAGCTGACCTCTGCTACGTCAACAGTTCCGATGTATTGCCCGCGTCGGATAACAGAACAACGATCAGCTACCTTCTTAATTTCATCCAATTTGTGAGTAATCAAGATAATTGATTTGCCTTCCTTAACCAGCCCGTCCATGATTTCAATTAATTCATCAATTTCCTGTGGTGTTAATACGGCTGTTGGTTCATCAAAGATCAGTACGTTTGCGCCACGGTATAAGGTTTTCAAAATCTCGACCCGCTGCTGCATCCCTACTGAAATATCCCGGACATACGCACTTGGATCAACCTGCAGCTTATATTCCTGCGACAATCGCTGGATTTCTTCAGCAGCTTTCTTCTTATCCAATGTAATTCCGCTGGTAGGCTCACTACCTAAAATGATGTTTTCAGTAACGGTAAATGCATCTACCAACATGAAATGCTGATGGACCATTCCAATTCCCAGTTGGTTGGCTCTAGTGGGACTGGAGATATCGACCTTTTGCCCGTCCATTAAAATCTCACCAGAAGTGGGTTGCAATAACCCTGACAAAACATTCATCAGTGTCGATTTTCCGGCACCGTTTTCCCCTAAAAGCGCGTGAATCTCGCCTTTGCGGATCTGCAGATTGATATTGTCATTGGCTTTAAAGGTGCCAAATTGTTTGGTGATGTTGCGCATTTCAATGACATATTGTTCTTCTGCCACTCTTTTTTCACATCCTATCACTTTTTAAGACCTAGACATCCATTAACTATCAAAGGGTTTCTTCCCTTAATTAAACCGCGCACTCTGTGCAGCTTAATTAAACAAAGAAGGATACCATAACCTCTAAAAAGAGGTTATGGTAAAACTATTTATTTATGGTTTTTCTGGAACTTTTACATCGCCATCGCTGACTTTTTCTTTAGCTTCGTTCACTGCAGTTTTTGCTTCATCAGATAAGAAACCATCTGTTAATGAAACGCCGCCGTCTTTCAAACCAAATACTAAGTGTTCGCCACTAGGGAATTTGTCGTTCAACGCACGAGTGGAGATATCTTGTACTGCTGCACCCACACCCTTAAGTGTTGAAGTTAAACAGAAGTTGCTTTCTTTATCATCTTTATCAGTATATTTACCTTCATTTTGTTGGTCGCTATCTACACCGATAACCCAAACTTTGTCATCTGCTGCAACTTTTTCGTTACGAGCTTTTGCTTCTGAGAATACACCGTTACCAGTACCGCCTGAAGCATGGTAAATTACGTCAATATCATTATCAAACATGTTTGCTGCCAAAGCTTTACCTTTTGCAGGGTCACCAAATGATGCTGCGTATTGAACATCTACAGGAATTTCTTTGCCCATTTCTTTAGCAGTGTCTTCTACACCTTTAACGAAACCAGCTTCGAAACGGTCAATAACGACGCCTTCTTCTCCACCGATGAAACCAACTTTGTCAGTCTTAGTTGTATGAGCTGCTGCTACACCTGCAAGGTAAGCTGCTTCATTATCTTTAAAAGTTGCTGAAACAACGTTCTTTTTGTCTTCAATTACTGAGTCAATAATTACGAAGTTTGTATCTGGGTTTGTGTCTGCTGCTGCTGAAATTGGATCTGCTAACAAGTAACCTACACCAAAGATTGTGTGGAATCCATTTGAAACAGCTGAATCAATGTTGGTAGTGTACTGAGATGCATTGTCTGATTGGATATAATCATATCCGCCAGTACCGCGTTCAATTTTGTGTTCTTTCCCCCAAGCTTGCAAACCTTCCCAAGCTGATTGGTTAAATGAACGGTCATCTACCCCGCCGATGTCTGTTACGATTGCAACACTGTGATCTGCGTCGCCGCCTGAAGCTGAACCGCCGCCTGATGAGTCAGTTGTGCCGCCACCGCCGCCACATGCACCTAGTAATAGCACTGAAGCCAACGCCACTGCGCCTAGACCAAATAATTTTGCTTTTTTCATTTCTGTAAAGCCCCCTAAAGTATGGTATTTTTTCAACAGTCAGATGACTGAATGAACAAGTTTATAAATCTTTGTCGGTAAACATATATGGCAGTAATCCTTCAACGGTTATTTCTTTTTGAACACCGTTGTCACCGACTAAGGTTACTGGCATGCTTGGTTCACAAAATTCTGCCATGACTTGACGACAAGCTCCGCAGGGAGAAATTGGTTGGGGCGTATGCCCCGCAATCACTAAATGACTGAATTCCCTTTCCCCTTCAGATACAGCCTTGAAAAAAGCTGTTCTTTCTGCACAATTGCTTAAGCCGTAAGAAGCATTTTCAATATTTAAACCTTGATAAATTTTACCATCTTTTGTAACTAGACAAGCACCTACTGGAAAATGTGAGTAAGGTACATAAGCCTTGTTTAAAGCGTCGACTGCTACATCGATCCATTCCTTTTTTGCTGTCATGTTGTCTCCTAATTGCTGAATTTGAAATTAGTATCCTGTTCCAGATAAACCGTTCATGATCGCTACGCCCGAGCTGGCACCCAAACGAGTCGCGCCGGCTTCGATCATTGCCATTGCTTCTTTTGCATTGTGAATACCACCAGAAGCTTTCACACCCATTTCCGGACCCACAGTTTCCCGCATCAGCTTCACATCTTCAATAGTTGCTCCTCCAGTTGAAAAACCAGTCGATGTTTTAACAAAATCTGCGCCTGCTGCTTTTGCTAATTCACAGGCTTTGATTTTTTCATCGCGGTCTAACAGAGAAGTTTCAATAATCACTTTTACTAAAGCTTGATCCTTCGCGGCAGTTACAACGGCTTCGATATCTTTTTGCACCTTACCGTAATTACCATCTTTCAATTCGCCGATGTTGATCACCATGTCTACTTCATCTGCGCCATTTTCAATTGCATTTTTGACTTCAAAAGCCTTCACTTCAGAAGTGTTAGCCCCTAGAGGGAAACCAATAACGGTACAAACTGCAACCGGCGCACCTTTTAGTTCCTTGGCTGCCATGCTTACCCAAGTAGGATTAATGCAGACTGAATAAAAATGATATTTTTTTGCTTCTTCGATAATTTTCATCACATCATCTTTCGTTGCATCTGCCTTTAAGATCGTGTGATCAATCATTCGATTTAATTCCATGTGTTCCATCCTCTCATTCGGTAACAATACCGTGTATTAATGTTGGTTCAACCGCTTGGCTGCCAATTTCAATATTTTCGTAAAGTAGTTTTTCTACCTCTTGAATATCTTCAGTGTTAGCATAAATAGTTAACAGCGATTCACCGGCTACTACCTCTTCACCGATCTTTTTGTGAAGCTTGATACCAACTGCATGATCAACGGCATCTTCCTTAGTTTTGCGTCCAGCACCTAGCAGCATCGCTGCAATTCCAATTTCATTTGCCACCAGTTTGGTTACATAGCCAGTTTCTTTGGCTGGCAGCTCGCTTTGATAACGGGCTGTCAACAATTTTTCAGGATGATCCACTACTGAGCTATCACCGCCTTGGTCTTCAATCATTTCGCGGAATTTTTCCAGTGCCTTACCAGAATCCAGTGCTTTCTTCAACAGTTGTCGTGCCTCATCTAATGTTTCTGCTTTGCCTGCTAATACCACCATTTGACTGCCCAAGACGTAACACATTTCAGTTAAGTCCTCTGGGCCCTCACCTTTAAGTGTATCAATTGCTTCAACAATTTCCAAACTATTCCCTACTGCCTCACCTAAAGGCTCCGACATATCAGAAATAACAGCCATTGTTTGCCGACCTGCCAGTTTGCCGATACGCACCATCGTCTGCGCCAATCGTTTTGCGTCATCCAAGTTCTTCATGAATGCACCTTCGCCAGTAGTCACATCCAACACAATAGCATCCGCGCCAGCAGCGATCTTCTTACTCATGATAGAACTGGCAATCAATGGAATAGATCCAACTGTTCCAGTTACATCCCGCAGTGCATACAGCATTTTGTCAGCCGGTGCTAAGTTCCCCGATTGACCAATCACAGCAACCTTACTCTTGTTGACAATGTCAATGAATTCTTGATCGGATAACTCGATACGAAAACCAGGAATGGATTCAAATTTGTCTAATGTACCACCGGTAAAGCCAAGGCCTCGTCCAGACATTTTAGCAACAGGTACACCCACACTAGCTACTAAAGGTGCTAAAACCAATGTCGTTGTATCTCCTACACCGCCTGTAGAATGTTTATCCACCTTAATTCCCTCAATGGAGGAAAGATCAATAATTTCTCCAGAGTTTGCCATTGCTAAGGTTAAGTTGGAAATTTCTTCATCTGTCATATCCTGATAAAAAATGGCCATCAATAAGGCACTCATCTGATAATCAGGGATTTCTTTGGCTGTGTAGCCGTTAACAATAAATTCAATTTCATCTTTCGTTAAGGTTTTTCCATCACGTTTCTTCTCGATCAAGTCCACCATTCTCATAGCATTGCCTCCAAACTTCAAACTAATTATACATTAAAAAACCAAAAGGTAAACCACTTTAGTAAAACAGTTTACTCAAAACGGAAACGCTTTTAGGAAACGCTACCATCGTTACTATAACGAGAAGAAGCTAAATTGTCAAGCCTCAACTATTCTTTCCACACTCTCACGAATAATTAATTTAGTTTGGAAGATTTTATTCGGGATTCTCTGAGAAGGAAAATTGATTGCGTCCACTAGAAATTTAGCTGCTGAAAATCCTATTTCAAAACTCGGCTGGAACACTGTTGTCAACGGCGGTACCATGTATTGACTGACTTCTAATCCATCAAACCCCACAACCGAAATATCGTCGGGAATTTTACGTCCACTTTCGTAAATTGCCTGATAACAACCAATCGCCATTTCGTCATTTCCACAAAAAATAGCAGTAATTTTATCATTTTTTAGCAATTCTTTCGCGGCTTTATAGCCTCCAGCAATTGTCATATCTCCTTTACTAATGTAATTCTCATCAAAGGGAAGCTGATATTCAAAGATAACTTGCCGATAAGCATTTACTCGTTCAGACAATTGATAGTAACCTTCTGTTTCCTTAAGCATTCCAATATGACGATGGCCATTATTCACCAGCATCCGAACAACTTCTTGTGCTCCCGCATACTCCTCTACCAAAAGCTGGCCCCAGTCACGTTCGTTTAATCCACGGTCAATCAACACAATCGGACGATCACAATAAAAATCACTTTCTAACGACTGTTCAGGGGATAGATGGCTTGGCGTTGCTAGCAAAATACCATCTACTGAACGGTGAGACAATTCATTTAGATAACGAATTTCTTGCTCCTTATCATGTCTTGAATTGCATAGGATAATCATATAGCCTAGCGGATTTAGGTAGCTTTCCACCCCTTCAATAATCTTAGAGAAAAAGAAATCTGTTACATCTGGAACAATCATTCCGATAGTTTTGGAATGTCTGTTAATTAAATTTGCTGCAAAAAAGTCCGGTTTGTATTGGTACTCCTCAACAATCGATAAGACTTTCTTCCGCGTCTGCTCACTGAATCGACTGCCTTTATTATTCAAAATTTGTGAAACTGTCGTTACTGAAACACCAGCCATCTCTGCAATCTCTTTTATTGTGATTTTCATCCAGCATTTCCTTTCACCTGTTTTCCCTCAGTTTAGCAAAGAGATATTTAGAAAGAAAGCATTTTTCAAAAAATCATATATTTAAAGAAATCAGAAACTCAGAATCCTCATCTTTACTTTTATTAAAGACTATACTTAACAGGTAAAAATGTTTTATAAAAAAAGAAAATAGGCGTAAGTTAGATAATAGAAATTGGTAACATTTAAAACAAACAATACTCTAGGCACTCACAGAAAGTAGGCAGAAAAATGTTAGATGTTTTAGGAGCTATTAAAAACTTAAGTTGGAATACGGAACATCATTTCCTGCATATCAAAAATCAGCATGAATTCATGCGGATTTGGGCTGTTCAATTTGAACTAGGCTACACAGATTTCCGGACCATCCAATTAGCTTTACAGCTGGATCAGCAAACCGATTTATTGAAGCAATTTACTCAGGCATATGACGCTGTTTATCAATATGAATACTCTTTTGTAAAAGGTGGTTTGGACGGATTTAACCAACAATTTGGTGATCAAATTGATCAGTATGATCAGGCTCATCAAGAGTTGCTAGCAGTTTTACAAAAAATTATGAAGCTGCAGCCACAAGTAACACCTGAGAATGATCTAGTTTAAGGGAGGAAAATCGAATGAAGAAAGATGTTGTCTATGATCAAAAGAATCAACTAACTTTAGACATTTATGAGCCCTCTAAAATCGAAGCAGCGATTATTTTAATCCACGGAGGCGGCTGGTTCCGAGGCGATAAAAGCAAGGAAACAACTTTGGCAGAAAGACTGGCTGCTGACAATTTTCTAGTAATTGCACCTAATTATCGTCTAGCACCAGATCATCTTTTCCCGGCTGCTCGAAAGGACCTTCTGGCAGTCTATGATTGGTTGGCTGGAAGTGACTATCATGTTGCAAATAAAATAACTGCATTGGGTTCATCAGCTGGTGGCAATTTGGCGATTGAATTAGCTTTATCTAAAGGTATTCCAGCAGCATCTTGGTCAGGAATTATTGACTTGTATGATTGGGTAGTTGAACATCCTGAAGTGGTTGCCTCCCAAAATCAGAAGCCTCACTTTGATCAACAGGACAGTTCCAAAATCGATCAGGACGGCTCTAACGATCCATTCTACAAATGGTTCATTCTAAACTATGTTAACAAGGATCTGGACTTACTGAAGCAAGCCGATCCTTTATCACGAGTTTCCGACAATAGTGGGCCGATTTTCTTAGCCAACTCCTTAAGTGAGCTGGTACCATTATCGGGAGTTTACAAGCTGCAGAAATCTTTGGCAGCACAAGGTGTTCCCTCTGAAATTAAACTAATCAAAGGAACTGTCCACGGCGAAGGCTATGCTGAGGAAGCGTACACTAATACGGTACAATTTCTTAAAAGCTCTTTATAAACAATAAAAGAAGACTGGCCGATCCCTTGTGAAATTAATCGGCTAGTCTTTCATGTTTATATTTCAGGATAACTTTTAAGCAAATACTCTTCGGCTTCTTTGCTCCAGATGCCATCCGTCTTGGCTAGAATTTCTCCTAACTCAGAGTCTGGATCAATTTCCGACAGTTTGGTTAAGTCACTTTGTTTATGAGTGTAAACCAATTTTTTACCACCACCAATTGCTGGTTGATTCAACGTCGTTTCAGCCACTGCATCCAGCCCTAAAATGTGGGTAACTACGTTCGCCACCTTAACTTGTTTATCTTCAATCAACTTCACAGCTTTACGCATATCTTCAGTATTACCGCCTGAAGTTCCTACAAAATGAGTAAATGAATAATGTACATCGTAGAAGTTCACTTTGGCTGAAAACTCCTTATTTTGTGGACCAGCAAAGAAATTTAAACAACCATCTGGATTTAGCATATCTGCCGCATCAGTTACAACCTGTTCCGCTGGTACCATTACAAAGATATCATCAAAGCCACCGTCAATTTTTTCTTTAAGTAAAGCTACCTGATCTTCTACTGCACCAACATTTACGTATTGAACTGTAATACCGTCTTGACTTGGGTATAGTTTTTCCGCCCGAGCCAATTTTTCAGGATCGCGGTCGGTAACAATCAATTGCTGCGGACGAATAGGTCCATGCAAAGCATAATCAATAGCCAACAGACCCATTGGACCAGTACCGCCCATGATTAACAAATTCCCATCTGGCTTAATCCCCATTTGGTGTTCATAGCTGCCGTCTTTTAAATGATAATTTGCTTCAAAAGCACCAATCACACAAGACAAGGGTTCAATCAGTGATCCTTCAAAATACGTCTCCCCCTTGTAAGGAATCAAGCAGTCCTGATTCATTACATCTTCTGAAATAATAATGTAGGTAGCATCGCCACCGGTATAAGCATACGAGTACCCTGGGCAATCAGGACGATCTGTTAATTGCAGGTTGGCCTGTACAACATACCGTTCGCCTTTTTTGTATTTGTGGGCCCATTTGCCGCCGACTTCCAGCAGTTCACCACAAAATTCATGACCGACAATGATCGGATTATCTGCTACATTGTCTGGTGCTTTCTTGTGATCGCCGCCCTGATTGGCCAGCTTCCAGGTAGACATGCAGATACTGTCAGTAATAACTGATGCTAAAATTTCATTGTCTTTGATTTCTGGTAATTCAAATTCTTCCAAACGCAAATCTTTTTTGCCATACAATCGAACTGCTTTCGTTTTCATCATTATCCTCCAATATTTACGCTAAAATTCCTAATCCGTAGCCGATAATCCCCACCGCAAACAAGACAAAGATCAATACAATGGGGCTGACTTTTTTCTTCAATAAGCGCATCATTAATAGTGTTAAACCTAGTGCTAGAAGACCTGGAACTAAATCATCCAATACATTTTGCACCGTTGTAATAACTTCTTGACCATCGGCACCCGCAGTTCTGGAAACAACCAGCGGTATATTAATAGTGGTCCACTTGGTAACCAGTACGCCCATAATGAATAAGCCTAAGATTGTGGCACCCTCGGTTAATTTTTGCAGCAAGTTGCCTGACAGATCCGAAACAATATCCATTCCTTTTCTGAAGCCGTAAGTTAATCCAAACCATTTCATGGAGATCCGCACCGCATTAAAAGCAAAGAAAAACAATAGTGGTCCAAGAATATTGCCGCTTAATGCCAGGGACGCACCCATCGCTGCGGTTATCGGACGTAAGGTTCCCCAAACTAGTGGATCCCCTACGCCACAAAGAGGTCCCATTAATCCGATCTTTAAGCTGTTGATGGTTCCTTCGTCAATATCAGCCCCAGAGGCTTTTGCTTCCTCCATCGCCATGGTCACACCAATAACCGGTCCACAAACCGCTGGTGTTACATTGAAGAATGTCATGTTGCGTTTCAATGCTTCAGCTTGTTCTTCTTTTGTATGATAAACTCGTTTAATTGTTGGAATCATGTCCACACAAAAGGCTAAGGCATGAATTCGTTCGTAATTAAAGGATGCCTGTTGAAAGTTTGAAAAAAAGAACGTACGCATTAAGTCCTGCTTAGTAATTTTTGACTGCACGGACGCTTTAGTTTCTGTTACCGTAGTTTCCATATCGTTAACTCCTCCTAGTCCTCTAGTTCATCGTCTGCTAAATCGCCGCCGGCTACTGCCGCTACCATTCCGCCAGCAGCTTCCTGCTTTTTAAAATTCGGATTCAATTGTACATAGATTAAAGCAATGATTAATCCGACAATCCCGAAGGATAATAAACTGAAATCCAAGTATCCGCCTAAAACAAAGCCTAAGAAGAAAAATGGCATCAGATATTTTACGCTCATCATGTTCAAGACCATCGCATAACCGACTACTACGATAAAGCCACCCGCCACTGCCAAACCACCAGTTACAACGTCTGGAATCATATTCAACATGTTTGTTACCATTTCAGCACTAACAAAGGCTGCAACAATTGTTGCTGGAATAGCTACCCGCAAAGCCTGAACGAACAAGGCACTGAAGTGTATAAAGATAATCTTGTTAAAGTTCGCTTTCTCAGCCTCACGATCCGCTGCATGCTGGAAGGCCACCGTAATCGTTCGAGCAAAGACCGTCAAAACTTGTCCGGCTGCCGCAACTGGCAAGGCAATCGCAATCCCTGCTTGGATATCCTGATGACCAACTATAACGAGAATCGTTGAAATGACGCTGGCCAAAGCTGAGTCTGGAGATTGAGCTGCCCCAATGTTCATCCAGCCTAATGCAATCAGTTCTAAGGTTCCGCCTAGAATAATTCCTGTGGTTACGTCGCCTAAGATTAACCCTACTACGGTACAGGCAATCAATGGACGATGGGTTTGAAATTCATCTAATACACTGCCCATCCCGCAAATACATGAAAAAAGAAAAATAAGAACAATTTGAATCATTGATAATTCCATTGGTACTTAACCCCTCTCTTTAAAAACCAGCTTCTTTTAATTTCGCTTCAAAATCACCTTTTGCATCGGTCGCTACTACTCGTAAATCCAACTCCACACCCATTTCAGCCAGCTGTCTAAACGCCGCTGCATCCTTTTGATCGATTGAGACAGCCTTCGTTACTTGAGTCCGGCCATTCTTAAAGTGCATACCGCCAATGTTAATTGATTTAATAGGCACGCCATTTTCCACCATTGCCTGTACCTCTCCTGGATTGGTAAACAGATAAAAGACTGTTTCATCGGCATATTTAGGATTGTTGTAAACCTTGACTGCTTTTTCGACATTGACGATATTGGCTTTGATTCCTGGAGGTGCCGCTTGTTTTACCAGTGTACGACGTACCTCATCATTGGCTACCTCTTCACTAACTACGATGATTCGTTCCGCACCAGCCTCTTTGGCCCAAACAGTTGCCACCTGTCCATGAATCAATCGGTCATCAATACGTGCTAACTTGATTTGCATTTAGAAATCCTCCTCTTCTTCAATTAATTGTTCGCTAAAAGATTTGACTGTATCGCCAGCAACACTTGTAATATGTTTCACAATGCTAGATAAATTATTTCCTTGAAGCATACTAGCTGCCTCTAATACCAATGGCAGAGACATTCCTGAAACAACCTCAATAGTCTGTTGCGTATTTTTCATGGCAACTGCACAGCTTGCATTGTAAGGAGTCCCACAAAATAAATCGGCTAAAACTAAATAATCGGCTGTTTCATCTGTCATAGCTTGGCTGATTTTCTGCTGGATTGAGTCCAAGCCCTCTTCCTTCAAAAATTCCACTGACTGGAAATCCGAGAGCTCACCGAAAATCATTTCGGCTGAGCGCTTCATCTCATGGGCTAGTTGGCCATGAGCAACTAAAATTACTTTGTTCATCTTCTTCACCTAGCCTCTCGTTTTGCCGCCAGCTACATTTACGGTTACACCATCTACATAACCTGAGCGATCAGAAAGGAAATAGGCAACTAAGTCAGCCACTTCAGTTAATTTTCCATCGCGTCCCAAGGGAATTGTTTTGGTGTTGGTATACCCTGCTCGAAGTTGTTCAACAGTAATGCCCCGCGTATAAGCCAACGCTGTTTCATATTCGATCGTTCGCAGTCCCGTTTCTTCCATGATTCCAGGGGCTATTCCCACTACACGAACTCCTTTTTTACCTAACTCTTTGGCCCATGATCGTGTAAAGCTGTTCACAGCGGCTTTCGTTGCTGCATAAACGCTTTGACCTTCGGAACCTTCTAAGCCGCACTCGGAGGACATATTGATTATTACACCTGTGCCTTGTTTGACCAGTTCTCGTCCAACAGCCTGTCCCATTAAATAAACACCTTTTTGATTGATGTCGATCATTTTGCTGAAGATTGTTTCATTAATCTCAAATTTTCCAGCTTCGGTTTGTTTCTCATCTACTAACAATGCTGGAATGTTAATACCGGCATTATTAACCAGGCCATCGATTTTACCAAAGGTTGCTACTGTCTTTTCAACGGTTTGCTGGACGGATTCAGGATCTGTCACATTTGTGGTGCTAAACAGAAGATTTTCGTGCTGAAAGCTGCCTTCTCGCAGATCGGCATTTACCACCTGTACACCTAACTCACACAACGTCTTGACAATTGCTGCCCCAATCCCTGAAGATCCGCCTGTTACAATCACTGTTTTACCTTCTATTTCTAGCCAATCCATTTTCGCACCCCTTTTTACACATTTGTGATTTAGGTTTAACGTTTGTTACACTTTGTATTCTAGCCTCTTGAGAAAACGTTGTCAACAACTTTTTGCAATTTATTTAATACTAATTCACATTTGTGCTAAAAGAAGTTAAAAAAATGACCAAGCTATTTGCTTAGTCATCGGCTTTTTTATGCGGTTAAATACAGGTTTTTCAATGCTTGAACTTCTTCTGAAGTAATTCCCAGTGCTGATTTTACGTAGTCTTCCACTGAATCATACTTCTCATCAATTGTTGCGAAGCTAGATTCTAAATAATCTCTTCGCGTATCGATCATCGCTTCTAAATAATCTAAGACATCCTGATTATCTGTATACTTGGCATATTGTGCCATCTTGAATTTGGTACGTTCTTCTCGAACATCTTGAGTAATCAAATAATCCTTGATAATCTCTTCACGTTCAACACCAATAGTGGCTAAAATCAACGCAGCACCAAAACCCGTTCGATCCTTACCACCGCGACAATGCATAAAGGCTGGCAAATTTTCTTCCTTCAGCAATGCCTTCAGCATCTCCCGAAAAGACTCCTTAGCATGATCAGAAGTCACAAATTCACGATAATTTTTATGGAAAATAATGCCAGAACCATTTAATTCCTCTGGTGGTACCGCACCATTCTCTAAATTCTTAACAATCAATTTGTTTTCTTCCTCAAAGCTGACGACTGCCCCAGCCGCTTCGGAAACAGTTGAATTAGGATCACACTTGTAATAGTTTTTGACACTGGCAAAGGAATAATTAGGATTCAACTCCCGTTCCTGATCGTTGCGGAAATCAATAATACTATGGAAATTTATTCGTTTCAGGTAAGTAATGTCGGCATCCGTCAATTGACTCAGCTGATCGCCGCGGTACAACAGCCCCCATTTCACTTGCTGACCGTCTTTAGTATGGTAACCACCCATGTCTCGAACATTAATTGCACCCGTTAAAGGCAGCAATCGTTCTCCAAAGATTGAACTATTCACGGCTCCTTCTATTTGGTAATAATAAGGCCCTTGCTCCTTCTTTAATTCAAAAGAGAAGGAAGCTGACGATGTTTCCGTCAATACTTGCGTTACTTCTTCGGGTGATTTACCCACTAGCAGCTGACAAGCTTGCTGGTTAGGATTCAAAAAGGTTACTTCACACTGGTCGCCCTCCCGATAAAAATCAATATCTGGTAAGGTATATGGTTGTTTTATCACTGATCGTCCTCCAATTTTATGCAAGAATTCCTAATACTGAAAGCAGTACGCCAAAAACTAAGGTGCCAACGATGAAAGAAACGGCATGTTTCCCCTTAGTCTTTTTCAAGGCTAGGATAAAGCCAACTGTTAAAAGCATTGGTAAAAGGTTCGGCATGATTTTATCCAGCATTTCCTGAACAACAATTTCATTTTCACCAATTTTATAACTGATACCGACACTCATTTTAACTGTATTCACCAGCAAACCACCTACGACAGTACAACCTAAAACATTTGCCATCGTAGAAATTCGTTGAATCATAGCACTGCCGCCCGTAGTCAGCAAATCAATACCTTTTTTATAACCATAGTGAACACCATAATAACGCATCAAAATGTTGACTGAGGCAAACATTACCAGCATCAAAATCGGACCTAAAGCATTTTTCTCCAAAGCTAAGGAAGCGCCGATACTACCACAAATCGGCAGCCAGGTGAACTTCATTAAGCTGTCCCCTAAACCGGCTAATGGTCCCATCATCCCTGTTTTTAGAGCAATAACTGATTCTTTCTCATCCTCGCTGGTCTTTTCTTCCATGGCAATTACTACACCTGCGATTAAGCCATTCATAGTCGTCATACCGTTGAAGAATTCCAAATGCCGTTTCATTGCCCGTTTTCTACCTTCACTATCCTCTTCAGGATAAAGCTTTTCTAAGCTGGGAAGAATGCTGTAAAGCATCCCTAATGTCTGCATACGCTCATAGCCAAAAGAAATCGAACCAACATTTGTTCGCCAAAAGGCTTTATTCAATTCTCTTTTAGTAATTTTACTTTCTTCCATCATTAGAGATCATAGCTCCCTTCCTCATCCTCTGATACTTGATTAACCGTTTGTTCTTCTGGGGCACTGTTTTTCTGATTGGCTGCCAAATCATAGACCGCAGCTGCTGCAATTCCGATGAAAGAAACAGCTAAAAGTGGTAGATCCAAATAAGCAACTAGCGTAAAGCCTAGCAAAACGAAAACCCACATCCGGCCTTTTAACATCATAGTCAACAGCATAGCAATCCCAACTGCTGGAATCATACTGGAGGCGGTACTCAATCCATTAATAATTGATTCTGGTAAAGCATTCAAAATATTTTCGACTGTGTCTGATCCCAAATAGATTGCCATAAATACTGGCACTGCACGGATCAAGAAGAGAAATGGTACCCCTTCATATTGAATAAATTTGATTTTACCGAAGTCGCCATTTTCAGCTGCTCGATCGGCTTGGTGAATAATAAAGCTGGCAGCGGTATTCCATAAAACTAATAATTGCTGACAAAGAATTGAGGCTGGAACCGCGATGGTGACTCCGGCAGCTACGCCCCCGCCAGTCAGGATTCCCATAGCTGTTCCTACAACTGCACCCGACACTACATCCGGTGAACTATAAGCACCCACGTTTCCGACACCCATCCACATTAACTCAAGTGTTGCACCAATTACTAACCCTTGGCCTAAATCTCCTAATAATAACCCTACAACTGCCCCACATGGCAACGGTCTGCGCAACCCAAACTGTGGCCCCTTATCATCCAAGGAACAAATCCCAGCCCAGATTGCAACAAGAATAGCCGATTGTAACATCCCACTTCCCCCTTAGCTTAATGTTTCTTTTTTGTCTTTTGGTACCATTTGAATAAATACATCTACCCCATCTGCAATCATCGCATCCAAAGCAGCTTTTTCCTGATCTGTCACTGATACTGCTTTTGACAGGCGGTTATTGCGTTCTTCATTGTATCGAATACCACCGACGTTGACTGATTCTAATGACAAGCCGTTTTGGTGAACATCATGAACATCAATCGGATTGCTGAACAGCAGCATGCTTTTCTTTTTGATTGGATTTTTCTTAACAATGGAATTGAATTGGCCTACTCCAAATACATGAACCTTTACATTGGCTGGTGCTGTCATCATCAAAACGGATTTTTGAACAGAGTCGTTTACTAACTTATCATTAACAATAATAATCTGTTCAATTCCATATTCATTCACCCAACCTGTCACTACCTGACCATGAATCAAGCGATCATCAATTCTAACTAATTGTATACTCATCTTCTTCGTCTTCCTTTCGTGATAAAATATCGTTCAATATGTTGAAGCTGTTTTGATGCGACTGACAAAGAATCTCCTTGATTTCTTCCAATGTCTTTTGTCGATTCACAAATAATTCCAGCAACATTGGCAGATTGAAGCCGGTAATGCCTAGAACATTTTCCTTTGTCATAACGATTGTTCCAGCAACATTGCTTGGGGTTCCACCTAAAATATCAGACAGCAACAACACCCCATTTGAATCATCCACCGTTTCTAATACTTCCTGTAATTCACTTACTACAGCATCCAAATCTTTCTCCGGTGTCACCGCGACAGTGGCGACATTATCTAATTCTCCAATAATCATTTCCGCGCTTTTTAGTGCCTCCTGCGCATAATAACCATGACTCATTAATACGACTGCAACTTCCTTCACAGCTGATCCCTCCTCTTCGCTTTACTATAAAGCAAGTGCCGTGCCAATACGGATTAAGAACCGTATTCCCTCGACTCAGATGATAAAAAAAGCCGGTAGCTGATTGATAATCAATACGCTTTCCGTTAGAATGAGGAAAAATAAGACGGATAACACGGTTTATGAATACGGATAGGAGGAAATAATGAAACGGATCAATAAAATTCATACGCTTGTAAAAGAATATACGAAAAACATTCAGCGAAGTGATTTATTGGATAAAAAAGTCGGAATTACTTCGGTGGATCTGGCGGAGCAAACAGATATCTTGCGGAACAACGTTTCACAGGATTTAAATCAGCTTCATAGGGAATTGAAACTGATCAAAATTAAAGGCAAGCCAGTACGCTATTTGGATGCGGAACAAATCGCTGTCCTGCTGGGTGGAAAAATCCAGTCCAAGGATCTATTGTTCCAGTCGGCGGCCGAATTACTAGAGGCTCCAGTCCAAGCAAACGATCAAGGCGACCCCTTCCGTTCATTGATTGGGGCCGCTGGCAGCTTATCCCCAATTATTCAGTCAGCGAAGGCCTCGATTCTGTATCCACCTTTTGGGCTGCATACCCTTTTGCTGGGAGAATCTGGTACCGGTAAGAGCCTATTTGCGGAAGTGATGTATCACTATGGACAAACCGAGGGCGTGTTTAAAGAGGATAGTGCCTTCATTCGTTTCAATTGTGCCGATTATGCTACCAATCCTCAGTTTTTAATGAGTATGCTATTTGGTACCCGCAAAGGGGCTTACACCGGTGCGGATGAGGAACGGGCGGGATTGATTGAGGCTGCAGATGGCGGGGTATTGTTTTTAGACGAGATTCATCGGTTGCCTCCAGAGGGACAGGAAATGCTGTTTCATTTCATGGATCAGCACACCTATCGCCGGATGGGAGAAACTACCAATGAACGAACCTCCAAGGTATTGATCATTGGTGCAACCACCGAAACTGTCAGCAACCACTTGTTAACTACCTTTTTAAGACGAATTCCTGCGACAATTTGGTTGCCTAATCTGGAAGAACGGGGAGCCAAGGAACGTTTGGAATTGCTTGAGTTTTACAGTCGACAGGAAGCGGAAAAGCTGCATTCTCCGGTGGAGTTTTCTCGCAATGCTTTGTTCCTGCTGAGCTGTTACCCAGCAAAAGGCAACTTAGGCCAGCTGCGCAGCGATCTGCAATTGACGATTGCCCGGGCTTATTTAGAAACTCGGCAAAATAATTCTTCCCGGGTTCATGTCACTAGTAAAATGTTGCCAACGTACATTGTGCAGCGCAAGGAAGCCTTATCCCAAGAAAAAAGAAACCTGGTAGAAAAGCTGCTGCCAACGGATAAGCTGGTGATTTATCCTACTCCGAAGGAAAAACCTTCTGACCAACTAGTCATTGAACATGATTTTGTTAATTACTATTTGAATCAGCTGCTGACCTCTAAAGGCAGTGTTGATTTGGAGCAGCTGTTCCATGAATACACCTTGGAAATTAGTAAAAACACCTTATACGAAGACAGCTACTCAGTATTGTTTGATCCTCTAACCCAAGAAATATCAGCAGTGCTGGCAGAGCTCTTAGTCGAGGAATATAAGCTGAATTTTGAGGAAAATATTTATTTGTCCTTGGCGTTGTTTATCCGAAATATTCAGCAGTCCAATGGTAAACGAGTGAATACAGTGTTCCCTGAGGATGAAATTCATTTATCCGATCAGGCAGTTAAAACCGCAAAAAAAATGGTTGAAATCATTGAGAAACGCTTCAATATCGTCTGTGATACCAATGAGTTGACCGTTTTAGCTACCATCATTCATACCTTGATTGAAGGACGGCAAAACCAGGAGATTCGTTTTTTAGTGGTGGCCCATGGTGAAGCTACCGCTACTAGCTTGGCCAATACGATCAACCATTTGTTGAATACGGATATTGTTTTAGGATTAGATATGCCTTTGACCATGAGTCCAACTGAAACAGTGGTAGAGATTGAAAAGGTGGTCAAAAGCTTCCCTTCCACTCACTCGTGGATTCTCTTTGTAGATATGGGTTCCTTGATTCAGCTGGACAAGCAAATCAAGCAATCAGAGGATCAGAATTTCTATGTAATGGAAACAACAGATATTTTGATTATTCTGGAAAGTGTCCGAAAGGTCCTGTTCACCTCGCGAACTGCAGAGCACATTGTCGCAGATATCGCCAAAATGTCCGAGCTGCAAAACGACAAGCTGCAGCGGAAAATCAAGGAGTACCTGTCGATTCGGATGAATCGGGTCATTTATACGGTCTGTTCTTCTGGCGAAGGGGTAGCCCTGTTTCTGGAAAAAATCATCGGCGACTTTTTGCGTGAGAACCACATCTATGATGTACAGATTATCCCATTGAACGGCACCCAGCAGGAAGTTGGGCAATTAATTCGTTCCACTTCTCAGGACAAAGAAGTGGTTAGTGTCATCGGCAGTATTGAACCCAAGAATCTAACCTCGCCGTTCCTCTCCTTGAATGATATTTTAATGGGACAAGGACTGAATCAGCTGCTCTATCTTTTAGGAGAAGAACGAGCCCCAGCTCAAAAGGAACATTCCATCGAGAAAGCGACTCAAAGTTTAGTTCTGCAGCTGTGTCAAGAAACCTTAGATAAATATCTGATGTACTTGTCAGCCAACAAGATTACACCTATGCTGATGCATTTTATCGAAGAGCTGGAAAAACAGCTGGAGGAAAGCTTCAGCAACAATCTTCTGACTAAGCTGTTTATTCATACAGGGTGTTTACTGGAACGAATTCTTTTCAAGGAGCAGCCGCTGGCCATTACGCCAGAGGATGAGGACTGGGTAAAAACGCAAGGACGTGCTCTGGATGTCTTGGTGCAGGAAGCATTGAAACCGATGGAGGATTTGCTGCAGCTTTCAGTCAATCTACAGGAGCGGTATTATCTAATTCAACTGCTGTTAGAAAATTTTCCTCATTTAGTAGCAAAAAATGCGCTAGCTGATTAATACTGACGCTTTTTTGGGGGACTTGCTTGAAGCAGAGCTACAGTTGTATAAGCATAGAATAACTAGCCTTCGCAGCTATAGCTGCACTTCGTATCGCTCTCATTAGTTAGTAAGAAACTTTCGAATGAAGCTGGATCATCGTAAAAACAGGCATTGTCCTTTTACGATGATCCAGCTTATTTTTTTGGAGAATGATCGCTTCACTCGCAACCTATCGCTCCACAAATCTTACTCCATGAATTCCCTCTGGTTGAAGCTTGGATATATTCTCTAAAATAAATTCTGCGAATCGGCGTGAAGCCAGAGACATCGTTTGCCAGTTGCGCCAGCCAAGAGCAACCGTTCGCTCTGGTTGTTCTGTGATCTCAAGAATCGCTACCTTATCCTGCAAGCCAGCCAATGTCAAACTATACATAATTGACACCCCCATACGCCGCTGGATCATCTCCAGAATTGCAGAGTCATCATAGATTGTATACTGAATGTTGGGTTCAAGCTGTTTTTGAGAAAAGGACTTCAATGCAACGCTGAACTCTCCTTCGTCTAAAAGGATAAAGGTCTCCTGTGCCAGCTGCTTTAAACTAATTTTATTTTCAGCAGATAATGAGTGATCCTTAGGCAAAACCGCCAACATCTCATCGTGATAAATTGGCTGTGTCTCTACCCCCTCGACACTATGGTGATTTAAAAACCCGAAATCAACCTGATCATTCTTGATCCAGCTGCCAATACTGGAGGACTCTCCCTGAAAAAGCTCAAAGCTGACCTGCGGATACTCCTGCTTGAACATTCCCATCAGCTGTGGCAGGAAATTTTTACTGACACTGTTAAATGCACCAATACGGATTGTACTAGCTTCCAAGCCATGCAGCTCCCGCTGCTTTTTTGCCAACTGTTTTTCAGCAACTTCGATCGCTTGCAAATAGGGAAAAAATTGTTCTCCGTCGCTCGTCAAGAGGATACCGTCTTTCCCACGATTAACCAGAAGGGTGCCTAATTCCCGTTCCAACGATTTAATAATCTGACTGACCGCACTTTGAGAATAGCCTAATTTTTGTGCGGCCTTTGTAAAACTCCCAGTTTCGATCACTTGGCAAAACACACTGTATTTTGAGATCATTTTTTATCCTCCATTAGAATTGCTTATGGATGTATTATAATCATTCGTTTTACTATGGTAAAGAGGCTATTTATAATGGTGGTTAAATGAAAGGAGCCCTTATATTAAAAAAGAGAATTTGATTCATCATGCCTATTCTATTAAGGTTTTTAGGATTGACCCTAGGCACGGCTACACTGAGGGCTCATCCACACATCACAGATCCAGAAAGGAAGTAATTATGAGTAAAGACAACGTAGTTTTAGCAAGAAACACAAAAAATGCACCAATGGATGAGTTAAGTTCACAGACTGTCGCTTTTTCCCATTACAATAATTTTTCAGCACAATTGCCGATTGACCCGCAAACTGGAAAATTAGTTGATGGCGGCTTCAAAGCACAAGCCGAGCAAGCTTTTAAAAATGTGGCAGCCATCGTCGAAAGTATCGATCACGTTATGAGCGATGTCGTACGATTGACGATTTTTATCAAGGATTTTCGCGATTTAGATGCTGCGGACGAAGTATACCAAACATATTTTGCAAACTATTTTCCAACAAAAACAGTCGTTGCAGTCGACTCTTTGCCGATGGATGCACTGATTCAAGTAGAAGCCTTGCTCTCAAATGGTGAAGGAACGATTCCAGAAGCACCACAGGCAGGTGATTTAATTAAGCTGACCAATCATACTGAGACAGCACCTCATTGTGCTTTATCTAGTCAAATTGTCGCTTTTTCTCACTACACAAACCTGTCCGCACAATTACCGATTGATCCACAAACTGGTCGTATGGTAGCTGGTGATATCAAGGTACAGACTGCACAATGCTTAAAAAATATCAAAGCAATTTTAACAAGTGTTGATGTTCCATTGGATGATATCGTTAAAACAACTATTTTTGTTAAAAATTTAAGCGAAATGAAAGCGGTTAACGATGTCTATCGTACGTTTTTCCCTGACTCTGGAATCGCAAGAACGGTGGGTTATCTTCCTGCACGGACTGTCGTGGCAGTTAAAGATTTGCCGCTAGGGGCAGATGTGCAGATTGAAGCCGTGGTGTCTTATGGCGACGGCACACCGCCGCAAGCCGTAGAGGATCGTCACGGATTAATCCTTGAAGCGAACAATACTTCTGCTGCTTGGAAATGTTCATTGGGCACACAAACCGTCGCCTTTTCTCATTATAATAATCTTTCGGCGCAATTACCGATTGCACCAACTACTAATAAGATCGTTGCTGATGATGTAAAAGCACAGGCAGAGCAATGTTTAAAGAATATCAAAGCCGTAATCGAGAGCGTTGACCATGTAATGGAGGATGTAGTGAAGGTCAATATTTTTGTGAAAAACATGTCAGATATGACTGCGGTAAACGAAGTATATCGTACATTTTTCCCAGAAGGCACGCCTGCCCGTCGCGTCGTCGGTGTCAGCGAGCTGCCAAAAGGTGCGTTGATTCAAATGGATGCGATTGTTGGCAATGCCGAAGGAACTCCACCACTGGTTAACTAGAAATCCTAAACACGGAAGAACAATTTTAAAGACAAGAAATTTTGCTGTAAAACCAAAATTTCTTGTCTTTATTGTTAACCAGCGAAGGTTGTCATTGTTCTATTTTTACTTGGATTCATACACTAATTCTAAAATTGTTTCCTGTTTTTCCGGCGGAATCTCTTCATCGCTCAAATAATACTCGTAGGAAATCCCTAAAAATTTCCCGCCGATGTTTTTGATTTCCTGAAGCATTTCCAAGTATATTCCAGTCATATCTTCATAGCGGCCAACATACAGTGCAGATAAAGCTTGATAAGATGGCAAGTAATAGCAATCTACGTCACTAGGAACTTCTACTTTTTCCGCAATTGGGAACCCAACCTCCATCTCAATCGCATTTTCATCAAGCTTTCCTTCGTCCTCCATATTCTTATAAGAGACAAATGGTGTACTTAGAATTCTTATTTCTTTTTCCTGCAACAAACCACCTAATTTCATGAAGGTGGGTCCGATAATTTTGGGGATTTCCTCAACTCGTACCGTAAAGGTTTGTGAGACAATCCATTGATCCGGTTTAGCAATTTGTTCAAATGTCATAGCTAACGCCTCCTTTTGCTTAATCATAACGGATCAAAGTGCCAGAACGTGTCATATTAAAGTTGATTTTCTAAAAAAGACTGCGTATATGCTACGACCTTCTCCTTTACCCATTGCGGCTCTAGAATCTGGACATTTTTACCCAGTGGCAGCAAAAAGCGGTATAAATCATCGAAAATGGCAAAATCTATCGTTGTTTCGAAGCTGCTATCAGGATTATCCACCAACACAAGCTCAGAAAATTCATCGTAACGTTTGTAGGCAATCCGTTTACTGAAGCGCAGCTTAACCGTAATTTTGGGAAAGTCTAATTCTTCCGGCGGTAGTGGCGATACGAGCCTCGGCCCAAAAATCACCTGTTTTACCCTTCGTAAAGGATAAACCTCCCAAGCGTCTTTAGAAAAATGATAGGCTAACAAATACCAGGTTTGATATTTATACAAAATACGTTTTGGCGCTGCCCGAATCAAGCGGGTCTGACCATATTCAGTGTAATAGGTAAATTGAATTTCCTGCTCATTAAATAAGGCGTGCTTCAATTTCGCAAAGGTCTCACTGTGAACCGACCCTTCTTGACTCAAGTCTACCGAAAGCCAATTGCTCCAATCGTAAACACTTCCCAGCTTCTCCATTAGCTCTTCGGTATCAGCCAAACCGATCGATTGCAGTAAATGCAAGGCTAAAAGCAGGTCATCCTGTTCCTCTTCCATCAACGTATTATCGACATGAAAAGATTCATCCAAAAAAATCCCACCGTTGCGTCCCTTGATCGAATAGACTGGCACGCCGGCCAAGCTCAAGGCATCAATATCTCGATAGACTGTCCGCGGCGTCACTTGGAATCGTTCTGCCAATTCGTTAGCAGTAACTTTTTTGCGATTAAGCAAAATCAACGTTGTTTGCAGCAGCCGAATCACCTGCATCGCCGTTCCTCCTTAAAAAGAAAGAGTAGGATTTTCCTACCCCTCAAGTACTTTCTTCGCTGTTTCCTCTGTCGTAACTAAAACATTAATGTATTCACCCTTCAAGGCACTGGCGATTGCTGGCGCTTTGTCCACCATCGAAGCAATCCCAATGCGGTACGGCGTCCGTTTCAGATCACTGATGTCAATACCAATTAAGCGATCATCCAATTCGTTTTCAATGTGCTGGCCTTCTGAATTGTAGAAGCGGGAAACCACGTCCCCAATAACTTTTTTACCTTCCAAATAAGCCAAAACATCTTCACCATAGAATTGTTTCCAGCTTTCGCTGGCCTTCAAGTTAGGACTGCCAATACCTAAAATGGCAATATCCAGCTTGCGCCAATAATCAATCAACTCTTGGTTGAACTCATTTTCCATTAGAGCCTTTTTCAAGGCGATCGTTTCTGGAAAGGCAGGCGAATCAATCAGCAGGGCTCGACCATTCATTTTTTTCGACGCTTCGTAAGAAATGGTGTTCACATGATAGTCACTAATTAGCCGACCTGATGGCCCACCAATCATTGGAATACAAGTAATATTTTTCACTGTGTAACTTCCTAAGCCTTCGGGAATTGCTGACATGGTTTCTCCCCAGGAAAAACCAATTATCATGTCATCTGCTAAAATCTCTGTTAAGTACTCCCCAACACTACTGGCTAAGAGCTTGTCCTTTTGGGTCCGATTTAACTCCGGTGCAGAGGGTACAATGACTGCTTTTTTTAACCCGTACTTCTCCTGCAGCTGCTTTTCTAAATCATAGGTGCCTGCTTTATCATAATTAATGGAAATCGTAACGATCCCTTCATTTCTGGAGCGCTTTAGCAGACGGCTGATGGTACTGCGGTGAATATTCAATTCCTTGGAAATCTGACTTTGATTCTTGTCCTCCTGGTAGTACATCTCGGCAATTCGAACCAGCAGTTTATCTTCATCTTTATACATCGTTCGTTTCCCCCAAATCTAAACAGCCTAACAATCACATTTGTGAAATAGTTTGATTTAATGTGATTATACCGTTATTCCTTCTAATCCTGCAAGCCTTTCTCACTAATTGGTAAAAAGAAATTTCCCTGCTGTGTGCTTGAGAACAGCTAGTTCCTCTCATGCATATCATCGTACTAAACTTTTCTATTAGATTATCTGCTCTTAATCGACAGTCCATTTCTGTTTCAACTTAACTGCGAAAAGTACGACTGATAAAAAAGCTGCCGTAAATTTTCTCCATTTACGGCAGCTCTGGTTATTCTTTCCTACTTCTTAAAATATAATACCCTTTATCCTTGGAAACAATCTCGGCATTACCGAAAATTTCTTCCATTTTCTTCTTGGCGCTTGGCGCGCCCTGTTTCTTTTGGATCACGGCTGTTAAAGTACCACCGATTTTCAACAATGGTTCTGCATCTGCCAAAATCTGATGCACAACCTTTTTACCTGCACGAATCGGTGGATTAGTGACAATCGCTGCATAAGCATCCTGATGCAGTTCTTCATAAATGTTGGACTGATGAATGTCCGTCTGCTCTTCTAGCCCGTTGCGCTTGGCGTTATCCTGAGCCAAAGCTACTGCACGATTATTAACATCAATCATTTCCACCTTACGCCCTGTTCCATAGGCCAAAGCCAGACCAATTGGACCATAACCGCAGCCAACATCTAGAATCGATCCTTCCGGCAACTCGTTATTGTCGAATTGCTCAATTAATACTCGCGAACCGTAATCAACTGTTTGACGGGAAAACACACCACTGTCTGTTACAAAGTGAAAGTTCTTGCCCATCAGCTCAAAGGACCACTGCTCCAGATCGTGAGCGGTCTCAGGATTTTCTGAATAATAGTGATTGCTCATTGTTTCTCCTTAATGATTAAAATTTTTATTCGTTTGATGTCCGACCATTCTGGCTGATCCACAGTAACATCAACGTTCAGCATTTACATAGTCAATAATTTATTTTTGATATCTCTGGCAATTAAGGCACCTAAGAAGTGGTACCCTTCATCAGATGGATGCAAGCCGTCATCCTGAAGGAATTCCTTCGGTGCAGGATAAATTGTCATGTGATGATACAAATCAATCACATTAACACCCATATCTTTCGCTACTTGCTTTGCCATTTCAGCATATTCCTGCTGGCGATCATTGCTAGCTTCGGTGCGGATTTCTGTGTTCACATAACCAGGAGTTAACACGATCACATTCTCTGTGGAAAAAGCACCAACCAATTTACGTAGATTGTCGCCATAAACGTCAATCGGGTCTTTGTGTTTAACCGAATCATTCGTGCCAAAACAAATCACAACAAAGTCAGCATTGGCTGCCACTACTTCGTCTAAGCGTTCCAACCCCTCAGCGGAGCCTTCTCCTCGTTTGCCAAACTCCAAAATCTCATAACCAGGAAATCCCATGTCTGCCAGTTCGTTGACCACGTACTGATTGAGAATATCACTAGTTTCACCATTCATCAAGCCTGTCATTAAACTGTCGCCATATAAAGCAATTGTTTTCATCACGTGTGCCTCCTCTTTTCTACTATGATAGCACGAAGTCGCCAATCCTACTCTTCTGGTGACTAATTCTAAAAAATAGATGAAACTCCCTGATTTTCCATAGCTTTTCGGCGTTTTTTTCCGTTAAAATGACGTATACATCCTTTTATAGAAGAAAAAAAGGCGGTTTTCCTGTAAAACCCACCAGAAAACCGCCTTTTTGTGATAAAATTAAGCGCAGTTATCAAAGGAGGCCGTCATGAAGGACAAGATCAATTACTATCGTATTCCGCGGGAACAGTGGCAAGATTTTTATACCAGCGGACATACCCCTTTGACCGAAGAAGAATTGGAAAGTATTCGAAGCTTAAATGACCGCATCTCCATGCAGGATGTGGAAGATGTCTATATTCCATTGTGCCATTTGATTCATTTATACAAAAAAGAGGCGGAATCCTTGAGTTTGAGTAAAGGACTTTTCCTGCATAAATACGTGAAAATGCCGCCATTTATCATCGGCATCGCTGGAAGTGTTGCCGTCGGAAAAAGTACCACTGCTCGACTGCTACAAACCCTTTTAGGTCGTTTGTTCAAGCATCAACGAGTCCAGCTGATCACTACGGATGGCTTTCTTTACCCCAACAAAGTCTTAGAGGACCGGGGAATTATGGATCGCAAAGGCTTTCCGGAAAGCTATGATATGGAAAAGCTGATTACTTTCTTGAACGAAGTTAAATCAGGGCAGGAAAACATTCAAATTCCGATTTACTCCCATAATGTTTACGATATTGTTGAGGGGTCATACGAAACCATTCATCAGCCGGATATTCTAATTGTTGAAGGAATCAATACCTTACAGCTGCCGGCTAACCAGCAAATTTATATCAGCGACTTTTTTGACTTTTCAGTCTTTGTCGATGCTGATTCCAATTTGATTGAGAAATGGTATTTGGAACGTTTTGAGGCTTTGTTGGACACGGCCTTCCAGGACCCAGACAATTACTATTATCAATATGCCATCGGTGATCGCAAAGCCGCTCTCGAAATGGCAGAAGATGTATGGCAAAAAGTGAATTTGGTTAATTTAGAAGAGTATATCTTGCCAACACGCGGCCGAGCTGATATTATCATGCACAAGGCTAAGCATCATAAAATTGATGAAGTCTATTTACGCAAGTATTAGACCGCCTCATTAATTCATGCAAAAAAAGCCGAGCTTGCTCTGCTTTTGAAATAAAACTATAAGAATAGAGGGAATAATTGTGACAAACGTTGCCAACGAAATGACTGACGTTGAAAAAATCATTGTGCTGGACTACGGTAGCCAGTACAACCAATTGATCACTCGTCGTATCCGTGAATTCGGTGTTTTCTCAGAACTAATGAGCCACCGCATCACTGCTGAAGAAGTAAAAGCTATGAAGCCAAAAGGAATTATCCTTTCCGGCGGACCGAACAGTGTCTATGATGAAGGAGCCTTCTCGATTGATCCAGCAATTTTTGAACTGGGTATTCCAATCTTGGGAATCTGTTACGGCATGCAGTTGATTACTTACAACCTAGGCGGAAAAGTCGAACCAGCTCAAAACCGTGAATACGGAAAAGCATTACTAGAGGTTACTTCTGATGATGCTGTCTTATTCGAAGGCACACCTAAAGAGCAAACGGTTTGGATGAGCCACGGCGACCTTGTTACTCAAGTACCCGAAGGCTTTGAAACAGTTGCAACCTCTGCTGACTGTCCAATTGCTTCAATTCAAGATACATCTCGCAACTTCTATGGTATCCAATACCATGCGGAAGTGCGTCACTCCGAATACGGAAACGATTTGCTGCGCCACTTTGCTTATGAAGTTTGTCATTGTAAAGGTGACTGGAGCATGGACAACTTTATCGAGATGCAAGTCGCAAAAATCCGCGAACAAGTTGGCGACAAAAAAGTTTTACTAGGCTTATCCGGCGGTGTGGATTCATCTGTCGTTGGTGTCTTACTGCAAAAAGCTATCGGTGACCAATTGACATCAATTTTTGTTGACCACGGCTTATTGCGTAAAAACGAAGGCGAACAGGTAATGGAAGCTTTAGGTGGAAAATTCGGCCTGAACATTATCCGTGTTGATGCCAAAGACCGTTTCTTAGACAAATTAGCTGGTGTTTCTGATCCAGAACAAAAACGCAAAATCATCGGAAACGAATTTGTTTACCTGTTTGATGATGAAGCAACCAAACTAGCGGGTAAAGAAGGCATTTCCTTCTTAGCCCAAGGAACCCTTTATACCGACGTAATCGAATCCGGTACCGAAACAGCTCAAACCATCAAATCTCACCACAACGTAGGTGGATTGCCAGAAGATATGCAATTTGAGCTGATCGAACCATTAAACACTCTATTCAAGGATGAAGTCCGTGAACTAGGAACTCAGCTTGGCATGCCAGACTCAATCGTATGGCGCCAGCCTTTCCCAGGACCAGGCTTAGGTATCCGTGTCCTTGGTGAAATTACTGAAGAAAAACTAGAGATCGTACGTGAATCAGATGCGATCTTAAGAGAAGAAATTGCTAATGCTGGCTTAGACCGCGACATCTGGCAATACTTCACTGTCCTGCCAGGCATCCGTTCAGTTGGTGTTATGGGTGATGGCCGTACTTACGATTATACAATCGGTATCCGTGCAGTAACCTCAATTGATGGTATGACTGCCGACTTCGCTCGTATTCCATGGGATGTCTTGCAAAAGATTTCTGTGCGGATCGTGAATGAAGTAGATCATGTGAATCGGATTGTGTATGATATTACGAGTAAGCCACCGGCTACGGTTGAGTGGGAATAAAGAGCCACTATAAATTGAAGTGAGAAAGCCTATTTTACAGCGTTTCTTGGAATGTAGAACGGATTAAAAACACTAAAAATCAAATAGTTCCCTGCCAAAAACCCTGCCAAGAAATTTCTTAGCAGGGTTTGGTTTTTTTAATGTTTATGATATTGAAAAATCTCGTCCAGATATTTTATTCCAAATAATCTGATAGCAACTCTTTTTCTTTTTGCTTTTTAAGTGAGTCTATACATGTAGTGATAATTAATGAATTGGAAATAAATTTTATTCCTTCGAAAATATCAAGTAACTTATTTAAAAAACTAATTTCTTTATCTAAAAGAGGTACTAAACTTCCAGACCAACTATTAGTGCGCATAGTTAGATGTAGCTTTTCAAAAAAATTTGTAGTAATTTCTTTATCTTTGAGTAATTCGAAGATATGCAGCAATATCTCATCATCGAATATTTCAAGAGACAAGTTGTATAAATTAACCAACCTATCCTCATCCACAGTATTTATTACTTCTGCTTTTATAAATTCAATAGAACGCTCAATATTAGCTTTGAAAATTTTTTCCAAAAATGGATCTACTCCTACATAAATTACACGATTCTCTTGAATTAAAAAATCTAGATATTTTCTAATCCCTTCCTCTGCGACTGCTGATTTCCATATACTTTTTAGTTGAACATCATATTCACTATAATTGAAATTTAATCTTTGAGTGTTTAGCTTAACAAGGAATAAGTATATAAAATTGATATCATTTTCTTTTAATAGGCACTTAAAAATTTCTCCTGATCCATCAACA
This sequence comes from Candidatus Enterococcus ferrettii, assembly GCF_017377655.1. Classification (GTDB taxonomy): domain Bacteria; phylum Bacillota; class Bacilli; order Lactobacillales; family Enterococcaceae; genus Enterococcus_A; species Enterococcus_A ferrettii. The sequence goes on from NZ_JAFREL010000004.1 coordinate 44,193, forward strand.
TCTCTGCTACCAAGAAGACTTAAATAGATTTCTTTTAATTCTTTATATCCAATTATATCTAAAATTTTTTCAGCACCATCCTCTGGCACATAGTTTGGTACAAAAAAACTACCTAATACCTTATCTTCTGAATACATATTTTTTAAGATATCTAAAATATTTCCGTCATGCTTGATATAGTTTTCAAATGATATGACATTAAAATAATTCATTGCTTCATAGTTTTTAAGATTCTCTAAAAAGGACACAAGTCCTTCTATCTCGTCATCACGAATATTTCTACATATCAAAAAGTTTGAAAGATACCATCCTTCATCTATTTCCTTTTCAACTGTATTTAGAATATTTTTTCCTTCTTCAAAAGACAACTTATCCATATAATAGACAAAATTATTAGGTGAAATAACAAAACTACTATTTAGCAACACCGGTAATAACTTTATTTGATTGTTTATATCTAGGTCTGAATACAATAGAAGTACAGACTCTTCCAATTCATACTTATTTAGCAACTCGTCCGATTGAAATATTCCGAGGATGTTGAACAACCAAGCTAAATCATTAGAATAGTTCTCAAAAATCTTACGAAGACTTCTCTTTCTTAACTTTTGAATCTTTTCATAATCAAATTCTTCCATCTGATAAGCCCATATACTAGTTGAAAAAACTTTATAAATTTTTTGACTGCTTGACGGTTCATATTCAAAAAAAGGCTGTGATTTTATTTTTAGCTTTTTAGATTTTGAATACAATTCAAATACTATAGCTTCTTGCCTAAAATTCAACTTATCTAAATTTTTAAAAAAAAGATTTTCTATACAAGCTAAATCTGAACTAACAGTCTCAACGAACCCATTTTTAGCTTCATAGACTGGATAATTGAGCAATAGTTCATCTATATAATTATTCACTTCTACATTCCCATAACTATAAACTTTAGAGAGTATATCAAAAATTTTTTTATGAAGTTTAATTAGATAGTCTCCATCAACTAGTGTATAACGATTAATAACACCATTCTTACCATTAAAAGTAAATTTTTCTGCTGAAAACTTTAAAAATTCATCAGCAATATTGGCAATAAGTAGAGCTGTTGTTTCATTAATATTTTCTTGAACTGAAAAAGTTTCAATAATACTGAATCTTTTTTCTAAATAATGATTCCATTTAGCTTCAATATCAAAATTATTTTTAATTGCAGAGAAAATTTCATAGATTTTATCCTGCCTTTTTTTGAAATAATACATAAGAAGCATACCTGCATCCTTAAATCTTTCACTATTTGATAATGAGCAAAGAATACTTATAATCGGATCATTAACTCCTTGATTTCTCTTTTTCTCTTCAAATTCTTTTTGAGATGTTTGAAATTCAACATTATCAACACCTTGTATCTTCTCATAAACATAGGCAAGAGATTCGATGGGAATTATTACTCCGTATTGTGTTAAAAAAAGTTCTTTATCAATATCTTCAATAATATCATTGTAAACAAACTTTATTTCATTGGTTAGATACTCTATCCAGTCCTTGGAAGAATTAAAATCATTAACAAGTACAAGCATTTCAACAATTTCTTTTTCATGAATAGGATAAAGATTAATAAAAAAATCTTTTATCTTGAAAATTTTCTTATTTGCAATAAAATCTACTATTACAAAATCTGCTAAACTTTGATCGCTGACTTTAACAGCTTTATCCTGAAATATATCACAAAGTTCTTTATCATGTAGTTGATTTAATGCAAATAGAAAGCTATCAGAATCAATTTCAAAAAAATTTAAGATGTCCTCTAATGATTCTTTATTTGTCAAATTCAACTTGTGTTTGAAGTTTAAAATGAACATACTAATTTTTTCATTTGAAGAGAGGGAGTTCTCTTCAATGATTTGACTATAATAACTATCCAATATCTCCTTTCCATTTTCAATAAAATCAAAGTTTTTCTCTTTAACCATAATTGCTGCAATTACAGCTATTCTTGGATTATTATGAGATAATTTCATAATCTTCCTAAGATCAACAGGAGAAATATCTTCTATACTGTTAATCAGCATTTCAATCTGATTATCGCTCATTAAAGAGAGTTTTTGCACCTTGACCTTAAACGGTGTTATTTGATTAATGACTCCTGAAAGTGCATAATCTCGAACTGTCATAATGATTTTCAGCTTTTGTTCAAAGTCCTCTAAACTTAGCAGACTGACAATAGCATCAAAATTTGTGACCGTATTAGCATCATCTAAAAACAAATAATTTATTCTTCTAATGTCTAATGCATCCTTAATATCTTGATAAACAGGCATACTATTGCTCTTAACACAAATTATGTTGCTATCTATAGGTAATTTCTTACATATCTCAATGGCTAGCCTAGTTTTTCCAGTTCCAGGTACTCCAGATAGCAGAATAATCTGATGACTATTTACGTCATCCGTCATCCTATCAACTATATGTTTCTCATCTATATATTTTGTATCTAAGGGAGCATTGGTTCTACTTTTATCATGTATAGATATAAATTGCTCTAAATTCCAAACCTGTTCAGTTGATTCTAGTATACCTAAGAAGTCTTTTACAATATCTTGATACTCAAACTTAAGGAGGTCATTAGATAATGTATCTATTCCTACGAGAGTCAGCTTTATTGAGCCTGATAAACTTCTTAGTTCCTTATCTTTCTCAACAGTTAAATTTGAAGAAGTGTGGCAGCAGATTATTTCTTCAATATCTTTTTCATCAACTTTAGATTTCTCGATAGCTTCTCGAACATCTGTCTCTAATTTTGCAGTCGCATCCTTTCTAGTACCATACATGACCAAAATGTATGTATTAGAATGGTTATCAAAATAATAAGTGTCAGGTATTCCTTTAGTAGTTTTATCTGTTCCGTCCATAGAACCAAGTGATACAATATTCTCCCAATTTCTTTTACGGTAAAGATAGACATCACATAAATTTTGGAATCGCCCTCCTTCTAATTGTTTGATTTCATTTTGAATCCTATTTAACTTAGACACAATATATTTTTCCCCCTTTTCCGCCTCAAAAAAATTAAAAGTATCTTTAGTAACTTGTCTTTATTTCTTGAACCAATCATACAGCTCATCTCTACTCTTTTCCGAATACAACTTCATCAAAGCCGGACGCATTGCCTGAAAAATCTCAATCAACTCTTTCCCACCAAAAAGCGGCGAAAAAGCTTTTCCTGTAAGATTCAATGATAAAGTCGAAATGATTTTTGCTGTCTCGACATCATCATCAAGAATATTCACTAACCTTCCTACCAAATATTCTTCTGAGAATTCGATTTTTCCTCTTTTCGCCAGATTACTGATCGAATCTTCGACTAATCTGATAACCTTTTCCTCTTCACCATACTTAACCTCACCACTCATTTCAACATAGTCCATCACTTCTTGATAGACAAATGCCAGTGCTTCACCCTTTTCCTTATCGGAAAAGTTTTTCAACTTCTCCGATTTATCGATCTGCTGCGTAACGATTTTGCCAATATACCTATCTAAAATACTTGGAGAAAAATCCGCGAAACAATCATCGATGAATTCTTCTATTGGATAACCAACTTCATTTTCCCAACCAGGATTTTTAAAATCACCAGTAAAGAATTCTTCTTTGATCTGCTTTACCACATCCGGATATTCCTTAACTAACTCGCCTTGTCCCGTGAGAGTCAGATAATCCGCGATATATTCCTCTATCTCCCCAAAGTAAAACCAACCAACAGACCTTCCGCTGATCTTAGCCACTTTTTCAATCACATCAATCGGTGCCAAGTTATATCCTTGAACATACGAACTAATCGTCGGCTTCTTTAATCCAAGCCGGCTGCCAAACTCTGTAAAAGAGATATTCATTTCGTCTTTGATTTGTTTTAATCGTCTTCCAATTTTTTCTTTATTTGGTTGTAATAATCCAAACATTTCTGATCCCTCCTATATGATTTCATATACAGCATACCACACGTATATCATTTCGTATATATTTTTTTGCGAAAACTATTGACACCGTATTTAAAACCGTATATGATACAAATGTAGAGGTACCGCTACATTTTTTAAACTGAACGTATATCAAAACGTATATTAGAAAAGGAGAAAACATTATGCCCATCAAAATCAGTGATTTAACCTTACCAAAAGAAAAACTAGAAAAGGAATACCAAGTCGTTAATGTCTCACGGTGGCAAAAGGATGGAGAAATTTTAGGATGGAGCTACGAGTGCGTCTTACCCAAACTTCGCTTTGAAAAGATGAGCGTAAAAATTGGAAGCGCTGAACCAGTTGTAACAGTGGATAAACTTGAGAAAAATGGGATTGCGACAGTTACTTTTAACAATCTTGTGATCAAACCTTGGGGACGTGCAAATGGTCAGTTTGTCAGCTATGGGTTATCCGCAACTGCAGACTCAGCAGTTTTACTGACAAAGCAACAAACAGATACTCCTAGCAATCATTCAAAAGATTCACGTAACTAATATTCCTGCTTGTTTGTTGGGTGGTTTCGTTGAGGGCGGATGGGCACCAAGCCCAAAGCCGACCGCAACGAAAAAACCGCACAATAAATAAGCAGGCTAGCAGAGCTGCGTAGCAGTTCTGCTCCTTTACTTGATCTATAGGACAACATCTGTCGAAAAATGGACTCGTTCTCGCTCATTGAAAACTGAATAAAAAAGTAAGGAACGATAATGATTGCTGAGATCTTACAATCAAAAAATCATTGAAACTCCTACGTATATAGAAATTTGGGAATATGAAAAACCAGTTATTTACAAAATCGATGAAAAGAAAGCTTTTGAATACGAACATGAATCTCCTGAATGGATCAAAAACTTAAATAAACGAAATAGAAAATTTGATGACTTATCTGCAAAAGAACAATATGACAGTCTAAAACGAAAATCAAAACATTATCGAAATATGCGCTTTGAGATCGCACGATTAGTGGACGAAAACTTTGATAAAAACACAAAATTCTTAACACTCACCTTTAAAGAAAACATCCAAGACATTACTACTACGAATGATGAATTCAAGAAATTTATGAAACGATTAAACTACCAAATTTACAAAACAAAGAAATCCCGAATCAAATATCTCGCAACGTGGGAAAAACAACAACGCGGAGCGATCCACTATCACATTATTCTGTTCTCCTTTCCTTTCGTTCTTCATGAACGATTGATGGATATTTGGGGTCACGGATTAGTTTGGATCAATAAGATCGATGTGGACGCTGCTGAAAACCAAGGAAGATATGTCAGTAAGTATTTTGATAAAGATTTGGACATCAAAGAGCATAAGAAAAAAGCTTTTTTTAAATCTCAAAATCTGAAACTTCCGAGAGAAACAAAAAGTCTAACAGAGAAAAAAATTAACAAAGAAGATTTCGATGTCCTGTTCTCAACGGACTACATTCGTAAAACACCAAAATTTTTAACGGTGTTGAATGAAGAAAATCGTTTTGAACAAGTCGTCGAATTTGAAGAATCAAAAGTGACTTATACAAAAATAAAGAAAGACAAGAAACCAACTGCTCATTGAATTCATCATTCGTGGTAGCAATGTTCTTGTGTAAGAGGTGTGAGCATAAATGAAGTCAACGGTATGTAAGAATGATTTATTAAGTTTAGGCTACAAGCCATATACAGCTATGAGAATCATTCGACAAGCGAAACAAATCATGGTACAAAAAGGGTATCCGTTTTACAACAATAAGCGTTTAGGTTACGTTCCAAGAGATGTTGTAGAAGAAATCATAGGCGTTTCTCTTGAAGGAGAGAATTACAGTGCCTAAAACAAAATATGTAGGTGTCTATCGAGATAAAAATGGGAAATATTTTTATCAACTAGAATTGGGAGTCGACAAAGCCACTGGCAAAAGAATCCAGAAAAAAGGGCGCAAAGATCATAATGGAAAACCATTTGAGTCTGCTAGAGAAGCTTATAAAGAACTGACTCGATTAAAGAATGATTTTATGCTCCAAAACGGCTATATCAATTACAAACTGACGTACGGTCAATTCATGGAACAAAAATATATTCCCTACTATCGCGCAAGTGTTGAACGTAGCACATGGAGTTCAAGACAAACAGGTTTGGAACAAATCAAAAAGCGTTTTGGAGATATCAAGCTTCGGGAAATCACCGTCGAAGATTGTGAGAATTATCGGATATGGCTATTGAATGATAGCGGCTACTCTCAGTCCTACTGCTCGCTAATGTATGGAATGTTTCGGAAATCATTGGACTATGCGGTAACTTTGAACTTCGTAAACGAAAACATTTCCAAACGGACCAAGGCGATCTCCAAAGGCAAATCCATCGTCCCTTATTGGGCCAAAGAAGAATTCCAAAAAGTTCTAGGAACGATCTTCATTGATGATTTTTACGAGCATATGAGCTTCGTACTGATCTGGTTGTATTACATGACCGGAATTCGTGTCAGCGAAGGCCTAGCACTCCATTGGTCTGATGTGGATTTGAAAAGGAAAAAATTGCGTGTCCACCATACACTCGACATGAAAAATCAAAATGACTTTATCAGAAAGCCTTATACCAAAACTGAGAGTGGTATGCGCACAATCTCATTGGATGATGATACGGTCAAGATTTTGAAACGATGGAAAAGCATCCAAAAGAAACATGGCGTCGAACATTTTATCCTAAGTTACACCGACCTACCTTTATATCGTTCCACCGTTCAACGAATCATCGAGAGATATGCAAAATTGGCGAACGTCCCAGCTATCCAAGGTAAAGGCTTACGCCACTCTCACGTAAGCTATTTGATCAATGAATTTAACGCAGATATTTTAGTCGTATCACAACGATTGGGCCATTCCAGCCCAGAGATCACTTTGAAACACTACGCTCACCTATGGAGCAGAAATGATGAAGGTATTGCCGATCAGATGACTGGCAACATCATTTTCAACTTTGCAAAAGAGTCAAAAGTCGATTTCAATGGTAATCAGGCAGTAAAAATATAACACTGCCAAAACCCTGCCAAGATGGAGATCACTTCTCAGAAACGTTATTAAACCAATGTTTCCGGGTGTTTGAACTACATCGAGTGGGAGTAGATGTTAAAGAGTCAGAAACCTTTAATAAATAAAGGTTTCTGACTCTTTTTTTAGATTTCTCTATGTACTAATATAGTTAAAGGTCGGCCTTTAATTTCTTAAAAATTCCAACCATTGCCGTTTAAACTATTAATCGATAGTAATTTAATTTTACTTTGACTTAAACAGTTGTAGCAACGAGGTTTTCGTTATTAAAATTATTGGGTATAATCGACATTAAAAGGAATAAATTATTTATAGAGGAGAAGCCCTACATGACAGATAATTACGGAAAAAAGCCAACTATTTTTATTAGCTCAACTTGTTACGATTTAAAACAGATAAGAACTGATATAAAAAAAACTCTGGAAGATGAAATGGGATTTGAAACTCTTTTATCAGAGTACGATTCGTTTCCATTAGACCCCTCTTTAGGAACTGTAGAAACTTGTCTAAGAGCTGTCGAACAACGAGCGGATATTTTCGTTTTAGTAATTGGTGGGAAATATGGTTATAAAACTGATAATGGTAAGTCTGTTACAAATCTCGAATACCTTCAAGCAAAAGGAAAAGGAATTCCTATCTATACTTTCGTCAATAAGTCTATTATAAATGCACTTCCCTTATGGAAAGCGAATCCTAACGGAGACTTTTCCTCCTTAGTAGACACTAATGATCTTTTCCATTTTGTTGATGAATTGAGGAACAAAGATAATATTTGGGTTTATGAATATGAATTCGCTCAGGAAATTTGCAATAAAATAAAAAATCAATTTGCTTATCTATTTAACGATTCTTTGAAAATCAGAAATAAGTTTGCTCAATCTAAACTTTCTCCTAGAATTTTGGAACAAAGTCCCGAAGCAATTAAACTTGTATTAGAAAAAAATCATACTGCTTGGGAATTAAAATTCTTCTTTCAAGTTTTTTGGGACCAGTTAAATACATTAGCAGATTATAAAAGAGATCTGGAGTATAAAGTTTTTTTGAAATCCAGTAAGCCCTTAGATGAGCCTTTAGAAATCATAAGCTGGATTACCTATAAAAATAAAGAACTGATACAAAATGTAGAATCTATGGCTTCACTTATTAACGTTGCTTTCCCCATTGCTATTGGGGAATCTGGAAAAGAATCTGATTTAGATTTTTTGATATATATAGCAGTACGTATGGTAAAACTATATCAAAAGACTTTAGAATGGGAAATAGATTTACATTCTATATTAGTGCCTGAAGAAGCCCTTACTATGATAAAAAGTTTGTCATCAGCAAGCCAAATTGTTGTAAAAGCCATCGATAAATTGGCTTTGGATTCGAAAAAAGAACTGTCAAAAATCCCAGCTATCATTCCAGAAGGGGAAAAATATAAAATTGATTTAAGTCTATCTTTTGAATCACCTGACTTATCTGAATTTAACAGAGAATTCAAAGTGTATTCCGATGAAGTTTTGTACGGATAATTTTGCTTTTCAGAGAAGAGTTGCGATAAATACTGATTCTCCATATTACACTCTCTGCTTTTTTGAATAAATCATTGAAAAGCCTAATACCTTGTTTCAATAAGGTATTTAGGCTTTCTTCTAATGTATCATAATAAGTTATTTGATTCTAAATCCTCTTTTAGACTGAAGAAATCTTCTTTAGCTCCTAAAAATGCTTGCTGATATTCCTTTTTTTCAGGAGATAGTATAGTTTTTTCAGAGTAATTTTTTGTCAGCATCCTATTTTTACCCTCATCATAATAATGCGTTATCATATGCAAATGCTTAGATTTATCCATTCCCTCTATCAAAAGAAAATAGTAAGCATAATATTTTTTTCCTCTTCATTAGCATAAAGGCTGTTTAACTCTTCAGCACCTGCCGAGGTTGACAATTCGTTAAGTTTTAGTTTTTGAAAAAAGTTTAGATCATCACTAAAATTCATTGTTGGAAATTCTGAAATTTTAATATACTCTTTATTCGTATACATGATGACAGAAGTCTTATCAATAAAACCAGAACTTCTAATAATTCTAGGTTTTGTTCCTTGAAGGGTCTTACCATCTAACACAATCTTGTCAACATATTTATTTTCAGTAGAAATATGATATGATAGCGGAGCAGAAAACTTACTATCTATATAACTATTTATAGAAAAAATTAGTGCGCATAAAGATATGAGGACAGGCGAAATTTTTAATACCAAATTCAAGAATCTAACCAAATTATCTTTCGAGAAAACCCTTCTTAAATATCCCAATATACTCGACACTCCTTTTCAAATAAATTTATTATTTATTAAAATAATTTCTTTATCTATTATAACCCCTTTTTACTTACTCTATATAACTATTGTTATTCAAAGTGTTTAATTTGTCAATCTGCTCTTTGTTCCTTGTCTTATAAAAACCTATAATTTGGACATAAAAATAAACAAAAACTGTTAACCACAAAAAATAACCAGCAGAACGTCTCTCAACATCCCACTGGTGGTCTCATTATTTTCTCCCCTGCCAATTCATCAAACTGTGAATTGTACAACGCAGCGTAATAATCACCTTTGGCTAATAGTTCTTCGTGTGTTCCTTGATAACGCCGTCTTGCATGTAAAGAATCTTATCTACATCCTTAATCGTCGATAAACGGTGAGCGATAACGAAGGATGTCCGGCCCCAGCCATTAGGTTGTTCATGGCCTGTTAGATAAGTAATTCCGTTCTGGTATCGACAGAAGAGGTTGCTTCATCCAAAATCAGGATTGGTTTGTCTGCTAAGATAGCACGAGCGATCGTCAGCAGTTGTTTTTGTCCTTGAGAGATGTTGGATGATTCTTCGTTCAATTCCATATTGTAGCCGCCAGGTAAGATTTCGATGAAGTGGTTTACGTGGGCGGCTTTGGCTGCGGCGTAAACTTCTTCGTCGGTGACATCGAGTCTTCCGTAGCGGAGATTGTCCTGATGGTATCCTTGAACAACCAGGTATCTGGTAAGACCATTCCGATATTTTCGCGTAAATCTGCGCGTTTGAAGTCTCTGATGTCGTGACCATCGATTTTGATTGCCCCTGAATTGACATCGTAGAAGCGCATTAACAGTTTAACTATTGTAGTCTTGCCGGCACCAGTTGGTCCAGTTTGTCCTGGTTCGACGTGGCTGCTGAAGTCATTGATAATAATTTTGTCCGGTGTGTAACCGAATTGAACGTGTTCAAAATCAACTTCGCCCTTAACCTTGCAAATTTTAACTGGGTTTTCGACAGTTTGAGCTTCTTCATCTTCGCCAAGAATTCAAAAACACGTCCAGCAGCGGCTGCCATGAATTGCAGCAGGTCTGATACTTGTACCAACTGTGCAATTGGTTGGGTAAGGTTCCAGACGTATAAGAAAACTTTATACCGCATAAAAACATGAATGCGAACGTATTCACTCGCGCTAAAATAATTACATAGAATAATATAAGGAGTTGAACAATCATGATTACTACTACAATCCGCATACCTGAAGAAGATTATAAAAAAGTGAAATCTCTGGCTGCATTTGAAGAAGTCAGTGTTTCAGAATTTATACGTAACGCGATTTTGGAACATGTTGAAGATGCTCTTGATTACGAAGCCGGTATCAATATTCTGACTGAAAAAAATGAGCGTGTTTCCCGGAAAGACGTATTAAAAGAGGTACTTTCTGACTTTTAAGGGTGCTAAGAAATCACTTTAGTGTTATCAAGCGGAGAGTTTTCGTTTAATTGTTGATATTATCAATAATGGATTTCAACATCGTTTCATGCCAATTTATCAAGCAAGCTACCACGGAATATGTGTGTTCAAATTCTCCAAAACAAATCTTCACTCTCTTCCTACACAAACAAAAAACACCCATCTACCAAAAAACGGCAGATAGGCTTTAAACATTTATCTCAAGCTAACACCACTTACTGTTTAACTTGACCATACTCTTTAAATACTTCAACAGCAGTCTGAATCTGTTCTTCGTTCAGTTTAGCGATATCGCCTCCGTAAGAGTGCGCTACATATAATGTCTTGGCAGCTTCTTCTAGATATACGGCAGCGTATAAGGCTTCTTTCAGGTTTTTACCCACAGTGACGACCCCGTGATTTTTTAGCACTACGGCTAATTGATCTCCGATATGGTCAACCACTGCGTAACCCATATCAATACTGGCTGCTGAACTATAAGGAGCCACATTTACTGGACCTTTTGCTGTATTAGCAAGTGTTGTAACGTCGCAATCGATCTGATCCACCACCAAACCAATTCCCGTAGCATAGGGTTGATGGGTGTGAATGACGGCGTTAACAGCGGGCATCTGTTGGAAAATATAGCGAATAGCGACCGTATCAACACTCGGACGGCGTTCTCCTTCAATTACCTTGCCCTCCATAGTCACTACTAAGACATCTTCGGGAACCATCTCTTCGTACATCATTCCGCTAGGCGTAACTAGTAACGTCTCTGGGTTCACTCGTACACTTACGTTTCCTCCCGATAAGGAGATCAAGCCGTAGCGATCCAATTTTATTCCTGCAGCGATCATTTCTGCTTTTTCTTTTTCTAACATCATCTAGCCTCTTTTTTCTTTTTGGCAAGAGCAATATACTCCGTATTTACTCTTCTAGCACGAGCTTTCAATGACTCTGGATGTTTTTCATATTCCATATCCAGTAATAATCGAAACAGCTCTTGACCTTCACTATAATTTTTCGTATTCAACCAATAACGTCCTTTTAGTACTCCGCCGCCATCCATTCGCAGGAACATTTTTCCTGCCGTTGGAAACTCACGAATTTTAAAGCTTTTCAACAGAGTTAAATCGTAGGCATCTTCTCGGTTAAATGAACGCAAAGTTAGCATTTCTCCATCAACGTTTATCTCTCTTGGCGTAACTTTTGCCACAAGTGCGTTCCAAAAGCTGTAAAAAGCAACGATTCCAATTAGGAACATTAGCTCTGGTATGTGATTGGTGATGATTGAGCCAACTGCGATGAGAAAAACAATTAATGAGACTACTCCTGTAACAGGGACATCGATAAAGTACAATGTTTTATCATACTCGAACCGTTTCATATGTTCTTCCCCCTTTTCCATACGAAAGAATTACGCAGCTTCTCCTCCATCGTGGAACTGCGAAGCTTCTTTTTTGATTCGGTTACGGTTCCAGATAGCCATTGCCAAAGCAACAAAGGCCCCAACTCCCGTACCAATATAGCCGAGACCATTTAAGCGGACCAACGCCCAAGTCAATGGGTTCGCACCGTCACAAATAGATGAAATTTGCGATGCGCCTTCTGGCATTTGGAAATTCACGTTGTTCGCAGCAGTCGTAATCATTGGCGCTAAGTCTGTAGCGATCCACAACCCGAAAATCAAGACAATCAAACCGACGATTAATCCTCTAAATCCGTTTTCCTTTACGATAGGTGTGATTAATACGAACATCCATGGTATAACAGCTAAATCAGCAAAGGGCATGACCGTATTTCCTGGCAAGACAACTGCTAAGAAAATCAACAAGGGGACTAAAATGAATGAGATTGCTAATGTTACCGGATGTCCTACACCAACCGCAGAATCTAAGCCAATATAAATTTTCCCGCGGTTTTGGAATCGATTTTGGATGAATTCGCTGGCAGCGTCACTAATCGGCATCAAGCCCTCCATCAGCAAAGCAGCCATTTTGGGGATTAGGACTAGAACAGCTCCTAGTGAAACTCCTAATGTCAATACTTGTGTTACATCATACCCTGCAATGATCCCAATAATTATTCCTAGGAAGGTTCCTACTAAGATTGGTTCACCAAATACACCGAATCTTCGTTGCACTGTATCCATATTGATATTGATATTTCTTACGCCCGGAATCATATCGATCAATTTATTAATCACCATCGCGATCGGAGCATAGGCGGTTGTAAATCCATGAGGCAGTGAAACCCCCGGCAGATCTAGCGATTTTTCTACCTCTGGGGCGGTAACATCGCCCAAAACCATAATGATGACCATGTTGACAACTGCCGCAAAAATTCCCAACCACAAAGTATCGGTGATAATGGCTACCAAAGCACCAGTAAAAGCAAAATGCCAGTAATCCCAAATATCCACATCCACTGTTTGCGTTGTATTTGTCAACAGCATCACAATATTTACCAATAAGCCTAATGGAATGATGATCAGTCCCACCGTTGAGCCCATTGCAATCGCCGCAGAGGCCGGCCATCCCACATCAATCGTCGATAAACTTAATCCATAACGATCCACCATCGCCTGCACCGCTGGCGAAAGACTGGTTCCTAATAACGAGTTGATGACCAAGTTCAAACCAATGAAGCCTACCCCTACCGTCAAACCTGCGCGAAGACTCTGACCCACACCTGTTCTGAAGGCACAACCAATGATAAAGATCACAATTGGCATTACAACGGATACACCCAAGCCCTGAATAAATTGAAACACATTGATAATAGCATCCATGACTATTCCCCCTTTTTACTCGTAGTATTAATTACCAGTTACATCTCCATCAATTCAATAATTCTGTCAATCGTTGGTTTCGTATTGACCCCCGTTAAAAAGCACACACCCGAAACAGATTCACAGTCCAACCCTTTAGGTATAACGGTTGTAGAAATCAAAAAATCATAATTTGCTGCTTTATTTGGTGCCTCTGAAATTTTGCATTGGGTAATTTTATACTTTCCTCTATACCCATTTTCATCCAAAATTTTTGAAATTTTTCCGTTTACTGCCGTTGATGTTGCAATGCCTGAACCACAAGCTAATAGAATATTTTTCATCTTTTCCACGTCCTCATTTTAAATTCTGCTTCATTTTTTTGACGGCTTCCGTTGCCGTTTTGGCTTGAACAATCGCTAAGACTTTTTCATCTTTTTGAAACATATCAATCAATGCCTGTAAAAATTCCAGTTGTTTCTTAGGCTCTTTGATCGCCAGCATAAAAATGATCTTCACTGGAACTAAGACTTCTGGTGAGCCCATCATTTCAAACATCACTGGATTCTTCAGAATACCAATGGCCATCGATTGCTTAAAAACATACTCTGAATCAGTATGAGGAATCGCAACCCCAACATTTTCTAGGGGCAAACCCGTCGAAAATTCTTTTTCCCGGTCCTGAATTGCTCGACTAAACTCTCCATTCACACACTGATTTTTTTCAAGACGATTGGCTAATGCCGCCAATGAAGAAAAATTGTCTGCTTCGTTTATTTCTAAATCTACTAAATGTTCATCTAAGTACATTTCATCCCAAAAGTCAGCCACCTAGATTGCACTCCCTTCACCCATCACTAATTCTAAAAGAGTCTGCTTATCCGTTACTTGAATCAGCTTTTCAACATTTTCCTCCTTCTCGATAAATTCAAGCAAACCGGTGATTTTACTCTTCGCCGTATCAATGTCCGTATCCGAAATAGCAAAAAACAGAATCACATTAACATTGTTGATTCCCCAATTTATTTTCTTATCTAACGTCATGATTCCAATCGATGTTTGATTGACTTCACTAGGATCTGCATGGGGAATAGCAACGCTGACAGAAAAACTGGTATCTCCTAATTTTTCTCGAACCCAAACGGATTCACCAAAATTTTCTTTTGCAATTCCCAGCTCTTGATATTTTTCAATCATAAAATTCAAACATTTTTCCTTATTCTCCACATGCTGTCGGAGGAAAATAAGCTCTGGATTGATCCATTGGTGCTGAACGTGAGAATTTTCTTTTGCAGTTGCGTTGTAACGTTTATAGTAAGTATGAACGATTCGACTAATCTCTTCGTCCTTAATCATTGGAGAGATGTATACGATGTTCCTTGCTTTTAAGGTATTGTCCGTAGTAACGACAACATCATGAAAATTCAAGGTCACCTGCTCAAATTCTTTCGTAGTTAGTTGAATCACTTTGTCAGTATGAGGAATGATTCGACGAATTTTCGTATAAATCAAATCACTCGTAATCAAGCCTCGCGAAAGAATCACATAGATATTGCGAAAACTCACCCCATACTTTCGTTCCAAGGAAACTTGAAAATAAATTACTAAAAAAGAAATCTCATCACCTGTAATTTCAATCGAAAAGCGCTGAGCTAAACTACTCGTGGCATAACACATCATGGAATATAATAGTAGATACCGATTTTTTATTTCCTCCATAAAAGGATTTTTGATCAATATGTTGCGACGCAAACGATAAATCATCGGAACAATATGACTCATCAATGAATCATGTAATTCTTGGTCGCCAGAAAAATCGATATTTAATAAATTGCCCAAGTCAGACGTCAATTCTTCTACAACTTCCTGATAGCAGCTGTCATAACTTTTCGTTGATTTATGGCACGGCTTGACGTTCATGGCGTACAACGTTTCAGACAAATGGTAAATATCAGGATACCAAAGTTCAATTGAACTATTCGCTGAAATGAAGGAACAAATTTCATAGGATTGAGTATAAAGTGCCAAATCCTCCAATTCATTCTTCTTCTTCTCTTCGATCGTCATGTGGCAGCCCTTTTCTGCGCGAGTAAGCAAACATAAAAGTGTAAGAAAAATTGCTGAAAAATATTTATTTGAAATGTCGCTGTAAAAGATATCCGAAAATTTTTCTAACGTATCTTTGACTAACTGAATCAAGGTCTTCGAGAAATAATTGCTTAATTGAACGATCAACTCATCGTTGTTTACCAGCAAGGTATCGGGGAATTTTGTCATCAAAAAGTTCTGGTAAGACTGTTGGATATTGGCTTCGGGCCCTTTAAGGAACGCTTTTCCTTTGTTTTGGCAAATTTTCACCTCAAAGTGCCGCAGATAATGTTGTAAATAATCCAAATCTTTTTTTAGCGTCGAATCAGAGATAAAGAAATGCTTTTCCATCACTTCGAGAAATTGCCCTGTCGGACGCATAAATAATTGCCGCAGAATTGCTTCTCTCCTGCCTAAAACATCATAAACATCTCCCTCGTTCTCTAAAGAAATGTCCCAGATATGGCTGATATTTCCATCAATCCCAACTAGCTTGATTCCATGTCGAGGGACTTTGACGATCTCGATCTCTTTTTTGGCTAATTCCTTATTCAAAAAATTAACATCGTTCAAAATTGTTCGAGTTGAAACTTCCAGCTTATCACTAAAATAGTCCGTTGCTCTATATTCGCTTTCTGAAAGCAATAAGGAGAGTAATTGATTTCGTCGTCGCATACTTTTTTCCATTTTTTCACCTCCTCGGCTTAACGTAATAATTTTCCTTAAGAGAAAAAAATCGTTTGATTCGAATGTTAAACTGACATTCTCACTATCTCTTATATTTATCATAGTAGATTTCCATCTTTGATAAAAGGCCGCCTTTTTTCATCATTAATCATGAAAGTGTTAAGGCAGTGTTATAAAGTTTGGTAAAAGGGCTGATTGTTCGATTTTTTCTAAGACAAAAAACCAAACACGCTATCCTCTCATCACTAATGATAAGAGTCAGTTGTTCGGCTTCTTTTTATCTATTCATTTTGTTTAGCGCATCCCTGACCAATTATTAATTCGTTCCTCCCATACATAACTGGATTCATGAATAATGTCTCTAGCTGTTTTCTGCTTCTGACCAGTCAAGAGCTCGAAATCAGGAGAAACAACATCCAGTAATCCATCACGAATGGCTGCATCATTTGTCACAATGTCATCTCCAGAAAATGGAACTGGGGATTTTGAAAAGTCTCCGGTAATATGACGAGGGACGTGTAATTTTTCCAGATATTGATAGTAACTTTCTTCATCTACCGGATCATAAACTAAATTCATACCAGACACTTCATTCACCAGTTCACATAATTCTCGTACAGAAATTGATTCTCTACCGTAGATGTTATATCCCCGATAATCTTCTCCCTTTCCAAGTAAAGAAGCTGTTGCTGCAGCTGCTGCATCATCTTTGGCAATCAATGCCCCTCTGCCTTCCATTGCCGTACTTGCCCAAACATTATCTGCCATCATAGCTAGCATTGGATACATCGTAAGATAATTTTCAATGTATAAGCTATTTCTTACAGTAGTATAGGGATGTCCGGTTTCTTTTAAATATACTTCAGTAGCGGTGTGATCCGGAGTTACATCCAAATGTGCATATTTAGGATCCGTTGCTCCGTATCCTGAACTATAAGTCACATGGCTTACGCCTTGGTTAATAGCTGCATCAATTGCATTTTTGTGTTGCTGAACACGTTTTCCAACTTGTAATCCAGAAACAACATAAATTCTATCACCTCCCTTGAATGCTTTATTCAAGGCTTCTGTATCGTCATAATTGGCTTCAAAAACCTGTACGCCAGCATCTTTCCACCGTTTCAATTTTTCGTCGGGAACAAATTTCATGTTCCAAACAGTGAAGGTTAAGTTTTCTCCACCCACTTCTTTTAACATGTTTTCCGCAACTCGACCAGCTAATTTCCCATCTGCACCTGTAACAATATAACGCATACTTTTCACACTCCTAACTATTATTTACTGCATGTTCAATTTATCACAAAATTTGATCTTCTTGAAATCACTTGTTATTATATTTAATAAGCATTACTTATTACGCAAATGAGGGAGGACCTTTTAATGCAAATTGAACACCTAAGAACATTTGTTGATTTAGCTGAGACGCTCAATTTTAGACAAACCTCTGAAAATATGAACTTGACTCAGCCTGCTGTGACACAGATAATTAAATCATTGGAAGTTCAAATAAACGTTGAGCTCTTCAATCGCACAAAACAACGCGTTCGGCTTACTCAGGCTGGAATTGTTTTTTATAATGATACGAAGCTGTTACTAAAAAAATTTGATTCTTCTGTCGAACAGGTGAAGGAGATCGCCCAACAAGCTAACCATACGTTTACTATCGGTTTTTCTGGTACCGCTTTCGAGATGAATATTCTTCCGAAGATAATCAGTAAATTCAAAAAAAATATCCAGCTATTCATATACATCTAGAAAACTTCAACCACAACATTTTGAAAAAGGACCTTGTCTCTAAAAGCTGCGATATTATCTTTCAAACATTGGATAGCGTAGAAACTCTTTCTAATGTACAATTCACTCCTTTAATGTCAGGTGAATTTGTTTGTGTACTTCCAGAAAAACACTCGCTTTCAACTCGAGCAATGATTTCATTTGCTGATTTAGCCAATGAAAATATTATTCTATTCAATTCTTATCAGTGCCCGCCAAAGCAAGCGGAGGTTCAACGCTTGATCAAAGAAAACTGTCCTGAAGGAATATTTTGCTATGCAGATTCCATTCTCTTATCCCACACAATGGTACAAAGCGGACTGGGGATTTCTGTCATGCCAAACTTTATCACTAATTTTTCAAGCTACCAGCATTACACAGATCTGTCGATAATTCCATTTGATTATAAAACCGATCTAGTTTATGGAATTGCTTCTTTGAAAAACAATGATAAGAATATGATCCATTCTTTTATCTCCTTCACCTGTGCTTTTATCGAAAACGAAGCATCAAATTGATGGTTGCGGTTAAGATTTTGAATCCACTGTCTTATTGTCAATAAAAATAATTAGTCAAGGAGGCTTTACTCATGGACACTTGGGCAAATTTCGACTTTCAATCCTTTTGGGAAGAATCAACTTATGCAAAAGAACATTATGAAGGAGGCGACTTCACTGTATCTGATAGACAAATTATTGAGGACCAGTTAGGTTATAAATTGCCAGATTCCTATGTTTCTTTCATGAAAAAGCATAATGGAGGAATCCCGACTAGGACAGAATTTGAAACAAAGACACCGACAAGCTGGTCCGAGACAGGAATTGCGATTAATGGTTTTTTGAACATTGGATTGGCCGGGGAAAATGCCTTGCTGGGAGAATTTGGCAGTCGCTTTTGGATCGAGGAATGGGGGTATCCAGATATTGGCATTGCCATCTGTGACTGTCCTTCTGCTGGTCACGACATGGTTTTCTTAGATTACAAAAAATATGGCACTCAGGAACAGCCTGCGGTCGTTCATATTGAACAAGAATTTGATTATACGATTACTTTTCTAGCCAAGGATTTTGAGAGCTTTGTATTCAGTCTAAAGGAAGAGGAAGAATATTAGCTCACCAAAAATTACCAGCAGAATGTCCTCTCAGCATTCCGCTGGTAATTTCATTTTCTAGCCTACTAACGAAAAAAGCAGCTGCCATAAATCTGCAACCACTTCTTCTTTTAATACTTTTCTCCTGGCTATCCGTCAGCTTTATACCTGTTCTATCTTTCAAACTTCATGGTAATGCCATTTGGATCGACGATTGTTAAATTGCCGCTTTCGTCTTTACTATAATCGATCTGTGTCTTCCAGTGATTTTCCAGACGATCCAACTCTGCTTGGTCTGGTACGACGAAGCTGAAATAATCCAATCCCAGATCCTTCTCTGTCATCGCTGGAATATGTTTTCCTAACCAAATATTGGATCCGATATGGTGATGGTAATCACCCGCAGCGAAGAATTTAGCTTGATTGCCAAAATTATTTTTCAAGGATAATCCTAGAACCTCAGTAAAATAGTTTTCTGTCTGCATCAGATCCGCTACTTTCAAATGAACATGACCAACCGTCGTTCCCGTTGGAAAACCTTCCCGGCTGCCATCATTGGCTGCGATGACCCCTTCAGCATCCATCTCGAGAGTCACGCCAACGATTTCACCATCGTCACGAATATCCCATTCGCTTTGCGGCTTGTCATAATAGACTTCAATTCCATTACCTTCGGGATCATTTAGATAGAGGGCTTCGCTGTAGCCATGATCACTCGCACCAATCAAAGGTGCCTCGATCGTTAAATAGTGAAGCAGCGCATTCCCTAAATCTTTTCGAGTTGGTAATAAAAAAGCCACGTGATACAACCCTGTTTTAGGAGTCACAGGCAGCGGTTCCTGCACCTTAGATAATTCTAGTAATACTGTATTATCAACGCCTAACATACTTTTGCTTGGGTTTTGTTCTAAGACCTGCAGTCCAATCACTTCCTGATAAAATCGAGTCATTTTTTCTAAATTGGCTACTTTCAAAGCCACTCGACCAATGTGTGCAGTAGCACTTAGTTGAAAAGCAGGAATAATAACTGTCATATTGAAAACCTCCTATATGAAATAACGCCATCGAATGTCGTTATTCGTTTCTTAAGTCCACCATAACACCTTACTATTAGTAAGTAAAATTCTGTGCTCAGATTTGAATCGATCCTATTCCAAAAATGCTTATAAAAAAAGCCAGTGAAATGAACGGCTTGCGTCATTTCACTGGTTTCTAGTTACTATTCTCTACCCAGCCAACTCATCAAACTGTGAATTGTAAAGCGCTGCGTAATAGCCGCCTTTGGCTAGTAGTTCTTCGTGTGTTCCTTGTTCCTTGATATCGCCGTCTTGCATATAAAGGATCTTATCTGCATCTTTAATCGTCGATAGACGGTGAGCGATAACGAAGGAAGTCCGGCCGGCCATTAGGTTGTTCATGGCGTTTTGAATTAATACTTCGGTTCTGGTATCGACTGAAGAGGTTGCTTCATCTAGGATCAGGATTGGTTTATCTGCTAAGATAGCACGTGCAATCGTCAGCAATTGTTTTTGTCCTTGAGAGATATTGGATGATTCTTCGTTCAATTCCATGTTGTAGCCGCCAGGCAAGGTTTCGATGAAGTGGTTTACGTGAGCGGCTTTGGCTGCTGCGTATACTTCTTCATCCGTCGCATCAAGTCTTCCATAACGCAGGTTGTCCATGATAGTTCCCTTGAATAACCAAGTATCTTGGAGAACCATCCCGATATTTTCGCGTAGATCTGCGCGGTTGAAGTCTCTAATGTCGTGCCCGTCGATTTTGATTGCTCCTGAATTAACATCGTAAAAGCGCATCAGCAGTTTAACCATTGTGGTTTTACCAGCACCGGTTGGTCCAACAATTGCAACGGTTTGTCCTGGATCGACGTGACTGCTGAAATCGTTAATAATAATTTTATCTGGTGTGTAACCAAATTTAACGTGATCGAAGTCAACCATGCCTTTAACCTTGCCGATTTTGACTGGGTTTTCAACGGTTTGAGCTTCTTCTTCTTCACCTAAAAATTCAAAAACACGTTCTGCTGCTGCTGCCATGGATTGCAGCATGTTTGATACTTGTGCCAGCTGAGCAATTGGTTGTGTTAGGTTACGTACATATTGGATAAAGGCTTGGATATCACCAACTGTGATAGTTCCATTGTAGGCTAAAATCCCACCGATAATCGCTACGGCTACATACCCTAGGTTACCAACAAAGTTCATGATTGGTTGCATCAATCCAGAAAGGAATTGAGATTTCCAAGCGGATTTAAACAGTACTTCATTTTGCTTTTTGAATTCAGCTAAGGCATTTTCTTCTTCATTGAAGAGATGCACAATGTTGTAGCCGCCAACTGTTTCTTCGACTTGACCATTAATAATCCCCAAGTATTTTTGTTGGGTTTTGAAATGCTTTTGTGAGAATTTAATGACTACTGTAATCAAAAGCAAGGAAATCGGTACGATTAAAATGGAAATCCCGGTCATCTGTACGGAGATTGATAACATCATGACAATGACTCCGACAATGGTGAAGACGGATGTTATCAACTGAGTAACTGATTGGTTCAAGGATTGTCCTAAGGTATCCACATCATTGGTGATACGTGATAAGACTTCACCGGTTGTCCGGCTTTCAAAGTAGTTCATTGGCATGCGGTTGATTTTTTCTGAAATTTCTTTCCGCATACGGTACGTGATTTTTTGTGTAATGGTGGACATAATCCAACCTTGCATGATTCCGAAAACGGAAGCGACTAAGTAAAGTCCCAGCATGAAGAGTAAGATATGTCCAATCTTATCAAAATTGATACTTCCGGTGCCTTGATATTTTTTAATCAAGCCATTGAATAATTCGGTAATTGCTTTTGATAGGATTTTTGGTCCCCAAATATTGAAAATAGTCGATGCCGCCGCAAAAATCATGACGAAGAAGACGGGGATCTTATAACTTGCTATATAGGAAACTAATTTTTTGATGGTGCCTTTGAAATCCTTGGCTTTTTCGCCAGGAGCTATTCCTCGGCCGCCGCCCATTGGCCCGCGTCCGCCTTGCGGGCTTTGCTGTTTATTTTCTGCCATTTCCTTCCCCTCCTATTCTGCTTCCAAGCCTAATTCGGCATTACTCAACTGTGAAGAAGCGATTTCTTGGTATACAGGTGATGTTTCCATCAGTTCATCGTGGGTTCCTTGCGCCACGATACGACCTTCATTTAGTACGATAATATTATCCGCATGAAGGATGGTTGAAATTTTTTGTGCAACGATGATTTGTGTAATTCCTTTGACGTTTTCAGCTAGAGCACGACGCAAAGCAATGTCGGTCTTGTTGTCTAAGGCTGAAAGTGAATCATCGAAGATTAAAATTTTAGGATCTTTTGCTAATGCCCGTGCAATAGACAAACGTTGCTTTTGTCCCCCGGAGACATTGGTTCCGCCTTGAGAAATGTGGCGTTCATAGCCAGCTTCATTGTCATTAATAAATTCTTCTGCTTGAGCAATTTGAGCCGCTTTTTTCATTTGTTCATCGGATATACCTTCGATGTTCCCAAACTTGATGTTGGATTCAATATCTCCAGAGAATAGAACCCCTTTTTGTGGAACAAAGCCGATCAGGTCATGCAGCTTATGCAAGCTCATTTGACGAATGTCGACACCATCAATAGTGATTCTGCCGCTGCTTACATCAAATAGTCTTGGAATCAAGTTGACCACTGTCGATTTCCCTGAACCAGTGGAACCGATTATGGCTGTGGTTTCTCCCGGTTTAGCAGTGAAATTGATATGATGCAGCACATCTTCATTTGCATCTGGATAACGGAAGGTTACTCCTTCAAATTTCACTTGGCCTTTGAAATCATGGTCGTCTTGCGGTTGTTCCGGATTAATGATTGTTGGTTCTGTTGCTAAGACTTCATCCACACGCCCTGCAGAAACGTTGGCACGAGGCAAGATAATTGAAACCATTGAAAGCATCATAAAGGCCATAACAATTTGCATTGTGTAGGTAATGAATGCCATCATATCCCCAACTTGTAATTGACCAGAATCAATATTGTGACCACCGACCCAGACAATCAATACAGAAATCCCGTTCATCAACAGCATCATAATTGGCATCATGATTGACATGCTGCGGTTCACAAACATTTGAGTTTTCATCAGGTTTGTATTGGCAACGTCGAACCGGTTTTCTTCGTATTTTTCACGAGAAAAGGCCCGAATAACTGGTAAGCCAGTAATGATTTCCCGAGAAACCAAGTTCACTCGGTCGACTAATTTTTGCAAACTCTTGAATTTTGGCATAGTAAAGCCTAATAGAGTTAACACTAAAATCAAAACTAATCCGACTGCTAATGCGATAATCCAACCCATACCTGTTCCGGTTTTATACACTTCGTAAACACCGCCGATTCCTAAAATCGGAGCATACAGAACCAGCCGAATCGTCATTACCAGACCCATTTGAATTTGTTGAATATCGTTTGTACTACGTGTAATCAAGGATGCTGGAGAAAATTTCTCCATTTCCGTGTTTGAGAATTGCAGGATTCTGTCAAATTGACCCACCCGAAGTCTCTTACCGACTGAAGAAGAAACCAGCGAAGCGATTAAACCAACCAAAATGGCTGCGACTGCTGAAATCAACGTCAGAATCAGCATTTCTGTTCCTCGTTTGATCATATAATCCATTTGAATTTGTTTGGTGTCCTTGTCGAGTGCTTTGTATTCAGCTAAGGTTACTTGAACCCCAACCGTCTTCAAAGAATCTTGCCCGACATCGCCTAAGCCCTTTTTCGTTTCCTTTCGAGCAGCTTCGACTTTTGCAGGTAATTCCTTTTGTGTTTGGGTGATAGAATCACCAATCGATTTGGCTTGCTCGCCTTTTTCTTGCGCTTGTTCGCCTTTTTGAGTTGCTTCAGCACCTTTTGCCTGTGCGGTTGCCAGATCACCAGAGGCTGCTGCCGTTTGTGCTGCTGCTCCCGCTTCTTGGGCTTCTTGCGCTAACTCTTGAGCTTCTTTTCCCAATTCCTGGGCTTGCTTGCCCTCTGTCCCTAATTGTTTGTATTCGTCTAAAATTTCTTTAGCTTCCTGTCCATCCTTTGACTCTTTTGATTGGGACGTAGCCAGCATAAACATTGGCAATTCAAAAATTTTAGCTAGCTTTTCTTTTGTCATGCCATCTTTTAGATGAAGCTCATAGACAGGAATGTCTTTTCCTTTAACTGTTTCTGTCGTCTTTTTGTAATTTTCTTTAATTGTTTCTTTTTCAGCATCGGTCATGAAGAGCTCGATCGCTGAAAGGGTTGATTCTCGGATGGTATCTGGAGTAGCTGTCTCTAATCCACCTTGTTGAATCCCTACATCCACGATGTCTGATGTAATACCTGGTAATGTCAAATCACTGTGCGCTTGGACAACTAACAGAATCAGCGCCGCGAGGATGGCATACCAGTATTTGCGTAAATAATTAAATAGTTTCACGTTTATTACCTTCCTTGTCTATTCATTTACCGGCTTTCTTTTGTGGCGCCGCTTTTTAACCAATTTAATTTCAAGGTGAACTCTGCCATGACTTCTTCAATGGAGTGGTCACCGTTTTCCTTCATTTGCCGATAGCCCTCTGCAATCGTCGAAAAAACTAGATGCATCAGCATTTTGACTAAAAGCTTCAGTTCTTCCTGATTGGCTACTTTTAAAAGGGACAGATCCACTCTGTCGTAAAACTCCTGAAGATTTTCTTTATGACGCTGATCTGGAGGACATGCGGCATGGGGCTTTTTTCCAAAATGTGGTGCAACTTTATGAAACGAGCGATAGTCCATGCTCATAAACATATTTTTGTAAAAAGCTGCATTCGTTCCTTGAAGAACTTCCCGGACCATTTTCGAGAAATAAATCTCAAATCCATCAAACAAACTTCCTTCTGCTTGTTCAATCGCCAGATTCAATTCCTGCTGAAAATTTCTGCGCATACTTTGAAAATAGTAGAAATACAAATCTTCTTTGTCTTCAAAGTACTGATAAAAGCTGCCTCTAGGAATCTCTGCATCCTTGATAATCTGCGCAATCGAAGCTTCACCCATCGGTACTCTAGAGAATTCCTTTTTAGCGGCAGTCATGATCCGCTGTTGCTTTTTTTCCGACAGATGATAAAAGGTTTCTTTAGGCACGATCTTTCCCTCCTCCCTTTAAAAAAATTCTTTTAAATGACAAATGACACCTTGTCATGTGACAACTTGTCATTATACGCTCTTTCCTTTCGGATGCAAGTGTTTTGTCTGATAAATTTTGAAAAATTTTAGCTATCTGTCGAGGTTTTTTTTAGTAATTCACACGGGGGCTGATACCTCAACAATGATAAGGCTTGCAATTATTTTGTTTGATTAATCGCACCATAAAAAAACTGAAGAATGATAGAATAATTCATTTAAAAGAATCTAAAAAAAGCATCAAAGTCCATTGTCCGAAACAATAAACTTCGATGCTTTCATTTTTTAATCCTTGACCATCAGCTCTTTGGCCAATCTTTGACCGGTTGGTGTCATTGCTAACCCACCTTCTGCGGTTTCTTTGAAGATACTAGGCATTTGGCGCCCCACCCGATACATCGCCTCAACGACTTCATCGGGAGGAATAACGCTTTCGATCCCAGCTAAGGCCATATCGGCTGAAATAAAGGCCTGTGAGGAGCCTAAAGCATTTCGCTTCACACAAGGAACTTCAACGAGACCCGCGACTGGATCACAGATCAAGCCCATCATATTTTTCAAAGTAATTGCGACAGCTTGGGCCGCTTGGCGGGCTGTGCCACCATTGGCTTGAACCAAGGCTGCTGCAGCCATCGCGCTGGCTGAACCAACTTCTGCCTGACAACCGCCTTCTGCGCCAGAAATTGAGGCATTATTGGCAATAACTAAACCAAATGCACCAGCAGTGAAGAGGAATTCGAGTTGTTGGCTGTGACTCAAGTTCAAGCGCTTGCGACAAGCCATCAAAACACCGGGAACTACTCCAGCACTACCAGCAGTTGGCGTGGCACAGATTAAGCCCATCTTTGCATTCACTTCGTTGACAGCAATCGCATTTCTAACCGCAGTCAAGATCGTTTCACCACTTAGAAAATTTCCTGAATCAAGGTAGCTGCTCAATTTAGTCGCATCGCCGCCAGTTAGTCCGGTCACGGACTTAACCCCGGCTACACCTTCGTCAATGGACTGTTCCATGACTACCAGGTTTTTCTCCATTAAACGAATAATTTCTTCCCGTGTACGGCCGCTTAATTGGATTTCGGTAGCAATCATCAGCTCACTGATATTCTCATAGTCCTGACTTTGTTCCACCAGCTCTTCAATACTGTAAAACATCGAAAGCCTCCTTTATTCGAAATAAGAAACACTGAATACTGAATCGATCGCTTTTATTTTATTTTGGACTGCTTCGTTGCGTTCATCGGTTTCGATAACTGTGATAGCCTTCTCTCCGACTGCTTCGCGGGAAACGGACATCGTACCGATATTGACCTCGGCATCAAAAAAGAGCTGACTGATATGAGCAATCATCCCTGGTACATCTTGATGCACAATAACAAAGGTCGGCATTCCTAAGGATAAAGACAGCTTAAAGCCGTTCACTTCAGAAATTTGGATGTTTCCGCCACCGATGGAAATACCGGTAACAGTTAAGACGTGAGTCCCTCGAGTGAGCTTTAGCTGCACCATATTAGGGTGTTCGGCTTTTTCCTGCTTCGGTACAAATAGAATTTCCATGCCTTCTTCATGAGCAATTTTTAAGGAATCACTGAGGCGCGGATCTTCTGGCTCCATTCCCAATAAACCACCCACTAGTGCGATATCAGTGCCATGTCCGCGATAAGTTTTGGCGAAGGACTCGTACAAATAAATATCGACCGTATCTGGTCGTTCGCCAAAAATTTTACGTACAACCTTCCCAATACGAGCAGCCCCAGCAGTATGCGAACTGCTGGGACCGATCATGATGGGGCCTATGATATCAAAAATACTTGAATACTTTAATTGTTCCATTGAATAGCCCCTTTTTGTTTATCTTGGTAAAACCTCAGCTGGAATGGCCGATTTGTAAACTTCACCAGCCAATGTTTTTTGATGTTCTTCTTTAGCCTGTTGAACTAATTCTGGTTTGGTCAGCAGGTCATAGGCTGTTGCGGCAATCGTTTTCCCTGCAGCTAATAAGCCCTCATGAGCCACTGAAGATGTGCCATTTGCTACCCATTGCCAGCTGTGAGCAGGTGTTCCTTGCGGTTCGCAGCCGACAAAGATTTGAGCAGTTGGACAGACCCAGCTGACGTCGCCCACATCCGTTGATCCGGCGGTCGCGCTAGAGAAAACGAGGGGCTGAATTTGTTCAGCAATTGGTAATGACCCCAAGCGTTGGATTTCCGCCTCATCTGCTTCAGGTGCAAATTGTTTTGCGCGAGTGACTAAGGACTGTCTTGCTGCATCGGTTAAGCTGTCGTAGTAGCGCTGTGCATAATCCTGATCTTCTTGGCCTATGTTCATTTTTCCTTCAGTTAAAAGATTTTCGTACATCGCTGTGGTTACTGCATGATTGGGTAAATAATTGTAGCAGGCAGAATCAAAATCAATCGTTACTTCTGTTTCGGTCATCATCGCTGCGCCTCGCGCAATTTTGTTTACCCGTTGATAAATTTCTTCCACCTGTTCAATCTTAGGTGCCCGAATAAAGTAATACAAGCTTGCCGTTGGTTGCACGACATTCGCTGATTCACCGCCAGCATCTGTAAAGGCATAATGTACACGACCATCATCAATGATATGTTCTCTTAGGAATTGTACACCGACATTCATCAACTCTGCTGCATCTAACGCACTACGGCCCTGTTCTGGGGCAGCTGCTGCGTGAGCTGAAATTCCTTTGAAATGGTAATACACTTGATAGACTGCCAGACTGCTAATGGACCATGCCCCACTAATATCCCAAGGATGCCAGGATAGAGCCACATCTAATTCATCGAATAAACCTGCTCTAGCCATATAAGCCTTCCCATAGCCGCTTTCTTCTGCTGGACAACCAAACAATTTGATAGTCCCCTCCAGCTGATTGGCCGCAATATAATCTTTGATGCCGACTGCTCCTGCTAGTGCACCTGTTCCTAATAAGTTATGACCGCAGCCATGACCATTGCCGCCGGGTACTTCTGCTTTTTGTTCACCCAAATCAGCAACTTGGCTTAAGTTACTTAGTGCATCATATTCAGCCAAAATACCAATAATCGGTTTGCCAGAGCCATATGTTGCAACAAAGGAATGATCCATATCGGCTAAGCCTTTTTCAACTTCGAAGCCTTCTTCTTCTAAAATTTCGTAGAAGGGCTGAACTGATTTTTCAGTGGCAAAACGCGTCTCTGGCGTGCTCCAGATACGGTCAGCTGCTGCAATAAATTTGTCACGTTTTGCTTCAATCATTTGGGAAATTTGTTCTTTGGGATTTGTCATTAGTCTTGACTCCTATCTTTTAATGTTAATACTGTTAATCCGCACAATATACTTGCCAATGCCATAAAACCGAATGGAATAGTGAACGAACCGCCGCCTAAATTAATCAATTGACCTAGAATCATTGGTGCCAGAAAGCCGCCCAATGTTCCGCCGGTATTAATTATGCCAATGGCCGAACCAATAATTGAACCGTCCATGATTTTATGCGGCAGAGTAAAGATAGCGGTAAAGGCTGAAACTGAAATCATGCTTAGCAGAATCAAGGCCACCATCGCTACTATTAAATTACTGGATAAAACAAACACTACGACAAAGATCGCTGAGATAATGGTTGCCCCAAGAATGAAGATTTTTTCTTTGCCTAAGAATAATTTCGACAGCAGGACTCCAGCAAACATAGTAGCAATCGTTTGGAAAATTGCATTAACCGCCAGTAAATAACCCACTTGCGTGATTTCTAAGCTAAACTTTTGGGCTAGGACCGTTGGCAGCCAGGAAATATTTCCGTAAAGCAGGAAGTTCAATAAAAGCATCGCAACAAACAACGTCAACACATTACGATTAGCAATGACTTCTTTAAATGGAATTTTAGCGGCCTGTTCCTTCTTAGATAGCTGAAGATCCTTTGGTACAAAAATACCGACTAAGATAAACGCTGCTGCAAATAGACTGCCTAGAACGATATAGCCTAAGCGCCAGCTTTGACTAATTAAATTCGCACCTAGAGTGAAGGCTAATATCCCGCCAATGCCTGAAGTTGATAAAATCATGGATTGGATAAATGTCCGTCGTTCCTGCGGAAAATTATTGGCAACGGCTTTAGAAACACTTGGCGGATAGCCACCATGACCGACACCAGCAAAAAAGCGAATCATCATAAACAGCATCAAGCCGCTGACCATGCCAAAAGCAAAGGAAAAGAAAGAAATAATCGCTAACGACAGCATCAGCACTTTTTTGGCACCTATCTTATCCGCTAGCCAGCCGCCAGGAATCTGCATTAAGGAATAACCTAAGAAGAAGAACGACATAATCAATCCTGTTTGACCAGAATCTAAATTGAATTGTTGCGAAATGGGAATAATTGCTGTGGAAACCATTGACTTATCCATATAAACCATGGAATAGCCTGCCATTAATGCAAACACAATGCCTACACTGCTTTTTTTGGAGACGGCGGATACTTCAGTTGTTTCTTGAACCTTTCTGTCCATCTACTACACCTCTTTATTTTTTTAGGGCCCCGTTTGGTATATCTAAAGTATAAAGAAAGCGGATTCACAAAGAGTTGCACATTTTGTCTCATAAATACGATTTATTTGCTGGAATTTGACAAAAATATTCTCGAAGACAAAAAATGCCGTTACACTTTTAATTGTGTAACGGCTTTATTTGAATAAGACGACAGGCGTTGAAGCTGAGAAGCTCTTTGAACGTCAACTGTTCCTCCACCTCGATACAAGAAATTTCCAATTGAGGCAGGATTGCTTGTTTTAAATAATCGGTTGCTTCCTGATCCACTAATTCCAGCCCACTGGTTTTTAGAACTTCATTATAGATTCCACCATGATCCTTATCTAACGTATAGGTATTGATTTGATACGGTCCTGACTCCAGGTGCTGCAGCTCTAGCTTGATCAGCTGCGATTGATACATCATATACGTTTCATCGATACTCATCGCCGGGTTAAAATACGTAGGGTTCAGCAGCAGTAAATAGCGTGTCTGTCCTTGCTGGGTCAGATAAATGGCTTCCTCCTGATATAAGACCGATCCTTTGATTCGATCAAACATTTGAAGAACGAAAAAGACTGGTCGTTTTAATTGATGCCCCACATATAAGGTTAAGCGATTTTGCCCAGTAAGAGGTTGTTCCGGACTATTTGACTGAATACTATTGTTTAGCCAAAAACCGATTCCCTCAATTTCTGCCGCTAAATAAAGGAGATCCTTAAACATGATAGCAGATCGGAAGAAGGTTCCTCTCAACGTAGTCCCTTTGCCAATCAAGGTGTTCCATTCACTGAGGAAAACTTTTCTGCCGCAATGGTATTTTTCCAGCAAAGCCTTCAACGTTGTCAAATTGTATTCCTGGTAGTCCTTCAATAAATTTTTGGGAAGCTCATCCCATAAATAGTCATCACTAGGGTCACTGCGGTAATCAACAAACGCAATCGTTAGGTGCTGTTCATTCAGATCCGCTAAAAATTCTTCTAACTGATCAACAAATGGTGAACGATACAAAGCCCCTACATTTAAACCAATCGTCGGCTGATCAAAAATACGTTGCATCTGCTGATAAAAGAATAAGAAATTTTCCTTTAAATTGACTGGCAGCGGATCAAGATCGAATTCCAGATGCCATGTATTCGAACTGTCGCCAAACTCATCCACCAATCGCTGAAGTACCTTCAAACGAGGTTTCAGCCAACTCGAAAATTCAGTCTGATTGTCTTTAGGTATCTTAAAATGGATGATTGGAGTCAAGTGATTTTTCATCGCAAAGCTGATTAAACGGCTCATTTGCGCATGGTTCGGTAAAATGTCAAAGGTATCGATGATCAGCTGATTTTCAATCAGTACATCGTTAAAACGCAGGTAGTCAAAACTGATTCCCTGACAGGTTTCTAACATCGCCTGTTGAGCATCCCCTCGCAACCAATTGCTGCAATGGCCGATATTCAAAATTTTCGGAAGGGTGCTCCGCGGTTTTAATGGTTTAGTTAAGGGAATCTGTCGTTCCAGCTGCTTCGGTTCTAGAAACTCCTCTGGATCCTTTTGTACCATAAAATTGGATAATACCAGCATGGCTGCTTCAATCTCCAACAGCTCAAAATTATCTGCCTTTACTTTCTTTCCTTCGCCAACTTCGAGCATCTCAGAAGCTTGCTGATGGCGATAGTCATTGGGAGTGATTCCGTAATAGTTTTTGAATGCTAAATGAAAGGCTTTGCTATTGGTGAAGCCATTTTCCAGTGCAATCTTTAAAATCGACTGCTCCGAAATTCGCAAAGCAGTTGCCGATTTTTTTAACCGATAGGTCGTCAGATATTCTTTAAACGAAACACCCACCTCTTCTTTGAACTTGCGAGATAAGTAATGGTAAGACAAGAAAGTCTCCTCGGCGATTTGCTGCAGGGTCAGCGGCTTCATGTAATTTAAATGAATAGTGGTTAAGACCTGTTGAATTTTTTCATCATAAGCTGCCGGAATCTGGAAATCGGATCTCTGGAAATGACTTTTAAGAAAACTCAGCATGCTGAAGAATTTTTCGTAAACAGCAAACTGATTCTGCTCCTTTAAATCATAAAAGGTGGCGAGACAGGCCAGCAGTTTTTCCCTAAGCTGGCTGAATTCTTTTTCTTGGTAGGCAAACTGTTTCTCGGCCATTGAATTGCAATCAAAAACCGGAGTCCACTGGATATTTAACTGATTTTCTATTTCTTCTCGGTAAATTTCGATTAAAAAAAGGGCCGAGTCTACGCTGGTTGCCGTAACCTGCGCTGCCTGAAAAGCATTTAAAACCAGCACGTCTTCTGCTGACATCTCATAAACAGACTCTTCGGTTAGAATTTGCCAGCTGCCGCGAATGCCAAATAAAATACGCAAATTACTGTCGCTGCTGGAAGTCCAGTGCTGACCAATGATGCCGTGAATGGCAAAGGGAAAATTTCCAGTAGGTGTCATAACGTTCACTCCTCTCAAATCAGGTAGTTTAATAGCTTAAACTTTATAGTATATTTCGTTTAAGTCAATCCCCTTGGTTAAATAGCAACAGCGAAAAGGAGTCCTTTCCAAATTTAATCAAGTTAATGAATTTGCTATAATCATCTAGAGTGGGTAACCCACCTGCCGAATGAATAGATAAGGAACTAGTGAAATGACGAAGCAAACGAACGAAGCAATTTCTAAACAGACCTACATTCGACTCATCAATAAAACCGAGGATTACATTGAACAGCACTTAAAGGAACCTTTATCCTTAAAGGATTTAGCGAACAATGCTCATTTGTCTGAATTTCATTTTCATCGGATTTTTAAACTGTACTCCACGGAAACTGTGAACGAATTTGTTACCCGTTTCAAAATAGAGCGGGCTGCAATTTTTTTATGTGTCAGCCCGAAGACTTCCATAACAACTGTTGCGCTGGACTATGGGTACAATGATTCCAGTTCCTTCAGCCGAACATTTAAAAGACATTTTGGCGTAAGCCCCTTAAACTATCGAAAACAGCAAGAATCGTCAAGAACTGCTCACTGGTTCATGGAATAATAGTCTTTGTAAGACAGAGTAAATACAAGGAGGACAATGATTATGCTTGAACCAATCACTACCGAAGAATTAACTGAACTTTCTCTTAGTTAGATTTATATTTTTCAAGACTGACTGCCACCACTGATAAATTAGTTGAATAGTGCATGACTATTTCTATTACTTAAAGCAAAAGCAAAAAAATTACTGACGAAAAGAAGACTTCCTTTTCGTCAGCTTGAACTAGTTCACTTTTATTAATCTGTCGTCCACTTCAATAAATACTTTTTTAGCAACTCGAATAACTGCATCACAACCACCAATACAATAACCATAAACAAGAAGCCAGCCCAAGTTTTATCATATAAGCCAAACTCAGCATATTTTTTAACGAAGAACCCCATTCCTAATTGAGCCCCATACATCTCAGCATAAACCAGCATTACAAAGGTGCTTCGCAATGAATTAACGAACCCGGCTAAAATCGATGGACTTGCTGCTGGCAAAATGACTTTTGTGATTTTCTTAATTCCTCGCAACTCCAATGTTGCCGCTTTATCTAAATAACGTTTGTCGATCGTCATGATTCCTGTGATAGTGGAAAAAAGAGTTGACCAAACGGTACCATAAACAATCAAAAATAGTGATGCGACCCAAAAATTCGGCGACAAGAGCAGCGCAAAAGGGGAAAGTAAAATCGATGGAACGACACTAAACGTATAAATTATTGGGTGCAGGGCATCCCTTAATCGGCTGTTTAATCCTAAAATAGTTCCTAAAGCCAGTGCAAGCAGTAACGAAATTAAGATAGCTGGAATCATCAATTTGAATGACGACAGCA
This sequence comes from Candidatus Enterococcus ferrettii, assembly GCF_017377655.1. GTDB lineage: Bacteria > Bacillota > Bacilli > Lactobacillales > Enterococcaceae > Enterococcus_A > Enterococcus_A ferrettii. The sequence continues at coordinate 77,950 of NZ_JAFREL010000004.1, forward strand.
TGTTCAAGAACAGCAAACCGCTGTTTTCGGAGAAAGCTTTCTTAATAGCCTCTGTGGATGGAAAGAGATACGAATTGGCTATTCCCTGTTCTGTCACATACACATAGAGAAGTATTAGCCCTGCAAAAATACAGAAAGTTAACCAATACTTCGCAAAAAAAGTTTTGAGCTTTGTCATACCAATTCATCACCATTCATATAGGATCTATAAGTTGTTTTCGTCATAGAAGGTTTGCATTTTTTCGTAGAACGCCGGATCATCCTTTCCATACTTCTCAGTCGCGGTTTTCAATGCATTCGTATAAAGCTCAGTATTTACGTGATCTTCAATATCTGTATCTTTAGCCTTCTCATCCAAGAAATCCGTTTTTTCAAGGATCCCCCAAGCACGAACGACTGAATTTTTTAAAGGATCAACATTTACATTGTAGTGTTCATCCAACATGTATGCCGCTACATAGTCTTCTTCGGCATTTATTTTTTCTGCATGCAGCTTCACTGCTTCCTCTTTATGAGTCTCGTAGTAGCTTTGAGCCCTCAGCAAAGCAACCAAAATCGATTCGACTGTCTCTGGATTTTCTTCAACATATTTTGTTTGGCTTTCCATTCGGCAGCAAGAATAATTTGGCATAATATCGCTTTGGTAGCACATAACCTCTACCTCATCCATGTTTTGAACGGTATAATTTTGGCCTGTTCCCATCAATGCATAATCAACCTCACCGCGCACAACCGCCGCTAAAGCATCATTGTAATCAGTGAAGCTAACCCATTCGACTGCCTCTAACGGTTCATCGTATCCGAGATCCATGATCGCACCTGTAAAAGCAAAATAACTTGGATTACAAGCAAATTTCTTTCCAATCAAATCTTCTGGTCCATTCCATTTTGTACCTTTTTTGGCAACAACCGGCATACAGCCTGTAACCATATGTCCACCGAATATTGTTAAATCAATTCCTGAAGCAATTTGCTGCAAAGGATTGCTTGTACCTGCATTTGAAACAACATCTACTTTATCTGTCGCTAACATCGTCATTGCATCGGAATTCGCATCAGCAGAAACGTACTCAATTTTCAAATTCTCATCGTCAAAATATCCTTTTTCTTCTGCAATCGTCATCAATACATTTCCACTGGTACCACTGTTCCACCTAACCACTGTTTCTTTTGCTTTTGTTTCCTTTTTTCCCCCAGTTTCATCTGTTGTTCCTGCGTTATTTCCAGACCCGCATCCAGTAACCGAAACAACCATCAATAAAACCAAAAGTACTGCAAAAAGCTTTTTTTTCATTCGTATATCCTCCTATGTTTTTATATAGATCAGGCCGCAAACACCTGCTCTTACCCTTACAATATGTGTCTAGTAACATCCTGATTGATCTGACGAATCAATTCATTTCTCATTTCCAAAACAAACGAATCTTCAAATTGTGTTTCTCTGGTTGGTCGATGCTCCTCTGAAATTTTGCACTCATAGATGATTTGACTAGGAGACTGGCCTAAAACAACGATGCGATTAGCTAATAGTAATGCCTCATCCACATCATGAGTGACAAAAAGAACCGTTTTTTGTGGTTTCTCTTCTGACCACAGTTTCATCAACAAATCCTGAAGTTTTGCTCGAGTAACGGCATCTAATGCGCCGAAAGGTTCATCCATCAGCAAGATTGGGGGATTAGTACTAAAGGCTTGCGCAATCGCACACCGCTGCTTCATCCCCCCAGATAATTCTTTGGGCAGTTTATCGTAGACACTGGTGTCTAACCCGACTGCCTCAAGCATATTTAAAGCAATTTGTTTTAGTTCTTTTTTATCTCTTTGCGGAAATCGTTGCTTCAACGCCAACAAAATATTCTCACCAGCTGTCATCCATAAAAACAACCCATAGTCTTGAAAGACGACACCTCGGGATAAACTAGCTCCTTTGATAGGTTGGTCATCAATCAAAAGCTCTCCTGAAGTTGGTTGTTCCAGACCAGCTATTAAACGTAAAAATGTACTTTTTCCGCAGCCAGACTGGCCTAAAATACAAACAAATTCACCAGAGGACATCTCTAAATTAATATCCTCTAAAATCATTCGTTCTTCCTTCGCATAGGAAAAGGACAATTCCCGTATTTCAATTCTGCTCATTTTTCAAATCCTTCCTTCACTCAAATACCTGTAGTGAATTTTCTGTTGATTTATACGATCTTTCTTCCATGTTTTCGCGAATTTTTTTCTTATTGCAAAAAAAGGCTGTTTTTAGACAGCAAAAAAGAAACATACATTGTATGCTCCTCAAATAAAACTTCTTCTTATGGTAAATTACTTCACAAAAAAGGACAAAGAAGCTCATTGAGAGAAAAATATATTATAAAAGCATACTTAGAAACTCTAAGACTTTGTCTTTGTCATGTTTTCCAGTAACGTTTCATCATTTCTCTCTCCTCCGCCTTTGTAAGGGTTATCATCACCTAAAGTATAGAGGAGCTCCTCTTTATTTACAACACTAATTTAACTATAAATTGATGAGCATCTTCACTTTATTACTAATAAATCGCCAGTTTTCATAGTTATATTTAGTTCTCACCTCTAATTTAGTCGAATACCCTTCTTCCTTTTCTAACTTAAACCTTACAGCATATCCATCTCAAATCGGTTCGCTGAATAAAAATAGCGGTTGGAAAATTCTATTAATGCTTTCACTTAGTTAATAGAGAATTAAAGAAAGAGGCTGTTTTACAAATTTAACAGCATCAAGGAATTTGCTATAATTAGCTGGGATGGATAACCTATCATTTGAGTAGATAGCGAAATGAATAACTAAATTTCTCAGCGGTCTATGCGCATTTAATTCATAGAACTGTGGACTTCATTGAGCAGTAATTAACAGATAATTTGAAGTGACCCTTTGGAACGCCTAAAACAGCAAGAATCGTCAAGAACTGCTCACTGGTTCATGGAATAATAGTCTTTGTAAGACAGAGTAAATACAAGGAGGACAATGATTATGCTTGAACCAATCACTATTACTACCGAAGAATTAACCAACCAAAGAATCATCTACGTTCGTTTTAGAGGAAGCTATGCTGAATTTAGAAAGCAGAGTAGAAAGCTATTCAAAGAACTATTTGACTTTGCAACTGCTCAGAATCTAATTATTCCTGACGAAACAAAGGTTTTAACCATTTATGACGACAATCCTTTTATTACAGATGGCAAAAATCTGCGCACAAGTGTCGCGATGACGATTTCAATTGATGCTGAAGTAACCGAAAGTGGATCGATTTGCGAATCCAGTATTTCTGGTAAATTTGGTGTGGGACACTTTGAGCTGTCAGCCGCTCAGTACGGCGAGGCATGGCAATATATGTATCAAGAATGGCTGTTTAAAGACAAGGCTAAACCACGAGATGCCGTACCCTTTGAAATGTACATTACTGAGCCGCCTAAAAATATGAGGGACAAAAGTCTTACAGACATTTATATTCCAATTTTGTAAAAGTTTTAGAGCATAGATTCTTTTGGCAAATTCAAACGAGTAACAACAACAAGCGACCTGCTCTTTTTACGAGTAAGTCGCTTGTTTATTAGTCTATATTGATTTTCGTTCTTGTTTAATTCAAGTATTCTTTGTATTTAAGTCAGTCGTCTTGAACGTCGCAGCATAAGCAAATTCTGTCGGTTCCTTCTTAGCTAGCAACGTTTCATCTAAAGTAAGCTTGAATACTTCTGGAGATTCATAAGGATTAAAATAGTAGGTTAACTCAGTCACATCAAGCGCCGCTCGATATTGCGTGTAATCACTGGAACCATCGTCCTTAATATCCACACCTTTAGGAATCGTCACGTTGTTAAGTATTTTGAAAATTGCGTTTACCCCTTCTTCGACTGTTTCGCCCGTATCGGTCAGCGCTCGTAAAAAGGTTGCTCGAGCAAAGCGTTCAGGCGATGTATAGCCTCCTGGCAAACCAAAGGTTCCTGATCCTTGCCCAAACGGTTGAATCACATACTCGTCAATTTTCTTGGCTGGAAAATTAGTGGGTTGAATATTCAAGTAATTATTCAAATTTTTCAAATGCCAGCTAAGATCAGGACTGTTGGTCATGACTCCCACTGGATTACTTTTAACCACCATTTCCCCACTATCGGATTCGAGAACCACTGTCTCTCCCGTTTTATCTGTAACAATGAAATGCAGCGGCGGGATAAAGCCCAGCATCGGGATGGCTTCTTCCACTAAATTAATTTCCGTAATTCTTTCTCTTAGTTCAGAGATACTTCCTATCTGACCTAATAACCACATAATAAATTCATGGGGAGCTAAATTTACTTTTTCCTTCTGAGTCGTTGTATTGTACTTCGCTTCATTTGGAAAATACAGCTCTGCCACAGCGAAGCCTTTTTCGTTAACACCCTCTGCTAAAAAGTATTCTTCCAAATTTCTACCTGTACCAGCGAAGCCGTACTTTGTTTTTTGTATTCCCTGCTGAGATTTCCATTCATAATTTCGAGGAATTACAACCGGTCTGCCGTCAAGCTGGAATCCAAAATCCATTGTTCTAGCTAAAAAATGATGTTCTGCATGACTGGTTAAAGTGAGACTTGTGCACATTCTACCACTCCTTATGATGACAAAATTAAGAAAACAATGCGTTTCTTTGACTATAGAGTACTCTTTTGCCAGCAAAAAGAAAACAAAAAAAGAAGGAACAGAAGATCGTTCCCTCTTTCAAATCATTCTATAAATTCGGAGACTGCTCGTTTATCAGTATTCGAATGACCTATAAACGAATAGCCCCTTTACCAAAATTCCAGCTTGATAGAGGTCCGGCGTCAGTGATAAATCAATGTACCGGATTCTCCTTTTGCTGCCAATGACGCTTTTTCCAATGAAGCAATGATGGCTTTTCGTCCTGGTGCAGTTTCGACAAATTCGATGGCTGCTTGAATTTTGGGCAGCATGCTGCCTGCTGCAAAATGGCCTGCTTCGCAATATTTCTTGGCTTGGGCAACCGACATTTCACCAATATTTTCTTGCTCTGGTTTTCCAAAATGAATAGCTACCTGATCAACTGCGGTAAGAATGATCAAGCAATCAGCAGCTACTAGCTCTGCTAGCTTAGCTGACGCAAAATCTTTATCGATTACGGCTGGAATTCCAACCAGCTGATTCTGTTCTTCGATAACTGGAATCCCGCCTCCACCGCAAGCAATGACGATATACTCATTGTTAAGCAAATTTAGAATGGAATCCTTTTCAACAATATCAATGGGCTTAGGAGAGGCGACGACTCTGCGCCACCCTCGTCCAGAGTCCTCAACCAATCGTTGCTGCGGATCTTTGCTCATTATTTTCTCGGCGGTTGCTTGATCGTAAAAACGTCCAATTGGCTTTGTTGGATGTTTAAAAGCAGGATCGTCTTTATAAACTTCGATCTGAGTTACAACCGTGGCTACATTCCAGGGCATCCCTTGGCGCTGCAACTCCATTTTTAGTCCTTGTTGTAAATGATAGCCGATGTAGCCTTGACTCATCGCTGTACATTCTGGCAAATCGATGGTTGGAATACTGTCATCTTGCCTACTGGCTAGATCAAAAGCCGAATGGATCATTCCCACCTGAGGACCATTTCCATGGCTGACGATGATCTCATTTTCTGAACCAATCAAGCCAATTAATGCAGCCGCTGCTTTTTTAATTCGCTGTTCCTGCTCCTTAGGTGTGTTTCCTAACGCATTGCCTCCTAAAGCGACAACAATTCTAGACATTGCTTCTCCCTCCAGCTTTAGACTTTAGGCTGTTGCTGGGTCATACAATGGATGTTTCCGCCACCCATAATCAGTTCCCGCGACATCACTCCAACTACTTCTCGACCCGGAAAAACTTCTTCTAACTTTCGTTTGGCCTCTGCATCCTGTTCTTCGTCATCAAAGGTCGGATAAATAATTCCCCCATTCACAATTAAGAAATTAATGTACGAGGCAGCAATTCGATCCCCTTCTACATAAGAAGTGGTTGTATCTGTGAAATTGTAGCTTTCCGCTTCTTCCTTTGTATAAAAGATTGGATTTGGCTGCGTAATTTTATGAATCTCGAAATTTCTTCCCTTTGCATCTGTCTGTTTGGACAAAAATTCATATACTTCTCGCGAAATGGCATATTGTTCATCTGCTTCATCATCTGTCCAGCTCATCAAGATTACACCAGGCTTTGCAAAACAAGCAATATTGTCTACATGGCCATAAACAGAATCATAAGCAATCCCTTTAGGAATCCAAATTACCTTTTCGGCTCCTAAATAGTCCTTTAAGGCTTCCGTGTATTCTTCTTTTCCCATTTCTGGATTGCTGTTGTGCTCCAGCAAACACTCCTCAGTGGTTAAAATGGTTCCTTCGCCATCACTGTGAATCGAGCCGCCTTCTAGAATAAATGGCGCCTTGTATCTATCCTTGTTTTCGATCTCCAACATTTTTTTCGCTACTTTGTCATCTTTGTCCCATGGAAAGTAAAAGCCTTCTTCTAACCCGCCCCATGCGTTGAAATCCCAGTCTACACCTCGTAAGGCTCCTTTGTCGTTCACCACAAAGGTAGTCCCGCAATCTCTAAGCCAACAGTCATCATAGGACATTTCTATCAGACGTATGTTTTCATCTTCAGGCAAGGCTGTTCGCGCATAGTCATAATATGCCTCGGTACAAATAACGGTAACCTGTTCGAATTTTGCGATTGCTTTGATGACCTCCAGCATGGTTTGCTGCGCAGGTCGCGCATTAGCACGCCAGACATCCGGCCGTAGGGGCCAGCCAGTCCAAATTCCTGCTTGCGGCTCGAATTCACCCGGCATTCGAAATCCATCCTTTTTGGGTGTACTACTGATTGTTTTCGCCATTATATTCTACCTCCTTAAGCATGTCGGTTTGTTTAGTATTCTTTTTAATTTGTCTATTTACAATATATTCGCCAATCAATACCGTGACAATCAAGCCAATAATAATCGGCAAAGAATAAGCTGTATCAAAGGGTTGTCCAGGTACCCAAACAAACAGGACCATTCCAATAATCAAAACAACTTCGCAAATCACGGCAAGAACCGGACCGACCGGAGCCGTAAAAGGACGGTCAGCATGGGCATCAATCTTTTTCAGCTTCATATAAGCCGGAAACATGATTGCATAGGGGACAAAAAACAGAATAGAGCTGAACGCCAGAAGTGTAAAGAACAAATCTGCTGCGCTGCTTGCCATAAAGCCATAGATAACAATCACTACTGTTGAGACAATTCCTGTGACAATCAATGCGCCTGTTGGTGCTCCCGTTTTCGGACTATCCTTCCCCATGAAAGCAGGAAGCTCACCTTCCTGTGCAGCCTCCGATGCCCCTCTAGCTCCTCCTTGCGACCAAGTAATAATCTGGACACTTACACTAAATAGAAGAACTAATGAACTTAACATGACAATCCAATCTGCCTGAAAAGCAACTCGCAATACCTGATTCAAACCAGTGACTAGATCCAATTCACCAACTGGTACTACCTGCAAAATAGACCATGAAGCAAACATATTAAACACAATGGTAAGGATAACCACAAGCATAACAGCTTTAGGCAAATCCTTCCTTGGGTTTTGCATTTCATGCGCATTGGCCGCCAATATCTCCATTCCACAGCAGCAATACAAAATGACCGGCAGGTAAACTAGTCCATCGCCGACTGTCGGCATCATCGTTTGTGCAGTAACAACATTTTGACTTGCATTTCCATTAACTAAATAGAAAATCCCAGCAAGAATAACTAATGAGAAAATCAGTATTTTACTAACACCACCCAGATTTACAATCCACTTGCTTTCCGACATCCGTCGTGTTGCCAGCCAGATCACCACCCAAGTGATCACAATACTAATTAGTACCTCTACAAAATAGCCGGCATTTGGGAAAAATGTATTGCATAATGCACCGCTAACCCAAATGAAAGCGGAAGGCATCCAAAGAGCACAATTAATCCAATAAAACCAGGAGGTCCGGGCAGCCCATTTCGAGCCGAATGCCTTTTTAATCCAGCCGTAAATTCCTCCCTTGTCTGGATAGGTTCCAGTTAATTCGGCGGTTACCAAGCCATTGGGGATAAAAAATAGAATACCGATAATAAGCCACCAAGCTATTACAGAAGGACCCAGCGACGTATTCGAGACGATAACATCCGCGAAAAGTATTGCGCAAATAATCCCTAAGTACACGTCTACTTTTCCTAACGCTTTTGTACTATTTTCCTGTTCCATTTTTTTAATCCTTTCCGGATCGTTACATGTTTTCGGCGATCCATGTTTCTATTCGTGCAGTTTCTTGCGCCTTCACTTCCGCGGAAGCCTTTTTCTTCAGAGGCTCCAATAAATAGACCAGCAAGCCCATTTCGCCGTACAATCTATTTTCTGCCTGATCCCAAAGTAGTGAGCGTTCATGATCCATGATCGCATCAGTCATTTCATAGCCTCGTTGTGCAGGTAGATAATGCATAAACATCGCGTGATCTGGGGCCTGTGCAGCCAGCTCCTCGTTTATTTGATATTTTGGCAGAAAATCTTTTGTCCGTTTTTCTCGATCCGAATCAAAGCCTTCGTACCACATAACAGAAGAATAGATGTAGTCAGCATTCTTTACTGCTTCAACTGGATCATGCATAATGCTGAAGGTGCCTCCGCCTTCTTCAATTGCTTTTTGCACAGGTGCATAAAAGCTTTCTTCTGCTTCATAGCCTTCTGGAACCGCGTAGATAAAATTCGCACCCAATCGCGGCAAAATATGAGAGAGCGCTGTACCCACATTTTCATAAATAGTTGCATCGCCAATAAACGTCAAAGTAATATCAGAAAGTTCTTTGCCCTCTGGCAGATGTTCACTCATTGTCACTAGATCGCAAAGACATTGGACAGGGTGTAAATATGTTCCCATTCCGTTAATAATCGGAACATCTGCATGCTCAGCCAGCTCAGCAATGTCCTCATCCTCGCAGGTTCTGATTTCTACCGCATCCAGCAATCGCGACATAACCAAAGCTGTATCCTTAACTGTTTCAGATTTGCCCAGATGAATTTCTCCTGGTCGCAGGTACAATCCATGACCACCAAGCTTTGTCATCGCAACCTCAAAGGATATCCGTGTGCGTGTCGATGATTCAGCAAAAATCATTCCTAAACTCATGTCTTCAAGAATCTTAGGACAAGCACCCAGCTTGTCTGCACGTTTAAGCTTGCGAGAGAGATCAATCATTTTGTAAACTTCCTCATTTGAAAAATCCATTAAATCCAAAAAGTGTCTTACCATTTCTTTTTACCCCTTCCCCATTCATTCCTAATTTTTTAGGTATTTGATCAAAATACCTAATGTCCGAATCGGACATGATATAGATACATGTATGTACTTTTGTTAATATATTACGTATTATACATACGTTTGCAAACGCTGTCAATAAGAGTTAGACGTGAGTTGTCAGAAAAATATATAAAATATCCCCATTTCATTATTTAAATAAAAAGGGTAAATAAAAAAAGCTGACGGTATACGCCAGCTCTATTTCCACTCATTAAACTATTTTTGATCCAATTTATTGGTTTGTTTAAAATCTTCTTCATTCGGCATCCAGGAATCAATATTGGATAGAATTTTAGGTACCATAACGTAATGAGACAGCTTCACCCCTTCCAGGTTTGCGACAAATTCATTCAAGAATGAATTCATTTCCTCGCTGCTTTTGAATCGTGATTGAATGATTAGATTGTCGTCTCCCCACCCTTTTGCTACATAAGCAACGGAAGAGTTCGCTTTAAACTGCGTAAGGGTCTGTTCATACTTTTCCTCTTCGACATGCATATACATGTCCACTATGTTTGTATAGCCAAAGTCATTAGGATCTAGTATTGCTGTGATTCGCATAGCCCCTGTTTCAAGCAGACGATCGACCCTTCTTCGTGCTGTTCGTTCATTGATTCCCAGCTTATTCGCAATTTTCGATGAAGACATTCGTGCGTCATCCTTAAGTAGTTTGATGATGTGATAGTCTATGTCGTCAAAATACTTCATATGTTCTTTATTCATATCGATTGCTCCTACAATTTTTCTTTCCCTAAGGATACAATAAAACCGTTTACATTTCAATATTTTGTATTTGTTGTACTGAATACTGACAACAAACTACAGAAAAAGAACTTTCTATTTATTTTCGAGCTGTCTCTATTCTCTAATGTAGTTCTGCCATAAAAAAGAGGAAGCATTCGTTCGCTCCCCCTTTGCTGTACATATAACTTGTTTTTCGTTTTTTACAAAATTACCTGAAAGTTCTGGTTGGTCTCAGCCTTAATCACTGGATGCTGCTTCAAATAATCGGCGATAAGTTCTGTCATATCTACTTGAATCTCTCGTACGATCTTCTCAACATCAAACATGGCATAATTGCCACCACCGATGGCCCGATACTGATTCGTGACTACTTCCAGCTCTTGTTCAGGCGTGATTGGCTGGCCTTGGAATGTCAGATGAGTAATTCGCTGACCAGCCGGTTGTTTCATGTCAATCGTATAGTTAATCCCTTCATACATATCATAGTTATAGTATTGTGGCTTTGGTTTGATAAAAGCTGGATTGAAGACGATTTTTCCATTTTCAACAGCTAAGTAATTGGCAGTTTGCTCCAATGCTGCGCGCAGATCTGCTCCACTGACCTTAATTACAGCCAAGGTATTAGGATAGATATAGTTCGTAATGACATCTCGCATGGTAATTGTTTGGCCGAAGCCTTTTCCTTCATTGTTGAACAGGGCGGTCCCAGAAATTTGTGCACCACTGGCGGACAGCTGTACCCGATTGATAAATTCGATATAAGGATGCTCCACTAAACGCGCCCCCATTGGATCAACAATTTGCATATTTCCTTCAACTCGTCCTAAGGTTTGATCCAGCCAGTTTTCCAATTCCGCCTCGACTGGCTCTACAGCAGCAAGAATTTGCGGATCTGCTGTGACCTCTTCAAGCGAATGCAAAGCAGTATAACTATCCGTAACGATTACCTTTCCAGCTTTTTTTTCAACAGTTAATTGGATTTCGCCAATCTGACTTCCTCGGTATCCTGGCTGTACTACCGGCACACCCTTAACCATTGCAGCGATGGTTCGATGCTGATGCCCCGTGAAAAGAGCATCAATACCTGATACTTCCTGCACTAATCGATACCCTTCGTTTTCTCCAGTCAACGCTTCTGTTGGTTCACCAGTCGACAAATCTCTTTCAAAACCACCGTGATAACTGACTACCACCAGATCTGCTTGCTGCTTTAACATTGGCACATACTTTTTAGCTGTTTCAACAATGCTTTCGAAGGTAATTCCTTCAAGTGTGGCAGGCTTCTCCCAATGCGGAATGTATTGAGTGACCAAGCCTAAAACAGCAATCTTTATTCCGGATTTTTCAATAATAGTATAAGCTTTGCCAAAGTAGGGCTCTCCCGCTTCATTCAAAATATTGGCTGCTAATACCGGTGCTTGGTAGCTGGTAATAGCCGATTGCAAATAGTCTCGACCATAATTGAATTCATGATTACCGATAACTTGAACATCGTAATCCATTAAGTTGATGACCTTGGTCAAAGCACTTACTGAGTGTTCTCCTTGGGCAATGTAATAGCTTAACGGTGAGCCTTGAATAAAGTCACCGTTCTCAATCGTAATAACGGGTCCCTCAGCTTGTGACCGCAATTCCTTCAATCTCATTGCTGCCTTGGCTGCACCAAAGGTTAGATCACGCTCACCAGCATAATTGGTGGGATAGACATAGCCGTGCATATCACTGGTCTCAAGAAAGGTTATCTTCAATCGTATCGCTCCTATTCATTTTTCATGCTGAAGAGACCGAAGGACAAACGATTCGGTCTCTTGACGTTCATTTCTTATTGACGCATATCGAGAATTTTTAAGACATGGCCGGACAAAAAATTCTCTGAAGTTTGCCGAGTCACTCTGCCCTGCTCCAACTGATAGAGGTTGTAGCCATGCCGCTCTTCAAAACGTACTAGCCCTTCCCCTACATCTTCTCCAACGAAGGACATGCTGGCTACGGTAAAATAAGGAATCCCATTAATTTCATCGATAAAAAAATGATGCGTATGTCCGTTTAAAATGCACCGAATATCGTAGGGTTCAATCACGGATAAAAACCGTTCCGTTCCCGGCCATTTAGGCATATTGCTTTGCTGCGGCAATAAATGGTGATGCGTCACTAAAATAATCGGCTGATCCTTCCATTCGTCTAAGGTCTTTTCCAGCCATTGAAACTGTTGCTCATCAACAATCCCATCCGCATAACCATAGCTAGAATTATCAAAGGAAATCACCGTGAACTCTGGATACGCCACTACTTGATTGTAGGGTTTGGAAGTTGCTGGTTCCTCAAACCAGCCAACCCAAAAGTTCTCCTTAATGTCATGGTTGCCTAAAGTTACAATCATCTTGGTCCCGCCCAGAGCTCCCTGCAGCCATTCCTTCAAATAGCGATAGTCTTCAATCTCGCCATCCTCAGTCAAATCCCCGCTAATGATTACTAAATCGAGCGTTGTGTGCTTTTTCAGGTGCTTCAAACACTCGCCCAGCGGAATAAGCGGACTTTGCATAGTTGCCAGCATCCCCTTATAGCCTTCTTCACTGGTTTCGTATTCTCTGCGAAAATGTATATCTGATATATGCAATATGTTCATAGCTTATCTCAATTTCTTTCTTATAATTCCGGTTATTTGGTCTAAAATAAACACGGTGACAACTACACCGATCAAAATAATACTAACCTTACTCCAAGACCGGGTTTGAATTGCGAAAATCAACGGTGCCCCAATCCCCCCAGCTCCAACTAAACCAAGAGTCGCTGCACTTCTGACCGCAATTTCAAAATGGTTTAAAGCTAAAGAGCTGTAGATCGGCATTAAATAAGGGACCCGCACAAAGAAAATCGTCTGCCAGAAGTTTGCTCCGACAGCTTCCACCTCTTCGGTTAAACGTTCATCCATCGCTTCCATTTCTTCGGTGAACAGCTTGCCCAGCATCCCAATTTGATGGACGCCGATTGCCATTACACCAGCAAAAGGACCCGGTCCAACCACTTTAACAAAGATAATTGCAAAAACTAATTCAGGAAAAGCCCGCAGTACATTGCAAACAAATTTCCCAATTTTAGTTACCAAAGGATGGGCCTTCCATAAATTCACAGCACTTAGCAACGTCAGTGGAATGGCTAAAACGGTCGCAATCATTGTACCCAGACAGGCAATACCAATCGTCAGCAGCAGCAAACTCACTAAATCCTCCCCGCTGCCATCGTATAGAAAATTCCAATCCGGTTGAGCAAGCCCTCGCAACACATCCATCCCCATTGAAAGAGAAAAGGTACTTAAGCCAGAATAGTCTAAATTGAATGCTGATAATACAATCAGGAGCAGTAAAACGGCGAAAGAAAGCAGGGTTTTTCTATTCATCTCGCGAATCATCATAGTAACGACCTCCTTACCCGTTCACTCAATTTGTCCACCAAGGTTACTGTCACTAAGATTGTTAGGATAATGATCGACACTCGTTCATAATTCAACAAGGCCAGCGAGGAATTCAAGATCACTCCGATACCGCCAGCTCCTACATAGCCCAGCACAGTCGATGCCCGCTCATTCACTTCAAAAGCATAAAATGCATAACTGGCAAATTGACTCAAAACCTGTGGTGCAATTGACCAGACTGCGATTTGCAGTTTAGTGGCTCCTACTGCAGCAGCCGATTCAATTGGGCCAAAGTCAATTGTTTCAATCGCTTGAAACATCAGCTGAGAGACCATCCCAAAGGTAAACACAGCAATTGTTAGTACCCCAGTTGCTTCTCCGATCCCAAAAATCGCCACAAAAAGTGCTGCTAATAATAAGTTCGGAATCGTTCGGATTAACCCTAACAGGAAGCGAAAAATCGTTGACAACCACCGATTTTCAGTCGCTACAGTCGTCGCTAGAAAACTAATCGGGATAGCTAGAACTACTCCGATCGCTGTTCCTACTAAAGACATCTGCAAAGTCTTAAGCATCGGACTCACCAGCTTTGGTAAATAACTAAAATCAGGATGAATGAACCGAGCCAAAAAAGCAGTCATTTGGCTGGAATTAGTAACTACCACTGAAAAATCAGCTGAGGTCAGACGGACACTTGCTGAAAAACAAAGGACTAAAAATAGCAGAACCAGCAGATGCTTGTACCAATTAAAGTGAACGGTCTCTTTCAATCTCATCGCTTTCTCCTGCCTTTTCTTCAAAAATTGCTTTGCCGTAAATTTGCGTTAATTGTTCATCCGTCAAAGCTTCTGGTGAGCCGTCAAACACTACCTGTCCTGCTTTTAAAGCAATCACCCGGGTGGAAAACTCACGAGCTAACGGCACCGAATGAAGATTGACAATGACCGTTTTCGCCATCGTTTGATTAATTTTTTTCAAATCCTCCATTACCTTTTGAGTGGTGATAGGATCTAGAGAGGCCACCGGTTCATCTGCTAAAATAATCGGCGCCTGTTGAACCAACGCCCTGGCAATCGAAACTCTCTGCTGCTGTCCACCGCTAAGTTCATCACTCCGCGTTTGCAGCTTATCCGATAGACCGACTGTTTCCAGTGCTTCCTTTGTTCGCTGATAGTCCTCTTGCGTAAACAACCCTAAGATACTTTTCCAAGTGGAATAATAGCCCAATCTGCCAGATAGAACATTCTTCTGAACCGTACTGCGTTTCACCAAATTAAAGCTCTGAGAGATCAAACCGATCTGACGGCGAATCATTCGCAGCTCACGCTTGTTGGCTTTAGTAATGGATGTTCCATTAATCTGAATATTGCCGTCCGTAATCGGGACTAACCGATTAATTGACCGCAGTAAGGTACTCTTTCCTGCACCACTTAGCCCGATGATTGAGACAAACTCGCCGTCTTCAATGGTTAAATGAATATCTTGCAGGCCAACCACCCCATTGGGATAAACCTTTGAAACATTTTCAAAAATAATCATGCTCGTTCTCCATTTTTAAACGAGTGTCGACAGGTTCGTCGACACTCGCTGCTGTTTTATTCTGCCGCTTTTTTAGTGTATTCTCGGATGGTGTCGTAGGCTGAATCAGCAGCCTCTTCATAGCCTTGATGACTCCATAAAGACATCGCTTCTTTTCCTTCTTCGTCATCCTTCATACTCAAGAAAACTTTTTTGATTTCATCTTTTAATTCTTTGTCCATATCCGGCTGAACGGCAATTGCATCGTTCGGAATATCGCCTTCAGTCAAATACAATACTTTCAAATCCTTCATTAGATCATTGTCAGAAAAGCTTGAACCAAAAATATTACGGGCTCCTTCAAATACGAACGCCGCGTCCATTTGTCCATTTAGAACAGCGGTGATTTCACTTGGAATATCATTAACAGTTGTCATTTTGGCATCAGTGGTTGGATCAACTCCAGCATCCTTTAATTCTGCCACGGGATAAATGTAGCCGCTGGCTGAATTCGGGCTCAGTGTGGCAATATTTTTTCCTTTTAGATCCGTCAGCTTGTTCATATCGCTGTCTGCTTTAACCAGTACTTCTCCCTTAAAGGTATTGGTTAGCTTATCTTTTAACGGCAGGCCCGTTTCTTGGTCATAATCACCTAGCTGTGAAGTCAAAATTGCTTCAGCTGCATCCATATCTTTCGCTTGTACATAGGCCGCTGGCGGCATGATACCTACGTCTACTTGACCTGAGGACATGGCTTCAACAATGGTTGAATAATCCGTCGCCAAAGTTACCTCTACATCACGATCCAACTTTTTCGATAAATATTTAGCAAAGGGTTTTGCTTTTGCCTCCATACTGCCATCATTATTGGTTGGTACGAACTGGACAACCAGTTTTTCTTTGCTTGCATCCTCTGAGCTGTCACTTGTATTTCCTGAACCACAACCAGATAAAGCTGCTAGTAACATCACACCCATGAAGCCTTTTGCTAACTGTTTGAACTGCATTTTTTCTCCCCCTGTTGGAAATAATTTCTATTACTTCTAAATCATAGCAAGTTCTCAAAAATAAAGAAGTGACATGCGTCCTATTTTACACGATTTTTACATACAATTTACAAAGGAATAAGAATAATCGTTCGTGTTGAGCCCTTATCTATTCTAAGCTATAATGAGGAAAAGAATGCTTTAGGAGTGGTTTTTCATGAAGAAGATTCGCGACGTTCAGCAGCTGACAGCCTACGTAAAGCTGCATGACCTGCAAAATTATATGGATTCAGACATTTTAGCGATGGCTTCTCTACAGTCCTTTGAAAAGGATGAGCACTTAATTCAAACAGGAACCACCTCGGACTTTTTATACTTTTTAGTGGAAGGCAGTGTGATGGTCTATTCCTATCCTTCCGACACTCAAAATATTTGTATCGATTTTGCCACACCAGCTACACCCTTGGGAGAAGCGTCTTCTTTATGGGGTCTTTTACCGAAAAGCAGTGTCAAAGCAGTCACTAAATGTATTTGTGTCTCTATTCCTTTGAATAAGTACCGCAGTGCCTTGCAGCAGGATGTTTGTTTTTTACAAAATATTTGCCAACTGCTGAGCTACCGTCTAAATTCAGGCATTAATCTAGCAAATTCGTTAACTGAGCCAGTCGAAACTCGGCTTGCAAAATTTATCTTAGCCCATCATGACAATGGGAAATTTTCAACCCGCCTGACTACCTGTGCGTCCATTTTAAATGTCAGCTATCGCCACCTTTTACGAACAATCACTAATTTTCGTGATGCACAGATTTTAGAGAAACAAAAAAATTATTACCTTATACGTGATCGCCAAGCGTTAGAGGAATTAGCGGATAATTTAAGTCATTCGACGCAGTAGAATTTTAAAACCTTTGTACATAAAAAGTCAGCCAAAAGAAAACATTTCTTATGGCTGACTTAGTTTACACTATTTTCGTTTTTGAGAAAGCTTGAAAAAACTGTTTGATTTATAAACTTTTCCCAAGAGCTGTTTGTTCATCCAAAGACCCTTGGTGAAAATTTTCTTCTACTAAAAATCGTTTAGACTCATACAAGTAGGAATACTTGTCCAATAATTTATTAAAGGACTCAACTTGCTCGGCATTAGGCTTTATAACTTGATAATCCGTTGGATAGCTGAAGTCTGGGTATGCTGCTTTCAAAGCCCCAAAGGAAACTGCTTCTTCCATCTTGGTAACACTGATTTCCTTATTCAAGGCATCGGCCTTTAATTGAACCCACAAAGGATTTTTTATTACCGGACCAATGGCGATTACCCGTTTCACCTGCTCCATTTGGAAACAAGAAGCGACCTGCTTCATCTCCAGACACAGCCCTAAAATAATCCCCAACAAGACATCTTCTCTGCGGGTCTCCAAACTAATCCCATACATTAACCCACGAGACCGACCATTTTTAAAAGGGGCACCTGACCCATTCAAATGAGGAATCAAGATCACAGGATCCTCCAATGAAATTTGGTCCTGCAAATACTGCTGATACAACTCCTTGCAGTCCTGTTCAAAGTCAGCCTGATTAATATTGAAAAAGTTTTGATACCATTCAAAGGCATTGCCGCCGGTCGGCATCGAAGAGAACAGCGTATAATAATGCGGATCGGTAAAAATACCATTCGACAACGATTCCTGAAACGATTTTAATTCTAAATACGGTTGGTTGTTGATCAACAGTAATCCCTCAGTCGTTCCAGTGGAATTCAGCAAATCCTTCTCGTGAATATCGATTCCCAAAGCCCCTACCATATGGTCATGGCCCGCAATTCGTACCGATATGCGTTCTTCTTTCAATAAATCAGATTGCCCTGTAGAAGTCCAGCCAACAATCTCTCCTGAACCAATCACCTGCGGAAAACAAATCTGCTCCTGCAGCTGATAAATGGCCAAAATTTCTTGGGACCAACAGCGCTGCTGCAAATCAAAGCACATCGTTCGACTAGCCATCGAAAATTCCGTCTTCATTTCTCCTGTCAAATAGAAGCAAAACAAGTCGGGAATGTTTAACCAGGTCAAAGCTTGCTCCTCAGAAAGGGCGAAATGATCCACTAACCACTTGATTTTAGGCAGACTGTAATTCGTGTGGGCCGGCAATCCAGTAATTTCATAGATACGCTGCTTTTGCTTTTCGGTCAGGGCATTTACATACTCCGCAGCACGCTTGTCATACCAAGCGATTAGCGGCGTCACTACCTGCCCCTGTGAATTCACCAATACACCAGCTTCACCGACACTGGAGATATTGATCGAATCAATATTTCCAGTGTTGTTTGCTACAAAAGTCGTCAAGATTTCCAACAATTGATGCCAAATTTTGTCTAAATCAAATAATTCACCAAACTGATCCTGTTGTTTACTTGTTTGAAAATTTTCACGAGAAACCAATCTACCAGTGGCGATCTCAAAAAGGGAGACTTTAGAATTAGTCGTTCCGATATCAATTGTTATGGAAAACTTTTTAGCCATTTATTGACTTCCCTTCTGCTGCTGAAGGCTCTTCCACCATATGCGTTTGCTTGTAGGTAATTTTGTACAACCAGAACAAAGCAATGCCAACAACCGGAATTAAAATCAGAGCAAGTATGTTGCCATTAAATATCTGCATCAGCCAGAAGCGCAAGGGATTTCCGCCATCCAGGAAACTGGAAACCAAACCACTGGAACCTTCTGGAAAACTGAAATTCACATCTTTAGCCATCCCTGTGATAAATGGTGCGATCGCCGAAGCAATATACAAATCGCCAATCATGATTGGGATAGCAATTAAAACGGCACGGAACACGTTTCCTTTAGTAGAAAGAACCACCATCGAAGCCATAACCGCCAAATTCGCCAAATCACCCAATGGCAACACGGTATTTCCCGGTAAAATGAAGGCCAATACTACTGCAATAGGTGTCAATAACAAAGCTGTTGAAATAATCGCTGGATTTCCTACTGCGACAGCAATATCTAATCCAATATACAAATCGTCACGATCTGGATAGCGACTGTTTAAGAATTTTTTGATAGCTTCAGAAATTGGAAGCAAGCCTTCCATTAAGATACGGACCATCCGCGGTAAAATAAACATAACTGCTCCGATACTGATCCCTGTTGATAAAATATCTTTCAAATCATATCCTGCTGCTACACCCAGTAATAGTCCCAAAATGGTACCAACCATCATCGGTTCGCCAAAAATACCAAAACGCTTTTGGATACTAACCGGATTAATATCAATTTTTCTGATTCCTGGAATCATATCGATGATCCGATTGCCCAGCAAACCGATTGGAAAGAATGTAATAGAAGAAACGGTCGGCATCGAAATGCCCTCCAGTCCAAAATATTCTTCCCCCATAGGAGCTGCCCAGTCAGCCATTTTCAAGACAATAATCGCAATCACTGCTGACGCTAGGATTCCCAACCAGAAACTTCCTGTGCTATAATAGACAAGTGTTCCTGCAAGCGCAAAGTGCCAGTAATTCCACATGTCCACGTCAACAGTTTTCGTTTGGTTAATTGCCAGCATGATAATATTGATCAGCATGGTTAACGGAATAACAAATGGTGCAATAGGAGATCCCCAAGTAATTGCTGATAAAGGCGGCCAACCTAAGTCAACTACTGGAAGATTGATTCCTGTTTGCTCAACCATGGCTTGCGCTGCAGGACCTACATTATTGGTCAAAATATCAAAAATTGCATAAATACCGACAAAACCAATTCCCACAGTTAAGGATGAACGCAACGCCTTCGCTGGTTTTATTTTGAAAACTAGTGCTAAGATAAATAAAACGAGGGGCAGCATTACAGTCGGTCCAAACCCCAGAATGTACTGTACCACATCATATAAAGTTTGCGAGATATTCTCCATACTATTCTCCTTTTAATTGAGCGTAAATTGCGTTTAATACCTTCTCTTCACCCACACCTGTAATTAGCGCCAAACCATTGATCACTGGTGTTTCTAATTCATATGGAATTTTTGTAGTTGAAACAATCAAATCCGCATCATCTGAATTTTGCTGTACAGAAGCTACATTTGTTTGAGAATAGTTCACATCATTCATTCCTTTTTCATTCAAGAACTCCATTACCTTTTCCGTTACCGCGGTTGACGTTGCGATACCTGTTGCACACACAAACAATAAATTTTTAGCCATCTTTTTTCCTCCTAAAGGTTGATTTCTTCTCTTGCTATTTGATAAATTTCTTCTTTTGTTCCTTGTTTAATCCGCTCCAATAATTCAGCTTTTGGTAAAATAGCCATCAGCTTTTGCAAAATATTTAACTGCTTATTTGACTGACCCAACGCCAATAAAAAGACAATTGATACCTCAATCTTTGTGTCATCCATCCCGCCCATAACTTCCATTTGTATTGGGGTTTTTAAGGTAGCAATTGTTACGCGATTGTTATGAACAAATTTGGCATCGGTATGTGGGATTGCCACGCCGATCGGTTCAGTTGGCAAGCCGGTCGGAAAGCCTTCTTCTCGCTTAATTACCTGTTCTGGATACTCTGTCACAACATCTTGATCATCAATCAATGGTTGAGAAATGATGTTGATTAACTCAGGAAAATCCTTCGCTTCAATGTTCACAAAAATATTTTTTACATTAGTTAGTGCTTCACTCATTGGCAAACCTCCACGGCATTCATGCTCAAAATTTTGGCATACACAGTTTCAAATACCGCATCCTCTGCGTTTTGAAGGACTTTGATTAAGTTCGCTTCCTGATTGTTTTCTTCGTACGCTCTTCCAACGCTTTTAATATAACTTTGTCGCAAGTCGCTGGCAATGTTGATCTTGGCAACATTGAAATGAACCATTTGCTGAATATGTTCGTCAGGAATCCCTGATCCACCATGGATGACTAACGGTACTGGTGAAACTTCATTGATTTCTTCTAGTAAAGCGAAATCAATTCGCGGTTCATCTTCCAAACCATGGACATTTCCTACTGAAATAGCCAACATATCACAGCCAGTTCGTTCCACGAACTCTTTGACTTGGGCCGGATCGGTTTTCGAATCCGCCTCGCTGACGTGATCATCTTCTTTTCCAAGAATAGCACCTAACTCAGCTTCTACCGGAATCCCATAGGCTTTGGCAAAATCGACTGCTTTTTTGGTAAATGCAATATTTTCTTCAAAATCATAGGCTGCACCATCAATCATTACCGATGTAAAGCCAGCCCGAGTTGCCCGTTTAACATCTTCAAATTTTTTCCCGTGATCCAAATGCAAGGCCACCGGTGTGTCCATATCTTCAGCATAGCGAGCAACCATATCCACGATATATTCATAACCAGCCAAGCTAATATTGGTCGGTGCCACTTGAATGAAGGTGGGGATGCCACTTTCCTCAACTGCTCTTAAAATTCCTACTGTTGTTTCCAGATTCGTGGTATTAAAAGCACCTGCGATCACTTTTCTTTCTTTGATAATGTCTAATAATGTATAACCATTTACTAACGGCATGCTTACATTTCCTCCCTTTGAAGTACCGTTCCAAGGTAGTACTTGTTCGCCTTCAGCCATACATTTCCGAATTCTACCGGCAATCCTCCTTCTAAATAGACTAATTGTTCCAGATGTAGGACCGGTGAGTCTGGAGCAACCTCTAGCTCTTTGCCTCTTTTTTCCCCGACCACTCTGGCAGCATATCTACTTTCAGAGTAAGCAATGTGTTTTCCGCTGACCTCTTCCATCACTTTAAACAAACTTTCTTTGTTGTAATCATGGTTTTCCACTCCAGGACACAGCTTGCTGTTGATCCTGTTTTCGATCAGCATTACCTTTTCACCTTCAACAGACCGAATTCGTTTCATGTACAAATACTCTTCTCCGACGGAAAGATTCAACCTTGAAGCGATCTCTTTCGTTGCTTTGCGAAACTCAGAAGTGATGACCTCGGTCTCATAAGCTAATTTTTGACCCTCCAAGGATTCAGCGAATGAGAGCAGTCCTTTGCCGAGAGAGTAAGAAATATTGTCCTCGGTTACATACGTGCCCTTTCCTTGAATCTGATACAGCAAACCTTCTTCTACCAGTAAATTCACTGCTTTTTTTACTGTTCCCCTGCTAACCTCTAAAGATTTCATTATTTGATTTTCAGACGGTATTTGTTCTCCCTTCCCCCATTCTTCAGCATAAATATTGTTTCGCAAATAATCTGCTACTTGAAGATAAACTGGCTTTGAAACCTCTCTGTTAATGATCATTTGATCACCTCCGATATTCATTTTGTTCCCACTGTAAATGTACAAGCATAATCAACAGTGTACAAGACTGTTACAGCGTGTACAACCGGGTACAAGTTCATTGTAATCGGTAACATTAGAAAAGTAAAGGATTTTTTTATAGTTCTGGGCTATTCGGTTCATTGAATAACTCATCCGCTACCTGGAAATTCCCTCCTAATTCCTTTTAAAAAAACCGCGAAATTATTCTAGAATCTCCAGGTATTAGAGGAATCAGTGGATAATTTACAGCAGAGACTTATTTACATAAACAAAAAATCATCGCAGTCCAAAAAGGTGTGCGATGATTTTTTCCTATCATTGATGGTTGCAAAATGTGCCGCTAAGCTAGTTCTCTTTGACTCACAACCTGTACCACCTCATCAATGCTGATGGGCTTGTAGTCAATCATATCTACTCCGACATTCATAGCAGTTACTCCTAACATATCTTTAAAGTAAGCCGTACGCGTATTATGAACGTGGCCATATAAGTGAATGGCTCCTTGATAAAAGCCATCCCACTCCAAAATAGGATAGTGAAATAAGACGAATCTTCTTTTATTGTATTTAAACGAATAGTAATCCTTCACCCATTCAAACAGCGTAGAATCAAAATCCTCATCCCTTAAATAGTTTTCGTGGTTTCCTTTAATCAGGTATTTTCTGCCACGCAGCTTTTTTAGGATTCGATTGGCTTGTTCACCAGTCCCTCTGTAAACGAAATCGCCCAAAATATAGACTTCATCCTTTGGCGATTTCACTACCTGGTTCCAATTATTAATCAGCTGTTTGTTCATCTCAGTGACATCCTGAAATGGACGATCGCTAAACGTAATCACAGCTTCATGATAAAAATGAAGATCCGCAATAAAATATTTCATTTTCTCCTTCTTTCTTGCTACTGAAGCAAAAATCATCTTGGCTTTTAGACGATTTCGTCTAGCAACATCAATACATCACTTCATAAATAAACGTAATAGACGCTTCTCGAAAACCGGAAAAGATTTTTCAAAAAGCATCTATTTCAAACAATAGTTAATAACTGCTTTCACTGCTCTTGATTTTCCATCTCAACCAATTTCGTTGCTACAGAGCCTATTCACCAACAGATTTTAAATTTCTTTGCAGTCATATCTGTTGGTCAGTCATCCTTTTATCGCCCTTTCTCTACAATCCGTTTAACTTGTACTTTCTATCCTAAGGCTGCTGCAATTCAGGATATTTTTTTAGTAAATTGTCTGCAGTTTGAGCAATTTGACTGTTCGTTGCGTTGCCAGCGTTAGCAGCTAGTATTTCTTCATCCGGGATGGCAGCCAAAACATTTTCGTCAAAGCCTTGATTTTGCTGCATCGTTGTTCTGACCATTTCGGCTCTTTCATGATCAGACGGTCTTGCCGACTGACTAATCTCTTCAGCCGGTGCTTTCGGCTCCACCATACTGGTGTCTAAATATTTTTTGGATACTACAATCCAATCTTGGTCCGGTTGGCTCAAGTAATATCCTGCTTCTTCCAAAAATCCGTCACTATTCACTCTAAATACATCTAATGTGTCGATCTGGGCGTCTGCTGCTTCAACCCTAGCATATAATAGCTGGTCCTCTTTGGTTTCTAAAATAATTTCGTATTTCGAATCCTGTAAAGGATCCATGCTGGTCCTTTTACGCCATATGGCTGCAACCCACTGCTTCATTTGATCAATAGTTAGATTGCTAGTATCCACGACAGACTCCCTTGTCTCCGAGGTGCTGGTAGTGCTAACAGCCGCTGGTTCTTTAGAGCTTGAATGTTGGCTTATTGATGATACTTCTTGAGTAGAGACCAGACTATCCGAACTGCTGCTATCCTTTTCATCCACATTTCTACAGCTGGTCAGCAAGAAAATGGATATTAAGACCGAAGATAATAAAGCTATTCTTCTCATATAGAAATCTCCCTTTCAATAAAAAGCAGTGTGCTCTTCCTGTCAAACTAAGTATGACTTTGCGAATCCTTTACTTTTCCATATCTCTTAAATCTTCTTGCTTTAAATTCGTTTGCTCAACTACATACTTCATCACCGTTTTAAACTCTTCGATCGTAGCATTTTCTGATAACTCAAATATACTTTTATGGTATTTTTCAACAATCCGTTTGACTTCTTTCTTCTCACTCACCTAATACGTCCCTCACCTTTTCACGTGATCTTAAATCAAGCTCCCGAACACCTAGCAGCTGTGTTTCTTTTATTGAACCTCATTGTCTGAGGTGCTTTTGCGTTTTTCGCACTTTCTTAGACACCAGTTAAATACGCAGCTTCCTCTACTTTTTCGAACGTTCGGTTCTTGCTCATGCTTAGACCCCTCCAGTTCTTAATTGCAATTATTATATCATTTGTTATTTAAGATCCAAAGTTTGTCTAAATACTTAAATGCGTTCTTGATATCCTCTAGCAAAACCATACTTAATGTCCTCTGCTGTCATGTTGTGTGGCTGCGTCATGAAAACTCCCGAGGATGTAATACCCTTCTGCTTTTTCCAGCTGTTCCAGTTGAGAAAATTTGATCAAACTATTCATTGCTGGACAGTTAGCAGACAGATCCTCTGCCACAGACCAAACCAATCGCTCATAAGCTGGCTCAGGAAGTGCCGCCGTCTCAAACCACCGATTTATCTCTGGGACAGAAAGCTCTGATTTGACTAGAACTCCAGCCCAAATTTCCACGTGATTGCCGGTTCCAGTTGTATTCCCGCAAAAGCTGTAGGTTTCAATCCGTTCTGTTTCGGGAGGCAATGCTATTGAGGCATAGCTTTTTTCGAATTTTTTTGCTCTGGCATCGTTTATTGCAGGACAGATCAGGATAAAGCTAACAATATAAAGAAGAATGCTTGTAGTCAGTGCTATTAATAAGCCAGCTGACACTCGTTTGATCCACTTCATAAGTCTCCTCCTCTAAGTATTCTTCTTTGATTATAGGTGAAAATAGGCTATCCATTCAGAACATATCTATTTTTTCCTGAAATAAAAATAATTACCTTAGCCGAATTATTCTGAAATCGTTATTTTAAAACTACCGAAAACCCTTTATTTCGTGCAAAAGGATATTTGGAAAATCAGTCAATCGTTTTTTATTTTTTTCGTTTAATTTTTTTAAAAATATTTGCTAATTCAGAGACTTTTCATATAGTAAACTTGATAAGAAGCAGCTATTCATTTTGACTACTAAAAAATAATTACTTAAAAAGAGGAGCCTTACCTATGAAAACAACTGAACTTCAAAAACGGACGATCTTTAGCACTCGAAAACGGGAAAATCTTGAATTAAAATTTGAACAAGCTTATCAAGCTTCCAAAGAGGAGGCAACGCATCATTCAAAAAATGTGGCGCATCTAATCCAAGCGGCTGTAGTCGTTATGGTTCGCAATGCTTTTTATGTGGGTGATTTTTCTTATTTGGCGAAAAATTTGATTCGTAAGATATTTTTAGAGGGAGAAGTTCCGACTTCCGTTCGCCATCTATGCATTTATTTTGAGGATTATTTTACACAAGAAGAGTGGCAACTGGTTATCAGCCATTTATATAAAAACCAAAAAGAATACCACCAGCTTACCGAGGAAACTCGTCTACACATAAAACCTCTGCGCCCAGCACTTACTTCTGGTGTACAAACCGGTGAAAGAAAGTTAAACTTGAAGGCCTCTTTCCTGGACGAAAAGAATAAAATGCACACCTGGAGTCTGAGCAATGTCGTCGCTTGTCTTACAACCAAGGAACGCATCGATCTTTTAAATATTTTTGGCGAGTTGACCATTTTCCAAAAGGACGGCCTGCGCCAGTTTACCGAAGTCGTTTGGATGGATTTTGCCATCGATGAACGCTTCCGTGACTTTGACGTTCGGAACGAAGAAGATCCCTTCCATAAACCAAAAGAATCAGCCCAAAACCAACCGAAAGAAGCTCCAGTTAACAAACAATCAACAAAAAAATCCGTGCCGAAGAATGGTGTCAAAGAAAACTCGAATACCGCTCAGTCAACTACGTCCGCTCAACCGCCTGCTGATCAGCTGGAGCAGAGACAACCTTCAGACAAGTCGAAGAAGAAAAAGACTGGCAAGACCCCGACGGATCGAATGCCCAGCTGGAAAAATTCAACTGCCTACGGTAAAAAACCAAAAGAAGAAAAGGACCTCGAAATAGAAAAGGTGGTACGAAAGAAAACCGGTAAGAAAAAGAATCGCAAACGGAATAAACGGAAATAGTCTTTTTTGGAAGGCGCCTAAAAAAAGCCAATGAACCTCTTTGTATTGGGCATTCATTGACTTTAGGTGATCCTGCGTTTATTTGTGGAACTTCAAGTTCGGGTAGTTTTTGATGATTCGACTCAAGTTATGGTGCTTGAGCTGTTTTGGTCTGCTCTCCAACAGTTTCAACACTTTATTTCGGCCAGCAGAAGATTTATGATTGGTCACCAAATGCTTTAAGCGGAACTCTTTTATTGCGGCATTTTCAGGATCAGAGGTATCCACCACAGTTTCCACTTCTTTTTTCGTCGTAAGAGTGAAAAAGAGTGTGGAAAGGACATCACTGGCGAACAAAGCAGCCAAAATAATGGGACCTAGATGGTTGGTAGCAGTAATAAAATCATGAATTGCATCTTGAATCATTGGATTGATAATTTTAATCAGCAATAAGCAGCCAACACCCCAAAACAGGGAAACTGGCACAGCTACTCGACCTTCAATATTCAGCGGAACGTGAGTATAATCCCACAATTTCATATTGAACAGCTTTTCCAAGAGCCAGCTGGTGACAAATTCGATGATGGTCACAATTACTACAATATTGAAATACAGATTAAGCAGTGTCCCTGCATTGCTAGGAACTAGCAGCAGCACAGCAGAAACACCAAAGCCATATACGGGACAATAGGGTCCAAGTAAAAAGCCGCGATAGACAAAATGTCGGGCTTTAATCGAACAGTAAATACTTTCCCATAGCCAGCCGATAAAGGCATACACAATAAACGTCATAAATAATTTATCCAAAAAATTGCACCTCTCTTATGCATACAGTATAGCAAAAATGCATCTTTAAGAACAAAATTTTAATAATTTGATGAAATATCTGTACACGGCTGAAAACTGTATGGCGATTTCCTACCTCTTCAGCAGGTTATTTAACCGGTGCGCTGTTGTTAATCAGTATTTCTAGCTTGCTTTAAAAAGGCTCTAATGACTAATCGACACAGCTGCTCGCAAAGCTAGCTGGTAGGTTTCAAAGCCAAATCCGCAGATGACGCCTGCTGCTTTTTCGGCAAGGACTGAATGATGCCGAAACTCTTCTCGAGCATGCACATTGGACATGTGCATTTCTATGAACGGCACCTCTAATATTTCCAACGCATCGCGAATTGCGTAGCTATAATGAGTCCAAGCTCCTGCATTGATAATCACCGCGTCAACCTTTTCTTGATAACCTTGGTGGATTCGCTCTACCATCTGGCCTTCATCATTGGTTTGATAGTGTGCAATGTCAACCTGCAGATCTTTAGCTAAACTTGCCATGTTATGGTTAATTTCATCTAGGGTCACGGTTCCATAATGTTTCGGATTACGTTGGCCAAACATGTTGTGATTTACTCCATGCAGCATTAAAATCTTTTTCATGTTCTTTCTCCTTCAATCATTATTGCCAAGGAGCTACCTGCAAGGCTTTTTCTACGGTTCCTGTTTTTGCCTGCAGAATCTCCAGACATAGACCATCTGGCAGCTCTAACCAATTTTCACCTTGAGGCAAGGTTTTCACTTCATAAGTGCGAATTTTTTCCAAGGCAGTCTGCTGATCTTCAGCCATAATACCTAAATGTCCCAGCTTGCCAGCAGTATGATTTTCCGGAACTTCAATTAGTTGAATGCCGCCATACAACCAAACCTGTCTTGGTTGTCCGGCTTCTTCTTTGCGCATGCGTTCGGTGAAGTTCAGAGTATTCGCAAAAAATTCAATGTACCAGTCGATATCAGTGACGTAAACGGCCACGTGTTCAATATATGCTTTATTCATGGAAGCCGCCCTCGTTTCTCACTTCAATTCCCTTCACACAAGCAGTTAGCGCTTGATTAAACGGAGTTGGAATACTCATTTTTTTACCCCAGCGTACAACGGCACCATTGATAAAATCAATTTCGGATCTTTGTTTCTTTTCAAGACTTTGTAAAATGGACGTCTTGAAGCCATAAGGCAAGCCGACTGCTGCCTTTTCCCAAACCGTTCGTGGATTTTCTGTTGAAAGAGTAATATTATTAGCTTTAGCCACCGCAATGGCTTCTTCAATTGCCGCAAACGCTGTCTCTTCAATCTCTGGAACTTGATAGAGATCCCCATAGGGCAGACCTGTAATCCCAGCCACAGCCCCAGTAGCAACATTGATCAACAATTTATCCCAAATCATGCCTTTGATATTTTCACTGATTTTGGTGATGATGCCGCCGTCGTTCAATTCATTGGCAATTTTTTGAATCCGTTCGGTCTGTTGACCATCCATCTCACCGATACAGATCTCTTTACCTACCACCCCTGGAATGACTTTGCCAGGAGCAACTAATACGCCGCCAACGTAGGCTTTGCCGCCGATAATCTTTTCCCTGCCTACCTGTTGTTCAATAATTTCCTCATTGCCTAACCCATTTTGCAGCGACAAAACGACCGTTTGCTCTCCAATTAAAGGGATAGCCTGCTTCATTGCCTGTTCAGTTGCAAAAGATTTTACAAGAACAACTACAATGTCCATCTCCTCTAATGTCGAGGGATCAGTGACTGCTTTAATCGGAATGCTGACTTCTTGGTCGTCTTCAAGAAAGATTAAGCCATGCTGATTGATTTGATCCACGTGCTCCTGCCATTGGTCAACCAGATAGACTTCCTTGCCATTTCTAGCGAGGGTTCCGCCAATCGAGCTGCCTAAAGCTCCTGCGCCTAAAAAACAAATTCTCATCGATCCAGCTCCTCTTCAGGAATGAATTTCAAAATGTGCAGTGCATAGACACATATCTCATCATGCTGGTTAAAGATTTCCACATCAGCATAGGTCTTCATTGCTTCAGTATCGACTTCCTTCACCGTATATTTCGCCGTAACCGTATCGCCAAAAAAGACTGGCTTGATGAAGCGCAATTTGTCATAGCCATAGGAAACACTTGGTATGTCTGCTTTTGCCTGTTGTTGAATCATGGTTGAAGCGGTGCACCCAAAGGAAAAGGTTAGTACCCCATGAACAATCCTTTCTTTGTAAGGCGTTGTTTTCATAAACTCCGCATTCATGTGCATTTGGCTGAAGTCGCCAGTAATCCCTGCATACATGTAAACATCCGACTCGCTAATCGTTTTAGTGTAAGAATACGTATCGCCGACTTTCAATGGTAGTTCTGTCATTTTATTTTCCTCCTAATTGGTTGTTTAACCATTCTTCTTGAATTCCCATAACATTTGGATTAAATAGGCGCCCGTCCATCACTTGCAGATTTTCCGCAATGTTTGGTCGGAAAGCCATTTGCTGCATAATATCTTTTTCAAGATCCACTCCTGGAGCAATCTCAATCAGCTCCAAACCCTCCTCCGTCAATTTGAAGACTGCTCGTTCAGTCACATAATAGACTTCCTGTCCCCGAGCAATCGCATCGGTTCCGTTAAAGGTAATCTCTGGAACTTCTTCAATAAACTTCTTGAAGCGGCCTTCCTGTTGAATCTCAATTTTTTCTTCATTAATTTCAGTTTTTAAGCCGCCAGCCGTTAAAGTGCCGCAGAAGACCACCTTCTGAGTATTTTGGCAAATATCGACAAAGCCGCCGGTACCGACAATTTTGCCGTTGAAGCGATGCACGTTAACGTTCCCTTTAGCATCTACCTCGGCGAAGCTTAAGAAGCAGGCGTCCAAGCCACCGCCATCGTAAAAATCGAATTGAGCGGGCATTTCCATCAATGCCCGACTATTTAAAGTCGCTCCAAAGAAGATTCCTTGCGCCGATTCGCCACCAACTGCCCCGGTTTCAACGGTTAAGGTAAATTCATCCTGCAGTCCTTCTTCACGAGCAATAATACCGATCCCGTCCGCAATTCCGACACCGACATTGCCAACATTGCCAGCAGAGATTTCGAACAGCGCTCGGCGTCCGATAACCTTTCGTTGATTCAAGGCAATCAGCTCGGTTGAATCGGTACAAGCTGTATAATCACCAGACAAAAACCGATTTACGCCGCCACTGTACAGCTGCGTTTGATTTTCGTCTACTACCAATGCATCTACATAAAAACCAGGAATCTTCACCTGTCGCGGATGCAATGTCCCAGCCTTCACTACCTTTTGAACCTGAACAATAACTTTTCCTCCATTATTGTGAGCAGCCTGTGCCAAAACTAAGGCATCCGCATAAATGATTTCATCCTCCATCGAAATATAGCCGTCACTGTCGGCTGTGGTTCCACGAATGATTGCAACATCAATCGGCGTTGCTTTATAAAACAGATACTCTTTGCCATCAATGGTATCTTTTTTTACTAATTCCTCTTGTGTCTTTTCGTTTAGCTTGCCGCCAGCCTGATCTGGATCAATAAAGGTCCCCAAACCTACATGAGTATAAATCCCTGGCTGCTTGGAAACCGCTGCTCTCGTTAACTGGCAAATGACTCCTTGAGGGAAATTGTAAGCCTCAACTTCATTCCTTTCAGCCATTTCAGCTAATCTAGGCGACTGAGCCCAATGACCGCCAATGATGCGCTTAACCATGCCCAACTGAGCCAATGGTGACATCCCTCGATCATTTCGATCCCCTAACCCCGTTGTGTGGATCAAGGTTAAATCTTGCGGATGCTGTTCTGCTTTAAACCGTTCTGCTAAGGTTGTGATGACTGCGGTTGGTTCCGTAATTCCCCCACCAGCACCACAGAAGCCAACTACATCACCATCCTTAACCAATTGAGCAGCTGCCTCTGCTGTCATAATCTTTGACTTGCTTGTTTTCCCCAATCTGCTTCCTCCTTATTAATCTATTGGTCTTCCTTTTTGAGAAATGATTCTGATTTTAACGCCGTATTCCCTTCTACTTAGTAGCTCATAGGCTTCATTTCATTCCTCGTTGGACGTTTATATACTGCAAAAAATAGAACGGGTATCCTTTTTTATTTATCATAAGCGAGCGTTTTCATATAATCCAATAGCACTTTTTCTGATTTTAATAACTTCAAGTTATCGGTTGAGTTATACTAGAAGCGAGGAGGGATTTGATGAATATCCAACAGTTGCACTATTTTTTGCATTTAGCAGAGACCCAAAATATGCAGCAGACCGCAGAGGATTTATTTATTAGTCAGCCAGCATTAAGCAAATCAATCAATAATTTGGAAAAAGAACTAGAGGTTCAGCTTTTCGATCGAATTGGCAGAAGGGTTCAGCTGAATAAATATGGCGCACTGTTTCAGAAAAGAGCCTATCGATCATTAAACGAGCTAGAGGTGGGGAAGGAAGAAATTTATGCCCTTACTAATGCTTTAAGCGGCCGAATTGATTTAGGTTTTGTGTATTCTTTAGGACCAATCTTTATTACCAATCTGCTGGCAGAGTATTCAAAAATCAGTCCCGTGAAAATTAGAGGAAATCAAAATAACACGGTTAATCTGCTGTCTCAGCTGCAGGATGGGAAATACGATGTCGTTTTTTTTGCAGGTAATGATTCTTTTCCCGATATGGAACAATTCCCTGATGTGGAAATTACCCCTTTCCATACACAACCAGTCATTTTTGTTGTCGGGATGGATCACCCTCTTTCAAGCAACCAAAGCTATGCGATTGAGGACTTGATGGCTTATGATTTTATTACTTTTCAAAAACCTAGTACCCTTCGTCCATTAATAAATACTTACTTTGCCTCAAAAAACCTAACACCCAAAATGACTTATGAAGTATTGGATGACTTGACGCTGCTCAGCTTTGCCAGCAAGAACCTGGGCATTGGAATTTTTCCTAAATCAAGTATTCTAAATAATTTTGGAATTAAAGAAATCAGCATTAATGAACCTTTTCTTTTTCAAACTATTTATTTGGCGCAAAACCCTTCACGGTACAAATCACCTGCTGTTGAACGTTTTCTTGAATACGTAAATTTGGAAAAACTAACTCTATTGAAGGATGTTTGAGAGGACTTAGTCTTGCCTTCAAAATAAAAACAGCCTAGTTAGATGATTGCTCTCTAACTAGACTGTTTCTTCTATAAAACCAGCTTCCCCTTCCAAGCTGAGGTTCCGCCCATAACATTGACTACCTGATACCCCTTGCTGCTCAAAAAATCACAGGCCATTTTCGAACGTGCCCCCGATTGACAAATCACATAGTATTCTTTCGTTGAATCCATCTGCTGAAAAGTCTTATCAAGGTCACTTAATGGCAGATTAACAGCTTGAGGAACATGGCCCATCTGATACTCAGAAGCTTCCCGAACATCAATAATAGGGCCCTTACTGCGATAAAATTCATCTATCGTAACCGATCTATACATACGTCAGCTCCTCTGGTCGAACCGTTTTGTAAAGGGCAAAAGCACCATCGAGATTTTGTACCTGGAAACCATTCTGCACAAGAATTCTTTCCGCTACATAGCTGCGCAACCCACTATGGCAGCTGACAATATACGCTTGATTCAAATCCAGCTCATCGATACGCTCTCGCAGCTGATTTAAAGGAATAGTGATTGACTGCTTGAAACGGCCATTGCTCAATTCCTCTTCATTCCGAACATCCAGCAAAATTTTTCCCTCAGCTAATTCTTGCTCCAGTTCATACCATTGAATCGAATGACTGAATCCTTCTGCTAGATTCATTGCAGCATAACCAAGCATGTTCACCGGATCCTTGGCCGAGCCAAAAGGCGGTGCATAGGTAAATTCCAGCTCCGGCAAATCGAAAATAGTTAAATCACCCTTTATTGCGGTAGCCAAAATATCAATCCGTTTGTCTACACCCTTGGCACCTACACCTTGCGCACCATAAATTTCACCAGTCGCAGCATTAAAAATCATTTTTAAACTAATATCTGTCGCGCCAGGATAATAACCAGCGTGGTCTTTGCCGATAACATGCACAACGGATACATCCAAACCTGCTTGCCTAGCTGCTCGTTCACTTAAGCCGGTCGAAGCAGCCGACAAATCAAACACTCGAACAATTGCTGTACCGATACTGCCTTTATTCTTTCGGTTAAGACCAGCAATAGCATCCGCTGCTTGACGTCCCTGACGATTAGCTGGCGATGCCAACGAAATCAGGGCATCTTTGCCGGAGATTTGCTGTTTGACTACAATTGCATCACCCACTGCGTAAATATCCGGATCGTTGGTTTGGTAATGTTCATTAACAACAATTCCCCCTCGCAAACCTAGCTTCAATCCAGCTTTCTCAGCCAAAGTATTCTCTGGTTGAACTCCCACCGATAGGATTGTCAAATCGGAAGCCAGCTCTGTACCATTTTCTAAAACAACTTTTTTTCCCTGCGCTTCAAAAGCAACCGCCGATTGCGAAGGAATTACCTCCACCCCCTGTTTCAGCAACTCGTTTTGTACCGCAGCAGCCATTTCTTCATCCAGTGGCGGCAAAACATGCGGTGCTTTTTCTACGATAGTTACTTGTAAGCCTCGTTTGCTCAAATTTTCCGCCATTTCCAAGCCAATAAAACCTGCTCCAATTACTACTGCCTTTTGCGTTTGATCAGTAATAGATGCCATAATCCGATCTAAATCTGGCAAATTGCGCAGACTAAAAACATTAGCTGCTTGATCACACCCTTTAATCAGAGGAATGAATGGCTTTGCACCAGGAGACAGAATCAACTTGTCATAACTTTCTTCCGTCACTCTGCCCTCGTGCTGTACCTTAACCTTGTGTTCATACGGATTAATCTCCGTTACCTCGTGCATAGGTCGTACATCAAGATTGAAGCGTCCCCGCAATGTTTCCGGCGTTTGAACCAGCAGCTGATCTCTTTCGGCAATTTCGCCAGAAACGTAATAAGGCAGTCCGCAGTTGGCAAAAGAAACAAATGGTCCTTTTTCAAATACCACAATTTCAGCATCCTCCATCAAACGACGCAAACGCGTAGCCGCCGACATCCCGCCAGCCACACCACCAACGATTACAATCTTCATCCTATCTACCTCCTCTGATCTTTCCACTCCAGTGAGACATCCCCCCACGGACATTTGTTGCTTCGTACCCTTTTTTCCTCAAAAGCTTAGCAGCCTTCTTGCTGCGCATCCCAGATTGGCAAATTACATATACTTGCTTTTCTTTACCATCATAGGTATTAATTTTATCCAACGGTATGTTCACTGCTTTATTTATATGCCCCGACCGGTATTCTGCTGGTGAGCGAACATCTAAAAGCTCAATTTCTCCTGATAAACGCTCTGATAACTCCGTTGTTGAAATAGCTGATACTCCTTTTAAAAATTTGAACATGACTTCTCTCCTATCCACAATATACCTTATGGGGTATATTAAAAAGCATTGTAACAGGATTGTCAACTAAGTTAGCTTCATTAAACCAAACATTTTACTTGAACCATAAATACCTCCCGTGGTATATTTTGTTCAACAGACAGAGAAGAAGGTGTCCCATGGAAGAGGAACAAAAGAGAATTACCAATCGTTTACGACGTGCCGAAGGTCAAATCCGCGGGGTTCAGAAAATGATCGAAGAGGAAAAAGAATGTATTGATGTCATCACCCAGCTAAGTGCCATCCGTTCCAGCATTGATCGGGTAATGGGCATGATCGTTGCCGATAACCTCAAGCATTGCTTAGAGAATCCTAGTGACAACCCAACCGAACAGGCCGAAAAAATGGAACAGGCCATCAATATGATCATAAAAAAGTAAGCGTAACTACCCTTTTTATAAAAGGCGGTTACGCTTTTGCTCATTTATAATCTTTTTATTTCGGGAAAACATCGTTAGGAATCGCTGACTTATACTTTGCTCCCCCAACTGTTTCCTGATGCTCTTTTTTAGCCTGCCTTACTAATTCTGGCTTCGTTAATAAGTCATAAGCGGTAGCAGCAATTACCTTTCCACCTGAAAGCAGTCCTTTGTGGGCTACAGCAGATTTCCCATTTGCCACCCATTGCCAGGAATGTGCCGGTGTACCTTGTGGTTCGCAGGCGATCATCACCTGAGCAGTTGGACAGACCCAACTAACATCTCCAACATCGGTTGAGCCCGAAGTATCCTCAGAGAATCTTAACGGTTCAACACTATCTAAAATCGGCAGAGAAGCCAGCCGCTGAATCTCTTCTTCACTGGCCTCTGGGTGAGAAAGTCTCGCTCTTTTAGCAAATCCCTCCTTCACCACAGCAGGTAAACTATCATAATACCGTTGACAATACGTTTGATCCTCTTCAGTTAGATTTAGTGTCCCGTATTCTTTTAGATTTTCATACATAGCTGTCGTGGCAGCTTGATTCGGCAGATAGTTGGCACAAGCTGAATCCAGAACGATTTCTACTTCCGTTTCTGTCATCAAGGCAGCACCTTCCGCAATTTTGTTTACCCGTTTGTAAATTTCTTCCGCCTGTTCAATCTTTAGCGCTCGGATAAAATAATAGAGACTGGCTGTTGATTGAACAACATTGGCTGACTCTCCACCCACATCCATAAAAGCGTAATGGATACGCCCTTCATCAACAATATGTTCCCGTAAAAATTGCACACCAATGTTCATCAGCTCCGCAGCATCTAGTGCACTTCGCCCTTTTTCAGGAGCAGCTGCAGCATGGGCAGGGATTCCTTTGAAATTGTAATAAACTTGATAAACTGCCAAACTGCTCAAGGCCCAAGCAGAATTGGTATCCATGGGGTGCCAGGAAAGAGCTACATCTAGATCGTCGAATACACCATCTCGAGCCATAAATGCTTTGCCATACCCACTTTCTTCTGCTGGACACCCAAATAATTTAATCGTTCCTTGGACATTGTGACGCTCCATATAAGTTTTAATGCCGACTGCCCCAGCTAAGGACCCCATCCCCAACAAATTATGCCCACAGCCATGCCCGTTAGCACCTTCCAATTCCGCTTGCTGCTCTCCTAAGTCAGCTACCTGACTCAAATTGCTCAAGGCATCATACTCTGCCAGAATTCCAATCACCGGATTTCCATGGCCATAGGTTGCTGCAAATGCATGCTCCATATTAGCCAAACCCTTTTCAATACAGAAGCCCTCTTCTTCTAAAATAGGATAAAAGTTAGCAACGGATTTTTCTGTAGCAAAGCGGGTTTCTGGCGTCGACCAAATTCGATCTGCAGCACTAATAAATAGTTGTCGTTTTTCTTCAATAATCTTTACGATTTCGTCTTTGGCATTCATTTTTCGTCCTCTTTTCTTTTACCTTTCACTCTCAAACAGTTCCTTAACCAGCCGGTGAGCCGTCTTCGTTCCGGCCAGTCCGCCGATTCCAGTTTCTCTAATTTCTATTGGCATTTTTTTGCCAACCTGATACATCGCTTCAACTACCTCATCAGGAGGAATCTCGCTAATTACTCCTGCTAAAGCTAGCTCTGCAGCAGATATCGCATTAGCTGTTCCACCCGCATTCCGCTTAATGCAGGGAATTTCCACCAGCCCAGCCACCGGATCACAGGCTAGCCCTATCATATTGTTCAATGCAATAGCAAAAGCATGACTTGCTTGCAGAGGTGTCCCTCCAACAAGCTCTACTAGTGCAGCAGCCGCCATTCCTGCAGCAGAACCAATCTCAGCCTGACAGCCGCCTTCTGCTCCAGAGATGAAGGCATTATTGGCTGTTATAAAGCCAAACGCCGCCGCTGTAAACAACGCTTCCAATAATTCTTGTCTTGATACTGACATTTTTTTAGCAAAGGCCAGCAAAACTCCAGGAACTACACCAGCAGAGCCGGCAGTGGGCGTTGCACAAATCATTCCCATTGCAGCATTCACTTCGTTTGTAGCAATCGAAATGGTTAAAGCCTCCACAAAGGTTGGGTCCGTTAGAATTATTCCTCTTTTTTGATACTCTACTAAACGTTTTGCATCATAGCCTGTTAATCCAGAGTATGACCGAACTCCTTGCATCCCTTTTTCAGCTGCTGTTTCCATCGTAATTAGGTTCAGTTCCATTTGTTGCATGACTTCAGTGTAGCTTCTTTCCGAAAAACGGATCTCCTGATCAATCATAATCGTTGAAATCTTACTGCATTTGGCAGCCGTCAAAGCAAGCAGTTCCTCAATTGATTCAAACATAGGTCTCCTCCTAACCTCTAATTGGAACGGCAGCGGCAATGCCGGGAATCTTTCGAATCCTTTTTAATATTCGTTGGGTTATTTCCTGCATGGTCTCAATAATAAACAGTGTACTTTCTCTTGATTGCTGGGTTGTCACAACATGAAAATCCCTCAACTCTTCTTTTAAACTCTGAATTACCTCTTTGTCATTACTTAAAATCGCTAATGGATTCAGCCGATCATCCAGCAAGTCCATCGAGCAATGATTCAGTTCTGTAATCTGGATATTTCCACCACCGATAGATACCCCAGTCAAGTTTAGTTGATTGACTTGGCCAATCAATTCCAAATTGACAGTATTCGCATGCGGCATCTTTTTTTGACTGGTCAGAAATTCAATCGTCATGCCATTTTTCTCAGCCAATACAAGAGCTTGTGGAATTCGTTCATCAGATGGTTCATAACCTAAAATCCCGGCAACAATTGCGACCGCCGTTCCATGCCCCTTATAAGTCTCAGCAAAAGAGCCATAAAAGGTAACAATCAGTTTTTCTACTTGATCTTGTAGCAGTTCCCCAGCTGTCTTGCCTATACGTACAGCCCCAGCAGTATGGGAGCTGGAGGGACCAATCATAATTGGACCGATAATGTCGAAGGCACTTTTGTATTTAAGATTTCTTTTTTTCATTAGCTTCCATTCCTTCCTAGGTCTGTTGCAAATAATGAATGACCGACTATTCCTTTAGTCCCTTTAGCTTTTGATTATTTTTCAACATACTCATTCGTTTTTGCTTCGTCCGTTTGAACCAAATCAATGTTAACCCGATGCCGATTGCTACCACTACCAGCATATAGATGAAGAACAAGCGATAGCCGGTATTTCCAGGAAAATGGTCCAAAAGCTGACCAGCAATAAAATGGTTAGTTACTTCCGGCATATATCCTAAGCAGCAAATTAGGCCGATCGCTGCACCTTCCCACTCAGGTGGACAATCAAATTCTTCCATGATGGCAAAATGCATACTCACACAAAAATACATACAGACAAAAATGATCAATGAGGCAATCAATACCGGGATAATGCCCATGGAATTACAAACTAGAATTGTTGCTACCCCAATAAAAAGGCCCACCTGTCCAATGAGCATGACTTTTGAACTGTTGATTCGATCTCCTAAAAAACCTGCCCCCATCGAAGCAAATGGTCGGATGTATTGAGAGGCCGAGGTTAAGATAACTCCTACGACTGCACTCACCGTAAAAGTATTGGTTACATAAGGTGAAATATAATAATAGCCTTGACTAACAGTAAGGGTCGAAAAAATAATGCCGATCATTAGCCAGACTTCCGGAATTTTAGCTGGTTTTGCAATCAGTTTTAATTGAAAGCTTTTCTTTTCTCCAGAATTTTCTTCCGGCAAATCCCGTAATAAAAAGATAGTCAGAACCCCAAGTAAGGTTGTTACCGTCGCATAAAACAGAATAATTCGACGTATCCCTAAACTTTCACTGCCGGCTGCAACCATTCTGGCAAAAATCACCGCCGCAATGGTTAAATACCCTGCATTAAAAATTCCTCGACCACCTTCGAAAATTCCAAAGGCTTTTCCTTGTTCAGTGGAACCTGCCAAGGCACGAATACTTTTCATCAATGCTGGATAAAACATCATCAATGAAGTCAGTCCCCATAAGGCGTGAATCAGTATCACAATAGCAGGCGGCGGTGAAAATAATAAACAAAAGCCTAATGTTCCCGTCAAAATCATCGAAGTCGGAATCAATAATTTAATGGAAAAGCGGTCGGAAATAATCCCCCCAAACAAATAAGAGATTGCCCCGATCCCACCAAAACAAACACTGCAAAGTCCCATTTGAGCATTCGTCAAATTAAACGCTTTCATAAATCCGTCATAATAATAAGAGCGAAAATAAGGCAATGTGTAAATAAATGACCCCGATAGCGTTAAGACCAATAACGTCACTAAATTTTTCTTTAACTTAACCTCTGTTCCCACTGTTTCCATAAAAAAGCTCCTTCCTTTTGTCTGCCTATAATTTAAACCACAAATTTGGTTGAACAAAGTTCCAAAGCTGTTCATTTGATTAGGCCATTTTTTTCGTTTGAGCACAAAAAAAGTCCTTTCTTACCGTTTTATGGCAAGAAAAGACTGTAATTTTATTTTTATCATGATTTTTTGGCGTATTTTAGGGGCCATTTTAAAATTAAGAAGTGTACCATTTTCTTCGATTTTGTTCAAAACCTACCTTAAGCTGACGGGCCATTTCTGAATTTGAAAGCTGCAATGGCCTTCTTCAGTAAACTAACCCCTTCCACA
This sequence comes from Candidatus Enterococcus ferrettii, assembly GCF_017377655.1. Classification (GTDB taxonomy): domain Bacteria; phylum Bacillota; class Bacilli; order Lactobacillales; family Enterococcaceae; genus Enterococcus_A; species Enterococcus_A ferrettii. The sequence goes on from NZ_JAFREL010000004.1 coordinate 117,843, forward strand.
ATTTCTTCATCAGAAGCAGAAGAAAAAGATAATCTAAGGTAATTTTTTCCTACATTACCTTGGGAAAAGAAAAAACTTCCTGGCATTATTTGAAGCCCCATCTTTTCACAAAGTGCTGCGAATTGGGTATCATTCAGCTCTCTTTCCAATTCACCCCAGACGCACAGCCCGCCTTCTGGTGTTGTAAAGGTTATCTCAGGTACTTCTTGTAAACAACGACACATCAAGTCCCGTTTTTTCTGATAATACTCTTTCAAAAATACAGCATGCTTTTCATAAAAGCCTTTTTCAAAAAACTTCGCCCATAAATATTGGCTGGTACTGTTTAAGAAAAGCTGATTCTTATTCACAATCCGCTGATAGGTTTTGATGACATTATCTGGCGCAACCAAATAACCTAACCGCGCCCCCGGATAAAAGGATAAGCCGGCAGTATCCAAATAAATCACTGAGTTGCTGTTGTCCATGAAAAAAAGACTAGGAATTCTTGCATCCTTATAATTGAATTCATGCAGCGAGTCATCTTCAATAATGGGAATATTATAACTACGAGCACATTTCAACAGGCGCTTTCTCTTATCGATGTCCATCGTACAAGTCGAGGGATTCTGATAATTAGGCATCGTATAAATCAATTTAGGCTTATATTGACGGACAAGCTTTTCCAGTACATCTATTTGAATCCCATCTTGCTTAATCGGAACAAAAAGCGGTTTGGCCCCAACATGCAAAAAAATGTTTACTATTGCTGGAAGAGCCGGCTCTTCAATAACTACATGATCGCCCGGGTTTAAATACATCAAAGCGATGTTGTGGATTGCTTCATAGGTTTCACCGATAACCTGGATATTCCGAGGCTTAACATAAATATTCCGGGAAAAAAGCATTTCTGCAATGTTTTGGCGCAGCGCTTCAGTACCTTGAGAATCACAAAACCAGAACGGTTCCAAATTTTCACCGTCAATAATTTCCTGCATAAGCTCCTTCAGATACTTCACTGGAATGACTTCACGATTAATTAATACACCGCCAAAAGAAATTCCTTCGTTTGTATGCGAAGAACGATACAATACCTCAAAACTGTTCTGCTCATTGGTAAAACGATAATTGAAATTTTTGTCAGCAGAAGAAAAGAAAGTCGGTTCATTATTTTTTGTTCCTTGCTCATTGAAGGGGTTTAGCACAAAGTAACCTCGCGGCTTCTGAGAAGAAGCGACCAGCCCCTCGGAGATTAAGGCTTCATAGGCCTTTACTACAGTATTTCTGTGTATCTGAAGTCGCTGAGCCAGTTGCCGTTCAGAGGGGAGTTTAAACTGCTCCGGCAGTTCACCAGTCAAAATTTTTTCCCGGATAGAAAGCTTCAATTGTATATACAAAGGCGTTGAGCTTGCACTGTTCAACTGAATATTCATAATACTCTCCCTTTCTTCAGCAACCCCTTACTTAGCCAGCAAGGTAGACCTGTTTTCGGAATATCACCCTTAAGCTTATTCTATCATACCGTTTTCTCCTATTAATAGTCCATTTGGCTATAAAATAAGCTGAACAGCCGCTTCTTGCGAAGGGCAGTTCAGCTTTTTCTGCATCCTTAAATTTCACCAATCTCAAACCTATTCCGCTTGTCTTCTAGCTTTTTTAGCAAAGCTGTCTTTTCTGGATCACTGGATTGTGAGTTTTTTTAGTAGTCCAAAGCAGTAGATAATTTTGTGCTTCGAATCTCAGCATCTTTTTCAGTGATTACTACTATTCTATCTTCATTTACCTTAACCATTCAATAAGCCTACCTTCAAAAAAACAATTATCATTTGGAACGGCTCTTCACACATCATAGCAGACCAGTCGATTCCTTCAGACAAATTTTCATACTCGATCAAAATCAGTTCATCTTAACCCTTAGTGCAGCGCATGATTCCTAAAAAAGTAAGGAGCAATCCAAAAGAAGGAACCCAGATCCTTTGCGATTTAACATACTCCATCCTTCCCTTTTCACCACGATACAATACTTTTTGCCTAACAACAGAAACATGAACAAAAAAGAGAGAACCAGAATTCTCTCCTCTTAGCAGCTAATCACCGCCTGCAGCGATTTTAGCTCGGTTATAAATGGGTGTTTTCGTTTTTAAGTCATCTAAATCAGCAATGTCTTTACCTTTAGAATGGAAGCTGTTCGTAATTCCTAACGCTTGGAAAATGGCTTGTTTATAGGCAATTTCAGCATTCCATTCAACCGTATCAAGAATCGATAATGCTTTGTGCATCGCCATCATACCTGTTTCACCAGTAGCGTTAATCAGCACACCGTGACTGTCTAAAAGCAACATATGAGGAACTGGCAGATCATTTTCCCGAATATACGTACTAGTGATTTCTGCCAAATCTTCAGAACAATTCGGTGCAAACTTCATGACCGGCACCGGACCAACTTTTTGTGTTGCTTCAGTAAGATTAGGCATCGGTAAACCGCTGGTAGCCCAGAACATAGCATTCGGCGCATGAGAATGCAGCACCGCTTTGATTTTCGGATTGGTATTGTAAACGGCTTGGTGCATATTGATTTCCCGGGTAAGACTGCCTACACCACTGATTACTTCTCTTGTTTCGGGGTCTACTACCAAAATTTGTGCTGCGGATAGCTCTCCTAAATAAGCTTCTGACATCATAGTTGGTGTCATAATAATATACTCTTTCCCTGTTTCATCTGCTGCTAAGAAAGAGAAATTTCCTCCTGCAACGTTGGTGCCTTTTCTTGTAAAAATGAGTCGCACGATCTTCGCTAAATCTTCTCTTTCTCTTTCAAATAACATTCTTCCATCTGACATGTCTATTTCCTCCAATTACTTCTTTTTAAATAGCTCTCCAGAACTCAGCACTTCTTTAGCAGCTTCGCGAACCGCTAAAGAATCAGCAAGCTTTTGTTTGCGCTTCTCTTCATATTCACCAAACAAAACCGGACTGCCAAATTTATAAATGAACAACGCTAAACCGATCACCACAAAATTTAAACTAATTTGCTGAGTTGCCATCGCCGTAAGGAAAAGACTTACTGCTAAAAACAAGAGCAAATACCATTTCACTTTTCCTTTATCACTTTGCTTCATAACCAGTCTCTCCTTACAACTTTTTTATTTCGCTGAGGTTTCTACCTTTAAACTTTTTTCTTTTGTTCCTTGTTCATAACGTTTACTTGGTACTTCTACCTTGTTCATGTATTTATACAATAGAACAAACAACCCCATAAAGATGACTACTCCAGCAATCGCTGCCGGATTCAAATTAAAGGCTTCCGCAAAGAAAATCCGGAATTCCGGTCCTTCAATTGAAGACCAAGTAATCGACTGGCCCTGCTTAAAGCCTTCAACAGCACCTGTTTGCTCAGCAAGTCCTGAAAGAATCGGTGCTAGATAAGTCGCTGCATACAAGTAAATCGGCAGAGAAATTACGCCAAGAACCAACATACGAGCCAGGTTTCCGCCAGTTAACAGCAAACCGCCAACCGCAATGGCATAATTGATGATCCCGGCTAACGGTAATACTTCATTACCTGGCAACACAATCGCATAACCGATAAATACCGGCACCAACAGAATCGCCGTTACCCAGATTTCAGAACGACCAGCTAAAATCGGCCAGTCCAATCCAATGTAGACTTCACGATCTTTAAATTTCCGTTTCATAAATTCTGACATTGCATCGGCTAATGGTGACAATGATTGCATGAACATTTTTGAAATCATTGGGAAAAGAGCCATTGCCGTAGCGACTTGAATCGCTAAATTCAAGGAACCGGATACGCCATAAGCCGCTGCCAGTCCTAAGCCTAGACCGATAATGAAGCCCATCACTGAATTTTCAGAGAAAATACCCAATTTGGATTTCAACGCATTAGTATCTGAGCGCTTGTTGAAAAACGGAATTTTATCCATTAACATATTAAACGGCAGCAGCAGTACAGCTGAAGAAGTCATAAAGTGCGTCACCGTTACCAAAGGAATCCCAGTTAAATCTTGAATGTGACGTTGGAACATATCACCTAATTTCAACTCTAATACCACTTGGATAATCGCCGTCACAAAGCCGGCAATCAAACTACCCGAAACATAATAAACTAAATAGGCCGTAAGTGCTTTGCCCCAAACATTCCACATATCAACATTTAAGGTTTTAGTTAAATTCAATACCAATAGTAAAAAGTTCACGCCGGTTGTAACTGCAAAAAAGACAAAGGCGTATGTCCATGACCAAGTAATACTGGCTGCACCGGTCCACCCTAAATCAAGCGCAGGTAAACTAATACCAGTATTTTTTGCCAAAGCTTCTGAAGCAGGACTAACCGCATTGGACATAAAGCCGATTACCATCGACATCCCGGTAAACGCAATTCCTAATGTGACTGCTGACATGAAAGCTTTCTTTAATTTCATTCCAGCAAGAAGGCCTAATAATAGAATAATTAGTGGAACAAAAATAGCTGATCCCAACCCTAAAATGTAATTAATAATCTCTTGAAATATCTCCACTTTTTTTTCCTCGCTTTCTCATTTTTATTTTACTAACGCTAAAATATCACTATAAATCTCATCCGCACCCATACCGGTCAAGAATGGAATTCCTGGAAAGACCTTCACCCCTAGTTCTTCTGCTTTTGCTAAAACATCTGCATCTGGTTGAGCAATATACACATAAATGCCGGCTGAAGGCAGCTCATTTAGAATTGATTTGTAATCAACAGCTTCTACTGGATAGTCCACGCCGTCTTCTTCAAATTTGCTAGCAATTTTACTAGCAATTGTCTGACTTGTTGCTACTCCACTGCCGCATGCTACGATTAATTTTCTGTTCATTTCTTTTTCCTCCTAATTGTTTTATATATTTTCTACAAACAACTGATAAACAGTATTTGCTTCTTCCGCTTCTCGATACGCTTTGACAAATGATTCATCCATAAACAAATTCATGAATGCTTGTAATAAGCCAACCTGGTTTTTTCCATCACTGATTCCCAAGAAGAATAAATCTTTCACCTGCATCTCCTGATTATCACCCATTTGGCAGCAGCCAACCTGATTCTTCAAGCGACACACGAAAATGAATGGCTTTTCTACAAATTCAGGATCAGAATGCGGCAACCCAATATTTAAATGTTGCGTTATTAATCCCGTTGGAAAACGTTGTTCACGCTGGGATATCCCATTGAAATACCCATCATTCACCATTCCTGCTTCCTTAAGCCTCGTTGCAACAATTCCGAAGGCCTCTTCTTCTGAAGTTGCTTCTACCTCTAAATCGATTAACCTCGGATCAAACATCTCTTTGTAGCCCATTGGATACCTCCAGTTTTCACTTTTGTCATTTTTTGTTAAACTTATGTCCAACTATGTTACATTTTGTTTTACAAACACATCATATACCGACTGATATCTATTGTCAACGGTTTCTTTTAACAAAGCAGAACAAAATATTTCTTCTTGTCCCTTGAAAAACTTCCTGTTAGGCTATATAATGGACTAGAACACAAATATAAAACAAACTTTAACAATATAGAACAAAAGATGGAGGAGATTGTTTAATGCTTAAACAAGAACGACAAACAAAACTTTTAGACTTGGTTCAACAGCATACGTATCTTTCTATTGTAGAGATAGCTTCACGTTTAAACGTTTCAGAAATGACAATTCGTCGAGACATAACTGAACTAGCCCAGCAAAAAAAGCTGACTAAGCTGTATGGTGGTGCACAAAAGTTGGATATTCTTGATAAAGAATTATCTACTGGCGAAAAAATTGACACGAACGTTCCACAAAAGAAGTACATTGGAAAGATTATCAACAGCTTAATTAAAGATAATTCGATTATTTTTATTGGTGCAGGTACTACCTTGTATTATGCCTTGCCAGAAATCCAACGAAAAAATCTATTTGTCATTACCAACAGCTTGATTGCCTTTACCTATTTGAAAGAAAATACCAATTATCGCATTATATTGACTGGTGGTGAATTTTCGCATACCACTGAAGAATTCGTGGGGGAAGTGGCTATCCGTTCCTTTGATAACTTAAATATCGATATTGCTTTTGCGGCAACGAACGGAATTTTTGATGACAATGTTACCACTGCTCAATTTGATGAAGGTGCGGTGCAAAATGCTGCTTTCGAAAAGGCCAAGGTAACCTGTATCGTTGCAGACAGCTCGAAATTAGGTGTGTCTGATGTTTATACCTTCACTCGTCTTAGCGATCATGATTATTTAGTGACAGATAACGAAATTTCTGAAGAATTAGCGACTCACTATGATCAATACACTACAATTTTGAAGGAGGAGATCCAATGATTGTCACAATAACTATGAATCCTTCTATGGATTTTGCTTATTTCATTGATCACTTTACCTTAGGCGGCATGAATAGATTCCAGACACCAACGAAATCAGTCGGCGGAAAAGGGGTAAACGCTGGACGAACAGCGGCAATATCCGGTTCAAGGGTTTTATTAACCGGATTTTTAGGAGGAGATTTTGGAACCTTGGTGAATAAGTACTTGGAGCAGGAAAACCTCTTTGAATTGGACATGCTGCAAGCTGATGGTGAAACTCGCAATGCGATTACCATCATGCACGATGGTAATACCCATACAGAAATTGTTGAAAGCGGCCCAAAAATATCGGACAACGAAGCGTTTCAGTTATTAGAAAAAGTTATTCATCGTAATGAGCAAGAGCCGGTAGATCTTATTTGTATTTCTGGATCGGTTAACTCTGACAACCAGCAATTGTACTTAGAAATGCTTACCTATATCAGAGAAAAAATTGGTAAACATATTCCGGTATTCATGGATGTTTCAGGAGAGCAATTAAAAGCGCTGCTTAAAAGCACGTCTTATAAACCAAATTTCATCAAGCCAAATGTTCATGAACTGGGAGAAATACTTAACAAGAACATTTTGACTAAGGAAGAAGCCCGAAGAGAATTAAGCCATCCTTATTTTGAAGGCATTGACTACATTATGATCTCTTGCGGCAGCGAAGGAGCTTTGTGCAAAGCAAAAGACAGCTTCTATGATATATCAATACCCAAAATCAACATTACGAACACGACTGGATCCGGTGATGCTTCTGTTGGCGGCTTTGCCCATGCTATCGAAAAGAACTACGAATTAGAAGAAGCCCTGAAATATTCTATGGCTTGCGGCATGTCAAATGCCCAACATGGCGAGGTTGGTGTGATTGATGTTACTCATGTGCAAGAATTTGTACAGGATATTCAAGTTCGAGCAATCTGATTGTTAAGGCTAAGATAAACTTTTTGGGATCACTATTTACAAGAATCTGAAAATATAACCTGCAGAGTAAAAAAAATAATCGACTTGCATTTTGTGCAAAAAAAAAACGGACCCTGACGATCCGAATTTTCAAGTTAAAACGGGAAGAGCTCCCCGTTTTTATCTATTCTGATTAACCGTTTAGTTGTCCTTAGACAAGCGTCTCGATTAACTGAAGAGCCCCATACACCTTCAGAGTTGGCAAACTGACTTTACGAAACTAACCATTTGAAGCACTATCAACACCTAATTCTATATCCGCATTCAGTCAAGAAACTTTCTACCTCACTTTTTCATTCACCACTCACTTCTAAGTGTTTACGACTTCCTGCACCTTTTTAATTAATTTATTCAGTGATTTCACCGCTACCTCTGTTGGTACTTGAATCATTTGTTTGCCATCAAATCGTTCTCAACCAGAAATTTTCACGTCTACTGTCAGAATCACCCGATCGATCTCTTCTTGGGTTAACTCGTTTTCGATGCCAATCGTTCCTTACGTTTCCGACTTCATATTTAAGTCGACTTTCTTAACGGCATTTTCCTGTACGGTGTAAATATGAGTAATTCCCACCGTACAAGCGGCTACTCCGACAACATTCCTCCATTGTTTCTCCTTATCATTTGCTCAAATTGGCCTGCTTCTTTTTCTAAAAGCAGTCGTGCTAAATATTCCTCATCCGCCAAGGTTCGAGTAAATTGACTGATCGCTACTTTGATTGCCTGTTCCTCATTTTTTTTCAGGATAATCACAATCGCCAGTTGAACGGGTCCAGTTTGTTCATCCCAGTCAATTTCCTGACGCAGCTTGATAAAGAGAATCTGACTTTCCAGCACCTCTTCACTTTCCAAATGGGGTAGGATGACCTTTTCTGCAATCAGTGTGCTGCCCACAGCTTCGCGTTTTTGCAATAATTTGTACAGTTCTGCCTTTTTTTCCGGATTGGCCTGCTCAGCAATCAGTTCAAACATTTCTGCCTTGCTAGTCAACGAACTATCAAAAAAGACCCGAATTAACTTATCGTTCATCATAAATCTCCTCTATCTTCTTTTGCAATCGATTCTGATCATCGGCTGTGAATATCGCACTCACTAGCAAAAATTGAAGCGGCAACTCTTCTTTTAGCTGAATCGTTGACAAAACCAAATCCACATCAGGATACTTTTTCAGAAATTCCTTGGAATCCCGTGAAGCGATTACGTCAACAATTTCCAGTTCTGGAAATTTTTTCTCTACTTTAACCTTCAAAAGCTCTGAAGTTCCCAAACCAGTAGTACACATAATTACCGTACGAATCGGCAGCTGATTGGTCTCAATAATACGAGCAAAATACAAGGTAATAAAGCCATTTTCATCCTCGTTAATTGGCGATAATTTGTACTCTTGGCAAACATCCTGAGAGACCTCCGTTACAAAGGAAAAAATTTCGTCATAGGTCATTTTAATCTGATTCAACAAGCTGTTTTTCACTCGAATTTGATGCTCCAAACGATTCAGCATCGGCTTAATATGATTCGCTAAATCTAGGAAAATCAGCTCCCCTTTTATCGGAATGTTCAATCGCTGACTCATGCCGTCCAAGTATGCTTGGGTAATGGCCGCTACTTTTGGAGAGAATTTAGTGACCTTGCTGATGGCACGCTGCGCTCTTGAGGAGGTCAAATATTGATATAAATAGTAGACTTCTATTTCAGGCAACGGATCATGCAGATAATTTTCCACATTGGCAATGGCCGCTTTAGCCACTTGATACAACTGTTGATCCTGCTGCAGCTCACTTTCTTCCTTGGCAGTCAGATGATTCAACTCAGCAGCTGGAATTTTCCCTACTTTACGTAAACGACTAATTAGAATATATAAATGAGAGAAAATATTTACATTGTAGGGATAAGGAATATCACTCTCTAGCTGTTTCTCGATGATCTTGATTTGATCTAGGATGAACAGCACATCATAATGATTGAAATTCAATTCCTGATCATGCTTCAAATCATTAATATCCACAATGTCATGCATTTGAATCAGCTCGGCAATGGCTCGCCGAATATTCGACTCCTTGCCTTTCACAGCTAAAGTACGTTTTTTTCGCTCCAGCGTTAAATTGTACGTCTGCAGGTATTCGGCAATCAGCTGCTCATCACTAAATATTACCGAATCGCCTACGTAATATTCTTCAAACAGGTCGTAGACATTTTTGGTATGGGGTGAAGAAAGCAGCAGTTCTTCCACCACACGATTGCGACGTTCCGTAGGTGAATACTGGCTTCTTTGATTAGGCTGGGCCACCTGCTGACCAATATATTTTTCATAATTCAGCTTATAGCCTCGCCCCTTCTCAGACTCAATTAAATCCCCTGCAGCATGCTCATCGTTAATTTTTTTTATTAACCGATAGATGGTTTTTTGTGATAAACCCAGAAACTCAGCCAATTCATCCGAGGTTACGTAATCTTGTCTTTTCGATAGAAGCAGCAACAGCCGTTGTTGGCGATCCGCTTTTGAACCCATGGCTATCCCCTCCTTTGTTGATTTTATCATACCTGACATTTTAGAAAACGCTTCACTCGTTTTTGACCGTTGCAACGGACAAAAAATTGAAAGGTGTCTCTCAATTATAACCAACAGACAAAAATAAGGAAGTCCATCCCCGGCAGCTAGCCTTTTTGAGAGATCGTCAATTTTCATTCTTTTACCATCGTATTAAACTTCTCGGGCTGCTTTATGAACTTTAAGCATTTTTTTCATCTTTATAAAACTACAAAAAATACGCCCACCAAAAAGTGAGCGTTTCTGAACTAGTTTATGATTTTTTTATTGAAACAGTTTCCGTTTGTTCCATTGCCAACACTTTATGCAAATGAAGTGCCATCACTAAAGCGATCCCTCCAGAAAGAACATCTGCTGCTGGTTGAGCATAAATAATCCCACTTAAACCGAAAAAAATGGGCAGCAGCAAAATTATCGGAATGAAACAAATCCCCTGACGACAAGCGCCTAAAATAAATCCTTCCTGCGCTTTTCCTAAAGCTAGAAACAATGAAGAATAAACTGTATAAAATCCAAACAATAGAAAGGAAAAACCATTCGCCCGCAACGCCTGTTCACCAACCTGAATCAGCTGATAGTCCCCACTGGTAAACTGACGAATGATCCCCCCAGGAAACAGGATCATCACTAGTCCAAAGAGGGCACAAAAGACTGTTGACCAGAGAATTGAGGTTTTGATTGCCTCCTGCAGCCTCGCATATTTCTTGGCGCCATAGCTGTAGCCGACAATCGGCTGGAATCCTTTGATAAACCCAAAAATCATCATGCTGCCTAAGGAAACAATTCTAGTTACAGCACCCATACCAGCTATCACCGAGTCGCCGTATCCCCGAGCCTCCATATTAACCAAAGAAATTGAAAGGCTGGTCAATACCTGAAAAATTAACGTAGGAATGCCGATTTTTAGAATTTCTGCCATATTTTCCTTAGACCAGCGGCACAAACGTGGACTGAAGGTAAAAACACTTTTCTTCCGAAGAATGTAGATGAAGTAGACACAGGTAGAAACAATTTGTGAAATAGCTGTCGCAATCGCAGCTCCTGCTACGCCCAATCCCAGGGTGTAAATGAAGATTGGATCCAGCAAGATATTCAGAAATGCCCCAATCAGCAAAGCACCCATGGTCGTTTTAGCAGCACCTTCACTGGTCACGAGATTGTTCATGGTAACATTGAACACATTGAAGATTGAAAATACCACATAAATACTTGTGTAGCTTAAGGCATAGGGCAAAATGCTTTCTGTTGCGCCAAGAAATATTAACAGCGGTTGTAAGAAAATCACTGCTAAAACAATTACAACCGCTCCCAGTATCACGCTGCTATAGAGGGCTGTACTCGCTACCTGATTCGCTTTCTCCTTGTCGCCATTGCCTAGCAAGCGAGAAATATACGAGGCTGCCCCATTACCAAACAACAAACCCAATCCCACAACTACTTGTCCTAGTGGAAAAGCCACCGAAATAGCGCCCATCTGGCTGCTTCCCAAGCCGCCTACAAAGTAAGCATCAACTATATTATACAAGGCATTAATCATCATTCCGATCATTGTCGGAATCCCCATCGCCAACAAGGCCTTAGGCACAGGGACATTCGCTAACAATTCCATCTTTTTATTCATTTCATACACTCCTTACTATTGACACAGCAGACAAACAACTTTACTATAAATTATAGCAACGAGAAAATATTACTATAATTTATAGTAGTTGTCAAACAGCTCAAAGGAGGATTTCATGGCCACCATCGATTTAATTGTCTTAGGCATGGTCAAGCAGCAGCCCTTAAGTGCCTACGATATTCAAAAACTAGTAGAATACCGCAACATTTCCCGCTGGGTAAAAATCAGTACTCCCTCTATTTATAAAAAGGTTATTCAGCTGGAAAACAAAGGCTATATTAAAAGCACTTTGATTAAAGAAGGCAACAAAGCTGAAAAAGCGATTTATGACTTAACCGATGCTGGACAGAGCGAATTCCAGCGGCTAATGCAGGAAATTTCCCAGCAGCCGATTCAAATCTTTTTAGACTTTAATGCCGTCATGGTCAACCTAACCAGCCTAGCTCCTGAAGAACAAAGGAAATGTATCGCTAATATCGAAGAAAATATTGTTAATCTGAAGAATTACCTAGCCGAAAACCAAGCTGCCAAAGAGCACAGCACCGAAATTCCTGAAACTGGGCTGGCCGTTTTGCAGCAGCAGATTATTCTAGCTGAGGCTATCGAGAAATGGCTGCAGAGTGTGAAGGAAGGATTGGAGCGCTAAGAGGAAGTTCATCGTTGTCTTTGTCCTAAAAGAAGAGACAAGAATCCTATTTGATTCTTGCCTCTTCCCAAAGATCTTACTCATAACTATTTGTATCAATTTCACTCACAGCCTTCTCAAATTTCGCTTGGCAAGGCAGTACCTTTTTCTCTTTTTCAGGAAACGTCGCATCGTATTCTGCAAAGGCTGCTTCATCAGGGTACATCGCTTCAGAAAAATGGATCGTGCCGCTGATTCCATCTAAAGCACCCTCATACAAAGGAAGCACCATAATTCCAGTGTAGAACTTTCCGTCAGGCATCGCTAGGTTGTATTTTTTCGAACCGACAAACCCATAAGGATGGTAATGATAGGTGAACCCACCTAAAATGATTGCCTTATGGCCAAGCTTTTTCGCCTCATTGATCGAATGTTCAATCAGCTTCCGCCCAAAGCCTTGACGATGATACTCCGGCAAAATACTGACAGGACCAAACGATACTAACGGATGCTCGACGCCCGTTGAATCAACAACCTTAGCTTTTGTGTATATAATGCTTCCGATAATTTTACCGTCCAACTCAATCACAAAAGATAATTCAGGAAGATAATCTGGATGCTTTCTAATACTGTAAGCAATAAAATGTTCCACAGCTCCTGGTACATATAAATTCCAAAAGGCCTCCCGCGTAATCTCCTCTACAATCCGATAATCTTTTTCTTCTTCATTGCGAATAGTCACCTTCATTTGCCAACCTCCCAGTTTTTATCACTTTCCAGTATAGCATCTAAACACACAAAAAGAACCTGGAGACAGTGATCCATCTCCAAGTTCCTTTAATCGATTCGTTTATACAAATCAATAATTTCTTTCGCTAAGTCGATAAACGTGACGGCTGTCATCAAATGATCCTGACTATGCACAGCGAGCAAAGTGACCGCCATATTATTCCCGTTTGCCTCTTCCGTCAGTTGCTCAGTTTGAGTCCGATGTGCCTGAACTAAAGATTCCTCAGCGCTGATAATCTTTTCCTCCGCCTCACCGAAATTTCCAGCTTTGGCTTCTGTTATCGCTTCCATTGCATCGCTTTTAGCATTTCCACTATGAATGATCAATCCCATGATGATTTCTAAGACCTGCTGCTCGTTCATTCTTGACCTCCTGTCTTCAACAATCCATTGACTTTATTCAGAGTTTTTACTTCACTTATCATACCACAGTTATTCTGGTAAGGTACCTGTTGAGGGTGTTTCAGGTTCAATCTTTCAGATCATGAATTTCTTGCTCCAGTTGCTGCAAATAATTAATTATCTCTTCAAAAGCGGGAGGTTTCTCAAAAAACATCGGTCCCATTACTTGGTAATCTTGCTGCAAATGCTGTAGCCTTCCCTCTTTAGGCAGCAGCTTCAATTTTTTAATAGTCGCTTCTTCATATCTTGCAGAATTGTCCAAATAGAACTTCTTTTTAAAGCGAACCACACGATTCAATAATTCCACATCTGAAAGAGCTTCCGCTTTGATTGCGGTCTGACCCAGCATGTATACGTCATAGTAATGTCGAGAAATCCGCTGTACAAAATTATCATTACGGCGATTTGCTTCCTTATGCAAAATAGTTACTTTTTCCCAAAATGTTCGTTTTGCTTCGACCGTTGGAATAATTACTGCAGAATAAGGAAAGGCATTCGGTATTATTTCTGCTACATAGCTTTTAATTATTTTCTCTTCACTGGGCGTCCAAGCAGCTAGTGGACCAATTTCCAAACGAATCTCTGGCAAAATATTTCCAAGATTAAAGCTCCTTGGATATTCGATAATTACCGTTTGCTTATCAGCTTCTCTTACATAGACATTAAACCGTTCAATACCAAACAACTTCAAAGTTTCACGGATGTCTGGAATTAAAATTTCTTCGATCCAAACACCAGCTTGCCGATTAATCTTACGGTTAAACTTGTCCTGTTGTGTATTTGAACGAACTTGCCACACTTCACCATCTGAAAGACCTAATAAGCTCCAATCCATTACCACATCAATATCTTCTGAAAAACGTTTAATAATCCCATATGCTTTAGATAAACTGGTACCACCCTTGAAAGCAAAATGTTTACGATAGTTACAATGATGAAAAAGTATCTCTTGCATTAAGACGACATAAAAATCTTTTTCGATTATGGCTTCGTTCATACCTAATTGCTGACTCGCTGCAGTAAAGGCCTCTCGCCTTGTACTATCAGACTGTTTGGCAAATTCAATCATGCGATCTCATCCATTCGTTTAATTTTTTTTCTGATCCAAGCTCTAGAATAAGTACTCTCTTTTTTTAATTGATTGATTTGATTTGTACTCAATTTATGCTTTATCTGCTGCAATACATCATCGGTCACGCTTTCTTCTCCTAAAGCTTTGAAAGCCTCCACTACTAGCGCTGAACTAGTGCTTAAGCGGCTCTCTCTTTGCGTAACGTGACGAAACTTGATGATCCGGCCATCATTCAGTCTAATTGTTTTGCTAGGACCATCAGATATAAAAACATAGCTGTTTGGAACTTGGGTATCTAACCCTAGCAGATTCAAAGCCATGTCCTTGGCTGGAGTAATCGTCCAACAATTCTTCTTAGCAATTGCTTCTGCAATGTCCGTTGTGGCTGCAGGAATCTTCATCTCTAGATAAGCATTATAGTTAGGCTTTTGATAAACACCTGAATACACACGTATTAATATTTCTTCTTTATTTAACTCATGTAATACCTTACGAACAGCTTCACTACTGCCTGTTTCTATAAAATCATTTGTTACAAACAATCTCCCCTTGGATGCTCTTTTTACTTTTGCTAGTATTCGTTCCTTCGTCGTTTTCGCCATTCATTACACCTCCATCTAAAAAAATGAACTTCTGATTATCCTTATAATATCAAGAAAAAGCAGATTAATACAGTAACAAAATATATCCTTTTTTGTTACAAAACGAAAACGAGTAACAGCAAAGAAGAGCGCCATTTAAATATACGCAAAAAAGAACGATGTTTCCTCGCCTAAAAGAAAATCGTTCCTCTAAATTTTACCTATTCGCTTTTATTAATCCACTCTACTGTTTCTCCAGCTCTTCTCTCAACAGTTCTTTCACGTCAATACCACTACGCTTGATTCGGTATTGCAACGTTTGCCGGCTGACGCCCAACGCACGGGCAGTTCTTGAAATATTGCCTTTATTAGCCAGCAATGCATTACGAAACATCTGAAATTCAATGTTTTGCAGCGTATGATTCAGTGAACTGCCGGTCGCTTCTATTTTGTGTTCAGCATGCGGCGCTACTTTAGCGGACTGGACAATATGCTCAGGAATATATTCGACCGTGATCAACGATTGATCGTTAGGCAAAATATTCATCGCGGATTCAATAGCATGCTGCAGCTCGCGAATATTTCCCGGCCAGTCATAGGCATTGAAATAATCCAGAGTCGCTTGATCAATGTTGCGGACATTACGCTCCAATTTCTTATTAAAGCGGTGAATGAAGTTTTTCGATAGCAGCGGAATATCCTCCTTGTGCTCCCGCAGTGGTGGAATACTAATATTGATTACGCCCAAACGATAGAATAAATCCTGACGAATAATATTTTGTTCTACTGCCTGATAAGGCGGTATATTAATATTAGACAGCACTCGCACATCCACGTGAGTCTCCTCAATTCCTCCTACTCTCCTAACCATTCCATCCTGTAGCACTCGCAGCAATTTAGCCTGCAGGATAATACTCATGGAATTGATCTCATCAAGTAACAACGTTCCGCCATTGGCTTGTTCAAAGAGTCCCGCTCGTGATTCAGCCCCGGTATAGGCCCCTTCCTCTGTTCCAAACAGCAATCCCTCCAACAAATTCTCGGGAATTGCCGCACAATTAATTGCCAAAAATGGTCCTTGCGCACGTTTGCTGGCATTATGAATACTCTGGGCCAAAAGTTCTTTCCCTGTTCCAGTTTCACCATAGATCATCACCGAAGAATCCGAATGCGCAATTTGTTTACAGCGCGATACCATCTTATTCATTACATGACTAATATGAATGATGTCCTTGAAATGAAACTTAGCAGTTAAGGTTTGCTTATCTTTGCTCTTAGAAAGCTTTGGCTTGACCAGCAGCTTATCTTGTAAATCAATAATTTGCTTATGAAGCTCATTGGTAGCAGACCAATCTTCCATAACATTGAAGGCACCCAATGTTTGACTATTTTGCACAATTGGTATGACATTCGCAACAATATCCACCTTCTTGCCGAAGCAAGTTTTGTAACGCTGGCGAAAATTCATGGCTGGCTGCCTTTCCTCAATTACCTGCGGAATCTTGAGATACTGTCCTTCCTCCACCTGATAAATCTCTGTAACATGCTTTCCTAAAACATCCGAAGTGACGATTGAATCCAACTCAACTGCTGCATCATTCAACAGATAAATTCGCCCATCAGCATCAAATAGAATAACTGATTCACTAATACCGTTCAATACTGTGATCAACATATCATGACAGGCATCATTGGTTGCCACTCGAAAAACAATTAGTTCACTGTCGATTGGCAGGTCTGCCAATACTGGCGTTGTACAGCGGCATAAATACTCGCCAAAAGCAGTATTAGCGTAACTCGGCGACTCAGTTTCTTCATATAAAATTGCTGCTTTTTCTGGCAGAATCCGCCCTAAAAGCTTTCCCTCCCCATGCAATAAACGATCCCCCATTTCGTTAATTGCCAGGATTGTTCTATCTTTAGACACCAACACCGCACCTAATCCACACTGAGAAATAACACGTAGTGCTTCCTCACAATTCATTCAGATTCCTCCATCCTTTCTTTTTTTATCTAATAGACCAATTTTTTTCAATCGCTCCTACATCCTGTCTCTTTCACAAACTATATTATAGACATTACATCACAAAGTAAAGCAAATTTTTTTGCACTTTTTCTATTTAAGCAAAAAAATTTGCACTTCTTTTTTGCACTTTTTGCACCTTATTTCTTATAACTCATTAAAACCACTCACGATAACGTTGATTTAACAGCAAATCGGATCATTTTATAAAACTGGCACGCTACTTGCATTTAATTAAAGTGAAAAGAAAATTACCAAAACACTTAAATGATCATTTGTGAAATAGTTTCAAATTAATTATTTACTAAGAACGAGTTCCTTGATCTAGTGAAAAGAAAACAGGTGGGCCGATTTATTTTTATCCCATCAGCTATCACCACCTGTACTTGTGAAATTGTTTCAAATCTAAGTTACGCAAATTCAGGCAATTTTGTTTTCCTTTTAAAATAGGAAAAGAAGTAAACAGCCTGAAAAAATAAAAAAATTAAAAAGGGGCTACAAACAATGAAAGACACAAACAGACCAATCAAATTAGGAATGCACACGTACACACTTCACTTAAGCGGATTAGGTGAAAGCTGGGGCTTCCAAGAAGACCACGCGTTTGAACAATCCATTAACTTATTAGAATTGATGGATTTGGCGGTTGAATGGGGGTTAGACGGCCTGCATATTACCAACGTTGACTTAGTTACTTTGGACCCAGAGCGTTTAGCTGAAGTAAAAGCAGCTGCGGAAGATCATGATCTTTACTTAGAATACAACGTTTCCTTTGATGCACCCTGTGATCCTCGTGTTAACTCAACTGTCAAGGATGCATTGCTTAACGCAAAAGCAATGGGTGCTGACTTAGTGAAATTTAGTTTAGATATCGAACGTCCGCGTCCACTTTACGGCACATGTATGCATCCTGATGTAATGCGCCAATTGGCTGTTCGTTACGACGAATTCAAAGAAAACCTACCATTATTAGAAGAACTAGGCTTAACCTTATCGATCGAAAATCACTGTGATGCCTATGCGGATGAAGTAATCTGGCTAGTGAAACAATTGAATCACCCACAGGTTGGTGCTTGTGTAGATACTATGAACGCCATGAACGTTCTTGAAGGACCAGAAGCCTGCATTGAAAAAATGGCTCCGTATGCTAACTGCTGCCACTTCTGTGATATCGAATTGGTTGTTGACCCAGATGGTGTCCATTCTTATGGTACCTCCATTGGTAAAGGCGATTTAGACTGTGCGAAAATCTTGCGTACATTAAGAGAAAATGCCCCGCTTGATCGGATCACCTTTGAAGTAGAGTACGAAATCGGCGACGAAACGCTAGAAGTAGCTCGCGAAAAAGAAATGCAAGCGTGTCTAGATAGTATCGATTATCTGCGCAATACCTTAAAAGTTGGTGTGCGTGAAGTAAACCAACCTGTTCACGCAAAAGCGTAACAGCGTTGTTGTCCCGAGCAACAACCGTATATATTTCATCCTTTGTTTCTCACAGATTAGCTGATCTGTGAGAAACCTAAGGAAAAAAACAATAAAAAGGAGTTTTAACCGTGAGTAATTATATGGATCGGATCGATCGACTGCGGGAACGCTATTTAAATACACGAGTAGACATGGATGTCTACAATGCCAAGTACTTAACAGAAGGCTTCAAGGAAACAGAAGGTCAGCCTTGGATTATTCAAAAGGCGACAGGCTACTTACATCAATGCCAGAAGAAAAATATTTATATTTTAGACGACGAGCTATTGGTCGGCGGTGCTGGCTTCAAACCACGGGCCGGAATTTTATGTGCAGACAGTTCATGTTCCATTTTGGATCGGGAACTGGATACCATCAGTACTCGAGAATTTGACCCGTTTTATCTTAGCGAAGAAGGCAAAAAGGTCTTTAAAGAAGAAGTTTCTGATTACTGGAAAAACCGTTGTGTCTTAGATCGTTGGCAAGCTATGGCTCCTGATGACATGAAATTATTGCGAGATAACGGCATGATCTACATTGACCGTAAAGCTGTTCGCGGGTACGGCGAAACAACTCCTGCCTGGGACTTGATTCTCTCTGAAGGAATTGGCGGCATTCGCGAAAAAGCGGTAGCTGCTTTGGCCCAGCTGGATGATGCCAAGGTTGGCGATTTAGAAAAAATCCAGTTCTTGAAATCAGAAATTATTGTCTGCGACGGGATTATCACCTTAGCTAATCGTCATGCAGATTTAGCTGAGTTGATGGCTTCAGATTGTAAAGACCCTATTCGTAAGGCTGAATTAGAAAAAATTGCGGCAGTTTGCCGTCGTGTACCCGAGTATCCAGCAACCTCTTATCATGAGGCTTTGCAAAGCATTTTATTTTATGAATACGCGATTTACATGGAGCAAAATGCTTCATCTTATAACTTAGGACGGATCGATCAATACTTGTACCCTTACTTCAGAGCCGATATCGACAACGGAGTAATAACCAAAGACGAAGCGCAGGAATTATTGGACTGCTTATGGATCAAGATCGCTGAATTAAGCCTATTCCAAGACGAAGTGACTGCACAATTTGCAGCTGGGTATTGTGTAACCATTCAAGTTACTGCTGGTGGTATTGATCAATACGGTAATGATGCGGTAAACGAATTATCGTACATGGTTATTCAAGCAACCATGGATGTGAAGTTAAAAGAACCAAACATGTCTGTCCGTTACAGCATTGCGAAAAATCCAGATTCCTTCCTGCAAAAAGCCTGCGAAGCCAATCGGATGGGCCTTACCATGCCAGCTGTATATCATGACGACGCTGGTATTCGTATGATGTTGAATAAAGGTGTGCCGTTGAGCGAAGCCTGGGACTGGAACCCTTGCGGTTGTGTAGAAACAAACCTTTCTGGCCGGATGAAGCAATACACTGACATGGCCGATGTGAATATGGGCGGTATTATCGAAATGGCGTTAAACGACGGAGTTAGTCGTAAAACAGGAGCACGCGTTTCGGTTTCAACGGGGGATGCGAAAAGCTTTAAGACCTTTGATGATTTCTTTGAAGCCGTTAAAGCCCATATTCGCTATTTCGTTGATGTAATTGTTTCAGGAAATCAATTACTGGACTATCTGAGTATGAACTATCGCCCAGTTCCTGTTCTATCACTAGGATTCCCTGACTGTTTAGAATCAGCAACCGACTACAGCATGGGCGGCGCAAAATACAACTGCGGCGGCGGTGTTATCACGGTTGGTCAAGCTGACATCATCAATTCCTTAGCAGCGGTTCGCAATCTGGTCTTTGATGAAAAGAAAGTTTCCATGGACGAGTTGTGCCAAGCACTAGCAGCAAACTTTGAAGGCTACGAAGAAATTCAAGAGTTGTGCCTAGAAGCTCCTAAGTACGGAAACGACGACGAACGTGCTGACTGGATCGTAGGTGAAGTCTTCACCTATGTTGTCGACGAATTTGAAAAATACGATACAAAATTTGGCAAAATGACCACTGGCATGCTGCCGGTATCAGGAAATACGCCAATTGGGGCTTGGGTGGGTGCCTTACCTTCTGGCCGTAAAGCGTGGACACCATTAACGGATGGGATTGGTGCAACTGGCGGAACCGATAAAAACGGTCCTTCCGCTTTGCTGAAATCGGTGAGTCATATTCCACATGCTCGTTACACGCAGGGAACTCAGTTAAACATGAAGCTGGAACCATCGATTTTAGAAGGGCAACGGGGCATTTCGCACATGATGAACTTGCTGAAAACGTTGTGTACCTTAGATGTTTACCACGTGCAGTTTAATGTAGTGGACCGAGAAGTTCTAATCGATGCACAAAAGCATCCTGAAAATCACCGGGGATTATTAATCCGTGTAGCAGGCTATACTGCCTTTTACATTGAACTTGGAAAAGAGGTCCAAGACGAAATTATCGGCCGGACAGCTATTGGCGGTTGGGTTAGCTAAATTTATTTAAAGGGGACATCATCATGATTGAACAACTAGCAGGAAAAAGGACTAAAGAACAGGCAAGCACAACCGGAATGGTGTTGCGAATCGAACGCGGATCAGTTTATGACGGCGACGGCTTTCGTACAGTTGTCTTTCTTAAAGGATGTCCGCTGCGTTGTCTCTGGTGCTCTACCCCAGAAAGCCAATCATTTAAAGTTGAGCACGCACAAAATTGTACCTATGGTCAAGTGATGTCCGTTGAAGATGTCATGAAGGAAATCCGCAAAGACTCCTGCTGCTACTTCCATTCCGGTGGCGGGTTGACCATTTCCGGCGGCGAGATGCTTTCCCAGCCAGATTTTTCTCGTGAATTGTTAAAAGCAGCCTGGGAAGAATGCATCAACACAGCAATTGAAACCACCTTTTATGCACCTTGGGAGGCTGTCAGCTCCCTTATGCCTTATGTCGATACCGCTTTTGTTGACTTAAAAATGTTCTCAAAAGAAGGACATAAAAAATACATCGGCGGCGACAACAGCCGGATTTTTGATAATCTGCTGAAAACCAATGAGCTGGAACACCAATTTCGCCTGATCGTGCGTATTCCGATTATTCCGGGAATCAACGATTCAGATGAAGAATTGAAAGGTATCGGCAGCTTTTGTACTAAGCTGAAGCATCTTCACCATGTTCAACTGCTTCCGTATCATCGATTGGGGACTGAAACCTACAAACGCTTAGGCCGCACCTATCCTTTAGCTGATTTGATGCCGCCATCTGCTGAGCATATGACGCATTGCCTATCGATCCTGCGAAACTATGTAGATACTGTCTTGTAACAAGCGCTCGTTGGAAAATCAAGTAATCAATAGGAGGACACTATGAACACCAATGAAGTAACAATGGATGCAGTACCTTTTAATAAGTACCATCTCAAATTAATCGCCTACTGTTCAGGCTGCCCGCTGGTAACTGGCTATGTGATTGGATCAGTAACCATCGCTTTATCAGTAATGGGCACACAAATCTCAATGACACCGGTTATGTCTGGGTTGATTGGGATGGGCACACTGCTCGGCATGGTTTTCGGAAGTATCATCGGTGGTTACCTAACCGATTTAATCGGACGTAAAAAAATCTACATGTATGATTTCATATTTTTAACAGTCGCTGCTCTTTTGCAATTTTTTATCACTAACTCCATGCAGGCCTTTATCCTGCGTCTGGTTTTAGGATTAGGGGTTGGAGCAACCTTCTCCATCGCTGGTCCTTATCTAGCTGAATTCGCACCGCAAAAAAATCGTGGGAATGTTGTCGGCTTCTTAAACGCTCTATGGTTTATCGGCTACGCATTATCAAATGTCGTCTGCTACCTCATGTTACCGCTGGGAGATGGGGCTTGGCGTTGGATGCTGGTCAGCAGTGCACTATTAACTTTTGGCTGGTCCGTTGCCATCCGCAATATGCCTGAATCACCTCGTTGGTTGACTAATAAAGGGCGTGGCGATGAAGTACCGGCGATTTTGGCTAAGATCGGCGATAATGTCATTTTGGACTGTGATCCCACCATTGAACCAGAAAAATCTTCCTTTACAGATATTTTCAAAAATGGCTATGGCAAATGGGTTTTCTTCGTGGCTGCTTTCTGGACAATGCAAATCATTCCCGTCTTCGCGATTGGTACTTACCTGCCGACGATTATGGAACAAATGGGCTTTGCTGACGGTAATCTGCAGTATTTAGGTTCTGCAATTATTAACTGCTTATATTTGATTGGTTTGGTGCCAATTTTCTTGTACATGGATAAAGCAGGCCGACGCCCAACCTTAATTGCTTCATTCTTGATTTGTACAATTGCCTTAACTGTTCTTGGTTTTACAGCTAATACCAACCTGCCATTTTGGATGGTGCTGGGCCTGTTCGTCATGTTTGGTGCTTCCAATACAGCAGGCGGCTCTCACGAATTCGTTTATCCTAACGAGCTCTTCCCTACGCAGATCCGAGCGACTGCCGTTGGCTTTGTTACAGGATTGACCCGAATATTATCAGCTGTTTCGACATTCTTTACACCCGTCGTTTTAGAAAACTTAGGACTGCAAACCTCTTTGTATATCTGTGCTGGGATTTCAGTGGCAGGATTAGTCCTGTCGATTGTGATGGCTCCTGAAACCAAGGACATGAACTTAAGCGACGCAGCCAGCATGAATAATTTATCAAAAAGAAACAAAGAAGTTGTTACACCGATTGTAGAAGATATTACACAATAATTTGGGGATTATTGGGAGCTGGTTCTCCCAGTATTTATAAAGAAGGGATGATTTATGTATGGGAACAAAAGTTGGATGTATTGGTGGAGGAAATATTGTCAGAGCCATTCTATCAGGAACAGCTTTGAGTAAAAACTACCAAGCAAATGAAATTGGAATTTTTGATATCAATGCCGATGTTTTAGCAGACTATCGCTCAAAAGGATATCAAACCTATGACTCTATCGAAGAATTAGTGGAAAACTCTGAAGTTGTAGTGGTGGCCGTCTTGCCGCAAATCATTCGTTCCATTATGCCGCAGGTCAAACCCGTTTATTCAGATAAAAACGTGTTTATTACTTTAGCCGCTGGTATTAGTACTGAATGGTTCAGCGAAAACTTAGGAGAAGATGCCAAGGTTGTTCAATGTGTACCAACGCTAACCGCTCAGGTTGGAATGGGAGCTTATGCAATCGCACGCGGAAAAGCCTTAACTGAGGAAGACTATCAAAAAGCTTACCACTTCTTAACTAGCAGCGGAATTGTTGAAGAAATGCCCACAGATCTGATTGATGACATCGTTCCATTTGGCGGCGCGGCTCCAGCGTACTTCTATCATATTGCCGATGTTATCGTTAAAGAAGCTGTCAGTATGGGGATCGATGGCAACACGGCTTTACAAATTTTTGCTCAAACAATGAAGGGCAGTGCTGAAATGCTGATGACTTCAGAGGAGAGTCCAAAAGATTTAGAGAAAAAATTATTGCTGCCAGGTGCAGCTACCCTTGCTGCCATCAACAAAATGGTGGAACTAGGCTTTGACGATACTTGGTCTGAAGGAATCAAAGCGTGTGTCGCTCAAGCGAAAAACTTGGGTAAATTATAATTCATTTTTTCCACTTTTTTTAAGACAAAATCGGATATACTAATAGGTGCAAGGTTTCGCAAAGCGTTGCCTTGCACCTTTAAACAATTATTCCTTCTTTAAGCTAGGTTGAAAAGAGCACTGCATACCAAAGTACTGTCCCCATCCTCAACTCTGTCTATTCGCTCATGTGAAATAAAATACAAGAAATTGAAATGAGGTACATATGGATAAGAAACCTAAATACACATTATACAAGGTAGCCTTTTTCCCAGCGATGGCCATCCTGCTGGTTGAAATTATTTTTGGCATCTTCTTCCAAGAACAATTCGGTTCTCTGCTAAACAATGCCATCTATTTTGTCGGTGATAACTTTGGCTGGTTTATCAACACTTTGTCAGTGGTCTCCATCTTCACTGCATTAGCGTTCATTCTGTTCAAATTCGGCGATATCAAAATTGGCGGACCTGAGGCCAAACCCGATTTCAAATTTCATAACTGGTGCTTTATGGCTATCTGCGGCGGCATCGGCTGTGGTGTTCTATTCTGGGCACTTGGTGAGCCAATGTTCCACTTTATGACTCCGCCTGTATCTGCTGGAGTGGAGGCCGGTTCAAGAGGAGCGGCAATTTTTGCGGTCAGTCAGGCTATGTTTGATTGGACCTTTGTTCAATATTGTCTCTATTCTTTATGTGGAGTCGTCTTTGCACTGATCTCCTATAATTTAAAAATGAATCTCTCCTTTGGTTCATTAATTGAGTGTACCTTCAAGCGTCGCATCCCATGGTTAAATGCGCTCGTTCACATCATCGCTATCTTTTGTCTTGCTAGTGCTGTTTCTAATTCGATGGGAGCAGGTTTGCTGCAATTAGGAGCTGGCTTTGAAAGTATTTTTAACATTCAGCAAGGTCCCGTGATTTGGTTGATTCTAGCTGTTGGAGTAGGTATGTTTTTCATTTTAACTTGTATTGCCGGCATGTCAAAAGGCTTAAAAAACCTGTCCAATGTCACCATGGTTATTTTTGCCTGCTTGCTGGTTTATATCCTATTTGCTGGTGATGCTCAGTTTATTGGCAAAATAAGCACTGAATCGGTCGGTTACATGTTCGACAACTTCTTCACCATGATCACCCGCAACAATACGTTAGCCCCTCAAGACCAATGGGCCAATGAGTGGAGCATTACTATTTGGAATTCTTTCTTTATCTATGCGCCTGTCATCGGTATGTTTCTGGCGCGCATGGCTAAGGGACGAACGGTTCGTCAATTTTTGCTGGTTAATATCCTAGTGCCATCGATCTTCTGTATTGTTTGGATTGGTGTATTTGGCGGAATGGCCATGCACGTTCAAACCTCTGGACAGCTGGATATTTGGGAAATGATTCATACAAGCGGCATGCAAACCACTGTTTATCAAGTATTGACTACCTTGCCTTTTGGACAGATTGCCATCTTTATTTTTCTGATCGCCGTCATCTGTTCTTTCTGTACTTTAGCGGATCCCATGTGCTCTGTTTTATCCTCCCTATGTGTCTGCACGATGCAAATTGACGATGAACCACCCAAAAACATTAAGATTTTGATGGGGGTAATTGTTACATCTATCGCTTACCTGTTGGTTTCTTCTGGAGGCATGGACTCAGTGAAGGGGTTGCTGAACATCGGAGGTATTCTCATGACTATTCCAACTGCTTGGTGCTTCATTGAGCTCTTCCGCCAGTCTTCTTACTTGTTGACCCTGAAGGGCAATATGCCTCCTGAAAAACAAACGAAGAAAGAAAAAAGGGGCCACAGCACTATTGCGGAAAATAACCTATTCAACGAAGAAAGTATCTAATTTGAATAGGTTTGACTAACGGCCTAAGCTGGCTTAAGAACAATCTTCTTAGTCCAGCTTAGGTTTCTTACATCTTTATTTTTGCTTTACAGCAAGCCAAATTTCACTGTAAGCCATCTTTGAATCATCGCCAAATCTGATAAAAGAAATTTCCGGTGCTTCAACTAATTCATAGTCAGAAGATGGCAACCATTCCATGTAGATTTTTTTCCAGGTTTCCTGCAGGGTATTAGGAAAAATTCCCTCAATTGGAAAAATAGCCCATGTATGGCTGGGAATAAGTATTTCTTCTAAGTCCTCGAAAGGGTTCTCTTTAGTCGTAGCACATCCAATCATGTAAGTCAGTTCCCCGACCTCCCGAGAACGTTCTTGATCAAAATTATACGAGGCATTCAGTACTTGATGGGGGTATAGATCTCCTAGTTTATGCATGTTTGCTTTTTGCTGCGGAGTGAGGCTTTCCGTCAACTGACGGATCGCTTGATTCTCCCCTTCAAACTGGTAAGGAACTCTTTGGGATACTCCGATTAAACGGAATGCTGCTTTTTCTTCAATTTTAAATTTCATTGAACTTCCTCCTTTAACATCGATAAAAAATGAGAGCTTAGGAAAGGATTTTTGAATGTTGTTTTTGCTAACCTCTGAAGGTGAATACCCACTCCACTCACGAAAAGCCCGAGAAAAACCTTCAACTGTTTGATAACCGTACTTAAAAGCCACTTCTGTTACTTTTTCACCAAATATCAGATCTCTATTAGCCAATGCTAGCTTTCTATTTTTAATGTATTCAAACAAAGTCATCCCTGCAATAAAGGAAAACGTCCGTTTCAAATGGTATTCCGAAATTCCAATGGCCTTAGCCGCTGCAGAAACGGAAAACTCTTCTGTTAAACGATCCTCAATATACTCAATCAGCTGATTCAAATTCTTTAACATATTTCCTCTCCTTACTCCTGTTCTTATCTTACCAACGCAGCTGTCAACGTACTTGATATATCTCAGACAGCTTTCATCAAGTCTCATGTCTAGCATACAACAAGTCAGGCAAAACTCCGATTCCCACTTTTTGATCCTATTCCTTTTCCTGAAAATTTCCTCTATAATTAACTCCAGCAACACCTCAGAAAGGAGCTTCAACATGAACATTCAAATAAACGGCATCTCCCTTTTCTACCAAGTAAGCGGCAGCGGCGAACCGATGCTTTTACTCCACGGAAACGGTGAAGATCATCAAATATTTACTGAACTGGCTGCAAAGCTTGCTGATCACTATACGATTTATGCTATCGACAGCCGAAATCATGGGCAAAGTCAAAAAACTGAGGATTATTCTTACGAAACCATGGTGGCGGATATCTACGGCTTTATTAAGGAGCTGAATTTGGGCAAAGTAAATTTAGTCGGCTTTAGTGATGGAGCAATTATTGGGTTGATGTTGGCCATGAAGAACCCAACGATAATTAAGAAGATGGCCCTGCTGGGAGTTAATCTGAAGCCGGAAGATTTTACTGAAGAGAGCTATCAATATGTGAAGGAAACCTATGAAGAAACTAAAGATCCTTTATTTAAATTGATGCTGGAGCAGCCCAACATTGAATTGGAAGACATTCATAAAGTACATGTGCCAACTCTTTTGATACGAGCAGATAACGATATTTTCAAACCCGAGACTTACATCAATCTATTGGCGGCACTGCCCAACGCAAGTCTGAAAATCATGAACGGCCATGATCATGCTAGTTACATTATTCATCAAGAGATGCTCTATCCTCATTTGATGGATTTTTTCAGTAAAAAATAATCGCAAAGAGTCTCCCTGCTGAATACAACAGAGAGACTCTTTTTCTATAAAGTTCCAATCACAGCTTTAACTGTATTGCCTCCTGTTTGAACTTTTAGGAGTTGATCTGCTAAATTCGTAAAAATCACCATAGTTGTAGAAGGCTTTTGTTCCTTACGTAAATGCTCCAAATCCACTTTAGCCAATTGCGTATCTGCCGTCACAGCATCCCCCTCAGCTACCAAAATGTCAAAGCCTTCCCCATTTAAAGCAACCGTGTCAATGCCGATATGAATCAATAATTCCAATCCATCATCTGTCACTAAACCAATTGCATGCTTCGTAGGAAAAACGGAAGTTACCTTGCCAGTCATCGGGGCGTAGATAGCGCCATCTAATGGCTCTACTGCAAATCCGTCTCCCATTGCCTTAGAAGCAAAGACTGGATCGTTGACTGCCTCAATTGCAATCACTTCACCATTTACCGGACAATAGATTTCTTTTTTATTTTTCTTGAATCGCTTAAACATAGACCTTCTCCTTACTTTGGACTTGGTATTGATGGATCGCTGATTTTGCCTGCTTCACCATCTGGCGAGCTAGCTGGGCAGATAGTCCAGTATAATTGCTCGGCTGCAGCAGCTCTTCAATTGCTTTCTCAGAAAAGAAACTGCGAATCAGCTCATTGCCTAACAATAGCTCTCGATAGCTTGTATTAGTCAGCTCAGCTTCAATCGCCAACTCGTAAATCAGCTCGTGAGCTTGATCTTTACCAATATGCGGAGCAAGCTGCATCATGATATATTCACTATTGTCTAAGCCTTGATTCAACGCTGCATTGGCCTTCATCCGTTCTTCATTGATAGTCAAGGTACGGGATAATTCTTCGGCTCGCATTAGAATCTCCGTCATCAGCTCTAATGCCTGATTCATCACACCATCAAACAACATATTAGAGGTGCTATCTGCTTCAAAAGGCCGGGCAGACGAACAATAGGCTACGGTAGAAAGAGAGTAAAGCATTTGTGCATTGGCAATTATCCCCTTCGACAATTTAGGATTGATTTTGTGAGGCATCGTGCTGCTGCCGACCGTTCCATTAGTAAAGCCTTCTGCTACTTCACCGAACTCTTCAATAGAAGTTTGGAAAACCTCTTCGGCAACCTTATGAAGATTATTTGCCAGCAGCTGAAGCGTATTAATATACTCAATTTTTGGTGAACTGATCGTACGTGAAGGAATCAGCATCGGCTCCAGTCCCAAAATTTCTGCTACTCGTTTTTGGACAGCAATACCGACCTCACCTGTAGAATTAAAGGCCCCTACTGCTCCTCCCATCATCGCGGTGAAAACACGTTTTTCGACTTCCTGCATCCGTTCCAAGGACATCAGCAATTCAGAAATCCAAACAGATACCTTATAGCCATAAGTAATGGGAATCGCATGTTTTCCGTGGGTTCTGCCAGCCATTACCGTATCGGCATGCTTTTCCGCTAAGCTGCTTAGATTTTCCACAATTTCAACCACATAGGCTAGAAATTTTTGATGAATTTTTTTCATTAATACATTCTGTGCAGTCTGCTGGATATTTTGCGTTGTCGCTCCATAATGGATATATTTTCCACTTTCTTCATCACAGGCCATTACGAAAACTTTTAAAAAAGGAACAAAGCCATGTCCAACTCTTTGATAGATTTCATCCATCTTTTCTAGGTCAATATTTTCAATTCGCGCCTTAGCATTAATTTGCTCAGCAGCTTCTTTTGGAATAACCCCTAACTCTCCTTGAGCTTGGGCCAGCGCCGCTTCCACCTGAAGCCACGCCTGATATTTTTCCTCTTGACTAAACAATTGCTTGATTCCCTTATCATCTAGGGTTTTACTTTTTGAATCGTAAAGTGCTCTCATCAACGGTCACCTATCCTTTTTTCAACGCTTCGTCTACGGCATTTCTGACGAATTCAACATACGGTCCAAAAACAACATGAATATGATTTTCCTGTGGGAAGAAAACCCCAGAGGTACCAGAATTTTTCAACTCCTCCACATTCACCTTGGATTGATCAACCAAGTCAATTCGTAAACGAGACACACAATTGTCAACATTTTTAATATTGGCCTTTCCACCAAGTGCTGGCAGCACAATATCGGCGATTTCATCAAATTTCTTCTCAGCTAACAAGGTGTTGTCCTTCAGTCCTTTTTCTCGACCCAAGGTTTCTAAATTAAATTTCTTAATAGCAAATTTAAAGACAAAGTAGAAGACCACAAAGTTGATGACTCCTAAAATAATCAAATTGATCCAGTTAGTATTCTCATACATCAAGCCAAAAATTCCGAAGTCAAAAATCGTTCCGCGGATATAACCGATTCCGATATTTAAGAAATTCAACGGAATCGCCATTACGCCACACAGCAACGCATAAACTGCGAACAGCTGCGGTGCAATAAATAGGAAGGAGAATTCTAGCGGTTCCGTAATATTCCCTAGAAAAGCCGTCAATACAACGGTCAGAATTGCCCCTTTAGCAATCTTTTTGTTGTCAGCAAACGCTGTGTGATACATAGCCAATCCAATCGCTGGTACGCGGAACAGCGTGGTCAGCATTTGACCTGTAGCTAAATATTTAAACAAATCAGGTGCCAGACTCCATGCCGGATTATCGGGTCCAAGATCAAACAAGACTTTATTGGCAGCATTTAAAATTCCGATGTACTGCTGACCATCAATCATATACACCCCACCTGCTTCAGTAAAACGAACAATCGAGGCTAACACATGATGCAAGCCAAAAGGGATCAACGCACGATGCGCTACCCAGTAGGCACCCACCCCAAACACATCATTCATAAAGATTGGTGAGATCATAATCAGGAATTTTGTGAACAACCCCCAAATAACCGGAATAACAAAGCCCAACGGAATCATGAAGAAAAACGTCGCAATCGGTACAAATTTCTTGCCGCCGAAAAAGGCAAAAGCCAAAGGCAGCTGGGTTTTGTAAAATTTATCGGTACACTTGGCTGCAACCAAGCCGGCAATAATCCCGCCAGCTGCATCCAGCTTCAAGGTTTGAACGCCTAAAACCATTCCCTGACCAACGGCTGCCATATTTTCGGCATCAGCTAACGCACCCGTCAAAGTCAGATAAACATTTACAACAACCAATAGGGTCACATAGCCTAACACTGCTGAAAAAATTGCGATCCCTTTATCCACTTTTGACATTCCATACGCGACACCCATCGCAAACAGCAACGGAATATTTTCAAAAACAACACTGGTTATGGTTTTTAAACTATTAATAATGGCTTGGACTGCAGGATCTCCTAAAAAAGCAACCTGCTCAATCATATAACTTTGCGATAAGGCATTGGTTAATCCCATTACCATTCCGATTGGTGCCATTACCGCAATCGGCAGCAGCAAGGATCGGCCAAACTTTTGAATCCCCTTCTTCATCTGATCTTTCATTTTCTTTTCCTCCTCAGGTATTTCCTTTACAAACATAGTGTAAGCGGTAACCGATTATGCAACAAGGTCATCATCTGCTTCTAGTTTTTTTCAAGAATTGACCATGCTATACTGGCAGTGACGACAAAGGAGGTCCAACCATGACCATTAACTCATTTGATTTATATTTGGCCAATCGTATCCAAGAAAAGCAGCGTATGACTATTGATCAACTGGTAAAAAAATTAGAACGTTCACCTGCTACTATTCGGCGATCCGTTCAATCTATCAATGAGTATTTACCAAAAGAGGATCAATTTCTGATTACCGATTCGACAGTAGTCAGCCAGCTTAGCTACCATACCTTAATTCAGTTTATTCAATCACTGGAGCTGATGGACTTTGCTGCCAGTGTTGAAGAACGCTTTGAGTACTTCCTAACCTTGAGTATTTTGTATCCTTCAGTCAATCTTTCCAATCTTTACGAAAAAATCCAGGTTAGTCAATCCACTAAGAAAAAGGACCGCATCTTTTTTAAAGAGACCTTGGAAAAACACGGCTTGCAATTAGAAGCCTTGCGGGGAAAAGGAACCACAATTGTTGGTGATGAGCTGGCCTTTCGTATCTTAGTAACCAAAATTTTAAGCAAAACAATTGAAATCAACGCTCAAAGCGAAATTATCCCAAGACAGGCGAATACACCGCTGCAAAATCTTATTTTCGCAGAAGCCCAAAAACTTTGGCAGGATAACGCTAGTCCCTTAACAACTTTCCTAAAGGAGCAGCAGCTTCAATTTAATTATACAGCAACTAAATTTTTGTTTACTTACACTTATTTGAGTATTGAGCGATTAGCTAGAGAGCACACCATTGAAGAAATGCACGAATTTATCGTAGCTCCGCCGGTTTATCACTTTTTCCAAACCCAGCTGGAGGATCAAGCCTTCAGCAGTGTGTTAGCCAGCTTGGACAATGATGGGCAAGCGATTTACCAAACCAATTCCTTTATTCATCAACTTGCTACTCAATTGGCAGACTATGTAGAAGAACGTATTTTGACTACCTTTTACACAAAAGAAAGTCTGATTCAGGAGCTGGAGCATTATTTATCCAAATGTCTTTTTCGCAACCGCTTGAATTTTGATTTTTATGACAATAAATTAGACGATGTGAAGCTAGAATTCTCTTTTTTGTTCCAATTAGTAGAATACTTTTACGAAACCCAGCTAGCTGCCAGCTTCCGCCTAGATGAGTACCAGCTGAGTACACTAACTCTATTGTTTAGGGAACATGTACTAAAAAATAAGATTGCGGGACGCAACCGAAAGAAAATCATGATTGTCACTAATTCGGCCAAAGAAAAAAGTGATTTCTTCGCCCAGCAGCTCAGCTACTATTTTGATACAGAAGTAGTTGGCTATCTAAATTTACATGAAATCCATCGATTAAGTGCATTCAAATTTGATCATTTAATTACCTTTTCTAATCGGATTTCTTCCATTCTCACGGAGAGCAGTTACCCTAATATCAAATTGAATTACTATCTTCACGAAGAGGACCGGAAATATCTAATGAAGCTGAATTTTTCACTGAACTCCCAGCGAAAGCTGATCAGCGAAGATTTTACTAAAGAAATTAGCGCTGTACCTTCTGAACAGCTGAAAGATTTCTTGCAAAAATACTACTCTGATTTCTTCGTGTAGACTCAACAAGAGCTGCGATCCTTTTTTTGATCGCAGCTCTTGTTTTGCTTGAAACGAAAAAAAAAGCACTCCTGAAAAATTCAGGGATGCTGCCTAGACTAATGTTTTGCTTTCAGCTGTTTTCTAGCAAAAATGGTGAACACCGCCAACTAAGACTTCGGCTAAGCATGCTGGGATAAAGAATCCAAACCTACAGGATAGACTTCTAACATAAAGAAAGAAAAAGCATCAAGGTATACGCCGACTGTGTAGAGTACAGCAGAACGGCTGTCAGTAAAACAAAGACAAACAATTTATTTTTGAAAAATTCACAGGTTATCATTGCCTCTTTAATTTAGCCGCCAATCCGATACCATAAATAAAAAAATACGATAAAGGCTGCTAAAAAAACGAGATTAATTAACGTGAACAGCTGAAACAGCCGTTTCTTCTCTTGGGGAAAATAGCCCGCGAATACTTTGTAACCAATTAAATTGGCTAAAGAAGCCAGTAAAGTACCCAACCCACCAATATTTGTCCCTAAAATCAACGCACTGCCCTGATCCGTAAAAGGAGCCAGCAGCAAGGCTGCCGGAACATTGCTGATGAACTGGCTAAGTACCGCTGAACTAAGCAATACTGATAAAAAACTACCTATCGTTTGTTGGATTACCGCAATAAAAGCAGGGACTTCACTAAGATTCCCAACAATCAAAAAGAAGAACACAAAGGTACCTAACAGGCGATAGTCAATCTCTTTTAATGCACCCTTATCCGCAATAAACGTTAAACCAACTGCAATTACTACAGCTGCTTCGTAAGGAAGAACATGTAAAACCGATAAAATCATCACCAGCATAGCTGCAATTGGCAGCACCAAATTTTTCATATTCAATGATGGATTATTTTCCGCTTCAATCATTAATCGCTCAGCCGGAATAAACTGACAGGCCAACACGAGCGCTGCAACCGAAAGACAGAAAAAAGGCAGCATTAAGACACAGAAGTCAATGAAGCTCAACTGATAATGTTCAAATAAATATAGATTTTGCGGATTGCCAAAGGGCAGACAGCTGCTGCCTAGATTGGCGGCAACAATAAGTAACGTACTCCCAGCAATTTTTGCCTTAAATTGCGGTGACTTTTGCACAATCTTCAAAAATACCGGCAGCAGAGTCAAAATCGCAATGTCATTAGTTAAAAGCATGGAGGAGAAAAAAGCCAAAAAGGTCAAATTTCGGATCAAGCTTCGATTGGTATCAGATATCCGAATCAGTTTTTCAGCAAAATAATCCAATACACCTAGACGCTCAAAAACCTTTATGACCCCCATCAAACCTAGAAGTGTAAAGATTACATGAAAGTCAATAAAACCCGCTGATCCTCTTCCAATTAAACAAGCCGCCAGCGCCAACAAACCCGAAAGCGTGAAAAGCAGATCCTTCTTCAAAAAATTATGTATTCTCGTCATTTATCCACCCAAACATTCTCATTTTAATTACAGCTTTCTGCATGAACCCTATTTATCCACTCAAGGCCATAGTATACTCAGATTGTGAATAGCCTTCAAGAACATTTACTTCATTTCAATAATTTTTATCAACAAGGTAATGAGAGTGATGCCTGCCGAGATAACCTTCCTCCTCGGATTCAGCAATTATCTGGTCTTTTTTTAAAATGATTTCTCTTTCATCAGAACAGTTAAACCGCTGAAAAAACCTACGATGAATGAAGTATTTCGTCCGAAAATCTAACCTCTCATTTGTTCTGCTAAAAAGCTGCCTCAGAAACCTAATTACAGGACTCTTAAGCAACTTTTTGAACTGATTAATTTTTTGACATGAGCGAACGCTCTTACAATCAAAACATTGTGTCACAAGATTTTTGAAAGTTTGCTCATGCTTCTCCGTTAGGAAACCATTGGTACTCTATGTGCATAGCTCATCTCTATTTTATTCCGTTTTATCCCCATGTTGATAACTTCCCACAATATGTCCACGAGCCAAAATATTTCGCCTTTCTCCTTTGGCGGTGTCCAGATCGTTGATGATTTCAGGATACGAATTTCTTTTATCCAGCTTTACTGTCACAATATCCGGCTTCTGGCGCAAGGCAAACACTTCAATTCGATAGTTATGTCGATTGCCTAAAAGCGCAGGGGGATAGGGCCCCACGTATTCTTGATTATACGTTCCCAAAGGCAACTCGGTTGCAGTTAAATTATCCACATACCAGTGAATCCAACTGGCATCCTCATCCACCATCACTACCACATAATTTTTGGCGCCCATCACCTGATTCCAACTAACTTGAGGACTTTGATTATCCCCAGCTGGATCATTTTTTCTTTTATCTGATCCGCAAGTTAACAACAGCTTCCCTTCCTGAGTGATCGAAGTAGATCGCACCTCAATTTCTGGCACCCCCAACTCGACATCTTCCATATCCCTAGATCCAAGGAAAATAAGCATGCCTGCAACTAAACAGATTAGTACCACCCCAGCACTAATCAAACCATTTCTCCACTGTCTTTTCATTTGTTCAACTCCCCCTCCAACATACTAATTGCCAGATCTTCCATTTACCCACCTATGGAAAAACTTCAACCGCTCTCTCTTATCCACAAAAAACATCTGTTATACTTAGTATGAAGAGGGGGATTAAGAATGTCTAGTCAAAAAAAGCAAAAATGGTATTATAAAAAAATAGTTTATGTTCCTATTTCGATTATTTTAGGTATCTTTGGCTTTAGTCCTATGTTTGGATCTTTGTTAGGTGTTAAGTATGATGAAGAATTCAACCCCGATTATTACAAAAGTAAAGATGAACCATTATTTAGAAAGAAGCAGCACTAAGTAATTCCAAAAAAAGCCATCCTTTGCATAAAAGGATCGCTTTTTCTTTACGTATTCGACTGTTTTAAGCTCTGAGCTCTCATTGCAGCTATGAAATGGAAGCTGCCTAAAAATATAAAAACTATCGCTGCCCAATAGTAAATGCGGACATACTCAGAGGAAGTCCCGGCAATTTCAAAAATACCCGTCAAGGCTCGTCCAATTACGATACTAATCACTGCCAATAAATAGCAGCTGCTGCAGTTTCTAATACGGTGCATCTTAATTATCGCCGGTTTTCCTGTTCTAATGACTAACAGGAAAATGATCAAAATCAACGGCCAGCACCAGATACTGTCTAATGCTTCACTGGTTACACCGTGACCAAAGTAATTATAGATCGTTTTGAAACTATAAAGAAACACAGAACCTAACGCTAAGCTAACTAACCATCGGTTGACCTGCATAAAACCACCCTTTTCTAAAAATAAATGATATCACTGACCGAACGTTCGCTGCCAGAATCACCTTTTGCTCCAGCGACCGGAGTATTCACCACTTGCCCGTTAAACACCATGGTGGAAGAACCCCCGCCATCAAGATTATAAGCAACGGTTGCTCCTTTGCTCTCAAGAATCTCAGCTAATTGATATAAGGACAAGCCAGCACTTTCAGCTGTCCGACCATCCGACACAATGATCATATAATGGTTTTCACCAATCTGCCCAATTGCTGTTCTGGGATTGCTGGACATCGATTGGGCAACTTCTTCTTCACTGGACACTGCTATTTCACTCTTTTCAACTAAAACAGGTCCAAAAGAAAAAACTTGCGTGGCCCCTTCCTTCAGTAACTCCTCAGCCGATACCTCCGACTGATTAACAATTGAGAAATTCCCATTTGCATCTATGACTAAAGCATCCGTACTTTCCTCCGCTGTATCTCGGTACAAACTCCCATTGCGAATCACATAACCTGTGTCTCGGAAACCATAATAATCACCATTGATTGCTAATATTGCCTGATTCTCAGAGGCCATAGCAGAAGTCGTTTCCTTAATGTTACGGCCATAGGTCCCATTGGCAAAGGCGGTTTTCAATTGATCACTGCTTGTTACCTGAATATCGGCAACATAATAGGTAGTATCTGCTGTTTGTTCCGTCGAGACAGTGATCGTCATGTCGTCGTCATGATAACTATTTTCTGTAATGACTGCTTCGGAACTTTCGTTGGAATCTCTTGTTGCTTCAGTCGTTTCTATTGTCTCATTGGTGGCAATAGCCGAATAAGTTTTAGGAACAACAAACGTATCTAAAAGTATGAAACCAGTAAAGCAGGCTAACAAGAATAACGCTGTAAAAAACCAAGGAAATTTTCTATGTTTGATCAACTTTCGATTCCCCCTCTTTTAAAAACAAAACGTCGTTGAATATAAAAGCTAAGAATGAAGATTCCACAATCAACGACCACTTTAATTAAGACAATATGTTGAAATATTTCTGCCAGACCTTGAACTAGTAAGCTGCTTAATAGCAATTGACTCATAAAAAGTAAGGCATATTTTGCTGCTTCACTGATTTGTTTATGGTCAGTTTTAAAAACAAGATGTCGATTTAGCTGATAATTTAGAAACCCGCTGCTGATTCTAGCTATTGCAGTGGCGGCAAATAAGGCATTAGAGGCCCTTGGAAAAACCAGCTTCAGCAGAATGACAAAAAATAAGATATCAACTACAGCCGATAAAACAGAACTGGCAATAAATTTAAAAAAGGGCATATAAACCAGCATTGAATCGATTACACTTCGAAAATGAGAATGTTCATTGTTACCAAAATAGACTGTCTCGATTGGTACTTCTTCTAGTGAAAGGTTGATGTCCTTAGCCTGAATGAGCATATTCATTTCATAGTCAAATCGTTTTCCAGGAATCTCCAGCATTTGTTCTAAATGACTTTGGGGAATTCCCCGCAAACCAGTCTGAGTATCCGATAAAGGTATCCCAGTGGAAAAGCGAAACATCAACGCAGTCAGCTTATTCCCAAAACGGCTTTTGAAAGGTATCTGGTCTTGATCAAATTGGCGTGTTCCTAAGAAAAGCGTATCCTGATTCTTCTCAACTAAACTGGCAATTTTTAAAATATCATTTACTCGATGCTGCCCATCACTATCAGCAGTCACCAAGCCTTCGATCTCTGGCAGATGCAACAACTGGAAACGCATGGCGGTTTTTAACGCTGCGCCTTTGCCTAAATTTTGCGAGTGATTCAGCAGAATGGCTCCTTTTCGTTTGGCCTCTTGAAAAACAGCTTGATACCCAGCTCCCGATCCATCATCAATTACAATGATTGGTCGATCTGTTTTGCAGAGCAAAGTCGTTAAAAAAGTCAAAAAGCGAGACTCAGGTTCGTAGGCTGGAATTACAATACTTACTGTCATAGAATTGGCTCCTTTCTGAAAAGGTAAAGAAGGAAAACACCTTCCTTACCTGCTATTTCCGACCGTTTTCGTTACCTCCAGGACTTCCGCCAGGACCTCCGCCGCCCATCATTCCCTGGTTAGCTTCTACGGCGGTACCTGATGAATCAACCGATGTTGCCGCGGAATCAACGGCAACAGTCGTTGAAGTTCCACTAGAAAAGTCAACAGTATAGGTTTTACCAGTTTGAATTGCTGGATCGCTAATCACTACGTTAGCAAAAGTTTTACCTGAAGCTGCTTCGCTAATTACATTACCTTGGCTATCTTTTAACGTAACTACTTCGCCAGCTTGCAGCTCATCGTCCAACCAAATCTGAATACTGGGCTGGGTAGAAGTAGCACTAGTCGACTGTGCCATATCCGAAGAACCAAAGCTGTAAAGAGTACCGCCAGTTATATCGAAGGTTCCATCGTAATCAAGGGCACCATTTCCCCCACTGACTGGACCAAAAACTGTCATTTGACCACCTGTCATAGTAATGTCGCCATTGGAATCCAATCCATCCCCTTCTGCATCGACCTGAATAGTTCCACCCTCAATGGTGATGGTATAATCACCGCTGCTGTTTTCCTTAAAGGAATCGGGACCAAATGAATTTGGCTCAGCAGCATCAGTTCCTTCATCTGTAGTTGAGCCTCCCGCAGCATTAATGCCGTCATCCGTAGAAACAACGTTTATATTACCGCCTGATAGAACAACGTTTGCTCCTTCAATTCCTTCATAAGAATTTAAAATATTTACTTCTCCAGCAGAAACCGTTGTAGTAGCATCGGCATGAATCCCATCATCCTCAGTCGTTAGATTTAAAGTTCCTCCGGCGATGGTTACATTGCTGTTGGAATGAACACTGTCATCTACTGAATCAATTGTGTAAGTTCCACCATTGATTGTCAGATCACCACCAGCCTTCAGCCCTTTATAGCTTTGAGTAGAGTCAGATGTTCCGCTAGTATTCGTGGTGATATCAATGGTTGGATTGTTAGCAATTAAGTATGTCTCGGCCTGAATTCCATCATTCTCACTACTAATCGTATAGGTCCCGCCATCTAAAACAATGTAGCCCTTATCTGACTCTTCAGCATTAGTGGATTGAATCCCATCATTCGCTGCATTGATCGTAAAATCTCCATCTAAAATTTGAACAGAATCCTTTCCTTTGAGCCCTTCATTGCCACTATCAATGGTATACGTCCCACTTGTTATCTTTAAATCATTTTTGCTTTGAATTCCGTGTCCCGCCGTTGCTTGCACATCCAATGTGCCAGAACCGTTTAGGGTTAAGTCATCCTTGCTGTAGATTGCAGCCTGCGCTTCCTCGGTCTCCGCAAAGCTTTCAGCCGTTGCAGCTACCAGATTCGAAGTATTTTCTGCCGTGGTTACTACTGTTTTTTCAGCTTGTGCAACTGAAATTGCAGCAGTTGTTTCATTAGTGATTTTTGCATTATTAAGTACGATTCGGACTGTTTCTGAATCGGTGCTGTTAATGGCAATTTGTCCATTGGTCAGTGTGCCAGAAATTACATAGGTGCCCCCCTTAGTTATTGTGACAGTATTGTCTGAAACTTCTGCTCCCTCCCCATTAACAATGGATCCCGCATCTTTTAAGGTGATCTGTGTAGCTGTGCTTTCAGAATAGGTCGTAGACTTATCCTCTTCATCATACTCACCGCTTGTTGCCAAAACGGTAGAATTGGTTTTATTACTGGTAGAAGAACCAGTCAAACTAGTGGTAGTACTGGCCTCCTCAGTCTGACTAGCAGTTACTTTGTAGACGATGCCGCCGGTTAATGCTAGCGCTAATAGCAGCGATGCAATGGATAGTCTCTTTTTCATCAGTTTCTTCCTCTCTTTTCTTCAACTTTAAGCATTCAGCATAGATAGTAATTTGTAGTCTGACATTTTTGTACCTTCGCTGAAGCTGTGGCATGAGAAAAGCAGCAAATTTCCTGTTTTTTATCTGCTGGCTCTCTTTGCTTTGTGGCAAACTTTAATTTATTGTTTCTCAGGTATTAACATCCATACTAAGCCCAATAAGGCGGTTAAACAGATCAGCATAAGAGCCCCCTTCTTTCTGTGGACTACAAGTCTTTCCCACTTCCTGCTGGCTGGACAACAATAGGTAAATTACTATTTACTAAACGCAGCTCATCTAAGAATTCCTTTTCCTGATAAGGATTTTTCTCATGAACCGTGAAGGATACTTCAAACAAACTGCCTAAGTTGGTCGTCTTGATCTGATCCAGCTGATGATAACTGGTAAATTTTTTCAACACCGGATCAAAATCCTTCATATAATTGGTGTACTCAGGAACTGTAATACGTACTTGACGAGCATTCTCCGTAGCCTCCCCAAACTTCAAATTGGTATAAACAATCATTGCTAAGCTGACAAATAGGCTGAAGATCGTCGCATAAACGATATAGCCCATCCCAATCCCTAACCCAACGGCCATCGAGAAAAAGATAGTGGTAATCTCACGAGCATTTCCCGGAGCAGAGCGAAAACGTACGAGACTAAAGGCGCCAGCTACCGTAATCCCTGCCCCTAAGTTCCCGTTGACCATCATAATGACCGAAGAAACCAAAACCGGAAGCAGTGCGATAGTGAACATAAAATTTTTGGAATAGCTGTTATGATATTTGTGAACCATTGCAATGATAAAGCCTAAAATAAGACTAGATGAAATAGTTAATAAAATTTGAGTCAACGTAACAGTCATCTCACTGACATTGTTGCTAAGAATACTATCAAGCATAAATTGATTCCCCTCGCTCAATTGTTTTGATCGTTTGTTTTCTTTGACGAATATGCTGTTGTTCCCATTCAGGGAACAACACCCAATGATAAACATTGCCGTATTTCGTGAACTTCCCTTGAAAAATTTGTAATTCAGAGAAGAGTCGACTGATTTCTAACGGAAAAGCCTCAAAGATTTTGACCTCCATTAAGACAGTCGGTTCAATTGTTAATAGTTTTTGCGGATGTTGATCCACCTGATCCAATTCGAAATGCTCCAAAGAGTAACGAATATTCTGATCAAAGGTGATACGAAAATTTTCGTCCTTCTTAGATTTCAAAGCAATGCGGTCATAACTAATTAGAACTGTTGGCTGAAGCTTTTGTTGCTGGGTGTACCAATTAAGCTCTTTGAATATTTGCTTTTGTACTTGCGGCTTCACATCATAATTCAGAAAATTTTTCGCCTCCTGATACGTCATAGCCGTTCTGCGTTTGTAGGTCACACCTGCTACCTTCTTTTTTAATTCTAGATAGACAGTGGATTGATTGGTTGCTAAGCCATAGCTGCGCAGCCGCATTTTTTCTTTAAATTTGGGTTGGTCTACCGAATGACGAATGACTGCCAAATCTTCTGTATCGTAATAAATCGTGTGTATGGTATGCAGCCCATACTCATCAATCGTCATATATTCTTGCAAACGAGTTAGCAGCAGATCATACTTCTCTGGTGTCAGTAGATATTTCTTCTCTCGGCGCTCAAATATTTCGCCGCTCTTAACTTTTGCTTTTGCCATACGGGTATTCCTCCTTGTAGGTCCATTTATTAGCGGTGTATGTATCATAACCAATGAATCTGAACTCCTTCTGAAGTAAATCTGAACAAATCTGAAGGTTGAAAAGGAACAAAAAAAGAACAGTCATTTACTGACTGCTCTTACTAGATAATTAACATTATT
Organism: Candidatus Enterococcus ferrettii; assembly: GCF_017377655.1. Taxonomy (GTDB): domain Bacteria; phylum Bacillota; class Bacilli; order Lactobacillales; family Enterococcaceae; genus Enterococcus_A; species Enterococcus_A ferrettii. Next base: position 159,608 of record NZ_JAFREL010000004.1, read on the forward strand.
CAAATTCCTATTCAGTTAGTTCGTCCACTTTACAGGAAGAATGATCTCCGTTTGATAGATTTCCCCGAGTGTTTTACTGGTCATGCACCCTTGATGCAGCTCTACGATCATCGTAGAAATTTTCACCCCTAAGGACTTTCCAATACTTGAATCTGATCCGCCAATGGCATTTCTGATTGTCATCAAAAGCTGTTCATTCTGAACACGAATCTGGATATTGACCTCCTTCTCAAGATCAGCATGCTGGTTAATGTTAGAAATAAGATTGTCGAACAAGCGCTCCAGCAAGCTCATATCTCCCACTAATTTAACCTGTGGGGGAATAGTCAGTTCGTAGCTGACCTCTGCAATCGGCAGCAGCTCCGTAATGAATTGTTCAAACAGCATCCGACTGTCGATCGTTTGCAGCTCTAATGGACGTTGACCGGAAAAAATCGTTGCATACTCCAGCAGATCATTCACACGAGTATTCATCTGTTGGGTCTTTTTATGAATCAAATTCAAATATTTTCGCTGCTCTTCAGTTAAGTCGGTTTCTAACAGCACCGGCAGATAGCCGCTTAAAATGGTAAGCGGGGTGCGGATATCATGACTTAGGTCACTGATAATTTCTCGTGACGCTTGGGTAGCTTTTGCTTCCAAAACGATCTTCTCGCTAAGAGATTCACTCATTCGATTAATGCTGGCCGCAATCTGTGTCAGTTCATCATGCCCTTCTTCGGCAATTCGATAATCCAGATCACCCGCCTCCAAAATAATTGTTCCCTTTTCGATTTGGTGCATGTATTTCGCCTTATTCAATAATTGGTGATAAAACAAGACGATCGCAAAGAGCAGCCCCAAAACTACTGCTGCTACAATCCCGATATACATCGGCCAACGATTCTCAACTACTAAAAAGGTTGTTTTTGTTTCCCCATCCGAATAAGTAATTGCAGCGGATTTTTCTGTCCCTAATGGCCGCCGCTCCTCCATTGGTCCTGCTGGTTCTTTATGGAATTTCGGTTCATTTCTATTTTCGGAGTCATTGCGCAAGTAAAAGACCGTTCCGTCTGAGGATTGCCAAGTAAACCGGCCTAAGCTGTCCGCCTCCTGCTGACTTACAAATTCTTGAAACTCGGTGGTCGCTTCTGAAAAATCCTTCTTTTCCATTTTTGGTTGAATCACCTGGTGGTACAACGCTTGATTGCTTAAAAACAGCAAGAAGAATAGGATTGCACCGCTCAAGATACTTAGAATCAGATAGCGAAAAATTTCTTTAGGAAAGGTAGTTTTTTTATTGTTCAATCTTATACCCCACTCCCCACACGGTTAAAATATACTGAGGTTTTTTCGGGTCCTTTTCAATTTTTTGCCGCAGTTTTTTTATATGAGTCATAATCGTACTGCTGGAGCTGTAAAAATAGGGTTCCTGCCACACAGCCTCATAGATCGCTTCCGCTGAAAAAACATGTGCTGGCGACTCTGCCAGCAGCTGTAGAATATCAAATTCTTTTCCTGTTAAGGTAACTTCCTGATCAGCCAAAATAACTTTGCGTGTTTCCGGATGCAATACCATATCTCGAATATTAATTGACTGATTCGTTTGAATTTGCGAACTACTATAATTTAAGTAACGCCGCAGCATTGCCTGAACCTTCAACTGCAATTCCTGAGGAGAAAAAGGTTTAACTAAATAATCGTCTGCCCCCGCGGAGTAACCAACAATTTTATCGTATTCTTGACCCTTTGCAGAGATAAAAAGAATTGGAACCGAATAAGACTTGCGGATTTCCTTTACCGCATCCACACCGTTCATCTTAGGCATCATATAATCCATAATAATCAGAGCCACCTCTTGATCCATCATAGACAAAGCTTCTTGGCCATTTTCCGCCTCAATAATTTCATCTACATAAGATGTCAGCAGCATTCTTTCCAGCTCCCGAATATCTGCCTCATCATCCACAATCAATAGCTTCGTCATTTTTATCCCTCCTCTGCGACATTTTCTGATTAGTATGCCATAAAATCAGCCTATAAAAGCAGTTCATTCAAAAAGATCATAAAAAAATCTCGAATTCTTAATGATTCCTGGCAATTCAAACAAATAAATCAGCTAAGAATTAGTGATTTCCATCTAAAAGTCGTGCTTAATAATTTCATTTCTTAGTCTTAACTTCTAAATAATCCCAATCCGTTATTTACTCAAACAAATTCTGCTTTATCTTTTATTATTAAATATAGTATTATTTTATTAAGTACGCATTTGGGGAAATGCTGAACTATTTAACGAGGATTTTTGTTCAAAGAAAGGAAAGAAGATGAAAAAGAATACGGGGAAAATAGTTGCAGGAGTTATTCTGATTGGATTGTGTTTCGCTTTAGGGAGTGTCTTTATCATATTAGCAGGTCTAGCTGCTTTTATCGGAGCAGTTGGTGCGATGATTCTATTCCTGATAAAAAAAGATAATCGTAAGGCTAAAAAAGCAATTGTCACCGCAGCTGTTGCCTTTGTGGTAACCATCGCTGGTTTTACAATGCTTCCTGCCAGCGAGAATTCTGCAACTGAGGAACGGATAGCCGCAGTGGATAAAAGCACAAAAGAAACAAGTGCTTCTTCCATTTCAGAATCAACTAGTCAAACAACCAAAGAAAGCAAAAAGACCACCGCTTCCTCCAGCAAAGCAAAACTGGAAGCAGAAAAACAAGCGGAGGCTAAAAGAAAAGAAGAACAGAAAAAAATAGCCGAGGAACAACGAAAAGCTGAAGAGGCGCAAAAGATTGAAGAACAGCAAAAGGCTGAAGCAGAGCGAGTTGCTTTAGAACAGCAACAAGCTCAGGAAGCAGCACATAAAGCGGAGCAAGAACGAATCGCTCAAGAGGCGGCTGCGGCCCAGCAACAAGCAGCTCTCGCTGCCCAACAGCAGGCCGAAGCAGAAGCCCAACAAGCGGCTGCTCAAGCTCAAGCGCAGCCACAGGTTCAAACGGTTTTCATTGCACCTCAATCAGGAACGAAATACCATTCAAATTCAGGCTGCCGAGGCTTAAGCAATGCCAATTCGGTTGAAGAAGTCTCACTTGATAGCGTAGGCAATCTTACACCTTGCAAGATTTGTTACTAAAAACAGCAACCAGTTACTTTCGATTGAGAGTAACTGGTTGCTGTATTTTTTATCTACTAATCTTCGCACTTTCGCTGTTCATAAACTGTCGTACTTCATCTTCACTGTACTGGTTGCAATCACCTTTAATAAAGTGCTTCAGGACAGCAGCAGCAGCCGCAAACTCAATCGTTTCCTGCGGATTCATCTCGGTTAATAGACCGTGAAGGATTCCACCAGTAAAGGCATCTCCACCACCGATTCGATCAACAATAGGATCAATGACATAGTTTTTCGACGTGTAACATTGGTCCTTGATCCACAAGTTTCCCTGTAATTCATTTACACTAGTCGAATGAACTGTCCGCTTAGTCGAAAAGAAGACTTCGATGTTTGGGAAAAGCTTTTGCATAGCTTGATAATAGTTTGTTACATCAACCTCTGTCTTCTCTTCAATTCCCAACAAATGAATCGCATCCATGTGGCCAGCTGAGCAATAATCTACATAAGGCAAAGCCTTTTGCAAAAACTCACCTGCTGCTTGTTGTGTCCACAACGTTTGACGATAGTTGCTGTCAAAGCTGACCTTACAACCGGCTGATTTAGCTGCTTGCATCAATTGAATGGTCAACTGGCACCAGTCTTCCGAGAGCGCTGGGGTAATGCCTGAAACATGGAATACATCTGCCTCAGCAAACAGCTCAGTCGACTCCCATTCAAGTTCATTCATCAAAGCAAAAACTGAACCTTGACGATCATACACTACTTTAGTCGCCTTCTGACCAATCCCTTGCTCCACATAATAAGTACCTAGCCGACCAGGTCCTTTTAATAAAAAGTCAGTAGCAACACCAGAGCTGTGCAAATGCCTTTCTACAGCTTGTCCAAAGGCGTTATCTGCTACCTTACTGGCATATTGGACATGATGACCATAATTTGCCAGAGAAACTGCCACATTTGCCTCACCACCACCATAGAAAACATCTAGCTGACTAGTTTGGTTCAATCGTGTGCCGACCTCAGCGGATAAGCGCATCATAATTTCCCCTAGACAAACGATTCTAGCCATGTGTAATCCCTCTAATTTCAGCCAGCTTTGCAGCATATTGCTGAGCAATCTCCGTTACCTTGGCAAAATCACCTTCAGCCGCTGGTGCCAACAAATTACCGCCAACACCCACAGCTACTACACCAGCTTCAAACCAAGTAGCCATATTTTCCAGACTGACACCACCTGTTGGCATCAGGTTAATATGAGGCAATGGTGCTTTGACAGCTGAGACAATACTTGGCCCATAGGCACTGCCTGGGAATAGTTTGATAATGTCTGCACCGCTCTTCAAAGCTGTCTGCATTTCAGTAATCGTCATACAGCCTGGCAGGTAAGGGATTTGGTAAAGGTTGCATAGCTCAGCAGTTTCAGCGTTAAAGCTAGGGCTGACAATAAATTCCGCCCCAGCCATAATAGCCAAACGGGCAGTCACAACATCTAATACTGTTCCTGCTCCGATCACAACCTCTTGTCCACGATACGCATCCGCTAACTCCTGAATTGCTGCTTGAGCGTTCGGCACCGTAAATGTTACTTCGATCCCGATTACGCCACCTTCAATAATCGCATGACTAGCTTTTACAGCTTCGGCCTGATCTTTTCCTCGTACGACAGCAATGACTCCAGCTTTTTCTAAACGTGATAAAATTTCTACTCGTTTCATACTCAAACGTCTCCAGTCTATTAATTAAGAACTGCCCGTTCCAACAAAGTTCCTGCTGGATGCTGGCCTTCTAGATCCCGCATACCTGAAAATGACAGGACACGATCCATATTGGTAATCACAACAATGATCATTGTTTCTTTTCCTTGATTGCGGATATACTCTAAATCCATTTGTGCCAGTTTTGTTTCAACTGATACTTGATCGCCTTCTTTGACAAATACCTCAAAGCCTTGACCATTTAAAGCAACTGTATCAATTCCCATGTGAACTAAAATCTCTACACCATTGCTGGTTTTGATTCCAATTGCATGTTTTGAAGGAAAAACGGTAGTCACTGTACCGGAAACTGGTGAGAACACCGCACCATCAGTTGACTTAATAGCAAAACCTTCACCCATCATTTTAGTTGAAAAAACTTCATCTGGTACATCTTCTAAAGGAACATATGCACCTTTTGAAACGGCATGTAAATCAACTTCATTGGTTAACTCAGTATCTTCATCCATTTCCTTTGGTACCATCATGTAAGTTAGGGCAAAAGACAGAACCAATGCAATGATGATTCCTAACACTGCAAAGATGAAGTATTGCCCAATGTAAGCTGGCAAGCTGAAAATACTTGATAAAATGTAGCCATAAATTCGAACCCCGAAGAAGCTGATAAATGCTGATGCAACTGAGCTTCCGATAGTGGCTGCGATAAAAGCTTTTTTGTATTTTGATAAAATACCGAATAGAGCTGGCTCGGTAATTCCTAAAATTCCTGATACTGCAGAAGATAAAACGATTGATTTTTCTTCTTTGGTTTTTACTTTTGTGTAAATAGCTGCTGTGGCACCAGTAATCGCCATATTTGCCATAAACATCATAGGCATCAACATGTCATAACCTTGGTTCGCAAAGTTCTGCAAAGCAATTGGTGTCATAGCATGGTGTAAACCAGTAAAGATCGCAATTGGTCGAATCGCACCTACGACAATCCCTGCTAACACTGGTGAAATCGTGAATAGCCCAGCAACACCTGCAGCCAACAGATTTCCTAAATGGATACTAATTGGTCCAATAACTGTTAACGTAACTAAACCAGCCACGAACAAGGAAATTGTTGGGGTAAATACTGTTCGTAAAACTTGCGGCAAGATCTTGTCTACCCAACGATAAATGTAGCTTAAAGCCAACACTGCAAAGATAATCGGAATAACTGTTCCTGCATAGTTAAAGACCGGAACTGGGACTAACCCGAATAATTGGAAAGCTGAAACATTTCCTTCAGCGACCGCATTAGTCATTGTTGGAAACTGTAGAGTTGCTGCAATCGCAATCGCCAAATATTGGTTCGTTTTGAAAATTCGGGCAGCAGAAGCGGCAACGAAAAATGGCAAGAATGTAAATACGCCGCTGGCAATCATATCAATCACTAAATAAGTATCTGTTTGGTTCGAGATGACATTTAACGCAACTAACCCTGCCATCAATCCTTTGATCATTCCAGCACCGGCAATCGCAGGTACGATTGGTCCGAATACCCCTGATACAGTATCCATAAACAAGGAAACTGCGCCTTTTTTCTCAGTATTTTCTTGCTGACTATTCTCATCCAAGCCCAATTCTTTAGCAAGCGGTGCAAAGTAATCAGCTACGTCCGTTCCAATAACTACCTGTAATTGATCACTTTGATATTTGGTTCCTACTACTTTAGGAATCTTATCTAAAGCCGCATAATCGACCTTCTTCTCATCCTTTAGGTTAAAGCGTAAGCGGGTCATACAATGCCAAGCATTATTGATGTTATCTGCTCCGCCGACATCTTTTATAATCTGTTTTGCAATATCTTCATGTTTCATTTTTAGTAGCCCTCCTTAGTTCTTACGGAACAAGTGATTCAGGCTCGGACTAGTCAACTTCGCCTGAGAATTGTGATTCCGTTTTCACCCTCACATAGTAGCATGGTATTCCCAACTTGTAAAACCAGTCCTTTTTACTATTTTTATATTAAAAACAGCTATATATCAACGTTTTAAAATATTTTTAAGAAAAATTGGACTGGTTTTATACTGTCAAGCTGGTATTTTTTAGACCAAATTGACACCGCTTGGGTATCCATGTTTCAATGAGTGTGGAAATGATTCGTATTACAAAATTGGAGTGATTAAAATGACACCAACTATTATTACTGATATAAAAAGCTTTGCAATCAAACCAGATCGCCACAATTTATTAGTGGTCAAAGTTGAAACCGACAAAGGGGTATCCGGTCTAGGTTGCGGCACTTTTCAGTTCCGCCCGTTAGCCGTTCAAACAGTGGTAGAAGAATACTTGAAGCCGCTGCTAATCGGTCGCGATGCCAATCAAATCGAAGATATCTGGCAAGTAATGAACGTGAATTCTTACTGGCGCAATGGGCCCATCACCAACAATGCAATCTCTGGTGTAGATATGGCTTTGTGGGATATCAAAGGCAAATTGGCTGATATGCCATTGTACCAACTATTAGGTGGAAAAGCTCGTACTGCTATTCCAGCTTATACTCATGCAGTCGCAGACAATTTGGACGATCTTTATGGAGAAATCGATAAATTTCTAGCAGAAGGTTATCGTTATATCCGTTGCCAATTAGGCTTCTACGGTGGTAATCCTGAGAATCTTCAAACACCAGAGCAGCCGATTAAAGGTTCTTACTTCGACCAAGAGGATTATATGCAAACAACCTTAAAAATGTTTAAAGCTGTGAAAGAAAAATATGGCAATCAGTTTCAAATGCTGCATGATGTGCACGAACGTCTGCATCCGAATCAAGCGATTCAATTTGCTAAAGCAACTGAGCCATACAATCTATTCTTTTTGGAGGATATTTTACCGCCAAATCAAAATGAATGGTTGTCTCAATTACGCAACCAATCGGCAACACCAATTGCTACTGGCGAGCTGTTCAACAACCCTATGGAATGGAAAGAACTTGTACGCAACCGTCAAATCGACTTTATGCGGGCACACGTTTCTCAAATTGGCGGAATTACACCCGCATTGAAATTGGCCCATTTCTGTGAGGCAATGGGCGTCCGAATTGCTTGGCATACGCCATCCGATATCAGCTCAGTTGGTTTAGCGGTGAATACTCATTTGAACATTCACCTGCACAATGCAGCGATTCAGGAAAACATTGATATTCCCGAAAATACTCGCAACCTGTTCGGCAATATTCCAGCACCAGAAAAAGGATTCTTCTATCCGATTGAACAAAGCGGAATCGGTGTAACCTTTAATGAAGAATTAGCTGAAGAGCACCCAGTCGTTTACCGTCCTCATGAATGGACACAAAGCCGGACACCCGACGGAACAATTGTAACGCCATAACAAAAAAGGAACCTCACGAATCTCAAGTAAATGACTTGAGATTCGTGAGGTTTAGTCTATCCGCGAACGATGAATTTCCCGATCAAAAGGTCGGATATAGGTCACCGAATAGTCAATCGCAATAATACTGCTGTATTCGTAGACCTGGCCATCTTCTAAGATTGCCCGATTCGTGATCTGCATCGCTGGTGTTCCGCGCTTGCATAAAAGCAGGCGCGACTGTTCCTTATTGGTAGTAATCGGATCATAGCTGGTGATGTAATGAGAGATACGATATCCTTGTTTCTCTACGTAATTTTGAATCGAATGCTCTACAGCCTCTTGTGAAAACTCAGGAAACATTGAAACCGGCAGCTTAGAAATTTCCAGCTGCTCAATCTTATAATTGACAATTCGAATCCGCTCAAAAGTCCAGATTTCATCTTCTGCACCAATTTGGAAAATTTTTTGCTCCTCCAAGGTTGCGGGTGCCCTTTTTAACTCAATCATTTTAGAGTCAATTCGATCATAGGGTGTCCGAGTCAACGAATTAAAAATCAACGGATTCTTGACCCATTTCTCATGGACAAAGATCCCCGAGCCTTGAACTACCCGCACAATCCCGATTTCCTCCAAATTTTTTACGGCTTGCTGGATCGTAAAGCGCGACACCCCATAAATCTTTGCTAAATCCCGCTGATTCGGCAGCTTGCCGTTTTTAAACTCTTCTTGATATATTTTACTAAGCAAATCTTGCACAATGAATTCGCGTTTTTTCATGGAGGGACTCCTTTGTATCCTTTAATACTGTTACTATACATGGAATCCGTTGAAAAGTTAATAAGTAAACTCAAAAATCGGCAGTTGTTTGATTACCCCGTTGCATAACAGTTCTATTTTGAACAAACGCCCATTTACTCTTTCCACTCCGGCACAAATTATTGGGTAGGTTAACCAATAACGACTGAAAATAAAAAGACATGCTATGTATATGTTGCATATTCACTAATTAGAAAAGACGCTCAATCAAATGTAGATTGAGCGTTCCACAGCTTTAAATCGTTGCGTAGCGTAAATTTTCTAGTTGCTGTGATCCTAGCAGCCAATAGTCATAAAATTCACTACTTAATTTATAACCTCTTCCCCAGAGTGTAGTGATCGTTTCACCAGAAATCCCATGCAATTCAAATTTGCGTTTTAGTTTGTTAATTAGACAAGACAATTGACTCATATTTGATGGGGTATCGCCATCTCGCCAAAGATGTTCACACAATTCTTTGCGGGAAAGTACCCCACTCCTCGGATAGGCTTCAATCAAGCGTTCAAACACTTTTAGTTCGGTCTTCGAGAAACTCTTCAGCAGCAGCTTCAAATCATTCTGTTCAACTAGCTCGCTCTGGTGAGGAAAAGAAAGAATTTGATTTCCTACAGACGCTTTTGATTCCAGCTGTTTATTTAATTCATTTACTTTTTCCCGTAAGGTTTCGTAGCTGATGTCTTTGCCCAGCCATTCCGAAATTCCTTGCTCTTGCCAATAAGCTTGTTCTTCTTCATTAGGATAATTCTCCACCATCCGTAAAATCATCAACTGATGGTTTTTCAGCAGACCTAGAATTTGCTCAACCTCTGAATGACAAAGACTTTCACTTAAGATAACCCATTGAAAATAAGATAAAAAAGGGCTAACGGAGCCTTGCTGCAGTCGATAAAGCATATCGGTCGAACACAAAATTTCACAATTCATCCGTTGTAATTTACTAATTATAGTTTCTTCTGCCAATGAGTTTTTCGTCAAAATAAGTACATGTTGCATTGGATTCACCTTCTCTTTAGGTTTTTGAAGTTTTTTTCTCTTTAATTGGTGGTTTGTCTTCAATTTCTTCAGTATCGATTAAGACATTCCACAAAATAACCAACGTCACAACTACACAAATAGCAATTTGTATCCATAGCTGATCAAAATACGATTCTGCTAATTTAATACTAAAAATCGCCAGTAGGAAACAAATAACTAGGATGATCGCTAGTTGAATCTGTTTTAATTCCTGCTGGATACGATAAGCTGTTTCAATCGGTATCCGCTTCTGCTGAGCCACTTTTCGAACAGAATTTTTTTCCACCAGCAGCCAGATAATCTCACGATACAATTTGCGTGCCTCCGGTTCTTTACTAAACAAAGAATACGCATCCTTGCTGCGGTCGCGTTCCTTGCCCGCCTTAACCAGGACCGGATGCAGCAAACGATCATTCTTCAGTGACCAGCGAAAAATCTGTCGCCACTCTTCAATGCTCAACTGCGGTAAGTTCAACACATCTAAGGTCATTTCTAAGGTTTCCAGCTGACCAAGACAGGCCAATAACTGACGGTAATCTCTGGAAATTACTTCCCATGAAGCAACAATCAAATGATCTCCAGGTTGAGCAAAATTCAACAGCGCCTGAAACTCACTTGTTGGCGAATCTAGGGCTTCGACCTCTTGATGCCCGTCAGAAAAGAGTTCGTCCACCGGATAATCTTCCAGCATATCCAGTTGTTGGGTAATCTGGTACCCACGTGCATAGCCAAGATTCATCGTGTCCTTCCTCTTTCTATTGGAGTTTTCCCCACAGTCGTTGCTGACCGTGGCTGTTTTCTTAATAGTCGATTAACTTTCCCTTGCAAGTCTCGTTGATCTTTCATCAGCGAGAACAATAAATAGCTTTGGACTAATACGATCAGGCCTAAGATAAGTAATAACAGATAGACCATTCTATGCCTCGCCTCTTTCACTTATTTGGTTTTAATTTTTCCTAAGTCATTATGGCTATAATCCCAACTATAGGGCTGAGGCTTTCCTTGATTTTCTTCCGTCGATTTAAGATACAACGTCAGCCAAAATTCTTTTTGAGCATCAATGGTTCCACGCCCCAACGATACAATTCCAGTCGTTTTTGAACTATTGCTAACATGACTTGCACCATTTGGATCACTGGCCTCATCCGTTAAATAGAAGCCCTCATACTGATAAAACTCCGGAACAGTAACAGATAAATGAATCTCATCTTGAACACTCGTCAGGTGATTCGTAGAAATGGCCCAGTTGCTAAAATTAGGATTGTCGCCCTGTTTTCCTGAAGGAACAGTCATATCTGCTTTATAATTGGCATCCAAGTTAGGTGATCCGCTATTGTACAAATTGTTCTGTACCGTAACATAGCCTTCACTAGGAACAACTAGTTCGTTCAGTGAACCATTAATTACCTGACGAACATGTAAAATAGCTTTGCGCAAGGAGTATATAAGTTTTCCTTCTTGGTATGTTTTAGAAACCGTATAGTTCAACCCTCTAGGTGTATTATCTAGTTCCTGTGCTTCAATAAAACTATAAAATTCTAAGCTTTTTGGTTGAACAGTGACCGCTTGTTCAAGTCTCAATCGCTGATCAAAAATAATATCTCCATCAGTTAAAGTCGTCCCTTGCTCATCATAAGCTTTTAAAGAGATTTTTTGTGGAATTGCTGCATTCCAGCAAACATCTGTAATTTCGTCTCCTTCTGTTTGACCGCCATATTCAGAGAATTCGATATAGAAGCCGGCAACATGATTAGTTCCATCATGCGGTATGTCATTCCAATACTTTGTCTCGTTTGCTTGGGCAAACTGCAAGACGTATTCTCCTGTTCCCCCACTATTTGGTTCAGTTCTGGGAGTTCCCGGATTATTATCTACATTATTGAATCCATTATACGTACCTACAGGAGATTTCCCACCTTCAGTAAATCTTACTTTATCAAAGAAAACCAACCCTTTCTCCGGCCCATTCGCCCAATACCAATCACTTGCTGTACCAGCTGCAAAAGTGTAGTGAGCGATATTAGGAGAGAGATAGGATTCATCATCAATCCGTTTAGCTGTAGGTGTGGTCATTCTCAGCCTAGTACCTCCCAACCAGCCAAAGGTTTTTCCGATGTTATCATAAACGAAATCATGTTCTTGTTCTGAGGACAAAGTAGCAAGATAGCCTGTCAACCCGCGATAAGACATCGTTTTGGCTCGATTATAGGCCTCCATCCAAGTATGCACCTCAGGAATAAATGCATAGTAATGCCGCTTTCCACTAGGATCAATCCAATACGTATAAGCTTCTTCATGGAGAATTATTTTAATATTTCCGGAAGAATTGACGGGACTTTTTATCGTAAATCGTAACCCTTCAAGAAATGTTTGAATAGTTGCTGCACTATTATTTGTTTCCATCGCAAAGCTGAAGGAGTAGTAGTCCGTAGTTTCACTGTTCTCGAAAGAATACCAATCCGTTGGCAAAGCTAGCGAAGAGAAATCTTTGATCTCTGTATTTTTCGGAATTTGAACTTCAATTGATTTCATCTTGTTATCCATTGTAGGATCGACAGCCATCTCCACTAATTTTGCTTCATTACCGGTTCGTTCGATTTCAAAGTCAACTGGTTGAATCATGTCTTTGATTTGCTGGCTGGAAACAGTTCCCACATTGTTGGCACGATCTACTGCAAGTACATGGACATATTTTCCAGAAGTATTTTTCTCTGATAGTGTAAAACTTGTTGCCGTTTCATACTTCACTGAGTCATCATTTGGAGCTACATATAAATCGAATTCACTAGGATCTATTCGGCCAAAAGCATCCTTTTTAGCTTCTACTTGGGCGGCTAAAGTCGAAACAGAAGAGTTTGAAACTTCATAGAAATAGCCTGCAATGTTACTAGTAATCGTTTCTTTTATTTTATCTGAAGTTTTTACTCCACTACTTTTCGTATTCGCTTCAATGTACCATTGATATTCTTTTCCTTTGTCCGTAGCATCCACTCGAACATTTACGTTTTTTTCGTCTCCACATCGAATGACGAATTTTGGTTTTTCAGGTTTTTCATTATCTAGCACAGTATAATCATTGGCTTTGGATTCCAATGTAATCTGTGCCAAGTTGTATAAAGTATTGGCAATTATTTTTCGTTCATCAACAGTTGAACTCCCGTTCATATGTCCTGTTTGAATCATCCCCGCATTTCCGTTTGTTACTAAATAGAAATTGGTTGTAGAAGTGGGTGAATCATAGAAAGTACCACCTCCGTTAACATATGGATCCTTAAAGCTTAACCAGACAGTCCCTTTGTGTGAACTCCCAGCAACTTGCCCAAAAGAATGGGTTGTTGGAATACTAAGTTCCATATCATTTTCTAGTTCGTGAGGATATTTCATCAGATACCCGTTATTTCTAACGACTACTTTCTCAGAAAAAGGAAAATTTTCTCCTAGGACCGCTTGATTTCTGAGTCCAATTCCTAAATAGGGAGCTAAACGATTATTTTCAGTCAAATCGGCAGTTAATCCCATCCACCCCCTTGTGTTACCAGATAGAACATCATGACCAACCAGCAAACCTCTTCCCGCTTCAATAAACTCAATAAGTCTATCCACAGCTTCTTTATTAAAAGATATATTATTATTAGCATCAGCTGTTCCTACAAAAACAACATCATATTGATACTCTCCCTGGGCATTCTTTAAAAAACCGGTGGGATCAGTTTTAGAATTATTGTTAAAATCTGTGAGGGAAACCGGTGTAACATCAATCAATCCCATACCTACAGTTGGATCGTTCATCCAATTCCGAATATTATTAGGATAAATATCCGGATAAATATTTAACACCTTAATCGCAGCCCCATACCTGGTAGAACGCATATCCCAAGTAGTTCCATCCTCTGATTGATACAGGCGATACCCTTCTGAACTTAAATCAGCAACATCATCCCATTTCAACTCGGCATAACTCTTTTTATCGGTCCCATCCCATCGATTGTCTGCCGTTAACCGGAAATCTCCAGCAGTTACTACTTCAGAGGCTTCGATCGTTTCTTTTTTAGGCGCATCTTTACTAATAAAAAATGCAAACAGTCCAGCTATAACCATCATTGCTACCAAAACTCCCAAAACAGCTCGAGAATGATAATTCGTTCT
>NZ_JAFREL010000040.1 GCF_017377655.1 Candidatus Enterococcus ferrettii
CAGACTGTAGACAAAGTCCTTAAAAAGGATGAAGTCTACAGTTTTTTCTTTTATAATAGAATAGAAAGCGAATACAAGGAGTGCTTACTATGATGTCTAAACAATCTATGAATGGACGTAATCAGTTTACCATGTTGACCATGGATGAGTTAGTTCCTCAAGATCATTTAGTTCGAAAGATCGATGCAGCGATTGATTTTAGTTTTATTTATCCTATTGTTGAATCAACCTATTCCACTTTAGGTCGTCCAAGTATCGACCCAATTATTCTGATTAAATTAGTCTTCATTCAATATCTTTTTGGTATTCGATCAATGAGGCAAACAATCAAAGAAGTCGAGACGAATATGGCCTATCGTTGGTTTTTAGGCTTAGGATTCACGGATTCTGTTCCACATTTCTCTACCTTCGGTAAGAATTATGTGCGACGTTTTGCTCAGACGACACTTTTTGAAGAAATCTTTTCCTATATTTTAGAACAAGCCGTTAAGGCTGGTTTCGTAACGGATGAGACTATCTATATGGACTCTACGCATATTAAAGCCAATGCAAACAAACATCGATTTACAAAGGAAATGACTTATATAGAAGCGAAGGCTTTTCAAGATGAGTTAGAAGATGAGATTAATGTACAACGCCAAAAAGAAGGCAAACGCCCTTTTATATGGGGCATGGGAAGTGAGTTGACCGATCAGGGACTGACAGAAAGAAAAATTAGTAAAGCCGATCCGGAAAGTGGCTACTACGTGAAAGGCGAACGAGAAAAACAATTTGCCTACTCAGCACATACGGCTTGTGATGAGCATGGATTTGTATTAGATGTGGTGGTTACACCTGGAAATATTCATGATAGCCAAGCTGCGGTTCAACTCGTCAAAAAAGTTAAACGAGAATTTCCTGAAATGAAACTGGTGGTAGCTGATGCTGCCTATAAAACGCCAATGCTTACCCGCTTTTTTTCACAGATACATGTACGACCAGTTTTACCCTATACTAGACCAAAAGGAAAAAAGGAATTCCTCCCCCTAAAACTGTATGTCTATGATGAGTATTATGATTGTTATCTATGTCCTGGCAACCAAGAATTGACCTTTTCTACCGTTAATCGCAAAGGGTATCGTGAGTACAAATCAAATCCGAAAAAGTGTATTCTATGCCCGTTACTAAATGAGTGCACCCAAAGCGAAAATCATCAGAAAGTAATCAATCGGCATGTTTGGGCAGCGTATGTTGAAGAAGCTGAACATCTCCGACATACAGAATTAAACAGAAAATTATATCCTCGTCGGAAAGAAACCGTTGAACGGGTCTTTGCCGATGCAAAAGAGAAGCATGGGATGCGATGGACGAAGTACCATGGATTGGAAAAAGTCGCCCGGCATACGATGCTTACGTTTGCTGCGATGAATTTGAAGAAATTGGCCACTTGGCTGTGGAGAAAGGCGGGAGCCTTCTATTTTTTTGTTCATATTTTTTCGGAGGTAACACAAATAGGAATCAGGAAGCTCCTGATTCCTATTTGTCTACAGTCTGTGAGACGAATTCTGAGATTCGTCTCTTTTTTATGCTTTACACACCTCAGCAAACAAATACCCAATCCATTCGGAAGCTTTACGTCGGGTTTCAAAGGCCTTATACCCCTTGTGCCCATAAATATAATCTAGTTTCCATTGCTGTGGAGCTATTTCTTTTTCTCGTAATAAATCCTTTAGCGATTGACTTTGCTTGTCTTCCCACAAATGAGCTTTATTAGCAATGAAAACTAAATCAGTTAACGAAAGCATGTAGGCCTGCGGAAACATGATATCGGTAATATGCGCGCTAATCGGCTGCTGATTAGAAAGTCGTTGAAAAAGCTGATGCTTCAGCATATAGTCTGTTCCTTGTTTTATTAGTACTTCCACTTCTTCATCTTGGTGGCTAGTGTACTCTGCGTAAGTAATTAATCCTCGCACCGTTTTTCCAATTCCAATATAGCAGGGAGTTTTGAGCATACAGCCACCATGCTTACAAATTCCTTTGTGAGGCCAACTGGTGGTATGATTGCGTTCAAATACTTGGTACCTTTTAATCCAATTTAAGGCTGCTTGAACCTCTGGTGACTTTGCTTGTCCTAAACGAGTAAAAGCTTCCAACAGCATCACGTTGTAGCAAGGGACAATTCCCTCAACTTTTCCGGTATAAGAAAAGCCCTCCTCTGTGGCAGTAGTTGCTATTACATACGCCATCAGATTTTGAGTATAAGGAAGTCGTTGGCTATAAGGAATTTCGGCTAAACAAAGCAAACGAAAGATAGCGAAGAATGGCTGCTCAACCCAGTCTTTAGTTAGCTTTTTTACGATTGGAGATGCAGCAAGATACTGTTCAATTTCCTGATCGGTGAGTGACTGTTTTTTATCATAAGCTTTTCGAAGCTGTAAGGCTGTATCCATCTTAATCCCCTCCAACTTTACTATAAACCAGCAGCATAAAAAAACAAACCTCCTTTTTGGCAATTCCTTCACATACTTACTCATCTTATTTTTATTTAATCATAGTTAAATTACAAAAGGTATCATTAAAAATCTATCATAAACTGTTATACAGCATATCCTTCTGTTATATAAAATTAGCAGAAAATCTAGTTTTTTTGACTATTTTCGAAAAAACAGTAGCAAAACAGCACCATTATCTGTTATACTCTCGGTATCAAGAAGCGCTTTCTTTCAATCTCAATAAGGATACTTATTCTGCATATTTCCACTCTAATTGATAATTAGAATAATTATCATATATTTTTAGCAGATTAGTATATTGCATGAACCCCCGACTAATATTTGGAAAAAATAATTAGTCACACAACGAATAATAAGGAGAATTTCAATGAAAAACAAATTACAGTTTGAACAATGGGAAGGTTTCACTCCCGGAAAATGGCAACATGAAGTAAACACATTAGACTTTATCAAACGCAATTACACTGAGTACACAGGCGACGACAGCTTTTTAGAAGAAGCAGCACCAAGTACCAATACTTTATGGGACAAATTACAAGAATTATTTGACGTACAGCATAAGAAAAATGGTGTTTATGATATGGACACCAACATTCCAGCAACGATTACTTCTCATGAGCCAGGCTATCTGATTAAGGAAGAAGAAAAAATTGTTGGTTTACAAACAGATGTACCATTGAAGCAAGCTTTCATGCCTTTTGGTGGCATCAACATGGCGAATAAAGCTTTAGAATCAAATGGCTACGATGTCGATGACCAAATGTCTTTCATCTTCAGCAAATGGCGTAAAACACATAACCAAGGTGTTTTTGATGCTTATACAGATGAAATGCGCTTAGCACGTAAAAACAAAATCATCACCGGTTTGCCAGATGCTTACGGCCGTGGCCGCATCATCGGCGACTACCGTCGCGTTGCTTTATACGGAATTGACTATCTAATGGAGCAAAAAAAGAAAGACCATAAATTGGTCGGCAACAAAACAATGACGAATGATGTCATTCAATTGCGTGAAGAAGTTTCTGAACAATACCGTGCGTTGCAAGATATGAAAGAAATGGCTGCTTCTTACGGTTTTGATATTTCTGCACCAGCAGCAAACGCAAAAGAAGCGATCCAATGGTTGTACTTCGGTTACCTAGCAGCGATTAAATCTCAAAACGGTGCGGCAATGTCTATCGGACGTATCTCCGCTTTCTTGGATATCTACATCCAACGCGACTTAGACCGTGGCTTAATTACTGAATTTGAAGCACAAGAATTAATTGACCACTTAATCATGAAACTACGTATGGTAAAATTTGCTCGTACACCAGAATACAATCAATTATTCTCTGGTTACCCAATTTGGGCAACTCTATCCATTGCAGGTATGAATATGGACGGCTCTTCATTAGTTACAAAGAACGACTTCCGTATCTTGCATACTTTAACAAACATGGGGCCTTCACCAGAACCAAACTTGACTGTTTTGTATTCTTCAAAATTACCAGAAGGCTTCCGTACTTATGCAGCAAAAGTGGCTAAGCAAAGCTCTTCTATCCAATTGGAAAATGATGATTTATTACGTCAATATTGGGGTTCTGACGATGCAGCAATCGCTTGTTGTGTATCAGCTACTGTTATTGGTAAAGACATGCAGTTCTTTGGTGCTCGTGCCAACTTGGCAAAAGCAGTATTATATGCAATCAACGGCGGAGTAGACGAAATGTCTCATATGCAAGTTGGACCAAGAATGCGACCAATGGATGGCGACACGTTGGACTACGATACTTTTATCGAGAACTACAAAGACATCATGGACTGGTTGGCTGAATTATATGTAAATACATTGAACGTGATTCATTATATGCATGATAAATATGCTTATGAAGCACCTCAATTGGCACTAATGGATACTGATTTGAAACGTACCTTTGCGACTGGTATCGCTGGTATTTCTCACGCAGCAGACTCTTTAATGGCTATCAAACATGGTAACGTTAAAGTCATCCGTGACGAAACCGGACTTGCAGTGGACTACGTTCCACAAAACGAGTTCCCAACTTACGGAAATGACATTGATGAAGCTGATGAAGAAGCAAACTGGATCTTGGAATACTTCATGGCCCAAATCAAGCGTCAGCATACTTACCGCAACTCAACACCAACCTTGTCATTATTGACAATTACTTCAAATGTTGTGTACGGTAAAAACACTGGGAATACACCAGACGGACGTCGTGCTGGTAAACCATTGGCTCCAGGTGCAAACCCAAGTTATCAAGATGGCAAATTCTTAGGTGAGAAAAATGGCCTGTTGGCATCTCTGAACTCAACAGCAAAATTAAACTACTCATGTGCACAGGATGGTATCTCTGATACTCAAACAATCAACCCAGGTGCACTTGGTCGCTCAGATGATGAAGAAATGCAAATTGATAACCTGCGTAACGTCCTTGATGGTTACTTTGACCGTGGCGGTTACCACTTAAATGTCAACGTATTTGGTCGTGAACTGTTGGAAGAAATGGATAAGGACATCGATAATCCTAAATACGCGAACTTTACTATCCGTGTATCTGGTTACGCTGTTAAATTCCGTGACTTAACACCTGAACAACGTCGCGACGTAATCTCAAGAACTGACCACCATTCATTATAAGAAATGCCTTTAACATCGGAAGATTTTTCTTCCGGTGTTTTTTTGCCAGTCCAACTTTTCGCAGTTTCATTCAGAGCGAAAGAAATCTATAAAACCTATCAGCTACTCTTCGTTCGTGTTGTTTAGTTGGAGGGTATAGGCGGACGAAGACAATACTCATTTTTCCTGCTCTTAGAAAAATGATTCCCTTAGATTTAGTTAACCACCCATAAAACTTTCACAGTCTCTACGACTGTAGATACTTTTCGGCTTAATTTAAAAAGTTCTCTCCTATCACTAGCCCTTTCATGATACAGTAAGCATGAAAGGAGTCGTGAATTTGTGAACAAAAAGAGCTATCACTTCTATGCCATGGCAAGTATTTTGTGCTGGTCTATTTCCTATGTGCTGTCTCGCTTTATCATGGGAGAGTTTTCAGCCTATTCCATTTCATTTTTACGCTACATTGTAGCCTCAATTGCCCTAATTTTATTAGCACCCATAATTAAACTTAAAAAGGTTGAAAAACAGGATTTGGGTTGGATTTTCTTAACCGGTGCCGTCGGTTTTTTCATTTACATGATCGCTTTTAATAAGGGATTAGAAACAGTCAATGCCGCTACTGGCAGTGTAATCATTGCAGCAGTTCCGATGATTTCTTCCATTTTATCCAGCTTTATTTACAAAGAGAAATTAACCAAACTTCAATGGTTTGCCAGCTCCCTCTCTTTTATGGGCGTACTGTTGATCACCTTACTGCCTGGCGGTTTTACGATTAATTATGGCTTAATCTGGTTTTTTGGAGCAGCTTTTTGTATGAGTTTTTACAATCTGCTTTCCAAGCGCTTAGTAAAAAAATATGCTGCAATTCAGGTGACTACCTATAGTATTTTTGCTGGAACAATTTTACTTTCCATTTTTTCAGTTAGTTCTTTCCAACAGGTACAGCAGGCTTCTTGGCTCGCAATTCTTTGTATTGTCTTAATGGGCGTTTTCTCCAGTGCTGTAGCCTATATTTGCTGGGCTAAGGCTTTTGAACGAGCAGACAATGTAGCATCGGTTAGTAATTATATGTATTTAACACCTTTTTTTACTTCTATCTTAGGTTTTCTGCTAATTGATGAGGTACCCGGCTGGTCAACGGTGATTGGTGGTTTATTTATTTTGGGCGGGCTGGTTCTATTTAATAGCAAACTAGCGAAGAAAAGTGAAAGGGTCCAATTCAAATAGCTGACAAAGCAAGACACCGCGGAAGCAGCTAAAGTCATTCGAAGGAGCTTCGCAACGGTTGCCGAAGAATTTCAACTAACCAGAGATAATTGCCCTACCAATGGTGCCTTTACTCAAACAAACCATCTATTGGATGATCTGAAGCTAGGCAAAAATTTATATGGTGTTTTTTACCAAAATACAATGATTGGTTTCTTCCAGTTAGAAAACACACAAAACCAGGAATATTCCTTAGAAAAGGTAGCAATTCTACCCAAATATCGCCATCAAGGATATGGCAGCATGATCATACAGCAAGTGAAGACTTTAATCAAAGAGAGAGGTGGAAAGTCCATTAAAATTGGTATTATTGAAGAAAACACTCGCTTAAAAAAATGGTACGAAGAACATGGATTTGTTCATTTGGAAACTAAGACATTTACCAACCTCCCCTTTGAGGTAGGATTCATGAAATTAGACATAGACTAAAAAAAGTCAGCATATTGCTTGCCTTAAAGTTAGGGTTAAGGTTTATGATGATATTATCCTAAGGAAAGAAGGAATAATGATGTTGAATGAACGTTTTACTTTATCTAATGGTGTAACAATTCCCAAAATTGGTTTCGGTACCTGGATGATTGATAATGCAAAAGCAGCCAAGGATGTTCGAGATGCCATTCGTGTGGGGTATCGCCATATTGATACGGCACAAGCTTATACAAATGAAGCTGGAGTTGGTGAAGGAATTCGCACATCGGGTGTAGATCGCAAGGATCTTTTTGTAACGACTAAGCTAGCTGCTGAAATCAAAAATTACAAAGAAGCTTTGACTGCAATTGATGAATCGTTAGAGAAATTAGGATTAGATTATATTGACCTGATGATTATCCATAGTCCTAAACCTTGGGCTGAATTCCAGAACGACGAGAAACATTTCTTTGAGGGAAATTTAGAAGCTTGGCGAGCATTAGAAGAGGCCTATGAAGCTGGAAAACTGCGGGCAATTGGTGTTTCAAACTTTGAACAGGCTGATTTAGAAAACCTCTTAGCCAATGCCAAAGTAAAACCAATGGTGAATCAAATCTTAGCACATATCGGACATACACCACTCGATGTGATTAACTTTTCTCAACAAAATGATATTTTAGTAGAAGCTTACTCGCCAATTGCTCACGGTGCCATGATGCGTAACGAAGCAATTACTGCCATGGCAGACAAGTATCAGGTCTCAATTCCCCAACTAGCCATTCGCTATTGCCTACAGCTGGATCTGCTGCCTTTGCCTAAAACAGAAAATATCGAGCATATGAAAAATAATGCCGATGTTGACTTCACCATCTCTGAAGAAGATATGGATGCTTTGAAAACTATCGGTCGTGTTGATTACGGTGATCATAGTGATATTCCAGTTTTCCGCAGAGCAACCGACAACTAGTCAAGTGAAAGGAGCAACCGCCAATCTAATGATTTGCTGCTGCTCCTTTTTTTAATTGTTCTTGGTAAACGCCTTTCGCAGATTCCCTTTCAGATGCTGATAGGTTAAAAACTGTTGGCGGGATCGTTTGATTGCTTTGTATCTTTTCGGCTGTTTTTTATAAAACTCCTGATGGTAATTTTCTGCCGGCCAAAAAGCACTGGCCCAGCGAATTTCAGTCACAATCGGCTTTTTATAGTATCCTGAGTCAATGATTTTTTGTTTTGCTGCCTCAGCAATTTGCCTTTGCTCTTCATCCTGAACAAAAATAATTGGACGGTATTGAGTGCCTCGATCTTGAAATTGTCCAAAGTCATCTGTAGGATCCGTGATCTGCCAGTACAAGTCGATTAACTCCTGATACTGGACTATTCGCGTATCAAAAATGATCTCCACTGCTTCCACATGCCCGGTATTTCCAACAAGAACCTGATCGTAGCTGGGATTTTCAAGTTCTCCGCCAGTATAACCAGATAACACCGAAATAATTCCTGGCCGCTCTTCAAAGGGCTCTACCATACACCAGAAACATCCTCCAGCGAAAACAGCACGACTTTGATAGCGAGGATCGGTAACTTGATGCTTGCTGCTGTCGTATTCCAGCTCTGACTGGTATTCCCCGATAAGCTTCTGATAAAAATCAGTCACATCTGGTGTTAAATTGTTTCTGCTTGCCAAGGGTCGCAGGGCTGCCTCCAGCTTAGCAATAGTTTCATTGTAATTAGCTCCCGTTTCTATGGCATCTTTTGCTTCCAACAGCAAAGAACGTTCCCAGTCCCGGGTTTTGGAATTTAATATCAGATTGTAAATTTCAGTCATTGTATTCTCTTGTGATAGTTTCATAATAAGATCTCCTTTAGCAAAAACAAAGTAGTTTTATTGCTGGAAATACACTAGAAATTTACCACAAGTAAAGAAAATACACGAATAAACTGTTCTTTGCAAAAAGCGCCTTAAGAGATTCTTTTCATCATTCCTAACAGTGTTTGAACATCTTCAACACGCGTATCTTTGGTAATTGGATCAATAATCGAACTATACACATGCGGAATAATTTTTTTTACACCGGCATCCACTGCTAGTTGAACAATTTCTTCAAAATTGGTCAAATCGATTCCACCTGTCGGCTCTAAGTAAAAGTCAGCCTCGGCACAAGCTTTAGCTACAGCAACATATTCTTCACGGCAAGCCAAGCCCTTCATAGGAAAATACTTGATTGAACTGCCGCCCATATCTTGCAATAAGCAAATGGCCGTTTCAATCGAAACGATTCCAGCAGGTGCTTTAGAACTCAATGGACCAGTAGCAATATTTACATAACCTACTTGACCAGTCGGTGAAACTAATCCGTTAACTATCGTATCTTTTTGCCCTAACAAAGCTCTGGAGGTTCCGACTCCAGTAAATACTTGGTTCACATGCTGTGGCTGCAAGACAGCAGAAATTCTTGAAACCATCTGACTTTGATTAGGATCACCCGCACCTAATCCAACCGATAGAGCATTGTTGGTGGCAGCCTGATACTTTTTCATGTCTTCAATTGCTGCTTCATCAGTCGCATATTTCTTAGATAGTACACCTAAAACAACATGTCCTTCTGCTGCTTCATAACAGTCCCTGGCATTTTCCACTGAGTTGGCTAATACATTCAAGCAAATTCGATCTTCTAAATACTGAGGTATCAACGACATCTTGGTCTCTCCTTTACGCCATGATCGCTTGCAGGCGTTGAATAATTTTTTCCATTTCCTTTTGATTCACTGAACGAATATCAAATTCAATAATTCCAACGTTTGCTTGGTACTCTCGAGTATAAACCGCTGGATTCTCGGCTTTTAATTCTTCGATCACTTGTCGAGCCGTTTTTTCTCCTTGAACCATTACGCTGCCTCGATATATATCCCGACCAGCCCCGTCCTGAACTACCGTAGCAGATAGCCCTTCAATTCGATTGATCGCTGCCACGAAGGGGATTAAACGCTCTTTCATTGCTTCGCCATTCTCACTGCCTTGCTTTAAATAATCCTCGACAGCCTGTGTAAAGCCTAAAATATTATCTTTACCAATCTTCATCGCCCGGCCGATTCCCTTGCTTTGCATTCTTACCCAATCAATCATTTGCTGTTTACCAACAACTAAGCCAGCACTTGGACCTTCAATGGCTTTGGCACCAGAATAAATTACCAGATCAGCCCCAGCTTTTACATAAGTGAACAGGTCTTCTTCCGCTGCTGCGTCGACAATTAATGGCAATTGATGTTTTTGCGCTACCGCTACAGCCTCCTCCACACTGAGCATACTCTTTTGAACCGTATGATGGCTTTTGATGTACAATATAGCGGCCGTTTTTTCAGTAATTACTTGTTCGATATGCTCTGCTGAACACATATTTGCATAGCCGGCTTCGACAACTTCACCACCACCGAGAGTGATCATCACTTCCACAGGTGTTCCATAATCGACATTATGGCCCTTAGGTATAACAATTTCCCTTTTATTAAAGCGATCAGAATAAGGATGATAGGTGTGGTAAACATCGCCTTTTCCAATCAAAGCAGCCACACTTTGGGCAATTCCTGCTGAGGCAGAGGATACAATTTGTGCATCCTCTACTGCTAACAGCTTAGCCAAATAGCGGCCCGTTTGACTACTTAATTCACTCATCTCAAAAAAATGTTCACCACCAAAGCGTTGTGCTTCCATCACTCGTTCGGAAACCTTGGATACCCCTAAAATAGTCATTCGACCAGAGGCATTAATAACTTCCTTCAATCCAAATTTTTCATAGCTGATCATGTATTCACCTTTTTTCTATAGTAATCCGAAGAAAGCAGCCACAATACTAACGACTACAATCGTTCCTATAATGATGCCATATCTCGGTCCTTTTTTCACCATAAAGAAATAAATTGCAAACACAGCAGTTAGCGGCAGCAACCCCCGCATAATTTGATCTAAAATTTCCTGCAGTACGATAGTTGCTCCACCAGGAACTACGAATTTCATTGGACTAGTGATATTGACATAGCTAGCGCTTAAGGCACCCATCATCATCATTCCTAAAACATTCGCTGCATAAATGACCTGCTTAATCTTACCGTCCTTCAATAAACTTAAAATTGAATTGCGTCCCAGCGTGTAAGATTTATTGATCAAGGCCCAGCTAATATACATTGTGATCGCTGTATAAATTACCAACGGACCAATTCCGCCTATTGCATTACCATTTGAAGCCATCGGAATAAATATTGAGATAATTAATGGCATAACCGCTGCCCAAATAATGGAATCTCCAATTCCTGCCAACGGGCCCATCAAGCCGGTTTTGATTGATGTAATCGAGGTATCCGTAATCGCTGCACCGTTGGATTTTTCTTCCTCCATGGCAATAACAATCCCTTGAATAGATGAACCAATCGTTCCTTCGGTGTTAAAAAAGTTCAAATGGCGTTTCAAGGCTTCTCGTTGTTCCTCTTCATTATCAGCATACAGCTTTTTGATGGCCGGAATCATTGAGGCACAGAAAACCAAGCTTTGCAGTCGTTCATAAGAATTTGACAGCTCACAGCCTAGTTGATAAATCCAAAATGCCTGGGACAGTTCTTTTTTGGTGATTTTCTTTTGCTCCAACTGCTCTTCGTTTTGTTTTGTCATTTGTTCCATTACATTCCCGCCTCCTCTTCCAGCGCTTTATTTCGAACTAAAAATGCCACGCAAACACCAATCACTGCTACAGCCATAACTTCGGCGCCAAAATAAACCACTGCCACAAAACCAATTAGAAAATACGGAATCAATGTCTTTTTACCAATAACCATAATCGTTAAGGCAAAACCCAGTGCTGGCAAAATCCCACCCATTACTTCAAAGCCATGCATCAACCACTCAGGAATCACTGCCAGAATTTGATTGACAATGGATTGCCCAAAGAAGTTAGCCGCAAATACTAGAGGAAAACGAATAAGAAAACCAGCCATAGCAGGATATAAAAAGGCGGCACGATAAATTCCAGAATAGTTTAGATCCTCCGCATATTTGTCAGCCATATGCACCCAAGTAGCATTAATTGTTCGACGAATCTGATCCATGAATACTCCCAACACACCAAAAGGGACTGCCAACGCGATTGCAGCTTCCGCATTCATTCCAACACCTAGAGCAATTGGAATCGCAATCGCTGAAGCTAAAGCAGGATCACTAGGCACATTTCCCCCAGGCGTCGAAGTCACACCTAAGTAAACCAGCTGTATTCCTGCTCCGATAATCATTGCCTCGCCTAACTTTCCTGTAACTGCACCAGCAATTAAGGCAGCAGAAAGTGGCTGGGACAGCATTCCAGAAAATGTGTAGCCAAAACGCAAACGTGCAAACCAATAGTACAACCCCATCACAATTGAAATACCTAGAACCCCCATATTTCTTACACTCCTTTATAATGATTTATATTTTTCGATCAATTTTTGCATTGGTACCGGTGTCTCTTCCGGAATTGCCTGGAAGTATACCTCCATCTCTTTACCTAATAAATCCTCTAATATCATCACATCTTCTTCTGAAAGGTTAATGTTTTTAATTACGTTTTTTCGATTAGGTCCCCCACCTAACCCACCGACTTGAATACCTTCTGTTACGATGCCTTCATCTACCGCCGATTTCAAGGTGGTTAAATCTGGAACTAAAAACAATACTTTGCTGCTTTTTGAAGGAGCCTCTTCCTTCCAGTAGATTTTAATTGATTCCATTCCCTTGATGATCACTTCGACTCCTGGAGGGGCCGCCATTAAATAAATGCTTTGTAAAAATTCATCCTGCTCCAACTCATCGCTGACAACCAAAATTTCATTGGCGCCTGATTGCTGAAGCCATTTGGTGACTACCTGCCCATGAATTAAACGGCTGTCCACCCTAGTTAATACAATTTTTGACATCTCTACACGTCCTCTATTTTTGAATTTGTGGTAATTCCAGCACCTGACAGCTTTCAACCACGGCTGTTTGAATTTCCTGTGCCATCTCTCGAGTAAATCCGCCAGCCTCCTGCTTCATCACCGCTTCCAGTAACATTGAAGCGCATAAGCCAGAAAGAGCTATTACTTCATAATCTTTAGAAATCCGCAAAGCTACATTACTAGGCGTCCCTCCTTTAATATCCGTTAAAATTAATAATTTCTTTGACCACTGAAGCTGATCAATTTGTTCCTTCACTTTGGCAATATAGTCCGCTAAAGAATCCGCAGCTTGAAGCGGTACTTCATAGACATCAGTAATTTCACCGATAATCATGCGGACACTTTTTACTAATGCTTGTCCCCAGCCATCATGAGTCAAAATCAAAATTGGTTCCTTTTCCATAAGCTCCCTCCTTATTTTTTCTATTCACTTAGTTATAAAGCAAGTTGCGTGCCAAAAAAATAACCCTTATAAAAAGGGCTATCTTATGCAGGTTAGACATTCACCTCAAACAACAACTCATAGATATATTTCACTTCCAGCGGCGGAATAATCACATTGTATGACACTTCGATTGGTCGAAAGGCCATCTTTATGACAGATGCCATCTCTGGAAGCTCATTATATGACAGTTCATAAGACGTATGGTCATATTCCGGATGCTGAATCTGGCGTTCGATCATGCAAGCACAGTGAATAATAAAGCGCAGAAGGCGTTTCTCATCACTTTTCTTCTTGGTTTGCATGCAAATATCAGAATAAATTTTAGACAGTTCGATGGAAATACTTTTCGGGTTTAGAATATTTAACAATCCAGTAATTGCTTCAATGGATAGTCCTTGAACATATTTAGAGGATACCTTCTTAAATACTTCATTATTTTTCTCCACCGATAAATCGAAGCCCAACATTTGAAATACCAGTTTTATTCCTTGATCTGATAACAACTTATCCAGTGAAACAAAAGGAATATCCGGGATTTCTGTTTGAACAGTCCCAATAATTCCCACCAGCTTCTCATCATCATGAATAAAAGAATGCAGACGATTAATATCCTCTAACTCTCTTTTTTCCAAGGTAAGCATCCGCACATTGGTTAATAACTCTTGCGGGAAGGTATTTAGCAACAACCGCTCGATCTTTAAAGCGGTTCCTAACCCCGTCAAACAAGAAATGATCAGCACCTTCGAATCCTCAAAATTCCCTTTTCGGCAGATTAAAGCTTTATGATCTTTCTCTTTTAACACTGGTAGCAGGTATTCAAAGTTCGTCGATTCATAAATCACCTCTCGGGCAACCTCTAATAAAGTCAATAAATTAATATTGCTGATCAACAGTACTTCAATTTGATACTCCTGGCTGATTACATTGCCAAAATAGACCAGTGATCCAATATCTACCATTAAAATCAACTTGCTGTAGTGATTATCGTGAACGATTTTACGAACCTTGTCTAACGTTTCTTCAACCGATTGATTAATGGGCATATTAACAGAGTTCATTAAGCTGGTTGAAAATAAGACATTGGTATACTCTACCATACTTGATGCTGTCGCACTGCCATGAGCGACCACAATAATTCCGCATTTTTCATCCAACTCATACCTGCGATCATGAGCTTTGAGCTTGCGAATAAACAGATCGTAAAAAATAATTTCGGTATCCGGCAGCTTCAGCGAAAAGCTTTCTTCGATATAGTGAACAATTTGCTCGGCTAATTGATAATTCTCAATTTTCCCAGAAAAAATATTTTTAGTCAGATCAAAAAAGTCTTCGTTAATTTGTGCGGAATAAAAAACACTGGAATAGATATGAGCCATCAAGACATCCTTCAATTGCTCGGGTAAAAATCCTTCGATCTTTTCTTCAATCAGTTCTAGAATATGCTGGACTTGCGCATAAAACTGTTCATCAATTTTTCCATCCTGAGAAAGGGTTTGACTAAATAAATCCATGTCATACAGCTGATCCACCTTATTTTGCATCATAGCTACCGCATCCCGTGGGGAAATATTGACCTTCTTTAAATCTGCATATTCCTTCAATAAAAAATTATAGAAGCGATCGTTCTGCTGCTCTGCGTTTTGGAGCAGCTGATCAATGTGAGAATAGAATTTATCAAAGCTGATTTTAATTCCTTTACTAGGAACATATTCATTCAATATCACTATATCTTTGGTATCCAAGGTATTTTCGTCGAACAAATGCAACGGTACATCAATAAACAGTTCGTCGGTCTCATAATCAATTGCCTCTAAATAAGCCTGAGCACAAATAAATTGAATCTCTGATTTCAACTCGCCAACATTGGCCTTATACACCGAGAAGGCTAAATACTTTAATGTATTAAAGGAAATAAATAAATCCTTTTGAATTCCCTGGCTCTCCTCCAAGAAAAAGCATAAAATCAATTGTATTTTCTCTTTAATGGAGCGCTCATTCAGGCTGGGAACATGTAGAGTTACCGGTATTCGACGTAAGAAGGTCTTCAAAAAGGTTTTCTCCAGCTCTTCTGTTGTGGCAAAAATGAACTTTATTGCTACATGACGCTGCTTTTCGGCCTCTCCCATCCGGGTAAAATAGCCTTTATCTAACAGTGTAAACAGTTTTTCTTGCCCCTCATTAGTTAAGCGGTGGACCTCATCGAGAAAGAAAAAGCCTTGGTCAGCCAATTCCACCAGTCCCTGATGATCACTATCTGCACCAGTGAAACTCCCCTTTTTGTAACCAAATAAATGAGAGGTCAGCAGCTCAGGGTTATTAAAGTATTCCGCACAGTTGAAATAAATGAAAGGCACTGATTGCTGGGTTTTCGCTTCGAAAAACTGGTGCAAATGCTCAGCCAATAAAGTTTTCCCTACTCCAGATTCACCTGTCAGCATAATGTTTAATCCTTTAGGTGGATATAACACTGCTGCCTTCAATTTCTTTATGATATCGCTTAAACTACCATCGTAACCAATCACTTTGGAAAAAGGATTGTTGGCTCTTTCCAGTTTCATTAGATTTTGTCTGTCGATGCCTTCCCGTATTTCTTCTCTTAGCTCGTTCATAGTCAAATAGACTGCTTTTTTTAGCGGCAATGCTAGTTGTTTTTCTAAAACTTCGCAAGCAAAAAAAAGTACAGGCCGTGATTTCACTTTAATAACCATGTGCTGATTGGCTAGTTTATTTAAGTCTTCATTAACCGCTGTTCGAGCGTAGCCGGTTGCTGTACAAATATCCTTGACCGTACAGCCCCTCAGTTGTTCAGCCGTTATAGGGTACTCAGCATGGAAAGCTACTAGCTTATTGTAAA
Source organism: Candidatus Enterococcus ferrettii (assembly GCF_017377655.1). GTDB lineage: Bacteria > Bacillota > Bacilli > Lactobacillales > Enterococcaceae > Enterococcus_A > Enterococcus_A ferrettii. The sequence goes on from NZ_JAFREL010000040.1 coordinate 16,050, forward strand.
CATTATCAATTCTCATATTCTTTCTCCCCAGATGTCGTTAGCTTGTTTTTATCATCCCTGAAGAAAGAATGCAAGACAATTTGAAGTTAAACAAAAAAATCCCAGCAGATACATTCTGCTGGGAATAAATTTTATCCTTCGTACAAGTCACGAATCGGTGTCATAATGATCCGATTTAAATCATTAATGATTACGCTGAAAGCTTGTTCCTTGCTCATCAATTCATTGATTGTTTCTTCTTGTTGTACTTTTGTTGCTAGATCTTGCGCTTTTTCTGCATCTTCGTCAGAAAAATCTTCGCCTGTCATTTGTTTTTCTTGTAGTTCTTGTTGGAAAGCTTGGAATTCTTTAAACGCACTATACGCTTCAGGGTTTTCTTTTAATTTCGCAAAAGCTTCCTCTAGCGCTTTAAATTCTGGTAATTGGCGGATTTCGCTTTCTAATCCATTGGCAGTGTCATAAATGTTTGTCATGATTTTCCCTCATTTTCTATTAAAAGTTACTTTCATAGTATAACATGAATGGAAACGGGTTCAAAGTCTAATTTCCCTGATCCTGAAACCATTGGATTCCTTTGTCCTTTAATTGATTAAAACCCTCTTTTGCTTTCTCCCCAAATTGCTGCATTCCTTCTTTTGCTTTCTCGCCAAAACCATTAAGACCTTCCGTAGCTTTATCCCCGATATTTTTCAGATCTTCCTGCCACTGTTTGTCTTCATTGGATTGGCCGAACTCATCTGCTGGAACGACTTGACCACCTGTTGCATAAGCATCAGCTACATTGAAGGATGATTGCTTCGCATATGGCAAGAGTGATTCTGCTTCGGCCTTAAAGACCATCCCCACTTCATCACCACTAGTTCCGCTTAAGTAATGAGTCTCGCTAGTTTTTTCAAAGCCTAACCAAGTAGAAATGACGATATTTGGTGTATAACCGATAATCCATTGATCATTTACTTTGGTAGCATCAAAGTTGGTTTCAGTCGTACCAGTTTTTCCAGCCATAGTATAACCAGCTGGTGCAGCCTGCACTGCTGTACCATTAGAGAACGTACCCAGCAGCATGCTGGTCATACTGTCCGCCACTTCTTTTGAAATAACTTGTTCATATTTCGGATCACTATTGTCTTCAATAACTGCTCCGGTAGAATCAATGATTTTTGTAATTAAGTGCGGCTTATAGACTCTTCCTTGATTGGCAAAAGCGCCGTAAGCTGCGGCCATTTGCATCGGGGAAGTCCCATTCTCCAAGCCACCTAAAGCCAATCCATAATATTTATCTGATTTTTCCAACGGAATACCGAACTCTTTTGCCTTGTTATATCCTTTGTCTAAACCAATTTCATGAAGTGTCCAAACAGCTGGCAAATTTAGACTCTGAGCGATTGCCTGGTACATTGGAACTTCACCTTGATAGGTACCGCTATAGTTTTTCGCATCGTAATATTCTTGTGGGACATCCTGTAAAATACTATCCGGTTTGTAACCAGCTTCTAAAGCTGGTGCATAAACACTTAATGGTTTCATGGTGGAACCAGGTGACCGTTTCATCTGGGTTGCAAAGTTGTACCCTCGGAAGACGTGTTCACCACGGCGTCCAACTAACGCTTCTACTCCTCCGGTTTTCGGATCTAATGCTACAGAAGCGGATTGCGGCATTGCTCCATCAGCAGCATTCGCTGGAAAATTATAATTATTGGCATAAACAGCTTCCATTTGCTGCTGATAATTTTGATCCAATGCTGTGTAGATCTTATACCCCTTATTCAGTAAATCTTTTTCGTTTAAGCCATAGCGATCCACTGCTTCATCAATTATCGCATCAAAATAGAATGGATACTTGTAACCAGCATCACCAGCAGTATACGTATCATTCAGTAACGAACCTAGATCAACCTGGGCTTCTTGCTGTTCTTGTGCGGCATCCAATTTGCCATTGTCTACCATCACATTCAGTACGGTATTACGACGATTTGTAGCATTTTCCAAGTTATCAATTGGGTTGTAAATACTTGGTCCTTTCAACATACCGGCAATGGTTGCGGCTTCACCAATCGTCACCTGATTGGCATCGACACCAAAGTATTTGCGCGCGGCATCCTGCACGCCCCATACGCCGTTACCAAAATATGCATTGTTTAGGTACATAGTTAAAATTTCATCTTTACTGTATTTCTTTTCAATTTCGATCGCCATGAACAGCTCTTTCGCCTTCCGTTCAAGGGTTTGGTCTAAGCTGAGATAAGCATTTTTAGCTAACTGCTGGGTAATGGTACTCCCACCGCCAGTAATTCTTCCACGAGTCAGGGTACCAACTGCGGCCCGGGCAATCCCTTTAATATCAAAGCCGTGATGCTCGTAAAAGCTGCGGTCCTCAGTCGAAACCACGGCATCCTTGATATAAGGAGAGATTTGATCTCCCTCTGCATAGGTGCCCTTTTGACCATATAAGGTACCGGCTTGTTCATTTTTTTGATCGTATATTTCGGTTGACTGCTTCAAGCTGGATTGCAGCGTTTCAACATTGACAGATTTAGCCAAATAAAATAAATAAATGCTGGTAACTAAAACCACAACCAACGTCAATAGAAGCAGGATTTTATTCACGTGATATTTTTTCCAAATGCGTTTGCGCGCATGGTGGAACCGAATCAAATAAGGCTTGATCCATATCCAAAACGTCTTTAATGCGCTTTTGACTTTTTGCCAAATTTTCTGAAAATCCATTTATCGATCCCCACTCCTTCAAAATCAGACCTAGTGTAACACAATTTTAGGCTTTACGCGTACGTCTACAGACGGATACACATTGGCATTATTCTAGCATGAGAACTCAAGGAAAAGCTGATTTTTTTCTTAAATATCTGTTAATTTGCAGAAAACACAGGGGAAAGAACCGTTTAAACAAAATACCTTTTTACCTAATTTATTTTTGCTTTCATCCCAAAGATTGTTACAATTAAGGGCGAGGAGTGAAACCAATGAAATTTACTATCACTTTACCAGCGAATTCACCTACTAAGACAGTCAAAGAACTCTTAGAAGAAGACTGGCTGGTTCCAAGAAAAGTAAGGCATTTCATCCGTACGCGTAAGGGAATTCTAGTGAATGGAAAAATCTGCCATTTTCAAGAACAGGTTCGGGGAAATGATGAGATTACTTTAGTAATAGAAGATAATGACTATCCCACACGCGCCATTCAATTAGGCAATAAAAAATTAATAACCGTTCTTTATGAAGATGAACATCTGATTATTGTCAATAAACCCGCCGGAATGAAAACCCATCCCAATCAGCCTGACGAAACGGATACTTTGCTCAATCATCTGGCTGCTTACTTATCGCCGGATAATCAGCCTCACGTTGTTCATCGCTTGGACAAGGAGACCAGCGGAGCTATTCTTTTTGCTAAAAATCAGTTTATTTTGCCTATTCTAGGTCGGATGCTGGAAAAAAAAGAGATTTATCGTCGTTATCAAGCCATTGTACATGGACAACTGACGAAAGACCTGACGATTAATAAAAAAATTGGTCGTGATCGCCATGATCGTCGGAAACGTCGAATTGATCTGAAAACTGGCAAATCGGCTATTACCCATGTATCTATTGCACAGCCGCTTGGCAAGAATACAGCTATCTATTGTCGATTAGATACTGGTCGTACGCATCAAATTAGAGTCCATTTAGCCAGTCTGGGGCATCCCCTTGTTGGTGACCCATTATATAGTAAAGATTCAAATAGCCGTTTGATGCTGCATGCGTATGAATTGCATCTCATTCAGCCTTTTACGAAAAAGAAAATTGCAGTGAGCGCCTTGCCTGGATTGTGGTAGTATCTTCATGCAACGCCGCGTTGCATCAACTTTTTGCTGCAGCAACGGATTGGTTCATTCAAAACACTAGTTATTTGGAGAGGAAGCTGTAAAGTGAAGATAGAGTTAGGAAAAAGCATCAAGGAAGAACGTCAAAAGAAACATTTGACACAACAGGAGTTAGCCGACTATCTGAATATTTCTCGTCAAACCATTTCTAAATGGGAGTTGGATAAAAGCTACCCCGATTTGGAGCTGCTAGTTCAAATGAGTCGCTTGTTTGAGGTAAGTGTCGATCACCTATTGGGAATCGAAAATGCTACTGAAAAACAAAAACGTTCAGTCCTTGATTTCATTTTCCAAACCAATCCGGAAGGGATTTACGAGCCTTCTGCTAAGGAGCGGAATCGCATGAAAACGATTTGTTTTGTTGTTTATGTTAGTCAAGGTATCAATTACCACTTCATCACTGCTTATGGTCATTTTAGTCAAATTCGGTTAATTAATGCTTTGAAAAAGAAGCTGTCGCCGCATTACGATGTACATTTTGATCCTAGTACAATTGAAGAGGAACCCGATTTGTATATTGTTCCCGAACCGTTCAAGCTGCTTGTCTCCTATTCACAAGAAAAGACATTGCTGCTTCCAGGAAATCTCTTTGTCACAAAGGACACGGCTGCTATCAAAGAACATATTGACCACTACTTTGCGGAAAAACAAGCAGGGGCATAATCAGCCCCTGTTTATGTTCGTCTATGAACCAACTTTTTCTCCATATTACTAAGCCAGTCAACAAACTCTCGTAACCACCTTACTCTTCTAAGGGAATAATAGCACACACTGCCTACCGCAATTGCTGTTAAAGCCGCCACCAATACATCTGATGGGTAATGTACCCCAACAAAAATTCTTGCTATGCTTGCTAAGAATGCCCAACAAAGATATAGCCATTTGCTTTTTGAACTCCCAGCAAGAAACAGTACGAACAAGAAACTAACCATAAGAACTGTATGGTCACTTGGGAAGCTATTGTTTACATCCTTTGCAATCAATTGATTGGCTTCTAAAGTAACAAAAGGTTGAACGTGATAATAAAACTTCCCCATCAATTTAGCCAAAACCTCTGACACTGCAAAACTCAGCGCAGCAATTAGCAATATCCCCCGCTTCTCTGGATAATTTCTGTTCCTTATCCATGAAAAGATCAAAAAAGCAGCCAAGAGATACGGAGACATTTCAGCGAAAAAAATGCCTACCGCATCCAAGTAACTTGATCGACTGCCCCAATTATTAATCAGATGGAAAAGTGTTCTATCCAATGTATTCATTTGTTGCCTCCTGGTTATATTTCTGATTACTAAAAATAATCCTACCAAGGAACACCACCAAGAAATACTTACAAGGTGATTTTTTAGCTTACAAATCAGTAAGACAACCAAGCTGACAGTTAAAAATGCAAACAAAAAAAGACTCCCTCAAAAAGGAGTCTCGAATGTTTTATCTTAGTACCAGCCGTTTGCTAACCAGAAAGACTGGGCGCCTTCCCATGAACCATAGCGTGAAGTTACATATTGATCAGCTACGCGTTCTTGGTTTTCTGCTGAGTAATCACCATTTAAGTAAGATGAGCTTAATTGGTAACGTCCAATGTATTGGCCATTTGATGCTGAGTAAGAACCGCCAGATTCTTTTTGGGCAATCCATTCTTTTGCTGAAGAAGTTGTTGCAGGTACTGTTTCAGTTACAGGAGCTGCTGCTTGTTCGACTGGTGCTGTTTCTTGAACTGGAGCTGCTGCTTGTTCCACAGGTGCTGCTTCCGCTTGAACTGGAGCCGCTGCTTGTTCAGCAGGTGCTGTTTCTTGTGCTGGAGCTTCTTTAACTGCTTCAGCAGCTGCAGGTGCAGGAGTTGCTTCTGCTTTGCCTTCTTTGTCGATTGTCAATTCTTGACCAGCAAAAATCATGTTCACGTTTGAAATTTTGTTCGCTTTAGCAATTGCATCAACTAAGCTGTTGTCGCCAGCAAACTTGTGTGAAATTTTTGATAAAGTATCGCCAGATTCAACAGTATATTTTTCTGCTGCGTGCGCATCTTGCCCACCAAAAGCCATACCAGTTCCTGCTGCTAATAAAGATCCAAATAAGAATGTTTTTCCTAATTTCATTATGTTAAGTTCCTCCATATAGGTTTCTACGTCTTCTTGACTACGAGAGTAACTTTACCACCCTTTCGTATTTCATGGGTGAAAATCCTATGACATTTGGTTACAATCCTGTGTAAAAATGTAACAAAACGCAGTACCTGCACTTTTTTGAAATAGTTGTCTTCCTCTCTTATCGACCAAAAACGGCTTATCTTCAAGGTTTCTTCACGCAAATGTATAATTATTTACTTATCCTCTTGAAACATTGCAATCTTTCTGTAAAAGTTTGAAACATTTCTTTTGCTTTTCAATACCTCGCATTTATTCAAAATAAGTTAAATTATTTTCAGTTTTTTGACTAATTCAACTTTATTTGATAAATTAACTATATCGGAGGTGATAAAAAAATGGACCCAGACGCCCAGCAGACGTCTTACTATTACGAAGTTCCTTATTTTCAAAAAGAATAAGCTTATTTACGTACGTTGTCATAAGACAAGGTGCTTTTTTCGCGTATTCTAATTTAAAATAAGGAGTGTTTTTTACACATGAAGGAAGATTATCACCAGAAACTGCAACAATTGCAGGAAAGCTATCCACAAAAAGATTTTGAGCAAGGTCTGAGCCAACAGGAAGCACAAGCACGTTTAGCTCAATTTGGCCCTAACAAACTGGAAACCAAGAAAACCCCGAAATGGAAACTGTTTTTACGTCAATTTCATAACATGATCATTTATATTTTAATCGTCGCGATGCTCTTAACTTTACTGATGGGTCATTCTTCTGATGCCATCATTATCGGTCTGGTAGTTATCATTAATGCTTTTATCGGTTACTACCAGGAAGCAAATGCTTCAGACGCCCTGGAAAAAATCAAACAAATGCTGGCCACCGAAGCTACAGTCTATCGCGATGGTACTCGGATGGATATCCCTACCGAAGATTTAGTTGCTGGCGACGTAGTCTTTTTGGAAGCCGGAGACAGTGTACCTGCCGACCTGCGAATTGTCGATGCTGACAACCTGCGGATTCAAGAAGCCAGCTTAACTGGAGAAGCCGATTCTATCGAAAAGACTGCTGCTGATTTGCCACAGGAAGAAGTTCCTTTGGCTGAACAAATCAACAAGGCCTTTGCTTCTACTTCCATTACAAACGGAAGCGGCTTGGGAGTGGTTATCGCTACGGCAACCGATACTGAAATTGGGAAAATTTCTACTGAAGTCAGTCAAGTGAAACAGCGCAAGTCTCCATTAATGCAGCAAATCGATGGCTTGGGTAAAGGCGTGTCTTATGTAGTTATTGGAGCAGCGGTTATGCTGTTTTTATTCGGACTATTCTTTGACACCTATTCCCTTTCTGTTCTTTCACTGGCAGTTGTTACCATGATTGTTGGCTCCATTCCTGAAGGGCTGCCGGCAACCACCTCAGTCATATTAGCAATGGGTGTCAGCGACATGGCTAAAAACAAACACACGATTGTCAAAACGTTGCCTGCCGTTGAAACATTGGGTTCAGTGGATGTGATTGCTACTGATAAAACGGGGACTTTGACCAAAAATGAAATGACTGTCACCGATGTATTGATTGATGAACATCACTATACAGTCAGTGGTTTCGGGTATAAACCAGAGGGAAAACTACTGGAAAATGGTCAAATCGTGGCTCCTGATGAAAAAGTGCAACGCTTTTTAGAAGCAGGTTATGAAGCGAACGATACTTTGCTCTTTGAGGAAGACAATCGCTGGCAAATCAATGGCGAACCAACAGATGGCTCTTTTTTAACCTTATATCAAAAGTTGAAAAAAAACCCACCAGCTGTTACCGAAATTGATATGCTGCCCTTTGACTCAGAATATCGCTACATGGCGAAGCTGGTGCAACAGCCAAACGGTCAGCGCTTAGTTTATATTAAAGGCTCTCCGGATAAGCTGTTTCCGATGGCTCAAACTCAAGAAGCAGCCTTTGATCATGATTTTTGGAGCGAACAGGTGCTGGCACTTTCTGAAGAAGGCAAGCGGGTTGTTGCAGTAGGGTATAAATCGGTCTCGTCAACAACTGAAGAGGTTACTCACGAGCTTTTAGCTAAAGGGATTCACTTCTTAGGTTTAGCCGGCATCATTGATCCACCGCGAGAAGAAGTTATTGGTTCCTTGAAGGACATGCGTCAAGCCGGTGTCGAAGTCAAAATGATCACCGGCGATCACCCAGTAACTGCCAAAACCATTGGTGAACAGCTAGGCTTAGCTCCTGAAATTAAAGCAATTACTGGTCCAGAATGGGATCGTTTGTCGCAAGTTGAAAAAGAAGCGGCTGCAATTAGCCACCAAGTATTTGCTCGAACGACGCCGAAAAATAAATTAGAGATCATCGAAGCTCTCCAGGCCAATCACAAAGTTACTGCTATGACTGGTGATGGAGTGAATGATGCACCAGCCTTGAAACGAGCCGATATTGGTGTTGCAATGGGGATTAAAGGAACCGACGTTGCTAAAGATTCCGCTGATATGATTTTGGCTAATGATAACTTTGCTACCATGTCAGTTGCCATTCGTGAAGGTCGCCGAATATACGATAATATCAAGAAGAGTATTCTCTTCCTGCTGCCGACTTCCTTTGCTGAAGGTCTAATCATTGCATTTACCATCTTGATGCAGATTGACATGCCTTTACAGGCGACTCAGCTGCTATGGATCAATATGGTTTCGGCAATTACAATTCAGTTTGCGTTCATCTTTGAACCAGCTGAAGAAGGCATCATGGATCGACCACCTCAGAAAACCGGCAGCCGCCTTATGAGCCGTCATGATATTTTTCAGATGGCCTACGTTTCGATTCTGATGGCGTTAACCGCCCTGATGGCTTACGATTGGATTTTAGATCGCGGAATTGATCATACTACTGCAAGTACTATGATGGTAAATATTATTGTTATCAGCAAAATTTTCTATCTATTTAATATTCGTACTTCTCAGTATGCCCTGTCAAAGGAATTCTTTACCAATAAGAAGGCTTTCGTTATCATTGCAATTATGATCGGACTGCAGCTAATCTTGACCTATGTGCCTTTCATGCAGCAAGCCTTCCACACAGCTCCTATGAGTTTAGTTGAATGGGGTGTTTCAATTCTTGCTGGTATGTTGATTCTAATCATTACTGAATTTGACAAATGGCGCAATCGCCGAAACAGCAAGCCAATTCTGGTTACCCACAAATCTTCATAACATAAATAAAACCCGAGTGTGATTGCTCGGGTTTTCTTCTATTTAATTCTCATTTTTTTACGCCAACGTTTCGCTCTTGCGCCCAACAATCTATCACCTAGACGAATTTTAAGGGTAAGATATAGATATAAACCGGTATTGAGCAGGCCTGTAATTAAACAAATCAACAATGCCTGTAAACGGCTGTCTGGGGATAACCAATGGTAGCTAAGCTGTTTGACACCGATTGTAATCACCCCACAAACCAATACCAATAACACAATTAGCAGGATCCGACGAAAGGCCAGCTGATAATTGCTTTTTGTTGATTTTTTGATTTTTCTGAAAGACAACCCACAGGTAAGAGTCAGCCCTAAGATTGTTGCAATATGAGGACCATAAGCCTCCAGTAATTCAATTAGCGGTGCTTGTAGGATTCCTTTCAAAACTAAGCCCGCAATCCAATAATACAAAGCAGGTTTCGCTAGTTCCAGACTTTGCAGCAACAAAGCAGTAAACAGTCCAAATGCTGCAACGAAACTGCTCAGCAAAACTAAGCTCATTACTCGGCTGCCTAAGAGATTGGCACCATAAAATAGAGTATAAACGGGCCGTACATTGATCATCAGCCAAAGCACTGCTGGTAAAATAAGATAAACAAAACGCTGCAAATGAATACTGATGAACCGAACAATTTCACGTTTCTGCCGCTTAGCAATTCGCTCCAATAATGAAGGTAAGTAACGAAAGAGCAAGGTTCCGGCTGCTGCAATAGGCAAAATTGCAATCCGATCTGGATTTGCTCGAAACAGTCCATAAAGGTTTAGCAGCTGTTCATTGCTGTAATTAGTATGAGCAGCCATCATTGGAATAAACGTCAGTTGATCCACTAGTTTATAACCAAGGAGACCTCCACCTAAAAGTACATAAGGCAAAACCTCTAAAAAGGCTTCCCAAAGAATCATTTGAATGGAGTTTTCTATTTTATCCAAACTGCGCATTCCCTGAATTTCCCAGCGTTCCTGATCCTTCTGCCAGCAAAGCAGTAAGACTACCAAAGCTCCTACAGCGCCCACTGAAGCAGCAAATACACTTTGGATGACGGCAGTACGAAAATTACTTTGGACTACCTGTAACAAGAAAAAACTGCTCAGAAGAATAAACAATGCTTGCAGTCCGCGATAAACTAGCTGGGATAAACCAATGGAAAACATGTCCTGCATGCCTTGAAAATAGCCCTGTAATACGCGCATCACTGGGAAAAACACCAAGGCAAGACTCATAGAACGATAAATTGCTGTTAAGTCTTCCCCGCCTCTTGAGACACTGGCTAAAAATGGAGCCAAGAAAAACATTACTCCTGCTGCCAGCACACCTGAAGCTAAACTAATCTGCAGGCAGCGAATGAATAACCGCTGACTGGTTCGATATTCACTCATGGCATTGTATTTTTCCACCTGTTGGGCCAAAAGACTGGGAAGTCCACCTGTAGCCACCAAGCCAAAAACACCAAACCAAGTATAACTCATATCAAAGTAGCTATTCGCAATATTTCCTTGCCCCTTCATCCATGCGTACCAAGGAATAATCAATACCGCTCCTAATAAGCAGGAATAAAAAGTGCCGCTTGTTAACCAAGAAGCCTGTTGAATCACCTTTTCTTTCGGGTGATAAACGGGTCGATAGGCCGCTTTGCGATTGTCCATAATAACCTGCTTTCTTTTTTCAGCTGGCCCATGCCAACCATTCTTTGTTCTAAAATGAAGCCTTCCTGACTAATAATGACAAGATTCCCAAAAATTAAATTTGATATTCAGAAATTGAATTTAGCTGTATTTCTTTATTTTAAAATTGATACTAACAATCCAAAAACACCAAGTATCCATTTTTACCATAAATTGATTATAATAATAAGAAAATATGCGGTCAACTAGCAAAAGCTGAAGTTTGCTGATTTTCTCATAAAGCCTTCATGAACTTTGTCCTTTTTTACACTGCATAATAATCGCTGTGCTATAATAACTTAGACAAAATGTAACGGAGGTTGCTGCATGACTTTAACATTGACGCAGATCCAAACAATTTTAGAAAAAGAAAACCTATTACGAGAGTTTATTACACCAGCTAAATGGTGCTTGACGGCTCCCTTTGAAAAAAACTTTCAGCAATTGTCCTATGATTCCCGCCAAGTGGATGAGAACACTTTATTCTTCTGTAAAGGAAATAATTTCAAGCAGGATTACTTGGAGCAAGCATTAGAACAAGGATTGTCCGTTTATATTGCTGAACAAGCTTACGAGGTAGATGCGGAGTTAGCTATCATCGTTCATGACATTCGAAAAGCCTTGGCTGTTTTAAGTATGGCCTTTTATGATCATCCCCAGGAAAAACTGAAAATCGTTGGTATTACTGGAACCAAAGGCAAAACAACCACAGCCTATTTCGCCAAAAAAATTCTGGACCGTTCGAATGGGCAAAAAACAGCTTTATTCTCTACATTGAGTACTACCTTAGATGGCATTACCTTCTTCAAGTCACAATTGACAACGCCAGAATCTTTAGAGCTGTACAAGATGATGCATCAAGCAGTGGGAAATGGTATGACTCATCTTGTAATGGAGGTTTCTTCACAAGCTTACAAAGTGGCTCGAGTCTATGGGTTGACGTTTGATGTAGGTATTTTCTTAAATATTTCACCGGATCATATCGGACCGATAGAGCATCCTACCTTTGAGGATTATTTCTACTGCAAACGTCAGCTGATTGCTAATTCAAAAAAAGTTGTTTTGCAAAACGAGACAGACCATAGTGATTTGCTGCTGGAAATGGCTCAACAACGAAATATTCCTGTTATTACCTATGGCGATATGGGAGCTGATTACCATGTTGAACCATTGGAACATCCCTTATCTTTCGTTTTACAAGCTGAAGCAGATGATTTAGGTCTTAATGGTGAATACACTATACGTTTAGCGGGAGATTTTAACAAAGAAAATGCTTCGGCCGCTTTAATTGCCAGCCGATTGGTAGGTGCAGATCTTGCCAATGCTAAAAAAGGACTAGCAGAAGCACTAGTTCCTGGTCGGATGAATCTTTTAATTAAAGAAAATGGCGCCCACATTTATGTAGATTATGCTCACAATTATTTGAGCATGAAGACGATCCTATCCTTTGCCAAGGATAACCATCCTGAAGGTAAACTTACCGTCGTCACTGGTTCTACCGGCAACAAAGCCGAATCCCGCCGTGAAGGACTGGGACAAGCGATTGGTGAATTTGCCGATGCAGCCATTCTTACTATGGACGATTCTAACTTTGAAGATCCGAAAAAAATTGCCGATGAAATCCAAGAGGCGATTCAAAACGAGCAAGTTTCTGTTTCTTATATTGAAGATCGTAAACGAGCAATTTTACAAGCTATAGAAGCTGCTGGCCCTAATGATGCCGTTATCTTAGCTGGTAAAGGAACTGACAACTATATGACCTTAAACGGAAAAGACGAGTTTTATGAAGGTGATTATGTCATTGTAGAGAATTACTTAAACAAATAAACTGACATCAGAAGAGGACCTAAAATGTGCCCATTTTAGGTCCTCTTCTTTAACTGGTATTACGCTGTCAGTGCCTTCAAACAAGAAAAAAATACTCCATCTTACAAGACAGAGTACTTTCCTTTTTTATTGGGATAAGCCTTCCGAGATCTTATCCAGATTCCATTTCATCATGGCGTAATAGCTGTCGCCATCTTCACCCTTTTCAGCAACGGAGTCAGTGAAAATCTTGGCATAAATTGGGATATTCGTATCCTTGGAAACAGTCTTCATTGGTTTCTCATTTACACTGCTTTCAACAAATAAAGATGGAACATTGCTAGCACGTAAATTTTGAACGAGCTCCTTAATTTGATCAGGGGTTCCCTCTTCTTCTGTATTGATCTCCCAAATATATGCACTTGGAATATTGTAAGCCTTGGAGAAGTATTTGAAACATCCTTCACTAGTAACGATCATTTTCTTGTCTTCAGGAATTGCGGCGAATTTTTCCTTAGCCTCCTGATCCAATGTGCTTAATTTATCTACATATTTGTTAAGATTCGCTTGATAGAATTCTTGATTGTCAGGATCCTTAGCTGAAAGCTGCTTCTCAATATTCTTGGCGTAGATAATGCCATTTTCCAGATTTAGCCAGGCATGTGGGTCTTCTTTTCCTTTTTCGCTTTGTCCTTCTAAATAAATGACTTCAACATCATCACTAACTGCGAAGTAGTCCTGATCCTTTTTCTTATTGGCATTGTCCACCAATTTGGTAAACCAGGCATTCCCACCGGTTTCCAGATTAATGCCATTGTAGAAAATGACATCGGCTTTACTGGTCTTTTGCACATCCTCTGGCAAAGGCTCATATTCATGAGGATCCTTCCCCACCGGCACAATACTATGCAAAACAATTCGATCCTGTCCAATTGTTTTAGCCATATCAGCTAAGATCGAATTAGTTACGACCACTTTCAATTTTCCATTATCCTCTTCTTTAGTGGAAGCAGACTCGGAGGAGCATGCGGCAAATATCACTAGGCCTAGAATGGCGAATAGACTACTCTTTAAAATTTTTTTCATTCACTTGCTACCTTCTTTCGTAAAAAATTTTGTTTTGGTGACACAAAGAAACTGATGATAAAGAAGCTGGTTGCTGTTAAGACGATGCAGGATCCGACAGCAATATTGAATGTATAGCCGATAAACAGCCCTAGCAAAGAAGACAAAGCCCCCAGACAAGCAGAAATCAGCATCATGGTCTTCAAGCTATTTGAATATAGATAAGCAGTTGCTGCTGGTGTAATCAGCATCGCTACGATCAAAATAGTTCCGACACTCTGCATTGCTGTTACTGCTACCAAAGTCAGCAGGATCATCAGTAAATAATGGTAAAAATTTACCTTCATTCCTAATGCTTTGGCCATTAGTGGGTCAAAGGAAGTAATTAGCAGCTCCTTAAAGAATAAAATAATTACGGCCAACACAATGACTGCTACACCAATCGTGATCCATTTATCAATGTCTTGTACCGCTAAAATATTCCCAAATAGGATATGGAATAAGTCTGTCGAACTGTTGGCAACTCCGATTAAGATTACTCCTAATGCTAAAAATGAACTGAAGGTAATCCCAATTGCTGTATCTCCCTTCACTACACTATTACTTTTGATAAAGGTGATGATAACTGAAGCTAAAATTCCAAAAGTAATGGCCCCAATAAAGAAATTAATTCCTAATATGTAGGAAATCGCCACTCCCGGCAGAACCGCATGAGAAATAGCATCCCCCATTAAAGACATCCCTCGTAGGATAATAAAGCAGCCTACCACCCCGGAAACAACGCCAATAACTAAAGCGGTGATTAAGGCATTTTGCAGAAAATGAAACTCCTGCAATCCTTCAATAAAATTAGCTAGCATGGCGAACTTCCTCTCCGATAAAAATCGTATCGCCATATGCTCGAATCAAATTGGCTTTACGGAACGTTTCCTTTGTTTTTCCCACTGCAATCAATTCCTTATTCAGCAAAATGACCTGATCAAAGTAAGTTTCAACTTTACCCAAATCATGGTGGACAATCAGAATTGTTTTGCCTTGTTTCTTTAGCTGCTGCAATGTTTGCATGATAATGCCTTCGCTGACGGAGTCAATCCCTACAAAGGGCTCATCAAGAAAAATATAATCCGCCTGTTGAACTAAGCAACGTGCAACTAGTACCCGTTGAAATTGTCCCCCTGACAACTCGCTGATTTGGCGATCCGCATATTTTTCCATACCTACCTCTGTTAAAGCTGCTTGAACATCTTGCCACTGTTTAGCACCAAGTCGCTTAAATAAACCTACTGCTGGAAAAGTTCCTAAAGAGACGCATTCCTTAACTGTAATAGGAAAAGTAAAATCAAGCGCGCTTTTTTGTTCCACATAAGCGATAGAACTTAGTCGTTTCGTTGCAGCTTCTCCATCTATCACGGCATTCCCACTATGAGGAACTATATTTAAAATGGCCTTCAGTAACGTTGACTTCCCAGCACCATTGGGTCCGATAACCCCAGTAATGGTTGGTCCCTCCAGCGAAAGATTAATATCCTCCAGAGCTGTTCCTTGATTGTTGTAGCTGACGTTAATATTTTCACAGATAATCATTTTTACCCACCTCGAATGAATTGATAATAATTCTCATTTTCTATAGTTTTAGGTTAGCCTAATTTTATAGATAAGTCAACTCTAATTTTTAATTCAAGTACAACTTATGTTTTCTAGAAAATTTCAATGGCGGATTTCAAATTGAAGTGAAAGCATTTTTTTTGATGTCTGTTAAATTCTATGACAAACTAAATGTATTCATTTAAATGGAGGGAAGAACGATGGAAAAAATTTTTGCAAGTCCGTCCCGCTATGTCCAAGGCAAAGGGATGCTGAAAAATGGTATGAAGTACATCAAAGCCTTGGGATCGAATGTATTAATTATTACTGATAAAGATGTCTGGGAAATTGTTGGTGAAGAGTTATTTGAAACAATGAAAAACGAAGACATGAAACCAATCAAAGAAATTTTTGGTGGTGAAGCTTCAGAAGACGAAATTGAACGAATTGGGAAAAAAGCTGAAGAAGAAGATGTTGCTGTCATCGTCGCATTAGGCGGTGGGAAGGCTATTGATACTGGCAAGGCAGTGGCTGATGATTTCAATTTGCCAATCGCAGTACTGCCAACCGTTGCTTCAACCGATGCGCCTACCTCATCACTTTCAGTCATTTATTCTGATGAAGGGAAATTTGAAGGCTATCGTTTTTATGAAAAAAATCCGGATTTAGTTTTGATTGATACCGAAGTTGTCGCTAATGCTCCAGCCGAATTATTGGCAGCAGGTATTGCGGATGCTTTAGCTACCTTAGTCGAGGCTCGTGCAGTTGCCCAAAGTCATAGTGAAACGATGGCTGGCGGTGCTCAAACTGCAGCAGCGATGGCAATTGCTGAAAAATGTGAGGAAATCATTTTTGAAAATGCGTTCAAAGCGATGGAAGCAAACCGGGCCAACGTTGTTACTGATGCCTTTGAACAAATTGTAGAAGCCAATACATTATTAAGCGGATTAGGTTTTGAAAGTGCTGGTTTAGCCGCGGCCCATGCCATCCATAACGGCTTTACTGTTTTAGATGGCAAAATTCATGAGTTGTCTCATGGTGAAAAAGTGGCTTATGGAACCTTGACTCAATTGATGCTAGAAAATGCCCCACAGGAAGAATTAGATAAATATATTGATTTATATCAGACACTCGATTTGCCAACAACCTTGGAGGACATGTATTTGGTTGATGCTCCTTACGAGGATTTGATTAAGATTGGCGAACAGGCCACAATTGAAGAGGAAACAATTCACACTATGCCGATGAAAGTCTCGGCTGATGATGTGGCCGCAGCTCTAAAGGCTGTGGATGCCTATGTAACGATGTATCATCCTAAATAAAAAATGAAGCTGTCTCAATGCGAGACAGCTTCATTTTTTTGTTTAATTAGCCACAATGTTGACTAATTTATTTGGTACCACGATCACTTTACGAACAGATTTGCCTTCAATATTACGCAAAATGTTTTCATCAGCCATAGCTAATTTTTCTAGTTCTTCTTTCTCCAGATCAACCGCTACGGTCAGCTTACTGCGGACTTTACCGTTCACCTGAAGGATTACTTCAATTTCATTTTCCACCAAAGCTTCTTCATCATGAATTGGCCAAGGAACATAAGAAATTCCTTCCTCATGTCCTAGAATTTGCCATAGTTCTTCACTAATGTGCGGTGCAATTGGTGCCAACAACTGAACAAAACCTTCTACGTATTCGTAGGTTAAGGCATCTACTTTATAAGCTTCGTTAACAAAGACCATCAATTGAGAAATAGCTGTATTGAAATGCAGATTCTCGATATCTTCCGTCACCTTTTTAACGGTTTGATTGTAGACTTTCGTCAATTTTCCATCATTAATCTTAGTAATGTGATCTCGCATCTTCCCTTGATCGTCAACAATCAAGCGCCATACTCGATCCAAGAATTTGCGGCTGCCTTCTAATCCATTTTCGCTCCATGGAATGGCCGCATCTAATGGTCCCATGAACATTTCATAGGTACGCAATGTATCGGCACCATATTTTTGAATGACATCATCTGGGTTGACGACGTTTTTCAATGATTTACTCATTTTCGCTGGCGCTTCTTCCAGCTCTTCGCCAGTTTCCACGTTGAACCAGCCACCGTCACGTTTTTCAACCAGATTGGTCGGAACTAATGCCCCACGTTCATCACGGAAACTTTGTCCCAAAATCATTCCTTGATTGTACAGTTTTTGGAATGGTTCTTCTGTTGGAACCACACCGATATCGTACAAGAATTTGTGCCAGAAACGAGCATATAACAAATGCAATACTGCGTGCTCAGCTCCGCCAATATAAAGATCAACTGGCATCCAACGTTCCAGCTTTTCAAAATCCGCTAGGGTTTCTTTGTTATGAGGGTCAATAAAACGCAAGAAATACCAAGAGCTGCCCGCCCATTGCGGCATCGTATTGGTTTCTCGGCGCCCCTTCATTCCTGTCTCAGGATCAACAACATTGACCCATTCCTCGATATTAGCCAGCGGCGATTCACCAGTTCCGCTTGGTTGAATATTCTCCGTTTTAGGCAGGATCAATGGCAGCTCATAATCAGGAACTAACCCGGTAGTGCCATCTTCCCAATGAATTACAGGAATTGGTTCACCCCAGTAGCGCTGACGGGAGAACAGCCAATCCCGCAAACGATAGCTGACCTCTTTTTTACCGCAGCTATTTTCTTCCAGCCAAGCAACCATTTTGTCAATTGCTTCCTGTTTATCCAACCCATTAAGGAAATCAGAATTGATATGTTCCCCATCGCCAGTATAGGCTTCTTGTTCAATGTCACCACCTGCTAAAACAGGAACAATCTCCAAGCCAAATGTTCTAGCAAATTCATAGTCACGTTCATCATGAGCAGGAACCGCCATGATCGCACCAGTACCATAAGAAGCTAAAACATAGTCTGCAATCCAAATCGGAATTTCCTTGCCATTAACTGGATTGATAGCATAAGCTCCAGTAAAGACACCTGTTTTTTCTTTAGCCAAATCTGTTCGATTCAGCTCCGATTTTTTCGCTGCTTCGACTTTGTAAGCTTCTACTGCTTCTTGATGCTCAGGTGTTGTAATTTTTCCAACTAAATCCAATTCTGGTGCTAACACTGCATAAGTAGCTCCAAATAAAGTATCAGGACGAGTTGTGAAAACGGTGAATTCTTCTTCTGAATTCGCAACTTTAAAGGTCACATTGGCGCCAATTGAGCGTCCAATCCAATTGCGCTGCATTTCTTTAATGTTTTCTGGCCAGTCAACCAATTCTAAATCGTCTAATAGACGATCAGCATAAGCCGTGATCTTAAGCATCCATTGACGCATTGGTTTACGAACAACATCGTATCCGCCACGTTCACTTTTACCATCAATTACTTCTTCATTGGAAATAACTGTTCCCAATTCAGGTACCCAGTTCACGGGAACTTCCGCCTCATAAGCCAAGCCCTTTTCATACATTTGCTCAAAAATCCATTGTGTCCATTTATAATATTCTGGATCAGTCGTATTAAGTTCGCGGTTCCAGTCATAACTAAAGCCTAATGAGTTAATCTGACGCTTGAAGGTTTCAATATTTTTCTTAGTAAATTCAGCCGGATCATTGCCGGTATCCAATGCATATTGTTCTGCTGGCAAACCAAAGGCATCCCACCCCATTGGATGAAGCACATTAAAGCCTTGTGCTCGTTTCATGCGTGAAATAATATCCGTTGCCGTATAACCTTCAGGATGGCCTACATGCAAGCCTTGTCCTGATGGATAGGGAAACATGTCTAATGCATAGAAATTGGGACTCTCTGGATCATCATGGGTATTAAAGACATTGTGCTTAGCCCAGTATTTCTGCCATTTCTTTTCAATCTCTTTATGATTGTAACTCACTGCTCTTCCTCCTAATTTGTATTAAAAAAGTCCTATAGAAGCCAATCTTCTATAGGACGTTGAAAACGTGGTACCACCTATGTTTATCTGGCTTACGCCAAACCTCAAAGAGATAACGGTCACTTCACCGGATCCTATTGATCATGCTCAAAGGTAAGTTCAAAGGCCTTGCATGTACACTCACAGCAACCGCGTACTCTCTGAAATGCCAAAACTTCTACTACTCCTTGTCAACGCATCAGTATTCAAGTAGTTTCATCTTAGCAGATTCCCTTGATAAATTCAATTTAATTCCTTTTTAAGAATCA
The DNA here is from genome assembly GCF_017377655.1 of Candidatus Enterococcus ferrettii. Taxonomy (GTDB): domain Bacteria; phylum Bacillota; class Bacilli; order Lactobacillales; family Enterococcaceae; genus Enterococcus_A; species Enterococcus_A ferrettii. The sequence continues at coordinate 35,568 of NZ_JAFREL010000040.1, forward strand.
GAAAAATCGCTAAAGCCTCTTTAGGCTCATGGTATAATAAATGGCGTTTAGTATAGAAAGGAATTATCATGAAAAATAAACCTTATTATCATTTAGCTGGCAGCTTCACGTTGCTGCTGTTTGCTGCACTTTGCTACATTGTACGCTTTTATCCAACAACCTTGAAGGGCTTTGATGAGACTATTATCCAAGGTGTTCACAGTCTGGCACCTACCATGGATACATTTTTTCTATGGGTAACAAAATTTGCCAACCCTTTGACTATTGTTATCTTGGCCGCCGTATTTTTAGGATTGTTCTGGTTTAGCAAAGAAAGGATCACAGCAATTTGGTTAGGGGCTAACTTAGTAATTATCAGTGGTGTCGTTAATCAGCTGTTAAAGTTATTCTTTCAACGAGCACGCCCGACCATTCTACCTCATATGGTCACTGAACATAGCTACAGCTTTCCAAGTGGGCATTCAGTAACTAGCATGATTTTGTACGGAACACTAATTTTTACAACAGGAGTATTTATCAAAAATAAATTTTGGCAGTATGCTCTGCAAATTTTATTGGGTTTACTGATCCTTGGTATCGGAGTAAGTCGGATTTATTTGGGTGTTCATTTCCCAACCGACGTATTAGGTGGTTTTTTACTAGGAATTAGCTGGCTGCTGTTCACCTATCCTTATTACCGCCAACAAAAATTGGTTTACGATTTAAAAACCATTGGGAGGAAATAATTGTGTTTACCTATACGGATGATCCCACCAAACGTTATCACTCTTGGAATTATGCCCTGCGTCAAGAATTCGGTGGAAAAATTTTTAAGGTTCCAGTAGATGGCGGATTTGATTGCCCAAACCGTGATGGTACTGCTGCTCATGGTGGTTGCACCTTTTGCAGTGTTTCTGGATCTGGTGACATGATTGTTGCTCCCAGTGATCCTTTGCCACTACAGTTTCAAAAAGAAATTGATATGATGCATTTGAAATGGCCAAGCGTCAATCAATACATTGTCTATTTTCAAAATTTTACTAACACTCATGCTCCTGTCGAAGTCATTCGCGAACGTTTTGAGCAGGTCGTTAATTTACCTGGTGTCGTAGGTCTTTCAGTAGGGACCCGTCCGGATTGTTTGCCAAACGAGGTAGTGGAGTATTTAGCTGAGTTGAACCAACGAATGTATTTATGGGTCGAACTGGGGCTGCAAACAACTTTTGAGGAAACTAGCAATGCAATCAATCGTGCCCATGATTATTCTACTTATACCAATGCAGTTGCTCGATTACGCAAGCATAACATCAATGTATGCACTCACTTAATTAATGGATTGCCGGGAGAGTCGCTGGAAATGATGCGGGAAAATGTAAAGCGGACAATTTTAGATTCCGATATTCAAGGAATTAAACTTCACCTGCTGCATCTGATGCGTAACACTCGTATGTTGCGCGATTATGCTGAAGGCAAGCTGCAACTGATGACTCGAGAAGATTACGTTTCTGTTATCTGTGATCAGTTGGAAATGATACCTGAGGAGATTATCATCCATCGCTTAACAGGGGATGCGCCATGGGATTCCTTAGTGGGACCTATGTGGAGTCTCAAAAAATGGGAAGTTCTAAATGCTATCGATCAAGAAATGCTGCGGCGAAATTCTTATCAAGGAAAGTTCAATGCCAGACAGGAGAATAGCCATGCTGCAAACAGCCTTACGCTATAGTCATACCCTACTCAAAGAAATTATTAAACCTGGTGATCACGTCATTGATGCCACCATGGGAAACGGCAATGATACACTTTTTTTGGCTGAATTAGTAGGAAATGATGGACAGGTTTATGCTTTTGATATTCAAGAGCAAGCCTTAACTAAAACCGAAGAAAAGTTAGGTGCATTGATTACCCGTTCTTCGCTTTTCTTAGCTGGACACGAAACCATTGAAACCACAATCGCTGAAAGTCAGCCAATTCAAGCAGCCATTTTCAATCTCGGTTATCTACCTAGCAGTGACAAGAAAATTATCACTTTACCTGATACAACTAAGCAAGCGATGAAAGCCATTTTGAAACGTCTATCTTCTGGTGGTCGAATGATTTTAGTCATTTACTACGGCCATGATGGAGGGAAGCAGGAAAAGAATGCCGTACTCGATTATTGCACAAACTTGCCGCAAGAAAACTATAGCGTTCTTACCTATCAATTCATCAATCAAAAAAATAATCCCCCTATTTTGGTTTGTGTAGAAAAAAAAGGCAGCTAGGAAATTCCTAGTTGCCTTTTAGCATCCATTCTAATACTCGTTGAATCCAATGATCCCAAAATATCCAATTATGTTCTCCTGGACCATCTTCAAAGGTAACAGCCCAATCCTTTTCCGCTAACTTTGCCGCCATAAACTGACTAGCAGGATATAAGAAATCCTCTGTACCACAAGCTAAAAAGAAGCGAGGTGCTTCATCTTTGCTTGCTGCCAACTCTTCAACCATAGTCATTGGATCATTAGCTGAACCCTTGATTTGATCTAACGGACCAAAAATTCCTTCCCAGTAAGCAGCTTTGCGGGTTGTTAATAGAGCATCAACGTTATTCAAGATTAATGCTCCAGATAAAGAAGCCACTGCTGCGAACATTTCTGGTTTACGCAGACCTAACTTTAATGCACCATAGCCACCCATAGATAAACCAGCAGCATAAGTCTTTTCCCGTTTATAAGTGATCTGAGGAAACAGCTCATGTACGATCTTTGGCAATTCCTCAGATAAAAAAGTCCAATAATTCATATCATAAGTTGTATCCGTATAAAAACCTAAATCAGTCGATGGCATAACCACCGCCAATTGATAAATAGATGCATAACGTTCAATGGAGGTTCGGCGTTCCCAAACACTATGATTGCCGCCCATCCCATGAAGCAAGTACAAAACCGGTACATCTTCAGTTACTCCCTGCGTTACGGTTCCGATTTTTTTATGGGTAGTTTGCGGCAACAGTACATTCATTGATACTTCCATTTCCAATACGTTGGAATAAACATTTACTTGCAAGAAAGCCATTCATTTTCCTCCTTGTTCAGCTCGCTCTTCCATCGAACAGGGCTAAAATCCTTTTTTATAGTGTATCACTTTCTCGCTTTTTGCCAACCGATAATGTAAAAACAAACGCTAAAATGATCAAAATCAACCCTACCAAATAAACTAGATGCAAACCATCAAACAAAACTCCTCTTAATTTCTCACGCAGCATGGGTTCAATTTGCATTGCCGTATGAGGATTAATCAACTTATTCATAATATCAGGATCACCGATCACACCAACGGTCGGCAGTTTGTGAGCGATTTGAATATTCATAATAATTCCAAAAATTGAAACCATGACTGTTTGTCCAATCGTTCGCGACAAGGTATTGAATGAAGTAGCCACGCCAACCTCATTTTGCGGAACGCTATTTTGTGCCTCAACGGTTGTTGTAGTTAATGACAAACCATAACCCAAGCCCAACACACCCGAAATAATGAAGAATAACCAAAACGGACTATGAATCGGTAAAATCAGCAAGGTTGCTGCCCCTAGCATGATGACCATCAAACCGATAGCCAATACTTGTTTTGCAGCCATACGAACCAACAAGCGACCAGATAAAAAGGAACCCACCATCCAAATGATTGATAACGGAGCCATGACCAATCCACCAATTGCAGCAGATTTACCCAAAACGCCTTGCATCCACATCGGAATATAGACATCCAATCCCATCAAAAAACCACTAATTAAGAAAGCTACACCATTCACTAGCATAAAAGCCGTATTCCTAAACAAACTCAAATCAATCACTGGGTCCTCTGCACGTTTCTCTGCAAAAACGAACGTCCCTCCAAAAACTAGTGTTAGTAAAAACAGAATTATTACCTGTGAACTTATGCCCTTATCACCTAAAAACTGAAACCCAAGCAATAAGCTTACCAACGTCAACATCAACGAAATACTGCCGAAAAAGTCCATTTTTTTGGTGCTCTTTTCCCTTTTCTCTTCCACTAAAAAGTATTGCATCAAGAAAATCAGACCAATCCCTATTGGCACATTAATAAAGAAAATCCAATGCCAGCCGATTGTATCAACAATAAATCCTCCCGCTAGAGGTCCCAGTACACTAGAAATTCCCCATGCAGCATTATTTAAACCCAAAATTTTTGTTCGCTGCTCAAACTCATACATATCCGCAATGATGGTTAAGGCTACTGGCATAATCGCTCCAGCTCCAATCCCCTGAATTGCTCGGGAAATAATTAAGGTCATCATGCTATTCGAAAATCCGCATAAAGCCGATCCTAAAACAAAAATAATAATCCCTGCAATAAAAATAGGCTTACGACCTATTTTATCCGCAAGCTTACCATAAATCGGCGTCATCATCGCATTAGTTAATAAATAAATTGAAAATACCCAGTTCATAATCTCCATGCCATGAAGCAAACCAACAATCGTTGGCATTGCAGTAGTAACAATCGTTCCTTCAATTGCAGTCATAAAAGTAGCTATAAAAATTCCAGTAGTTACTAATTTCTTATTCGTTTTTCTTTCCATTTTCCCCTCCTGTTAACAGAAAAAAGACGGTCCTACTGATCAAGATGATCAACAGAAACCGCCTCTTTACTCCATAGATTTATTTTCTACGTCTGTACGATTTTATTTTATGTTTAAGCTTTTCTTTAACGCATCAACTTTATCTGTTTGCTCCCAAGGAAGCTCTATATCTGTCCGGCCAAAATGCCCGTAAGCAGCTGTTTGACTATAGATCGGACGCTGCAAATCTAACATTTCAATAATGCCCGCAGGACGCAAATCAAAGTTCTCACGAATCGCTTCAATCAGTTTCTCTTCAGAAACTGAGGCTGTGTCAAAAGTATTAACTGAAATAGAAACAGGTTGCGCGACACCAATCGCATAAGCCAATTGAACTTCTACTTTTTCAGCTAAACCAGCTGCAACTATATTTTTCGCGATGTAACGTGCTGCGTAAGAAGCTGAACGGTCAACCTTTGTTGCATCTTTACCAGAAAATGCACCACCACCATGACGAGAATAACCGCCATACGTATCAACAATGATTTTCCGGCCAGTTAATCCAGCATCTCCTTGAGGCCCGCCGATTACAAAGCGACCTGTTGGATTAATGAAGTAACGTGTTTTTTTATCCAGTAAACCGGCAGGAATGACATGATTGATTACTTTTTCCGTGACATCCTTTTGAATGGTAGCATTATCAACCTCTTCAGTATGTTGAGTGCTAATAACGACTGTATCCACACGTAATGGTTTTCCTTCTTCATCGTACTCAACCGTTACTTGCGATTTAGCATCTGGACCTAAATAAGCCACTTCTTCGGACTTACGCAAATCAGCCAATCGTTTCACCAAATGATGACTCAATGAAATAGGTAAAGGCATCAATTCAGGTGTTTCATCAACTGCAAAACCAAACATTAACCCTTGATCTCCAGCACCGATTTCATCTAAATTCTGATCTTTTCCACGTATCTCCAACGCTTCATCAACACCTTGAGCAATGTCTGGAGACTGCTCATCAATTGCTACCAAGACTGCTACCGTATCTCCGTCAAAACCATATTTAGATTGGGTATATCCAATTCGCTTGATTGTTTCACGAACAACCTTTTGAATATCAACATAGGCAGTAGTTGATATTTCACCAAATACTAAAACCAATCCAGTAGTAACAGATGTCTCGCAAGCTACACGAGCTTTTGGATCCTTTGCTAAAATTGCATCTAGAATTGCGTCACTGATTTGATCAGCAACCTTATCCGGATGTCCCTCTGAAACAGATTCAGAAGTAAATAAACGACGTTCTTTCATTTTTCTATTCCCCCTAATTATTATTCGGTTACAAGGCACCTCTATCAGTTACTAGAGCCTATCGGGAACTTGCAACGACCTGATTATAACAGAAAAACGACAAGTTACACCACTTTTTTGACAATTCTCCGAAAAGATTCAAAGATTGGGAAGAAAAACGCAATTCAAATTCCAAAAGCACAAAAAAAAGATGCTTTTCAGCATCTTATGACCCGTACGGGAATCGAACCCGTGTTACCGCCGTGAAAGGGCGGTGTCTTAACCGCTTGACCAACGGGCCACTATAAAGAACGGAGAAGGAGGGATTTGAACCCTCGCGCCGGTTTCCCGACCTACACCCTTAGCAGGGGCGCCTCTTCAGCCACTTGAGTACTTCCCCAAAAACCAAAATGATGATTTTTAATGGGCCTAAATGGACTCG
>NZ_JAFREL010000041.1 GCF_017377655.1 Candidatus Enterococcus ferrettii
GAATCACATCCTTTACTTCTTCATAATAATTGGTTTGATAGGTCTTAACTACTATGTTTCTCTACCGGACTGTTAGGAAAAAAACTTGTCTGTTATCTCAATGTATTTTAACTATTAGTAAAATAGATACTTGTAATTAAACTACAAATAATTATAAATGTAAACTGTTATTCAACTTTTCTAGAATATTTTTCTTTCTCATAAAAAAAGAAAGGGTCGTAAACAAACTATCTGTTTGACCCTCTCCTTATTTTTTTCGACCACTATCAATTCTTTTTCCTATTCAAATGCTTGTTCAAAAAGATCAATAATTTCTTCTTTATTTCCTTTACGAGGATTGCTAAATGCATTTCCATCTTTCAAAGCATTTTCCGCCATTAATTCAAAGTCCTCCCGTTTTACACCCATGACTTTAAGGTTCTTTGGAATACCAACATCGGCAGAAAGTCGCTCAATTGCTTCGATTGCTTTATCAGCAGCTTCTAGAGTAGAAAGTCCTGTAGTATTCTCTCCGAGGTATATTGCAATTTTTGCGAACTTCTCAGGATTTGAAATTAAGTTGTACCGTTCAACTATAGGTAATAAAATGGAGTTGGCTACACCATGAGCCATATCGTATTGTCCCCCTAGTTGGTGTGCCATTGCGTGTACGTAACCCAAATCACCATTATTGAAGGCCATACCAGCCAACACCGATGCATATGCCATTTTTTCTCTTGCAGCAATATCTTGACCATTGGCTACTGCTTGTCTCAAGTTTTGAGCAATCAACTTCATAGCTTGAATCGCACAGCCATCTGTTAACGGCGTAGCATTAGCCGAGACATAGCATTCAACCGCATGAGTCAAAGCATCCATTCCGGTGGCCGCTGTTAGCCCTTTGGGAACACTTAACATCAAGTATGGATCATTAATTGAAACTAGGGGAACATTTCTCCAGCTAACGATCACAAATTTCAAGTGTGTCTCTTCATCCGTTAAGACACAATGTTTTGTAATTTCGCTTGCGGTACCAGCGGTTGTATTAACGGCAAAAATCGGAGGGAGCTTTTCTGTTAGCAGCTCAATTCCGGCGTATTTTTTTAAATCTTTACCATGAGTAACGGCAATTGCTATACCTTTTCCACAGTCATGAGAAGACCCGCCACCAACTGTGATAACTGAATCACAGTTTTCTTTGTTGTAAAGATCTAGTCCAGCAATACAATTAGCGATTTTAGGATTTGGCTCAACTTGATCAAAGATGGCATATTCAATCCCTTTGTCTTCTAGTGCCTTCACTACTTGTGCAACAGGTCCATCCTTTAGTGTTCGCAAGAAAGCATCCGTTACTATCAGCGACTTCTCAGCATTGAACATCTCAACTTTATCGCCTAAAACATCGACAGAACCTTCACCGAAGTAGTTTAAGCTAGGCATTAAAAAATCCTTTACAGTCATTTAATTCTCTCCGATCTAATTTTAGATTTCATTCTACTTATAGAGTAGCTATTATTAATGTCTTGGACTATGATATTTATCTACCTAATCATTAGGAAAGATTTCACAAAAGATTTGTTTAAAAGCAACCAGAAAAATACCTGGTTGCTTTTGCTATATAGATTAGAAATTAGTCTTAAGCTTCTGCGTTTCAAAAACATCAAAATAGTGAGTTAAACAATCTTTCATTCCAATATTCGCAGCTTGCTTAACATCCAAATAATTATCTGGATTTTGTTGCTGAATATTTTTCATTGCCGCATTAACCAAATCTGAAAAAATATTAATCTTAGCAATTCCTTCAAGTCCACAGCGTTTAAGGTTAGCATCACCTGAAGAGGAGCCGCCGTGTAGGACTAGTGGCGTATCTACCGCTTCAGCAATCTCCTTCAAGCGTTCAAAATTAATTTCTGGTACCCCTTTGTACATTCCATGAGCAGTACCAATTGATATAGCTAAAGAATCTACTCCAGTTGCCTTAATGAAATTTTTTGCATCTTCAACGGTTGTGTATTTTGAATCTGTTTGAGCGTGATTTTCGTAGTTTACCCCTGAACCAACATGACCAATCTCTGCTTCCACCACAACACCCTTAGGATGAGCATAAGCGATAATCTCTTTTGTTTTTTTTACATTTGTTTCGAAATCATCTTGGGAAGCATCAATCATGACGGAAGAGAAACCAAGATCAATCGCTTTTTTAATAATGCTAGGAGTCATTCCGTGATCCAAATGAAGAACTACTGGAATAGATGCTTGTTCAGCCAGGTATTTACCATTTAATGCAGCTTCTTCTAGAGATATAAGTTCGATATGAGATTCAGCTAACGCGATAATAACCGGCACATCCAATTTTTCTGCCGTCTCCACATGACACTTCATTGATTCAACATCTATAAAATTTGGTGCTGGAATCGCACAATTCTTTTCTTGTGCTTGCTTAAACAATTCTTTCGATGTTACTAACATAGTTCTGCCTCCTTTATAATTTAACACTCACACGATATCGACCAGGTTGACTAGCATATTCAAAAGCTTCTTGAATATCCTTTAGGTCAAAAACCTTTTCAATTAGCGGTGTAACATCGATTAACTTATGGCTTAAGATATCAGCTGCTGTATAGAAATTCTCCATATACGCCTCGAAAGCACCAATCAATTTAAGTCTTCTGTAATGCAACTCATTGGGACTCATTGGAATCTCTGGTGCTGGATAACCTGCAGAAAAGAATAAGATTTCTCCATCCAATTGCCGAACTAATTCAAAAGATTGTTTTGCTGCTTGCTTCGCACCTACGCCAAGAATTACAACGTCAGCCATTTCACCATCAGTCAGTTCATTCAGCTTTTCTTTTACATCTTCTTTCCCTGCATCAATTACTTCAAATCCATAGGCTTTTGCTTTTTCAATTTTATTCTCCATTAGTTCAGAAATGATTACACGAGCACCGCTTAACCTTGCCACTAAGGCATTTAATATACCCATTGTTCCAGCACCAACAACCAGAACAGTTTTTCCAAGTTCAATAGTAATATTTGACTGTGCACTAACAACTGTAGCTAAAGGTTCAATAAACGCTGCAAAGGATGGATCCAAGTCTTTATTTGTTTTTACTAAAAATTCAGTTTTTCTTACTGCATACGCAGCAAACCCGAAAAATCCTTTAATACCTTCCATCACCTGAATATTTTTACGTTCAGTACAATTATCCGTTCTACCGACCTTACAGTTCTTACATCTTCCACAGTAGCTATAAGCGAAACTCACTCGGTCTCCAACTTTAAATTCCTTAACATCCTTTCCTACTTGAACAATGGTTCCAGAACTTTCGTGCCCCCCCGCCATTGGATATCCTTGGTGTTCTCTGAGACCCAACCATTGACCATAATCAGTGGTGCAGATGTTACATGCATCCTGCTTTATCAAAACCTCTTCATCATTAAGTTCTTCTGGCATGGCAACCTGCTGAACGACTGCCTCCCCTTTTTTCAACAAGACTCCATAATCAATAACCGTTGTGTCAGTTTCAATTTTACACATCTATACTTATCCTCCTTAGAAAATACCAATAATAGAACCGCCGATAGCTAAAGCTAAAATCAAAAGCATAATAACTGTAAAGTTTTGATTTTTCTTACTCAACCACCAGTAAATTCCAAAAGTTACTGCTAATGGTAATAAACCTGGTAAAATGCTATCTAACATTTCCTGTAAAACAAATGTATTGTCAGCCCCTAAGCTGAACTTGATTGGTGTGGTTAGATTCACATAGGTTGAAGACAGGCAACCCATCATAAATAGCCCTAACGTCCCAGCACCAACGATTAATTCGTTAATCCAGCCAGATGATAATATGTTTCGAATAGACTCCTTACCAAGCTTGTAGCCATAGTCGCATAGAAAGGTACCAATAATAAATTGTAGTAAAGGGAACAGCAGGATTACAAATGCTCCAAGTACACTGCCTTGAGCTGATAATGCCGCAGATAACCCGAAAATGATCGGCTTCAAGGTCGCCCAATCAATCGAATCCCCAATTCCTGCCAACGGTCCCATTAATCCTGTTTTCATGCCGGTAATCGCTTCATCAGGAATATCCTCGCCATTAGCCTTTTGTTCTTCAAGAGCTAAAGTTACCCCATTGATTACTCCACCCCAAACTGCTTCAGTATTAAAGAACACTAAATGGCGACGTAATGCGCTTTTCATATCTTCTTTATCTGGATAAAGCTTCTTAAGCGCTGGAATGAGTGCCGTACAATACCCTAAGCTTTGCAAGCGTTCATAAGAAATTGCCACCTCAGAAATTAAAAAATAATACCAATAATGTTTCCGAACATCTTTTTTTGTCAGTGTTTTTCTTTCTTCCATCGTAATCCCCCTCGCTAGGCTTCTTGTGATTTGCGTTTATTTATCGTAATTAGAAGTACTGCACAGATTCCGAATACAGCGGCTCCCATAACTGGTAAGCCAGCATATTGAACTAAAAAGTATCCTATAAAGAACCAGGGAAGTAGTTCTTTTTTTCCAATAACGAAAATGGTAATCGCAAATCCTAAAGCCGGAAGCATACCACCTGCAACAGTAAATCCATGTGTCAACCATTCTGGAATAGCATTCATTACTTTGGTAACAGCATCTGCTCCATAAAGGTTTGCTAAAAATGGAATTGGAAATCTTAAGACAAAGCTCAGTAAAAGTGGATATAAAGTGGCTGCTAAGGTAATTTTTCTAGTATCTCCCTCTTCCGCATATTTATCTGCCATATGGATAAAAGTAGCATTCAACGTTTTTCTCAATTGATCAATAAACACACCAACAATTCCAACCGGGACTGCAATTGCAATCGCAATAGATGGTTCAAGATTCGCTTGTAAAGCAATTGGAACTGCAATTAAGCCTGCTAGCGCATCATCAGCTGGCATATTCGATCCCGCTGGTACCAAACCAATATAGAGAACTTCTACTGCTGCTCCAATAATCATTGCTTGTTTCAAATCACCCATGACAATCCCTATCAACATTGCGGAGAAGATGGGCTGTCGAATGGCATGATTCAATCCGTAACCCCAGTCAGCTTTTACAATGAAGTACCAAATTCCTGTAAAAATGGCAACACCAGTCATAATAATTCCCCCTTATTTTTAAAATTTACTTCCTACCTTTTCAATTGAAACTGGTGAATCTTCTGGAATCATTTGGATATACACTTTTGTTCCAGATGCTGCCATATCGGAAAGGTCTTGGTACTCTTCCTTAGTCAAAGCAATTCCTTTACTAATATTGACCTTGCCAGCACCACTTCCAGTTCCGCCAATTTGTAATTCTTTTAATTTGACACCGTTATCAAAAAGTTGTTTGGCTGTATCAATTGATTTAAGCAGTACTAAAATAGAGCCATATTCGAAGCTGTTTTCCATACATTTTTTTGAAAAATCATCGATGGTACAGATCTCAACGGAAACACCAGGTGGTGCAGCCATTACATAAATGTCAGCCATAAATGGATCTTTAGATAATTGATCGTCGACAATCATAATTTGTTTTGCCTGCGCTTTTTTATTCCATTTTGTAATAACTTGTCCGTGAATAAGCCGAAAATCAATTCTTACTAGTTTTAGTCTATCCATAACTATTTCTCCTTATTTTCAAATTCTTGAACAACATCTCGAACACCTGACTTGGCAGCATCCATACATTTTTCAATAGCGGCGCTATAATCATTTTGAAGGCGTGCCATTTCAAATTCGATTAACATTGGTAAACTAACCCCTGAGATCAGCTGAAAATTTCTTTCCTTTGAAAGTTTGAGCGCGACATTAGATGGCGTACCACCAAATAAGTCAACGAAAATCACTGATCTTTCCGGTGCATCCTTCACCTCCTCTGCAATTGAGGCATATAAATCTTCTGGTGACATAGAATGTTCTAAAGCAAATCCGTAAGCATTCTTAATTTCACCAAGAATCATTTTTGCACTGTTCAAAAGTTCTTTACCAAAAAATCCATGTGTCACAACAATAATCCAAGGTTCCTTTTCCATTCAGATCCTCCTTCCTTTTCACTTAACTATTAAGCAAGTGGCGTGCCAAAAGATTTATGTTAACTTTTTTATTCTTCAAATGAGTTAAAATAGCCTATTATCATTTAAAGTCTTTTGGAATAGACATAAATGAACTGAGGCAATTTCTTCTATGTTCTTCTTTTAACATAGTTTTAGAGCGTTCCACCAAACACAAAAAAATCCATGTTAACCATATAAGGTTTAACATGGATCTGAAGAAACGAAGAATCTATAGATTTTCTAATATCATCTCAACTATATAAGCAATTTCACTTTCAGGAATCTCAATAGAATAATACTCTTCCATATGTTTTACGCTTGATTTAATCAACTGAAACTGTTTTGGAAATTTCTTTTTTAATTCTGACAATGATTCGTTTTCAAGAATTTCATTCTTTTGCACTCTCTCCACCAAAAATGAAGTGTGAAGAATATATCTAACATAGAAATTCGCATTTTTATCTAGGAATGGATACTCGTCAACAGTAATTTTATACGCTTTTCTCAAATTGTCCAATACAGTTTCAGCATCAATAACCTCTAATGACTCCTTCAAAAGACTAACAAGAGAGTTTACGGGATTTCTCTCACTTTTCTCTGCTATATTCATGTTTAGAACATTGAAAATAATAGTTTCTAGTCGATTAAAGCCATTGCCGAACATCATATCATTCATCGAAATAAACGGAATATTAGGAGCCTTGATATCCACTGTACCAATTGTTGCTATCACCCGATCCATTTCGTTGAACATAAAAGGTTCCCCTAATGGAACAATTTCAAGCTGGTTAATAAGCTCATTTTGAAAATAATTTTCTTTTAAATAGTCGGAAATTTTCTGCGCCGTTCCTGTTCCTGAAGAGCAGGAAACAATTATTATAGGCTTTGATCTCTCATTGTTTCTATCACTTCCTTGATTCAATGACAAGGAATTTCGGCTTATATAGTTTGAGTATGAGTCAAGATAGCTCTCCAGTTTTTCAAGAGTAATACCTATTAAGGAGCATTTCATTCCTGCTTCAAGTGCTAAGGCAGTCGTTACACGATCAATTGATACAATATTGATTTGAAGCTCCTCAGCCAGCATCGCTGAAAAGTTAACCAATGACCCCATATCTACTAGCAATAAGGCTCCCTTCTCATTATTAACTTCCTTAAGTAATTCTTTTGTTTTATCATACATCTCAGATGAAGGCATGCTTAGCGGCATATCAATTCCGTAACAACATTTGATCCCCAGCAATTCATTCACAAAAGAAGCAATACTTGTAGCTGTTGAATTTCCGTGGGCAATAATAATCAAAGGAATCCTTTGACTTACTTTTTCTTCATCCACCGTATTTTGAATAATTTCGATGATCGGCAATAACTCTTGATCCGGAACTTTTAAGAAAAACTCTTGTTCAAAACAAACCCTTATCATCTTGGCAATTGAAATCTCTAAACCATCCAAGTCTTCCAGCATATTCTCTTGAAATTCTACTGTATAATGATCACTTCTAAGTCTTTCATACAAAAACTGTAAATAGATAGATAGGTTATTCTGCAATTGTTGCGTGGATTTAAATCCTCTTTTTTCATGAAAATAGTTCAAAGCAAACTGAACGTTATTGTATATACCACGATCAACAAATTTAAGTAATTCTGACTTGTGGAGCATCCTTTTTTCGGCATTTGTTCCCATAATCGTTCGTATGTATTCATCGAATTCGAAGGTTTTCATCTTTTTAGCTTCTTCATCTAAATCCTCGACTGCCATATTCTTGTTATCCAAGTAGTTAAAAATTAACTGATTGTTTATCTTCGAAAAAAGCGGAATATTATGTGAGTTGAGTATCTCTTTTTGAATACTATCCGGCAGATACTCTTCTCTTATCGATATTTTACCAGAATTATTTTGATGACCTTCTAAATAGGCTCTGGCACAAATCATCTTTATATCACTCTTGAGTTGTCCAATATTCCCTGATGGATTATAAAAAATTAGCCCTTTTAAGCATTCATGAGTAATTGAAATGGCGCTCTTTAAGTTTTTGCTTTCCATTTTTAAAAAGTAATCGACGATATCCAGTTTTTCTGAAATGTCCTTTTGGCCTAGACTGGGCAGAGAGATAGTGACGGGAATTCTTCTAAGCAATGTTTTTAGCATAACTTCTTCTAAATTCTCCGTCGTAGCACAAATAATTAGCACCTGCGATTTTTCAAAATCATTAGAGGATCCGAGTTTTCTATACTGTCCCTTATCAATTAATTGGAACAACATTTCTTGGGATTGAAAAGACAATCTTTGAACTTCGTCCAAAAATAGAACGCCATTATTTGCCCGACTGACAAGACCTTCCTTTTCTTTATTCGCTCCAGTAAAAGCGCCTTCAACATGTCCGAATAAATGGGAAAAAAGTAAATCGCCATTGTCAGCATATTCGGAACAATTAAATGAAATGAATTGACCACTGCAATCAATTGTTCCGCTTAGTTTTGCATACTCAAACATCTTCTGCGCAAACGTAGTTTTTCCTACGCCGCTAGGTCCTTGCAAAATAGTATGCAATCCATTTGGAGGGTATATCATAGCAGATTTTGCCTTTTTGATTGCCCTTCGCAAGCTTTGTCTATGCCCAATCAGTTCCTTAAAAGGATCATCATTTTCTAAATAGTCAGCAAGGGAAGATGCAAGTAGCTGATCTTTTGATAATGATTTTTTTAAAAGCCCTTCCATTTGTTTCCTTGAAAAAAATCTAACAGGTTTTTGTTTTATCTTAATTAGGACTCCTTCTTTGTGCAGCTGATTACAGTCTCTGTTGACATTATTAAAATCGAGTATTAATTCAGCACCAATTTCCTTCGTAGTAATGCCTAGCATAGTGTTAATATCACTGGTGTGGATCACTTGGGACGAATATTCTTCAATATAATTCCAAATTTTTTCTTTTCTCTTCATTTCGGTTCCTCCACGTTTTGAAGATTCTATTTTCACTACATAATTTCATTCATAATATCTGATTACTACAATTCAGTCAATATGTGTTTTATTTGAATTAATACCCCTTTGTACTCTTCAGTTTAAGCTTTCAGTGCATTATCAATTATTTCTAAAACAGCTTTGCTTTGTTCAAGCTTTACATCTCTATAGGAAAAATCTTTGTACTTGATCATATTTATGAATTCTGTAAACTCCTTATACATTCTATGAAAAGAAGGATTTTCATCAAATTTTTTTCTCTTTTGTCCTTTTTTTTCGATAATAATAGTTGGAAGTGTATTCGTAGAACCTTTTATGAATATAGTCCCTTCCTCTCCTTGAATCGTTGATATATTATTGCCAAAAGAATCTTTTGCTGCCACACAGACAACATGAAAACCTGAATAGTCTAAAATTAGTATCCCTGAAGTATCGATATCCATCTTTATGTTACCAAAATAGTTTACATCCACTGGTTTCCCAAATAACCCTACCGCAAGATGGATATTGTAGACATTCAGATCTCTTAGCGCACCTCCACCTTTTTGAGGGTCAAACGCGGGTAGAATTATTCCTTTTCTAAACTGATCGTACCGTGAAGAATATTGCGAATAGTTGAACTCAACGACTCTGATTTCACCAATCTCAGACAAATAGTTTTTGATGATTTTGTAATTTTCTAAGTATTGATTCGTAATTGCTTCTACCAGAATCAACTTTGACTGATCAGCAAGACTGGATAAAATGGTTAACTCTTCGGAATGAAGAGCAAACGGCTTCTCGCAGATTACATTTTTCCCCTTTATCAAAGCATTTAGTGCCTGCTCATAATGTAAATGGTTTGGCGTGGCAATATAAACGGTATCAAATATCCCTTGTTCTAAACAAAGAGTATAATCTGAAAATACTTCGTTAACTCTGTACTTCTTTTGTAATGCTACTCCTTTTTCATAACTTCTTTCTGTGGTACATAAGGCTGTTACTTCAATATCAGGTATATATTGCTGAACTTTTAAAAATTCTTCAGCAATCATCCCTGTTCCGATAGTTGCTATTTTCATAAACGTCTCCTTGTCATCGTTCACTTAAGTCATTTTGAATTTTAATTTAGTAAAAAGTATCTACTCAACATTTCAAAATGGATAATCGAATAGATACTTTTCATATTTTAGTTCAATGAATCAAATGTATTCACTACGTTGTCTATAGTGAAACCAAACCGTTCTAAAATCAGACCTCCTGGAGCAGAGGCTCCAAAGTGGTCGATACTGATCATTTTACCTGTGTCTCCCAAGTATCGCTCCCAACCAAATGAAGTACCCGCTTCAACAGCTAATCGTTTCGTTACAGATCGGGGTAAGACGAATTCTTTATATTCTTCATCCTGTGCCTCAAAAAGATCAAAACTAGGTAGTGATACTACAGAAACATCTTTTCCTCTCTTTTTCAGAATTGTTTGTGCAGCAATTGCTAGACTAACCTCTGAACCAGTGGCGATAATGATACCTTCTGGCGTAAATGACTGAGATTTTGATACGATATACCCACCTTTTTCTACACCGGTTCCAGCGTTTTCTTGTGTGCCCGGTAAGACAGGCAAATTTTGTCTGCTTAGCACTAACAAAGTTGGCTTGTTTTTTGTTTTTAGTGCTACCTTCCAAGCTGCAGTGGTTTCGTTACCATCAGCAGGTCGGATAACTTGAACGTTAGGCATACAGCGTACGCTTGCTAATTGCTCAATTGGTTCATGTGTTGGGCCATCTTCTCCAACTGCAACTGAATCATGAGTCAAAACATAGATTACAGGTAATCCTTGTAAAGCGGACATACGGATAGCTGGTCTTAGATAATCAACGAACACAAAAAATGTACCGCCATAAATTCGAGTTCCACCATGTAGTTGAATTCCATTCATTGCTCCAGCCATTGCAAATTCACGAACACCAAACCAAATATTACGTCCTTCATAAGAATCAGGTTGAAATTCTTCTTCCGCTGCAACCGTTGTATTATTTGATCCTGATAAATCTGCCGATCCGCCCCAAAAACTTGGTACAGCTTTAGAGATTTCTTGGATGATATCTTTGCTTGACACACGACTGGCTTGACTAGAACCTTCTTGATAAACTGGTAATTCAACATCCCAGTTTTCTGGAAGCTTCCCATCAAAGGCTTCCTCAAATTGTTTAGCTAACTCTGGATAAGCAATTTTATACTCTTTAAAAAGCTGATTCCATTCTCCTTCAGCCGTTCCACCTTTATCAATCATCTCTTCTTTAAAACGTTCAGCTACTTCATCTGGAACAGTAAAGGCAGGATACGCCCAGTTATAAACTTGTTTGGCTGCTTTGATTCCATCCTCGCCGATTGGAGCCCCGTGAACTGCTGAGGTTCCTTCTTGGGGAGCGCCATAACCGATCACTGTTTTTATTTCAATTAAAGTCGGCTTTTGGTTTTCAGCTTTTGCCTCTTCAATCGCTCTGTTGATTGCTTCCAAATCATTGCCATCTTCTACTAAAATATGTTGCCAACCATAAGCTTCATAACGTGCTCCAACGTTTTCTGTAAAGGCCTTTGATGTTGGTCCATCTAATGAAATATCATTAGAATCATACAACACTATCAATTTATTTAATTTCAAATGTCCAGCTAATGAGCTAGCTTCCTGAGATACACCTTCCATCAGATCACCATCTCCACAGATAGTATACGTGTAATGATCCATTACATTATACTTTTCCCGATTATAAACCGCTGATAAGTGAGCTTCTGCCATAGCCATTCCTACAGCCATAGCTATTCCTTGTCCTAATGGTCCAGAAGTTGCTTCTACACCATCTGTCTGTTTATATTCTGGATGTCCAGGTGTTTTGCTTTCCCATTGTCGGAAGTTCTTCAAATCGTCAATCGTTACTTGGTAACCCGATAAGTGCGATAAACTATATAACAGAGCAGATCCATGTCCTGCTGAAAGAATAAAACGATCTCGATTCGGCCAGTTCAGCGAGGTCTTGGGATTCACATTTAGATGTTTTGTCCATAATGTGTACGCCATTGGAGCTGCACCCATAACAATACCTGGATGCCCTGAATTGGCTTTTTGAATTGTGTCAATTCCTAACGTGCGTAAGGTGTTGACACTTAATTGATCAATGTTATCAAACATTCTTTTCGTCCTCCTAAGATTTCAAATTACTACCATTTACTATTTAAAAAAGCCAGAGATTTTTTCTCTGGCTTTTTCCTACTTATCTAATTCAGCCTTCAAATTCTTAATCACATCAACAATTTGCTGTAACCGATTTGAGTCACTACCGAATCTACCCAATAATACACCATCTAAATCCGCCATTTTAATCATAGTGATACTATTCTCTGGGCTAACAGATCCACCATATACCACACGAACCTTTTCCTTTGCCTCTTCTCCAAAGATTCTAGTAATGGCTTTTCGAATAAATGATGTTGCCATTTTAATATGTGGTGCTCCAGCTGCTTTACTTTGCCCCACAGCCCACGCAGGGGTGTAAGCAATAACAATCTTATCTAAATGTTTTTTGTCTACACAATACAAGCCATTGAAGACACGCAAAAATAGTTCTTGTTCGAGATCTCGTTCATAATTGGGATTTTTCAAGTCGTCAATGACGTTGTCCGCATCCTTCTTTTCAAGTTCACCAACACATAGAATGGGGCTTACATTATTATTAAGAGCTAATTTTACTTTTTTGTTGATAATGTCGTCTGTTTCATTAAAGAGCTTTCTTCTTTCCCAATGCCCCAGTTCAACAAAAGTTCCTTCCATATCTATTAGTGATTCAATTGAAAACTCACCACTCAGTTCACCATGCTCAATTGATCCAATATTTTGGACACCTAAATGAACGGGCGTATCTTTGATCACTTCATGCACTGGATAAATTGTCCCCATCGAAGGCAAAATGACAACGTCAATTCCAGCATCTGAGTTTTTTTTAGCACTAATTTGTTTAGCAAATTCAATTGCATCTTTCATATGATTTTGTCTCATGGACCAATTCATTATGACAATTGGTTTTTTTGGGTTATTCATTCTAATCATCTCCATCGTTTTTCTCTCTTGTGATGACCTAAGAAAAGCAATTTAATAAACAGAATCAAACATTTTTATTTATTTGAGAATGCTGCCCAATCTTTCTCAAATTGTTCGATTCCTTTGTCCGTTAATGGATGGCTCCACAATTTAGGAAATAAGCTGCCAGGAATCGTCGCAATATCTGCACCCAATACGGCTACTTTTTCTACGTGCTCAAGTCCTCTAACACTGGCAGAAATTATTTCTGCTTCGTACCCATAGTTATCTAACACTTTTCTTAAATTCAAAATTAAAGTCATACTGTCCGTTCCGATATCATCTAAACGTCCTAAAAATGGACTAATATAAGTAGCCCCAGCTTTCGCGGCCATTAAGCCTTGGGCAACGGTGAATACCAATGTAACATTTGTCTTGATTCCTTTTTTCGATAAATAATTAACTGCTTTTAATCCTTGCTCCGTCATTGGAATTTTTACGACCACATTATTTGCCCATTTTGCTAAGGTTTCTGCTTCTGAAATCATTTCATCAGCTTGTGAACCAGTAACTTCTGCGCTCACTGGCCCGTCAACTATTGAACAAATTTCTTTGATTACTTCTTCAAAATCTCTACCTTCTTTAGCAATGATAGTAGGATTTGTGGTAACGCCATCAACCAAACCTAGTTCATTAATTCGTTTGATTTCTTCCACATTTGCCGTATCTAAAAAGAATTTCATGTTATATTACCATCTCCTCTTTTTAATATGCTTCAGTACTTACGTTATTATCTAAACCTAAAACAGTTGGTGTTGATTTGTACCCTACACCCATACGGTCAATTCCCATATCAATTAATTCTAAGAAATGGTCACGAGTACGGATACCTCCGCTGCCCTTAATTTTAATGCGTCCTTCGCATTGATTCATCATGATCTTGATTACTTCATTTGTAGCACCATTCGATTCGTATCCAGTAATAAATCCAGTACTCGTTTTTACAAAATCTGCTCCTGCAGTAATCGCACATTCACAAGCTTGACGAACTTGTTCTTCATTCAATGTATCCGTTTCAAAAATAACCTTCACGGCTGTTCCATACTTATGGCATACATCCACAACAGCTTTAATATCAGCAGTAACGTCGTCATATTTTCCGCTTCTGATCCATCCAAAATTAGCTACGATATCCAATTCATAAATGTCACCGCGTTTGCAATACTCTTCGGCTTGCAGTGCTTTTGAAGCAGTTGTACTTGTCCCAAAAGGAAAATCACAAACCACACATATTTTTGTTTTACTATCCTTTGTCATTTCTGCTGCAATATCTAACGATGAAGGATTGATACATACTGTCGCGCAATGGTAATCAATACCTTCTTGAATATACTTACGAATTTCCGCTTCTGTAAAATCTGGTTTCAATACGGATTGGTCAATATACATTCCTAATTCTTCTACTGTCATTTCTGCTGCCTTTTTCATAGTAGTAAACCTCCTAATATAATTTGTAATTTGTATTTTTACTACATTTTGAGTATAAAACATTTCTAATACTTTGTAAAGAGGAATTTGTAGCAAAATTACTTTCTTTATTTTCTTCTATCCATTTCTTTGAGTTATATGGAGATAATAATTTTAGAAAGTATATTTGTTCAGTTCGATCACTTCTACCTACTAAAAGATTTTTAGTAAAAATAGATTATTCTTCATCATGTCATTTATTAAACAGGATTTGACGTTTCTAAAGAAATACATTATCATGTAGTAAAACTACTAAAAAGGTCTGGTTGAATCTATGAATGAAAACCAATTATACTCAGAAACGATCAAATTGAACTACAATTCTCTCAGCAAATCTGAAAAGAAAATAGCAGATTATGTTTTAGAAACTGGCTATAAAGTCTCTGAAATGGCTTTAGCTGAGCTTGCCAAAGCTACCGGAGTCAGTGATCCTTCGGTCGTCCGCTTTACTAAAGCTTTGGGGTATAAAGGCTTTAGCGATTTTAAATCTCACGTATTACGAGATTGGGGGAAAGAAAGCTCTCTTCCTCAATCTGATAAGTTTGTTGATCTGAATATTTCACCAGAGGATAAGTTAGAAAGTATTCCTCAAAAAATTGTTAGCTCCTCTATGAAGGGGCTAGAGGATACCATGAAAATTTTTGACTATGAAGCCTATGAGAAAGCTGTTCATAGTATTTCTAAAGCCAATCGAATTGAGGTTTTTGGGGTAGGAACTTCCGGCAGTATTGCTTTAGACTTCGTCAGTCGGTTGATTCGTATTGGGTTGAATGCACGCTATTTTGCTGACAACCACTTAGAACAATTGAGCCTTGTATCGTTAGGAAAAGAGGATGTCGCAATTGCAATTTCCCACTCTGGCAGCACAATTGATGCGGTTGACAGTTTGAAAATTGCTAAGGAAGCTGGTGCAACGACGATTGCCCTAACAAACTATAAGGCTTCGCATATCTCTAAGTATTCAGATATTGATCTATTGACTGGTGATCATGAAACAACATTCTATAGTGAAACGATGGTTTCCAGAATGTCCCTACTCTCTTTAGTTGATATGTTGTATATGGGCATTCTGTTAAGTGATTACGAAAAATATACAACTATATTAGACAAAGTGAATACCTTAGTCGAAAAGAAAAACTACTAAAAAAGATGGTGTATAGCCAACCTTAACTACTAGGGCAGCTATACATCATCTTTTATTGGTTTTCATTTAAAGTAATCTATCGCTTAAAATAATCCGATCGCCGTACCATTTTCATCAACATCCATATTTAAGGCTGCTGGTTTCTTCGGTAAACCAGGCATTGTCATTACATCACCAGTTAGGGCAACAATGAAGCCAGCACCGATCTTAGGAACAAATTCACGGATTGTTACTGTGAAATCGCTTGGTGCCCCTAGCTTAGCTGGATCATCAGACAATGAATATTGCGTTTTTGCCATACATACGGGTAGTCGATCCCAGCCATATTTTTTAAAGGTTGCCAACTGCTGTTTAGCTTTTTTGCTATAGCTTACCTCTGAACCACCATAAATTTCTTTGACAATGGTTTCAACCTTTTCTTCCAAGTCGTCGTGTTCACGGCTGAAAATTGAAGTGAAGGTTGTATCACTTTCTTCAATTGTTTGAACTACAGTGTTGGCTAAGTCGATTCCACCCTCTGGACCTTTTTCCCAAACGCTGGCTAGTTCAACTTTTACATCTTCTGCTTCACATAATTCTTTTAGTAAAGCAATTTCTTTATCGGTATCGCTGATAAATTCGTTGATTGCTACGACTACAGGCAGACCGTATTTCTTCATGTTAGCAATATGTTTTGCTAAATTACTGAAGCCTATTTTTAGGGCTTCCAGATTTTCTGCACTTAAATCAGATTTGGCTACACCGCCATGCATTTTTAATGCTCGAATTGTTGCAACAATTACTACTAGGTCAGGTGCTTTACCTAAGCTTGGAACCTTAATATCTAAGAATTTTTCTCCACCTAGATCAGCGCCAAAGCCAGCTTCAGTCACAGTATATTCTCCGCAATGAAGAGCAGTATTGGTCGCAAGAATACTGTTACAGCCATGGGCAATATTGGCAAATGGTCCGCCATGCACAAAGGCTGGTGTTTGATAAATCGTTTGAACCAAGTTCGGCTTAATAGCATCCTTCAAGATCAGAGCAAGTGCACCTTCAATCTTTAAGTCACCAACGGTAATTGGTTCACGATCGTAAGTGTAAGCCACGACAATATTGCTTAACCGTTTCTTCAAGTCTTGGATATCTGTAGATAAACACAGAACTGCCATAATCTCGCTGGCAACAGTAATATCAAAGCCATCCTCACGAGGAACACCGTTAATCGGTCCGCCAAGACCGACTGTAATATGACGCAATTCACGGTCATTCAAATCCACAACGCGCTTCCAAATTACCCGACGAGGATCAATACCAAGCTCGTTGCCTTGGTGAAGATGATTATCTAATAATGCAGATAAGGCATTATTGGCAGTAGTAATGGCATGCATATCGCCAGTAAAGTGAAGGTTGATATCTTCCATCGGCAGGACTTGCGCATAACCGCCACCGGTTGCTCCACCCTTAATCCCCATTACTGGTCCTAGAGATGGTTCACGTAAGGCAATCACAGTATTTTTACCAATTTTATTTAGGGCATCGCCTAAACCGATGGTTACTGTAGATTTTCCTTCACCAGCTGGTGTGGGATTAATTGAAGTGACTAAAATTAGTTTGCCTTCGGGTTGTTGGTGAATACGATTCAAAGCAGGGAAATCAATTTTGGCTTTGTAGTTGCCAAATAATTCAAGATCCTCCGCTGTAAGGTTTAGTTTTTCCGCAATTTGCGTGATAGGGGCTAATTCTGTTGCTTGAGAAATTTCGATATCTGTTTTCATAAGCCTTCCTTTCCCGAACGATTATCATTTTAGACAGTTTTTTATTCGTTCATTCACATTATAACGAATTTGTTTGAGAAAAACACTAAATACTACTAGTAAATTTCCTTGATAGGCAAAAGCGTTCGGATTCTCCTAAATCCAGCTTTAATCAGAAATAATTTCGTGCCTTTTATTTGGAAAAGTCGTGTGTATATTCGCTTTTTTCTACCCTTTCGATTATAATGGAATCACTACTGATAAGGAGTGTGGCTGTATGCAAACGGGGATTGTTAAGTGGTTTGATGAAGCAAAAGGTTATGGTTTCATCACTTATGATGAAGATCAGGAAGTTTTTGTCCATTTTACAGCTATTGAAGAGGATGGCTTCAAATCATTGAGGTCAGGTGAAGTAGTAGAATTTGTGATTGTTGAAGGCGCTCGCGGCGAGCAAGCAGCGCATGTAAAAAAAGAAATGCAAAACTAATTTAGTTATACAGTTAAAAAAACGTAAGGATTAGTCATGACTAATCTTTACGTTTTCTTCTTTTACTTTGATTTCAGGAAAATGCGCAGTCAGGTTTTCAAAAAAACGTTGTCGCTGCTTTTTTGACATAGACAGCCGATAATCACCTAAGCCCTTTTGTTGAATGATAATTCCATCTTTGCGGTTGCAGATTTCTTCAATATGGGATGTAGGTAGGAATTTCTTACGCCAAAACAGTGAATAGTGAATAGTCAATCCCTTTTCATTGATTGTTAAGTAGCGGTGTAAACCGATAATCAAAAAGATGAAAAACAAACCAATAATCAAATTGCCTTTCAAGAACGGTCGCGTGTTTTCCAGTGTCACGATTAATCCATAAAACAGGATAATGAAGGTAACTGACCAATAGATGATGGCAAGTGACAGCTCTGGCTGCCAGAAATAACGCTTGCTCTTCATGCATTTACTCCTAACTAATAAAAGGATGGTTGATATGATAAAAGTATTTACAGACGCCGCGACGAACGCCCAAGAAAAAAAAAGCGGCGGCGGCATTTTAATCGTTGATGATACACAACAAACACAACTGGCGATTCCTCTTAAAGAGGAAGATAACCATACTGCTGAGCTTGCTGCCCTTCTCTATGCTATGCGGTATTTGCTAGATCAACATTTGGCTGATCAAAATGTACTTTTGTATTCAGATAGTAAGACGGCTATAAAAATATTAGACCAAGGTCGGACAAAAAACAACCGTTTTCTTCCATATTTAATGGAGTTTAACGAATTAGCCCCTCAATTCACTTTACTAGTCCTGCAATGGATTCCGGAAAGTAAGAATAAAGGGGCTGATCATCTCGCCCGTCAAGGGTTACAAAAAAGCTTGAAGCTATAGCACCGGTGACAACAGACGCGAAAATTTTTGTTTAAAGTTCAACCAGAAGGATTGGTCAGCAATCATTTTATCCGTCAACAGAATTGATTCTTCCATGTCTTTTTCGAAAATATCTCGGAATTGCTGAGCAATCACTGGATCATAGATAAAAGCACTGACTTCGAAGTTCAATTCGTAGCTGCGGATATCTTGGTTGGTTGAGCCAAAGCTGGCTAGCTCGTGATCAACTACAACCGTCTTCGCATGGATAAAGCCGTTATTGTAATGATAAATTTTTATGCCACGCTCATGCAAATAATTGGCATAATATTGAGTTGCTCGGTAGATAAATGGATGGTCTGGCATAATCGGAACCATAATTCGCACATCAATTCCTGAACGAGCCGCAATTAATAGTGCTGACAGCATCGATTCATCTGGCACTAAATATGGCGATTGGATCCAAACACTCTCCTCCGCTGCTAGAATCATTCGTATGAAGCCATCGCGAATAATCAGCTCCTCTGATTCTGGGCCATCCGCAACAATTTGCATCGGAACGCCCTTCTTGATTTCCTTATGCGGTAAGACGAAGTATTCTGGTAAGTAAGCCATCCGATCTTCTTTTTTAGAAACGGAAGCATTCCAGTCTCTCAAGAAGATCTCTTGCATCGTAAAGCTGGCGGTTCCAACTACGCGACCGTGAGTATCCCGCCAATTACCAAATCGTTCTGACTCACCTAGGTATTGGTCACCCACGTTAAATCCACCAGTCCAGCCGATTTGCCCATCGATAATCACAAGTTTGCGGTGCAAGTGATAATTTAAACGTGTTTTAGCAATAATATTTTTAGAAGTAATAAACGGTGTTACTCGACCACCTTTTTCTCTTAAAGTGGCGAAAAATTTCTTGTTGGCCTTTGGAGACCCCCATGGATCGTAAATTAACCGAACCTCAACTCCTTGCTCCGCTTTATCTTCCAAGATTCGTAAAAAGCGATTGCCGATTCGGTCGTTAAAGAAGGCATAGTATTCTACATGAATATTGTTTTTGGCATTTCGCAAATCTTCAAATAAATGCTCAAATTTCTCGTTACCATCTAAAAAGAATTCAATTTCATTTCTAACTGCAATTGGCGACTCATCCCGTCGATCAAAATAATGAGATAGTGCTTCTGCTGTCGGATATAAGTTGCTAGGTTCATTATGACGAACATCCTGATTGTCTATCGCAATGATATCAGCAATTTCTTTAATCCGACGATGGTCCTCTTGTTCAAAACGATAGACCGTTTCTCCATCGATCCCTCGGCCGCTGAAGGCGTAAAGAATAAAACCTACAACAGGCAAAAAAATTAGCGTCAGCAGCCATGCTAAGATGGTTGTGATGCTTCGTTGTTTACGAAATACCGTTATTATTGCAATAATCGTATTAACCACAATAATTGCTAAAATAATTTGTTCAATTAATCTCATAGATAAATCCCCATTCTTCATAATTCTGCGAAAATCCACAGAATTCCGATCTTCTTCTTAGAATTATACCTATAAAATAAAAAGATAACAAGAAAAGCGCTGTGCATTTCCTGTTATCTCAAGGATTACGAAAGAATCTGATACAGATTGGTGTATGTTTTAATTTGTTTTAGGAAGTGTAGTTTTTTAGAAAACGGTTTAGTTGAGATTAAATTGCTCGTACGACTATTAACT
This sequence comes from Candidatus Enterococcus ferrettii, assembly GCF_017377655.1. GTDB lineage: Bacteria > Bacillota > Bacilli > Lactobacillales > Enterococcaceae > Enterococcus_A > Enterococcus_A ferrettii. The sequence goes on from NZ_JAFREL010000041.1 coordinate 20,536, forward strand.
AACACTGCAACATTATCGAGCTAAATGATCAGCCTACTCCTTGTTCAAACGCAAGCAAGAAGCTATACATATACATACTTTAATTTCAACGTTCACTCTGGATCCCATGAGCTTTCAATAATTCATCTGAGCTAGCATGAGATTTACGGATTGACTAATCTTCTTGAGAAACTGTACTTTTTTCTTCAGTAGTCCTATGAGAAAGCTTAATTCCAAAAGGCAATCCCTTTTCAATTGAATTTGTTGGTAATAAATCTTTTCTGCTTAGCATACTTATTCATCATTCATTCTCGTTGTAAAATCTTTATAAGAGTCACTCAAGTATCTCAATATACGTATCAGAAATGATGCGAATGCATTACACAAAGAACGATTTACTTCTTGAAATGTTTTACTATCCTAGAAAGTTGTAATCATAAAAAATATCGACTCCCAGAAGTTTACCTCATGAAGCAGACTTCTGGAAAATCGATATTTTTATAGAGACTTAACTTTTACTTTAACCACTCTTGCGCAGCTTTCAAAGCATCTGGTAGCCCAACTGGATTTTTACCCCCGGCTTGAGCCATGTCTAGGCGACCGCAAGGATTTATATTTAGATACTAATTCCTTATAACTATTCGATTTTTGATGTCCATTTATCTCCATCAATTGTAAATTTTTTTGAATTTGAGCAAGAAGACTTTTAGTTTCTGCTTCCTCATTTACTATTGGCTCTAAAACTTCTTTCGGATTCTTTAAAGGTGTCTTTCCAGAATGGTACAATTGATTCATTTCCCGATCAAAAATTTTGATTGTTTTAAACACGTTTTCTTTATATAAAATCGAAATATTCTCAGATAAATTTTGTACAACTAAATCATGATGCTCCTTTTTAGTTTCTCTAGCTGTTACAGGATCTTTAGAAAACTGATACTCATATCTTGCAAGCGTTCCTAAATATGACAAATCTTTTGAAACCGCAACGACATATAGACTCATTTCATATCCTTTTGCTTTTAAGAGATTAGCAGTCACTGTCGGCACTTCTGTCGTTCTCAGAGTTCCTTCTATAATCAAGTGATAATCTCTGTCACTCAAATATTCCACAATATCTTCTGTCAAACGATTAGAAAATGGCGTCACATGTGTCACGTAGTCTTTGCCATACTGTTCCACAATCTCATCAAAATTTGGATGGGCTTGTTTGAACGAATCATTATCCACTACAATTACATTTGTATCAATTTCATTCATGATAGCGTATCTTAGTGCTGTCTTACCCGCACCAGGTTGTCCGCCAAGTAAAAAAGCTTTTGGACTCTCTGTTGGAACTTTAAAGAGCGTCAAAGCTTCTAAGGTATCTTCTAAGATTAAAGAATATTGCTGTTCAGTATAATCTGTATAAAAATTAGACATACTGTTCAACTGCCTTCTGACCAGTTATAGATTTCGTATACACATCCATTGTATTCCAGTAAGATTCAACTTTAACCAAGTCATCCATTGTCATTTCAAGAAGATTCATTTGTAGCATCCCTTTTAATTGATCTAACAACTCGGCATATAAATCATTTTTATTTTTTCTATCAATTTGATGATTAACAACATATCTCAATACACGATTGTAGACATTGCGAGAAAATTCATTTAATGATTCAACCTTAAAAGTTTTTTCATAATCCATTTTTCTCACCAACCTTCTTTATTTATTCTCCTAATTGTAACATAAATCAGCAAATTCTACACTTGGACTAATTTTATCCTAGTATTATGCGCTTCACTTCTTATCCTCTTATTTTATAAAAAGAGAAATTCATTCACTTTATAATTCACCATACTTTTTGTCCTCCATGCCACCAAATAAAATTTGAACATCAAAAAGGTATTGAAAAAATCGATTTTCCTTAGATCTACCTCATGAAGCAGACTTCTGGAAAATCGATATTTTTATAGAGACTTAACTTTTACTTTAACCACTCTTGCGCAGCTTTCAAAGCATCTGGTAGCCCAGCTGGATTTTTACCCCCGGCTTGGGCCATGTCTGGGCGACCGCCACCGCCGCCGCCAACTTTAGGCGCGATTGCTTTAATCAGATCGCCAGCTTTTAGACCTTTTTCGACCGCTGCTGGATTCATTGCTACCAATAAGTTGGCTTTTTCTCCTTGACCAGTTCCTAAAACTAGAATATCTGAGTAGTTCTTTTGTTTCCACTGGTCAGCCAATTGACGTAATTGGTTCATGTCTTTTACGTTGACCTGAGCGGTAATAATGGTCGTACCATTGATTTCAATCACATCTTTGAAGACATCTCCAGCTTGTTGGTTAGCTAATTTGGTGCTTAATTGTTCGTTTTCTTTTTGTAATTCACGTAATTGCTGCTGCAGCTGTTCCGTTTTGCTGACAACGTCCTTCATTTGTGGTGATTTAACTGTTTGCGCAACTTGTACTAGCAGATCTTCTTCTTCACGGAAGGCTTCATAGGCTTCTTGACCAGTTAGAGCTTCGATCCGTCGAACGCCAGCACCGATTCCTGATTCGGAAACGATTTTGAACAAGCCAATGTCTTCAGTGTTGCTGACATGCGTTCCCCCACATAATTCGATTGACCAGTCGCCGATGTTTACTACGCGAACATCATGGCCGTATTTTTCGCCAAAGAGCGCCATTGCGCCCATGTTTTTTGCTGTATCGATATCTGTTTCAATCGTTACTACTGGAATTGCTTCCCAAATTCGACGGTTCACGATTTTTTCCATTTCTTTCAGCTCTGCTGCGGTTACTTGTCCGAAGTGACTGAAGTCAAATCGCAAGTGTTTTGGTGCGACTAATGAACCTGCTTGGTTAGCATGTTCGCCTAAAACTTCTTTCAAGGCTTTGTGCAGTAAGTGAGTTGCTGTATGATTCTTCAAAATCTTGTTACGCATTGCTGCGTTAACCTGTAGGAAGTATGTCTCGCCTTCCCTGATAGCTTGTAGAAGTTCAACCTTGTGCAACGGCTGCCCATTTGGTGCTTTTTGCACATCGATAACCTTGGCCACTACATTACCGTCTTTATCTGCCACGATTCCGTGATCAGCCACCTGTCCACCCATTTCCGCATAGAATGGCGTTTGGGCGAAAATCAGCTGCGCTGCGCCACCGCTTGCTGCATCAACGACTGCATCGTCTTGTAAAATGGTCAACAATTGGCTTTCTACTTCTAAATGATCATAGCCGACGAATTCACTTTGAACCTTAATATCCCCTAATAAGGCTGTTTGAACGCCCATAGAAGTTTCAGTTGAGCGTGCTGCCCGTGCCCGCTCTTTCTGAGCTTGCATTTCTACCTCAAAACCTTCGTGATCGACTTTCAAGCCTTCATCTTCAGCTACTTCTTCGGTTAGTTCAACCGGGAAGCCAAAAGTATCATACAGCTTAAAGATTACTTTGCCGTCTAAAATCGTTTCATTATTAGCTTTTAGTTCAGCCAATACATCATTCAGCATCGTTAGACCTTCGTTGATTGTTTCATGGAATCGTTCTTCTTCATTGCGAACCACTTTTTGAATGAAGTCTTTTTGCTGCAGCACTTCAGGATAGTAGCTGACCATGACTTCGCCAACAATTGGAACTAATTTGTACAAGAATGCTTCATTGATACCTAATTTTTTACCATGCATTACCGCACGACGTAAGAGACGGCGCAATACATAACCGCGTCCTTCATTAGATGGCAATGCACCATCACCAATCGCAAAGGCTAATGAACGAATATGGTCAGCGATTACTTTAAAGGAAACATCCAATTGCTTGTCCAACCCGTATTTTTTTCCGCTTAGTTCTTCTACCTTACCGATAATTGGCAAGAATAGATCTGTTTCAAAATTGGTTGGTGCATCTTGAATAATGGAAACCATTCGTTCCAACCCCATGCCAGTATCAATATTTTGATGGGGCAGTGGTTCATAGGTATTGTCTGGTTTATGGTTAAATTCAGAGAATACCAGATTCCAAATTTCTAGATAGCGTTCATTTTCACCGCCAGGATAATTTTCTGGATCATCCTCAGCTAAATCGTTGAAGGATTCGCCACGATCATAGAAAATTTCTGAGTCTGGCCCACTTGGCCCTACGCCAAGATCCCAGAAGTTGTCTGCTACTTCTACTACGTGATCCGCAGGTAAGCCGATTTCTTCCAGCCAAATGCGTTTTGCCTCAGCGTCCTCTGGATAAACCGTTACATATAATTTTTCCGCATCAAAGTCGATCCATTCCGGTGAAGTCAAAAATTCCCAAGCCCATTCAATGGCTTCCTTTTTGAAGTAGTCGCCAATTGAGAAGTTTCCTAGCATTTCAAACATCGTATGGTGACGAGCAGTTTTTCCTACGTTTTCGATATCATTGGTTCGAATCGATTTTTGAGCATTGGCAATCCGTGGATTTTCTGGAGTTACGGAGCCATCAAAATATTTCTTCATTGTAGCAACACCCGAGTTTATCCATAAAAGAGATGGGTCATTGACTGGTACTAAAGAAGCACTTGGCTCAATCATGTGTCCTTTAGATTTGAAAAAGTCCAGGTACATTTGGCGAACCTGCGCACTCGTTAATTGTTTCATCATTTCTCCTCTTTTCTAAAAAATAAAAAAACTACCACTGCATCCAAGGACGAAAACTCGCGGTACCACCTTGGTTGCAATGATAGATCATTACCTCTTCAGCTCGTTAACGCCGAGTAACGTTGGTTTTTCAACCAAAAGTAGTCAGGGAGCAATCTGTTAGGTTCATCGTGCAGCTCTCAGTTATGCCGCACTTCCTGTAGATGTTCGTTAACAAACCTTGTCCTGTCAGTAAGTATAAGAAAAAGCAGGCCAAATGTCAAACTAGATCTTCACAATAATAGCTTTGCGATACAGATATTCACTCGGTTTCAAGAATTCTTCGTGTAGAAGTGTTCTTTCTGGTGCGTAATAGGTCGAAAGCGGCAGCTTATCAACAATTGGCAAACCTGTGCTTAGTGAACTTGTAGTTAGCTTCAATACTCCTGGATCCTCAGTAATTTCATAACGTTCCATTGCTGTATCAAAGGATAGCCCAAACATGTTTAGCCCTGTCATCATCTGGCGGATTTTTTTACCTCGGTAGGGATCAGAGGTATTCAAATCGTTGCCCCAGCGGAACAGACGTCGACTCCCGGCCCCATTAGTATACTCCCATTGATCTTCCGTCAATAAATCGAAGTTTCGTTTACGAACTTTTTTGCGTAAAGTTGTATAAGTATGCGTTTCATGAGTGTATACGTGATAAAGATCACTATTTGGTACCATTTCAATATACCAGCTGTTTTCTCTCAACACACTCTTAGGAAAACTCCACCGGATACTTTCAGAAGGTGTTAAATTCGGACAAAGGACTTCTCGAATTTCTCCTTCAAAGACTAAAAACTGATCAGCCTGACCGGTAAAGCTTCCGGTAACAGCGTCATAAATACCTAAAAAATTAGTGCCAGCCGGCAAAGCAAAACGCTGAACAAACATCGGCGGAATCTTAACCTTTCGCAAGCTAGTAGTGCGATCATTTATATAATCAGCCAGTGAGTGAACATCAAGTAAATCATAGCTGTTTTGCAGCTCTTCAGGAATTCGCACATGAGGTGAATGGGGTGCTGTTTCTAGCAAGGATAAGCCTTTAGTGCCCAAATTCCAGCCTAAAATTGCGTCTTTATTTCCTGGAATAAAAACAAATTCCTCATCATCAATCATCAGCTCAAAAGTTTGGCATTTTATTCCGTATAATTCATATTCTTTCAATTCTATATCCGTGATTCGTAATAAAGGATTAACAAAGTACATTAATACCTGACCAAATAAGGTACGCTTTTCTTTATCACTCAATCGTTTCCAATAGGACCAGTCCAGTTGATCAACGAGATTCATAGGTTAGGTTGCCTCCTTCGTTTATCTATCCTTCAAATTATACCATTATCTCAAGAATGTGTGAGGAAAATGGAGGAATTATTTGGAAATAGACGGTAGAATTTTATAATTTTTGCTCATCTGTTTATTTTTTTGAATTTTGTAAACAGTTCTGATCGTAGCAATAAAAAGGGCAGCGGGACACTTTGCCCACTGCCTATTCCGTTTATTTATTGGAATTCTTTTTGCTTTTTCGAACCGAGCGTTCCGTTTGACGACGCGTTTGTCGGCGTTTTTGTTTGTTCGATTCAGATATAGCCCGATCAATTTTGCGTTTGTAACCTGGTTTAATCTTTTTCTTCTTCTTTTTCACCAAACCAATCAAGGTTGGGTCTAACTCATCTTTGTTTTTCTCCCGTTTTTGTCGCCGATTACGATCATAGGTATCAACAATTTCGTTGTTTTTGATTTCTTTAGGCTGGAAAGTAATGCCCAGCTTTTCAATCTGATTGATTGCATCTTCATCGCTAGGATTATACAAAGTAATCGCAGTCCCTGGCAAACCATTTCGGCCAGTCCGACCAACTCGATGAATGAAAAAGTCCAACTCGTGAGGAACCTCAGCATTGATTACATGAGAAACACCTTCGATATCAATCCCGCGAGCAGCAAGGTCAGTCGCTACGACATATTGATAATCTAGATTTTGAACCTGACGCATCACTCTTTTACGTTCCCGTGGTGTAATATCACCATGAATTTTTGCCACTTTCAAGCCTTGCGATTTAAGGTATTCAGTGATTTCATCAACATGCTGCTTGGTATTAGCAAAAACAATTACTAAATAGGGATGGCCCACTGTTAACAACTTGTAGATTAACTGATTGCGGTCCTTACCTTTGGTTGAAATCAGCCAATTGTCAATTGTATCGGAAATAACTGCCTGAGCTTTGATCTCTTCAATGACAGGATTTTCCATGTATTTCAATAAAAACGGTCGTAATTTTTCTGGAATTGTCGCTGAAAAGACCAGCATTTGGACTTGTTTTGGCAAACGACCAGCAATTTGATCTACTTCGTTCAAGAAGCCCATATCCAAAGTCATGTCTGCTTCATCGACAACAAAATACTTCGCTGTATGAATCTTTAAAGCTTGTTCATTCATCATATCTAGGATACGGCCTGGTGTACCAATCACAACATGCGGTTGATGCCCTTTTAATTTGTCCAATTGACGCTGCTTGTCTGTTCCGCCAACAAAGTTGGTTACCCGGATTTCAGTCGGTGAAAATTTGGCAATTTGAATAGCTGCCTGATAAATTTGAGTAGCTAATTCACGACTCGGTGCGGTAATCACTATCTGCACGTCGTCTTGATTGCCGTCCAATTTGTCCATTAACGGTAGTAGGAAGGTATGCGTTTTTCCTGAGCCTGTTTGAGATTGCCCTACAATGTTTTTCCCTTTTTTTATTAAGGGAATCAATTTTTCTTGTACGGGTGTTGGTTCCATAAAGCCTTTATCCTGGATTGCTTCCATAATAAAAGGCTGGAATTGAAAATTTTTAAATGTTGCCATGTTCTACCTCTTTCTTTTCTAGCGTACTTCTCGTGTACGTGCGGCTCGCCTTCTCATGGAAGAGACGAGGACTTCTTCTTATGAGAGCATACAATAAGTTGAAGACAAATAAAAGTAAAATTCCAAAACTTATCAAAGCTAAAATAGAATACGCGATAAATAATACATGGTTCGTGGAATTTAAGTGGGTCACACTAAATTGGAAAATCTGGTTGATAATAAACATCAGCAGATAAAAGAAACTGTATCGTTTTACCAGTGAGATAAAACGAACTCGCGGACGGCCTGTTTCTTCTACTTTAATTCTTACGACTTTCTTCCCTACCGTTTGGCCTTGCCAGAAATACATCAAAATCATGAAATAAACGACTACCTCCAAGGTAAACCAGCCTAAGTGATATCTCAGCTTAACAGTATCCGCTAAAAAACTGGTGGCTGGAAATAAGGCAAGCACTATTTGTACTAGGCCAGTAGTTAAATCAATTACGAACCAGTCTATCACAGCTGCTACAGCACGCCGTAAAAGTGTTACCTTATGACCTTTTTCCAACGATTCTTCATCCAATTCACTGCGCGTTGGCAGGAAGAAAGTGAACAGCGGTGCACAAATATAGCCGAAGGTTCCTCCTAATGTGTTGTGCAGCAAATCGTTCACATCAAATAGTCGGTAGGGTCTAGGATAAATAAAATACAAACCACTCAGCTGGGTTAACTCAAAAAAAAGTGATAAAAAGAAACTAGCTGCGATGGTCTTTTTCCATGAAAAACGGAAGTAATAACGACAATAAACACCAAACGGAAATAATAGCAAAATATTGAAAACAGGCTCTAAGAAAACACCTTGCCTCATAGCTGGCAAATATGTACTAGGCTCGTTGATTCGTAATACCGTCTGACTAGTAAAATTCTGCCAAGACTGAAATAAATGCAAATTGTATTTAGGTCCTGTCATAGCAGCAACTTCTTGAATGCTTGGTAATGGTAGTATTACTAAGAAGTAGGCACATAATAGATAGAAGACAAAAGAATAAAGAATCAGGCTGCGCTTTTTTCCTAAGGTGCCATATTTACGGTAATAATAAATTAAGAACGGCGCGGTGATTAACAAGGCCAGCAGCGGAAAAAAGGCCAGTGCCGTTTTGATAGGAAAAACATAACTCGACATCAGCAAAACCTCCTCTAATTACTTTACTGAATTTTTTTCTTTTTCACAACGACTAAGTATTTACTTGACTAATTCCCTTAAATTGTGAAAACTAGTAATTGTAGATAAAGATACCCTTTAGTTTTTGTGACTGAGTGAAAAATTACTGTCAGATAACTTCTTAAACGGTATCTTCACCTTAATTAATTAAATAAGGAGACTTGTTATGTTAAATGCAGCCTTTGCTTTTGGTGTGCCGATTGGACTTATCCTTCTTTATCTGGTTTTCTGGTTCATCAAAAAGACAAGATACGCTGATTACCGACGTTTTGTTTTGGCACTGATTTCAGTTTTTTTGACCACCTTCAGTTACCAAGTTTATCGTTATAGTCAGACAGTCCTTTTAGTCAATTCTCTAAAAGAATTTAAGCAATCGTTTGGCTATAGTCAAAATTTGCTATTCGTTCCTTTAGTCGTAGGAATTATTTTGACTATTCTTAATTTCATTCTTTTGTTTCAACAGTTCAGAAAAAAAGAATAACAGGTTCGTCCTGTTATTCTTCCATTTGAAACCATTCGATTTCAACATTTTCGATTTGTTTAAGTATCTTTAAATCCAAATCAACCCATTCTTTCGAAACTGGATAATACTGGTTTCTCTCCAGTGTCTCTTCAATACTATTTAATAAATCCTGATCACTCCACAAATATTTTTGAGGATTGTCCATCAAAAGATGAAGCAGGTACGGATTTTTTAAAAGAAAAAAGTCTTCCTCGTATTTATATAATAAAACCTGATAGGTCTTCATATCCATTTTTCCACGAATCGCAAACAGGCCTTCGTTTGGGTCCGAAAGAAGGGCTAACATTTTCTCTGGCTGTATCATCTGTCGATTTAACATCCGTCGATCCCCTTTCTTTATTCCCTCATTATACGAAAAACCCGTCCATAAAGACATCATTTGGTTTATTGTTTCTTCATTTTATCATTTTCTCTTCATTTTCATCAGAAGTCAACAATTTCCCGTCCCATTCCGCATAAAACTCCGTCAGGAAAGTTTGCATGAATTTTGTGCGCAATCTGGCCTCTGCTTTTCCAGCAGCCGTATTCATGGTTTTTTCTAACAAAAGAAGTTTTTCGTAAAAATGATTGATAACTGTACTTTTTTTGCGGTACTCGGCTTTAGTCTTGAAATTCTTTGGTGCTACATCGGGTAAATAAAGCGGACTTTCTGTATGCCCACCATAGTAAGCTGTTCGCATAATCCCAATTGCTCCTAGAGCATCAATTCGATCCGCATCTTGAACAAGTTGCCCCTCTAAAGTCAACTCTGCCTTTCCCATTTCCAATTCACGAGAATAAGACAAATTATCAATAATAGATAGGACATGTGCGATTTGATCAGAGGACCACTCCAGCGAAGCTAGAAAGTCGCTAATATTCTGGCGTTCTTGATGGGGATCAGTCACAACCTTGTCATCAATCACGTCATGCAGGTAGCTAGCTGCCCAAATGACAGCTGCATCTCCTGCGTTTTCCTTTTCCTGCAAGGCTAGAGCAATCTTAGCCACTCGTTCACTATGAAAGAAATCGTGGCCGCTCGTGTCCGCATTCAGCTTTTCATAGCTGTAATTGCGGATTGCACTCAACTGTTCACTCATTCGGCATCTCTTCTCGGTGGACGTTGGCCCCAATATTGGAAGAGATCTGTGCGAATCGCGCCATTGTATAATTTACGCTTCTTGGTTGCTTTAGCTCCATAGTGATTCTCAAAGGTCAAATCACTGGTCAAAATATATTTGCTCCACGTTTTTAAAGGGATAAACACTTGGCCCATTTCACGATAGAGCTCTTGAACCTTTTCTTCATCGCCTAGACGTTCTCCATAAGGCGGGTTCGCTACGATAACCCCATATTCTTTATCCGTTTGAAAATCCTTAACCGCCCGTTGCTTAAACGTGATCGAATCCCCTAAGCCGATTTCTTCGGCATTTCGCTTAGCAATATCAATCATATGTCCATTGATATCTGATCCAGTAATATCTAATACACTATCATAATCCGCAGCTTCATCCGCTGCCGTTCTAACTTTTTCAAACACTTCTTTGCCAAACCAATCCCATGTTTCACAAACGAATTCCCGATTAAAACCAGGGGCGATATTATGGCCAATTAGGGCAGCTTCAATACACAGGGTGCCTGAACCGCAAACTGGGTCATAAAATGGACGATCTTTGCGCCAATTGGTCAGCATAATCAACGCCGCCGCCATGTTTTCCTTTAATGGAGCGCCGCCTTTTTCCAAACGATAGCCACGTTTAAATAAGCTAGGACCTGTGGTATCAATCGTTAATACAACGTGATCCTTCAGCAAAGCCACTTCTAACTGAAAAAAAGCTCCGGTTTCGGGCAATGGTACTCGGGCTGGACGATGGTAAACTTCACGCAAACGTTCAACAATCGCCTTTTTAGTGATAGCTTGGCAATCCGGCACACTGTAGAGCGTTGATTTGATGGAACGTCCCGCTACGGGGAATTGGGCATCCATTGGCAAAAAATCTTCCCAAGGTAACGCCTTTACCTTCTCGAATAGTTCATCAAAGGTGAATGCATCAAATTCACCGACAATGATTTTTACTCGATCAGCCGTACGCAACCAAAGGTTAGCTGTCGCAATAGTTTCCAAATCGCCTTCGAAGCGAGCTCGACCATTTTCAACCTGGCAATCAATCCCTAAATCTCGTAACTCTTTTCCTACCAGTGCTTCAATACCGGCAGCCGCTGTCGCGATTAATTGATATTTTTTCATATTTTGCTCCTTGTCTTATGTAAGAGCTGAGCTCTTAGTTGGAAGTCTAATGACACATCTTATCCTTGTCAGAAAAAAAACCTTCTCAACATAGTTGGAAGGTACCCTGAAATCCTGCAATTTTCTGTAAGCCATGTTCTGTACGTGAATTAGCTCAGGGAAGCTGATTCACGTGGTAACCATCTATCTCCGATCAAGTCGGCTCCTTCATCGTTCATTTCCTTAGAAGAAGTGCCCCTACCGTTGTTTGGGTTGCTCGCTCGAGGGGTTTACCGCGTTCCACCATCTTAGTTTCCTAAAATGCTTCGTCACTGTGGCACTTTCAAGAATACTCAGGCATAGATTACTCCTTAGCCCTTTTTTCTGCCGTTACTCCATAAGAGTACCTTAGCTTATGGTTTCGCTAAGCACGAACACTACAGACAATCTCAGTCTTGTGCGAGCATGGACTTTCCTCAGCTGTAAAACAGCCGCGATTACCCGAAAATTGCAAAAGTCAATTAAAACTGACGTGTTTTTTCGTTGTCGTCTTCTGCTTGCGTGTAATTTTGTTTGATATCGTCTACCGCAGTTTGAGTCGCTGAAGCTTGTTGATCAAGCTTTTTACCGAATACCTCACGTTCAAGATTTGACAAACGTTTCAAAATGTCAAAATTCGTCACAGCTGAGCTTTTAGGAGCTGCTTCTTTTACACGAGTTGCAGACGGTTGGGCTTTAGATAATTGATCCACTTTTGCCTTCAAACGGTCATTTTCTTCTCTTAATGCTAATAAATCCTTATTGTATGCTTCGTAGTCTTTAATGATATTGTCCAGAAATTCATCCACTTCAATTGGATCGTATCCACGCATCTTTGTTTTGAATTCTTGTTCCAAGATATCATTAGGAGTATAAATTACGTTCGCCATTTTTCCACCTCATTAACGTCATTAACTAATTATAGCTTTCCTTAACTATCATAGCGGATAAGGCTGCGGAAATCAAACACTATCCTCGAAATCATACGAATTTTCTAGATCGTCCATTGAAATTGTTTGCAGGAAATAGTCATTTTGTTCCTGATATTTTTCAATTGATGAAATTAAAAACTTGGTTTTTCCAGGAAATTCCGCATCATAAACGAGCAAGCTGCCATCGGTATGCTCCAGCATGAATTGAGTGTAATTTCGAAACTGAATTGGATTTTGATAAGGGTGATGGCTCACCGAATCCACGAAATCTGCCTTTCCTTGCAGTTCTGTCAGTAAAAGCTGGTTGGCTTCGTTCCATTTGCTGCCAAATTCTTGGAACGGAAGAACCATCGCCAGCTTCAGCTCAGGATACTCTTGCTTTAATTCAATTGTCACTTGACCGGCCCATATCTCACAGCCTAGGTTGCCTCCTGTCATGACCCACTCCAACCCATTTTCTAAATAATTCTTAAGCTCACGCTTTAAGGCTTTTTTGATCACGACAACTCGCGGATCTTTTTGATTAAAAATCCCCATTTCAAAGCTCTGGTAGCCGCTAATGTATAATCTTTTGATAATTTCTGCCATATTTTTTTCTCTCTTTCAGATAAAAAGTGAATTTTTTGTTATAATGTCAAACAGGAGCGTGATAAGCATGGCCTTCCGTTACCCTAACGGTCAATTATTTTCATCCAATAGTACGCCAAATAGTACAGCAAATGAAACTTCGAAAACAGCGAAACGAACCAACTTCGCTAATCGTGGGATGCGTTTTGAGGAAGCCATCAATCATAGTAATGATTATTACCTTACCCATGATATCGCAGTTATTCATAAAAAACCAACGCCGCTTCAAATCGTTAAAGTGGACTATCCACGAAGAAGTGCAGCGGTCATTAAGGAAGCTTATTTTAGACAACCCTCCACAACTGACTATAATGGTGTGTATAAGGGATATTATTTGGACTTTGAAGCCAAAGAAACTAAGAACAAAACTTCTTTCCCTTTTAAGAATTTTCACGAACACCAGATTAACCACATGCGGAGTTGTTTAAAGCAAGGCGGTATTTGTTTTATCCTATTATGGTTTTCCAGCATCCAACGTTGTTTCTTTCTGTCCAGTGAAGTATTAATTACTCTCTGGGAGCAACAAGCATCCGGAAAGAAATCTATGACTTTAACTCAAGTCGAAACAGAAGGAATCGAAATTTATCCAAAAATAGCACCGCGGATTCCTTATTTAGATGCTGTTGATGAATTTATTTGTAAAAAGGAGTAACTCACTATGGCAAAGACCTCTCGTTCAGAGAAACGACCGAAAAAGGCAGCAAAAAAAAGCAGCACCAAACGTACCGGCAAAAAGAGTAATCTGCCCATAAAAATCTTAACTGTAATTGTAGGGCTGTTATGCTTAGTTATGCTAGCCGGAGTTGGGCTGTTCTTCTTTTATGTCAAGGATGCCCCTAGTCTCGATGAAAAGAATTTGGAGGCATCAGCTTCGTCTAATTTTTACGCGAACGACGGAACAATGTTTTTGGATCTAGGTGCAGAAAAAAGAGAAACTGCTTCAGCCGATGAAATTCCACAGGAACTAGACGACGCGATTGTTTCAGTAGAAGATCGCCGCTTTTTTGATCATAGCGGAATCGATCCCATTCGAATTATCGGCTCAGCACTGCATAACGTCAGCAGCGATAGTGTTCAAGGGGGAAGTACCCTGACTCAGCAGCTGATTAAGCTTTCCTTTTTCTCTACCAAGTCTTCAGACCAAACGCTGCGCCGAAAAGCTCAGGAAGCTTGGCTGGCCTTGAAATTGGAGCGAGAAAAATCGAAACAAGAAATTTTGACCTACTATATTAATAAAGTGTATATGTCTAATGGTATCTATGGCATGGAGACAGCTGCGAAAACTTACTATGGCAAGTCGTTAAATGAATTAACGATTGCTGAAATTGCTTTACTGGCAGGTATGCCCCAAGCACCAAATGCCTATGACCCTTATCAGCACGCTGATGCTGCCAAAGAACGCCGTGATACAGTACTTTATACCATGTTGGATAACAAAAAGATCACTCAAAAAGAATACGACGAAGCAGTTGCTTCAGACGTCCAAGCTGGTTTGCAGACATTAGAGCCTAACAATGAAGAATTGAAGGTTACTGATAACTACGTGAAGGAAGTAATTAATGAAGTTCAGCGTAAAACTGGTCGAGATGTTTATACTGATGGTATGCAGATTTATACTAATTTGGATTTGAATACCCAAAAAGAATTATACGACATCGTCAATACCGATCAGTATATTCAATTCCCTGATGATCAATTCCAGGTAGCCGCAACACTGGTTGATGTTAATACCGGTAAAGTTACTGCCCAAATTGGGGGACGTAAAATTGCTGATGACGTGACTTTAGGACTTAATTTAGCTGTTACTACGGCTCGCGATTTTGGTTCAACAGTAAAACCAATTACCGATTACGGTCCAGCCTTTGAATATTTACAAAAATCAACAGGAACCTATATTCAAGATGCACCGTACAATTATCCAGGCACCAAGACACCAGTAACGAACTGGGACAACAGTTACTACGGCAACATTACTCTCCGCAGAGCGTTATATGAATCAAGAAACGTACCTGCTGTGAAGCTTCTCGATGAAGTGGGAACGGATCGATCTGCTGAATTTATGAAGAAATTAGGCATTGAGTACAAGGATGTTTTGATGTCAAATGCGATTTCTAGCAATACTGAAACTCAGGATGGCACAAAATACGGAATCTCCACTGAGAAAATGGCAGCCGCCTATGCTGCTTTTGCCAACGGCGGAACTTATTTTGAACCACAATATGTAAACAAGATCGTTTATCAGGATGGCACAGAAGAAGAATTCAAGAGTGATGGCGAAAAGGCAATGGAGCCTTATACGGCCTATATGGTAACTGATATCTTAAAGGATGTAATCACTCAAGGGACTGGAACAAATGCACGAATTCCGTCCTTAATTCAAGCGGGTAAAACCGGCACGTCTAACTATACCGATGATGAATTAGCCAAGATACCACATTATGGAAGTATTTCACCTGACGTTATGTTTAGCGGATATACCACTAACTATGCTATATCAGTTTGGACTGGTTATAATGATCGACAGCAGCCAATTACCTCGCAGTCTGACATGATTGCATCGGATGTTTATCGAGAATTAATGCAATACGTGTCATCAAGTGTTCCTAATGTGGACTGGGACTTCCCAGACGATCTAGTAAGAGTCGGTAATGAACTTTATGTTAAGGGATCAAACTCTACTCAATATCAAGCACCAAGTTCTTCTTACTACAATAATTATAATAATACGCCAAATTATACGGTTCCGAGCACGACGACACCGTCCAGCTCTTTTTCTGGAGAAGAAACAACACCTTCTTCCTCACAGGAACCGGTGACTCCATCAGAAACGACACCATCTAATCCGGTAACAGAACCAAGTCAGACTCCGGACAGCAGTACTCCTCAGCCGCCTGAACCAGGTACTGGCGGTGATGGTGGCACCGGCGGAGATAATAATCAAGGAGGCAATCAAACACCTCCTGCTTCACAATAGACACAGCAAAGACCTCAGAAACTTTTTACAAGTTTCTGAGGTCTTTTTAGTTTTGATCTTTTTAGGAAATTCAGTTTCTACTTAGCAATCCGCATCCGTTCCTTGCCTTCTTGACACATATCCAACAGAGGGCAAATATTGCATTTAGGGGCTCGAGCCAAACAATGATAGCGGCCAAAGAAGATCATAGTATGGTGGGTTTTTACCCACAACTCTTTAGGTACTTTACGCATCAGCACATCTTCTACTTCTGTTACACTAGCCTTCAATTTACAGATTCTCAAACGTTTGCTAACTCGTTCCACGTGAGTATCTACGGCGATTGCCGGAATACCAAATGCATCTCCCAACACAACATTGGCTGTTTTACGGCCCACACCCGGTAATTTAATGAGCTCTTCTCGGGTTTTAGGCACCTCACCATCATATTCCATCAACAGCATTTCCGAGCAGGCTTTGATATTTTTTGCCTTGTTACGATACAAGCCGATAGTTTTGATCTTTTCAATAATCCCTTCAATTGGTGCCTGACTTAATGCTTCAGGGGTTGGATAAGCGGCAAAAAGCGCTGGAGTTGCTTTGTTCACCGATACATCAGTTGCCTGCGCACTCAAAATCACTGCAATCAAAAGCTGGAAAGGATTATTTGAAACCAATTCACCGTGAGCTTCAGGAAACATTTCGTACATCCGCGAAATAGCTTCCATTGTTTTTTCTTTACTTAGCATCTGAATCATTCTCCTTCAGCCAATTGTACAACGATACTTTCGGCAACTCTTCGGAGCTCTTTACTTCTTCTTTTTGCAACAGAATCTGTTTGCGACGTTTTTGTTCTTCCTCTACCTGCTGCTTGGTACGGATGTTTTTTCGTTCCCAACTCAGCAGCACTCGATCGATATAGGTTAAATTGTAAGCTTGATTCAAAACTGCTTCTCGTAGGGCTAGAGCAATTAAATCTGGTGCATAATGATCTTCATCCAGCCACTGACCAATTCGTTGATATTCGATCGCAGAAAGCGGTCGGCCGAATTCCTGCTCGAAGGATTGATACATCTTCTTAATTGCCTGCTCTTCGGTTTCCTGTTCTTCTTGGAAACGTTCCTGTTCTCTTAAGATGGCTAAACGATCATAAGCAGGCAGAAGGTTGTAACAATCTTTTTTTCGGCCGTTCTCATCCTGAGTTGTTTCCAAAGCAACAAAACCTTTATTTATTAAATCACCTAACAGGTCATAGGCTTTCTCAGTGCCAATCCCCATGGCATCGGCTACTCCTCCCAAATCAGGAAAATCGTTTCCCTTTTGGTTAGCTGCTGAAAGCTGCAGCCAAAGCATACATTCAAAGGTTGAAAGCCCTAGGCGCGCGTAATTCGTCAAAAAAAGATTCGACACGGTTGTTTGCCCGCTCGCTAAATATTCTTCAAGTGAAATCATTTTACTGCCTCCGTTCTTTCCTAGTGTACACTAAATAATTCAGATATCCAAGATAGCTTTTCATGAGAAAAAAAGCTCTTTTTTTGGCTTCAATAGTAAAAGGACCTAGGAAAAATCCTAGGTCCAGACCTCAGCTGTTTAGTCGTCTTATTGATTAATTTTTTCTAAAGCTGCTTGGGCTAAAATATTTAAGTAATTCCAAGGACGGTCAAAATGAGGTTGGAAGAAGAAATCTTGTAATGCTAAATCTTCAACAGTCATTTCATTTTGGATTACAACTGACATAGTGTTAGCAGATTGAGTAATGTCGTACTTAGAAATAAATTGAGCACCAACGATACGGTTTGTCCCTTTTTCTGAGACTAATTCCATTAGAATCTTTTCAGTCGTCGGCATGAATTCTGGACGATAGTTATCTTCGATCAAGGTAACATTTATATCAATTCCTTGCATTTTCGCGCCTTCACTCGTTAAACCAGTTGAACCGATGTTCCAGCCAAATAAGTATAAGCCAGAAGTTCCTTGAGTACCGCGGTATTTCATTTTTTGTTCTGTTAGATTTTGACCAACTAGCATACCTTGGCGAACAGCATTGGTTGCTAAAGGTATATAGCTGTCTTTATGAGTCGGGTTATAATGAACCACAGTCGAGTCACCAGCAGCAAAAATATCTGGATTGCTAGTTTGCATATAGTCATTAACTTGGATTGCTCCACTTGGAAGCATATCTACTTTGCCCTTCAGCAAATCAGTATTTGGTCTGAAACCAACACACAAGATAACCATGTCGGCATCGAATTGAGCACTTGGTGTAACAACTTGCTTCACTGCACCGTTTTCATCTGCTACAAACTCACTAACGTTTTCGCCCAAAGCTAGTTTTACGCCGTGGTCTTCAAGTTCTTTTTCTAACAGGTCTGTGAATTGCTGATCCAAATATTTGTTTAAGATACGAGGCAGACCATCAATTAACGTAACATCCTTGCCAGATTCTGCAAAAGCTTCTACTAGTTCAATTCCAATATAGCCTCCGCCAACTACGACAACTTTTTGTGCGCTTTTTGCTTCTTCAATAATTTTGTTGGCTTGGTTGTAGTTTTTGCATAATAAAACATTTTTTGATTCAATACCTGGAATTGGCGGAATAATTGGCCAAGAGCCAGTAGTCATTACCAATTTATCATAATCGACGATTTTTTCTTCGCCGGTTTTTAAATCTTTTGCTGTAACTTTTTTGCCTTCAGTATCAACGTTTGTTACATCGTGCTCCATGTTCACACTCGCACCTAAAGAAGCTAATTCTTCAGGATTTGAATAGAACAATCCTGCAGGGTCTTTCACAACGCCACCGACGTATAAAGCAATTCCGCATGACAAAAACGAAATATTATCATTACGTTCAAAAACAGTAACCTCAGCTTCTGGATGAGTTGCTAAAATATTTTTTACTGCTGCAGTACCAGCATGGGTACATCCGACAACTACGACTTTCATCTATATCCCTCTTTCTTTGTAACCATTATTAGTTTGCAATTATTTGCACAATAAGTATAGCAGAATAGAGCGAATTCCCTATCTATTTTGCTCATAGATTTGCATTTTCTATCATTTTATCGAAACTATTCAAGCGTTTTATTAAATATTCAACTAAAAAACGCCGTAGATTAAGCATTAAGATTCTTTGTCCTAAATATGGAAATTCGCTAAGTTTTTCCCTTATTCATTCACAAAAAGACTAGTTTCTTCTATTAGAAACTAGCCTAAAAACAGAATAGGTTTATGAGTTCAAATAATCATCAATTTTTTTCTTAGTCCATACCCATATACCAACAACTAAACAAAAACCAATAAAACACAAAATGCACTCTGATTTTGTTCCCGATGCAGGGTAAGTCTTCCCTATTCCGGATGCAGCAATTGGAATACTCTTTGAGGCTGCTTTGCTGGAATAATTGTTTTGAACTGTTTGAATCAGCTCCGGAATCTTTTTGTTCTTTTTCGTCAACTCGATCAGGTTATTCTCTTCAGTAACATTGAATATCAATGGCGTTTCGTCTAAAAGATAGTTACTGGGTGCCTTCGTTTCGACTAATGAATAAGTACCTGACGGCAAACGACCGATATGCAGGATTCCATTCTCATCGGTTACCAGATCATCTTCCGTGATTATCTCTTTTCCGTAAGCATCCCAGAGGATAAATTCTGCACCTCTAAGTTTCTTATTGGTGACACTATCGCTTTTGGTTAAGATAATGCCTTCCTTAACCTTAGGCCCTCGATTAAAAACCAGTTTCTTCTGATGGGCGTTTTCTTCGTTGATGATTATCTTTTCTGGGTCTTTACCAATCTGATATCCCTTTGGAGCATTAATTTCATAGATAAGATATTCACCGCAAGGCAGATTCGTTACCTCAATGGTTCCATCTGATCCGGTTTGAATAACTTCGTTTTCCTTGACCCGCTGATTATTTGAATTATACAAATGAAAAACTGAGTTTGCCAAAGGTTCCTCAGAATTACTGTCGATCTTCTTAAGCAAGAGGCTCCCTGTTGGGGATGAATTATCATGATAACTATTGATAAATTTTTCTGAAATATTGTCCTTTTGATCATTGTCTTTATAAGTTACACTGCTTAACAGTTGTCCATCTTCTTCAACTATTTCGATGATAGCCGTCACCTTTTTTGCATCATAAATTATTTCTGATTCTGATCCTGCTTTTTCGACAATGGTGTAATAGTAAGTTCCTGTATCCCGAAATTCTCGTTTCAAAAAGGTGATCTCACCTGTTTCATCATTAGCTTGCGTTTCTAGCAAATTCCCAGCTTCATCATATAATTCAAATTCAAATTCCTTCGCAGTCAATGGGCGTCCTATTAATTGATTTCGCACCTTCAATCCTACTTCAACTGAAGCTGGCTTTGGTTTTAGATTATCACCGGAAAAGCTGTTTCCCGCCTTGTTTTCTTGAAGGACACTTTTTTTGTCGTTCGCTAGAATAATATTTTTTATCTTGATAGGATTGTCTTTATTGATTCGCTTTGCATCATCAGATTGCATTTCAAATTCTGAGATAATGGTTTTATGTGTGACATCCTCTTGAGCTGACACTGTCTCCCCTAAAAAAAAGGCCAGTATTGAAAAACAAAATGTAACCAGTAAAATGAGCATCCACCAATATGCTACCTTAGCATTTTTCATAGTATATTCCCCTCTCCACTGCATATCGACAGTTCGGAAGTTTTCAAAAACAGGTCAGCAAAAAAAATTCAGGAATCACTTCTAATGGCTGTAAAGCTTCAGCTTTTGGTCGTTGCAACTGATTTTTCTATTCTTGTAAAACGATTCACCCCATATAGTTATTTTTTATTCCTAATCGACTACAACTCTATTTACCTTATACTTTTCCCTGTAAAAAAAATTGCAAATATCCAATTTATAAAAAAACATCACGACTCAGATTAATTAATTTGATTAAATTAGTTTACACTTCT
The DNA here is from genome assembly GCF_017377655.1 of Candidatus Enterococcus ferrettii. Taxonomy (GTDB): domain Bacteria; phylum Bacillota; class Bacilli; order Lactobacillales; family Enterococcaceae; genus Enterococcus_A; species Enterococcus_A ferrettii. Next base: position 41,419 of record NZ_JAFREL010000041.1, read on the forward strand.
ATGATATCATAGCTCTGTTTCTTTTTTCTATTTTTTTTTGCACAAAAGCAGGAAATAGCTAATAAAAAGAAAGCTATAATAATTATGTAAGATAATTCATTTTTTTAATCGAATCAAAACCAATTGAATAATATAACAAATTTTAAAGATAAAGATATTTTGTCGTTGAGGGATAATAGATTTGGATTTCTTCTCACGAGATTATCTTGCGCTTCATAAACAAATAAAACGTTATTTCATATAGCGTAGTCTCTTTTTCAAAATATCTATTTATACTATAAACGATCTCACTGGAAAAATATTTTACAACAATACTCTATGTATTCAGGGAAACAAAAAAAGACATCGTCTCAAGAACAATGTCCCCACTTTTTCTTTAGTTGTCTTACCCACTAGCTTTAGGTAGCAAAAGACGCAGACTGTGAATTAAAACGACGAAATAATTGCTGTTCTATTCTCAGTCTATAATGAAACCTTTCATAAAGAAAAAAAGATAAATCGTCGAAACGACTTATCCTTTCTTTTGACAATTAGGGCAAACTCCGTAAACTTCTAACCGGTGTTCGCTAATCTGATATCCAGTCAATTCACTGGAAGCCATCTCAACGTCTTCTAAACCTGGATAGAAAAAGTCTTCGATCTTGCCACAGTCTGTACAAATCGCATGATAATGTTTTTGTACACCAAAATCAAACCGACTTGCCGCATCTCCATAGCTCATTTCTTGCACGATACCGATTTCAACAAATTTTCGCAAATTATTATAGATTGTTGCCACACTCATATTTGGGAAACGACTTTCCAAAGCTTTAAAAATTTCGTCTGCCGTGGGATGACTGCGATGCTCAATTAGAAATTCTAAGATCGCATAACGTTGTGGTGTGATTCGTACATTCGATTCCTTAAGTCCTTCAATCGCATGTGCTACAGTTTGTTCTGCCATAATATATCCCTCCCCCTTATAATCTTTCTTAAATAATACTACTCTTCAATTATAAAAGCTAGAGAAAATGTTAAAACTTCACAAATACCCAAAAATTAGTCATCATAATTAAACAATTCCGTTGACAGGTAACGTTCTCCACTATCAGGAAGCAGAACTAACACCTTTTTGTCATTCGTCATTGTTTTCGCTAAATCCAATCCTGCTTTCAAAGCAGCGCCTGAAGAAATACCAACCAGGATGCCTTCTTGCTTAGCTAGCTCGCGAGCCATTTCCATCGCTTCGGTCCCCTTGACTGCTTCAACCTCATCGTATACTGAGGTATCCAGGTTGGCCGGAATGAAACCCGCACCAATTCCTTGAATCTTATGAGGTCCTGGCTGGCCGCCTTCTAATACGGGTGATTCTTCCGGCTCAACTGCAACGATTTTGATTTGTTGATAGACACGTTTTAGTTCTCGGCCGACACCAGTAATTGTTCCGCCCGTTTCGACTCCTGCCACGAAAACATCCAATCCACTATTGCCGAAGGTATCGACAATTTCTTGGGCTGTCGTTTTTTCATGGATTGCAGGATTGGCCGGATTCTCAAATTGTGAAGGGACGAACCAACCATTCTCTTTTGCCAGCTCATCGGCTTTAGCAATTGCGCCTTTCATACCCTTAGGACCAGGTGTTAAAATCAGCTCTGCACCATAAGCCTGCATTAATTTTCTTCTTTCAATACTCATGGTTTCCGGCATTACTAGAATCACTTTATAGCCTTTAGCCGCACCAACCATTGCTAAACCGATTCCAGTATTTCCCGAGGTGGGTTCAATAATTGTTGCATCTTCTGCCAATTTTCCTTCTTTTTCAGCCCGTTCAATCATACTCAAAGCAATACGATCCTTCACACTGCCTCCAGGATTAAAAGACTCTACCTTTACATATACTTGCGCCATATCAGTGGAAGCTAAGCGCTTTAATTTTACAATAGGTGTCTGACCAATTGTCGATAAAATGGAATCAAAAACTTTTGTCATCGTTGCATCCTCCCTTACCTTATGTAAGTATAGTAAACGAAAAAACAAATATATGCTAGAAATACGTCATCACTTCTTACAAAAATGCTAACTGATAACGTAAAAAAAGGTTGATCCGCTATTAAGGTTTGAAGACCAACCATCTTTTACTGAAAAAAATTTAGTGATAACTCTTTGGAAAATTCAGAACCTAGCGACCAAACCGTTGCATCAAACTTACAGCCTCCATCTTCAGCAAACAATTTTAAACGTTGACTATCCGGATTAGGAAATAAACGACTGGTGAATACAGCCTCGCCTTGATTCACGAATACCTCTACTGAAGAAGTATCAATAAATAAAGTCAGCTCAACCGTTGTTTCCATATAAGGTTTTCTCCGAATCGTTCCATCATCTTCCGCAATCGGCTGCCCTGCTAAGGTTCGATCTAAAACTAAGTGTCCTTCTGCGAAATTAAGCAAGAGAACTGTCTCTTCTTGTTCACTCACATTAAACTTAATTCCCGCCTGCTCACACCCGACGTTAGTCAAAATCAGATGGATTTCAACAGGCCGTCCATTTGCATTCGCTATCTCCAGTTGCTCACTGACTAATTCAATTTCTATTTTATAAGCCTCTTGACGAAGCTTCATAAGTTCAGCAACTGGCTTTTGAATCAGACGATTTTGCTTAATCGAAAGCTCTCTAGGAATGGTCAAGCAATTAGCCCAACCATCCACATCAGCTGGGTAAATCGTGTCGGGCAAATCCATCCAACCAATTAAAATTCGTCGATTATCAGGCCCTAAAGTAGTTTGTGGCGCATAAAAATCAAAGCCGCAATCTAACTCCTGAAACTCACCTGCAGTTCTAAATATATTTTCTGCTATTTGATGTTCACCAATGAAAGTTCCGGAGTGATAAACATTTTGGAATTGATGCCCCTTTGATGATAATCCTTGGGGAGACAGCATTAGTAGATCTTTCCCATCTATCGAGAACACATCTGGGCATTCCCACATAAATCCAAGTCTTTCAACGTTTATTCCCAAAGGTCCTTTAAAGAGCCAATTAGAGAGATCGTTACTTTGGTAGGTCAATATACAACCAGTTTGTTCGTCAGTTTGACCACCAACAAACATATAGTACATTCTCTCATGCTTCAACACTTTAGGATCTCTGAAGTTATCTGTATACCCTTCTGGCGGTTTAGAGATCAGCGGTTTTTCCAGTTTTTCGATCGATCCGTCCTTATTTAACCACGCCAAGGCTTGAGAAGAGTGGCGCACCCAATCAGAATCCCGTTTGTTTGCAGTGTAAAACAAATAAAGTTTATCTTTACTTGCTAGACTGCTGCCTGAAAAAATACCGTGAGATTCGTGATCATATTCCGGTGTCAAAGCCACTCCTTCATCTTTCCAATTCACTAAATCAATACTTGTCACGTGATACCAGTGTTTTAAGCCATGGACAGCTCCTAGAAGGAACCACTGATAAAACAGATGATATTTCCCATCAAACCAGCCAAACCCATTAGGATCGTTTAAAAGGCCGTATTTAGGTTGTATATGGAAGGCTTGCCGCCAGACACTAGCAGCAGCTTTGTGACTTAAGTTCTCTAACTCCACTCGATCTGCAGAGTTATATGGTCGATATCATTCTTTCCTTGTCCATTCCATGTTTTCACTCTTTCACTAAAGCTTCTTCTGGTATCATTACCTCTTCGGGGACTGCAAAAAGATACGTAATTACGAAAGCCAGAATAAATATCAGCACACCCACAACTATATAGGTAACAAACTGAGATGGCTCATAAATATACATTAAAGGTGAAAGAATAACTGCTAAACCATAAGAATTAGCTTGTACACCTAATACAGATAAGAGTGCGCCTCCTAATGCAGAACAACCTAACATAACAATTAACGGTTTAGTTCCATAACGAATTGTTATCCCGAACAAAGCCGGTTCACTAACTCCCAGCAATTGGGTAATACCAGCACTAGTACCAATAACTTTTATTTTCTTGTTTTTTGCTTTAGTACTTATTGCAAAACAAACAGCTGCGTTAGCAAAACCATACATGGCACATAACGTAATCAAGGGATTGAATCCGGTTTGGGCTAATAAACTAGTCTCAATCATTATAAACAAGTGATGCATTCCGGTCATAACTGCTAATGGATACAAAAAGCCGATAACCAGTCCGCCTAATCCGAAAGGAATATGAATCAATGCTTTTACTAAAACGACTAAGCCAGCTTCAACATAATGCAACAATGGACCTAACACCAATAATCCCATTAACAGCATACCCATGATAACAACAAAAGGAGTGAACATCAGGTCCAGTGAAGCAGGCATTACCTTGCGTAAACGCTTTTCTAAATTAGCACCTAAAATACCTACTACTAAAGCTGTCAACACACTTCCTTGATAACCAACAATCGGAATAAAGCCAAAAGCAATCATTGGTTCGATGCCACTATTAATATCAGCCACCGAGTAGGCATTTGGCAACATCGGCGACACCAACATCAATCCAATTACAAAACCAATGATTGGAGTACCACCAAATTTTTTGAAGGCTGACCAGCAAATTAAAGCTGGCAGGAAAACAAAGACTGTATCCGTCAGAACATTCATTAAAGTTAAAATATATTCAGGAATTTGAGCAGTTGATGTTCCGAAAAAACCTAGTACGTTTTCGTTTAATATTACACCTTTAAGTCCTAAAAATAACCCCGTTGCTACAATGCCTGGAATAATTGGAACAAAAATGTCAGCTAAAGTTCGAATTCCTCGTTTGACAGGATTCCCTTCACGCTTAATTGATTCCAGGCTAGTTTCCCTTTGTCTCAGTTCATCATCATCTTGAATTAATGCGTCATAAACTTTGTTGACTGTCCCGGTTCCTAAAATGATTTGATACTGACCAGCATTAAAGAAAACACCTTTCACCTGATCAACATTTTGGGTCTTCTTATCATCAATCGCCTTCCGATCCTTCACTTCCAATCTTAAACGAGTAGCACAATGAGTCATTGATAGAATATTGTCTTTCCCAACAATTTCAACAATCTCATCCCCAATTTTTTTGTAATCCATCGCCATTGTTGTACACTCCCTTTTTATTCACTAATCAAAATACTTTGGTAAGGCAATAATTCAATCTTTGTTCCTGAGAACGTTTGGTTATGCGAATCAAAATGTAGCTCGTTAATTGGTTTCTCTAACTCAAACGCAACCTTTTCAGAACTGAAATTAGTATAAGAAATCAGACTTCCTGTTTTTGCTATTCGTCGATAGCCAATTACAGCTTCAGGCAGATTATCAATAAATGCAATATCACCAACTTGTAAAATATCCGAAATAACTGATTGCTGTCGTAAAGAGATCATTTTTTTATACCCTTTAAAAACTGAATTACCTATGGCGTTTACCTTAGGATATTCTTCTGTCATCGACAACCAAGGCTTTTGATCTGAAAAACCACCATACTGACTATCGTTCCAAGGCATAGGTGTTCTAGAATTATCACGACTTCTTTGATTAACAAAGCGCAATGCTTCTTTTTCAGAGAAACCTTCCTTTATACTACGAGCATAGTTATCAATGCTTGAGATATCATCAAACTGTGAAATAGATGTTCTTTCGGCATTCACCATCCCCAGTTCTTGACCTTGATAAATGAAGGGAGTTCCTCTCAAGAAAAAGTACATGGCCCCTAAACCTAAAGCAGAATCTGCTGATTGGAATTCTTGTGCAACGAATTTCGACAAAGCTCGAGGTTGGTCATGATTTTCAATAAAATTCGCTCCCCAACCGGCATTTTGCAGTGCTGCTTGTGATTGCATCAGCAGGTCCTTAAACTCGACTGTAGTCCAATTCGTTCGTTTAAACCAATCAGAACCTGATTCCACATCAATGTCGGCATAATGAAAATCAAAGATCATTGAAAAATACCCGTCTTCTCCGACATAGGTTGGAAATTCTTCATAGCTAACACCTGGCGCTTCGCCAACCGTAACGCAATTGTGTTTATCAAAAGTTTCCCTTCTTAGCTCGTGCAGAAAGTTCTCAATTCCTGGACGATTTCGGGTTTTTTCTTTACAGGAAACTAATCCATCTACTCCATCTGCTGGCAGACTACCGTAATCTTGATCCTTTTTGATAAAAGTAATAGAATCAATACGGAAACCAGCGATTCCTTTTTCCAGCCAACGATTAATCATAGCATACAACTCTTGGCGCATCTCACGATTTTCCCAGTTTAAATCTGGCTGACGTTTGTCGAAAACATGCAGATAATAGCACTCTTCATTAGGTACCTTTTCCCATACTGAACCACCAAAGATCGAGCGCCAATTGTTCGGCGGCTCCTTACCTTCCTTGAAAATGTAATAATCGCGATAAGGGCTGTCCTTATCAGCTAAGGCTTTCTGAAACCAAACATGTTCATCCGACGTGTGATTAATCACTAGGTCCAGCATTACTTTCAAATCAAACTTCTTAGCCTCAGCCAGCAGAAAATCCACATCCTCCATCGTGCCAAACTGAGGATTGATGTCTTCAAAATCAGCGATGTCATACCCATTATCCACCATCGGCGAAGAGAAAATTGGACAAATCCACAAAGTTGTTACTCCTAGTTCTTTTAAGTAAGGCAGCTTTTCGATAATTCCTTTTAGGTCACCAATTCCATCATGATTAGAATCCTTAAAACTCTTCGGATAAATCTGATAAATGATTTCCTTTTTCCACCAATTCTTTTCTTTTTCCATGATCGTCCTCCACTCAGTGATATCGATACCATAAAAAATCTTACTTTAATCCGCTTTTTTATTAACAGATCTTTGAGAATCCTATTTCTCAATATAATTCACCAAAAGTTCTCGTGTGATTTTTGTGATATCGATACCAGTTTAATGTTTAAAAAATTTGACTTTACTGTTACGTTTAGCTTAGGTATTTTTTTACTTAGAAATAAAAATTTTTCAAAAACATATGATATCGATTTCACCACTAATGTACTATGTAAAAATCATTCTGTCAAGATTTTTTTGATGTTTCTTGTTAAGTCCTCAAGCTAGAATAATGTTAAAGTGAACTGCCTCATCTACTGTCCGGACTTTTTCCTGTGTATTATTAATTCAAAATGAATACCTCTCAATTGTTTTATTCTAAGGTACCAACAGACACAGAGTCATCATTTAAATAAAATTTAGGTGCTTACCATAAAGCTTCTCATTAAATCCCCCTGTATTGAACTTTGAATCTATCTCTAAACAGAATCGGAGATGATTGCTTTACCCACAATGTTTAGTTTTATTTTATCGTCTTCTTTCATGTACTTCTCTGGTACTCAACATTGATTTGGGACAAGCTGAAATTTGAAATCAATACTATGCAGATGTCTTTAAAAAAGTAACTAAAAAACCGATTAATTTTAGCTGGTAAGATAAAGTTTGCAAAAAAAAAGAAGCTTCTCAGCTTCTTTCAGATTATACTGCTAATTGTTGTCCTGGCATAAGAGTGGAATCCAAACTTAGTCCATTGTTTGCTAACAACTGATCTACACTAATTCCGAAATGCTGGGCGATTGCCCAAAGAGAATCACCATTTTGAACAGTATAAGATTGTCCAGTAGCTTGGGTAGTTCCTTGAGTTTGCGTTTGAGCCACCTGAACTTGCTGCGTTTGCGCTTCAGCAACTGCGGATGTTTGAACGGCAGTACCAGCTCCTGGAGTGTCGAAACGTGTTAAGTTGTACATTTGAATTAAGGAAATCAGCTTACCAGCATAGCCTGGATCAGTTGCATAGCGACCTGTTAAATAGGCAGCTGCATCCTGATAGCTTGATGTATGGCTCTTCCAAGCTCCTGCATAATAAGAATTACGCATAATATTGGCATGATCTAAAAATGATTCTGCATAACTGCCATATACTGCAAAAGGCTCTGACATAGTTACCCATTGCCCATTTAGGTATTCTTGTGTATTCATATAAACGCTTGGTCCGCCATTGTATTCCTTCACACCAAAAAGATTATAATAAGGTGCTGCAGATAAAGTTGAAGAGCCGAAACCCGTTTCAACTAATGCTTGCGCGATCATAATTGACGCATATAAGTCATTTGATGCAGATACTTGCATAGCTGAGGCACCTAGTTGCTCAATAAAGGCTCCTTGATCTTGCGTTTGCCCTGTTTCAGCTGCTGCAGCTTTGACAGTATTCATTCCCATTGCCACTGGTGTTACAGCCAAAGCTGTACCCAATACAGGCATGATACGTTTCACTCTCTTTTGTCGTTGCTGCTTTTCATATGTATGTCTTTCACTGCGAGTCTTAAATTGGCTCATTATTTACCTCCAAATATCCCTTGCTTCAATTCTTCAGATCTGGTCACAATAAAATTATACGCTATAATATTTTCTTAAACAATTTAAACATAGCTTCTTCACTCATTTGTTAAATCAGCGTAATATGTGTAACAAAAAAACAAAGTGCAGAAATAAATCTCTGCACTTGATCATTTTATTAATTCTTACAGTTCGTTGTAAGTAGAAACCACGTTCTCTACTGTGAAGCCAAATTGTTCTAAAACAAAATCACCAGGCGCTGAAGCACCAAAATGATCAATGCTAATCATTTTACCTGCATCGCCAATGTAACGTTCCCAACCAAATGATGAACCAGCCTCCACTGCTACTCGGTTAGTTACTGCTTTTGGCAGCACAGATTCTTTGTAAGCTTCATCTTGTGCTTCAAATAAATCAAAGCTAGGCAGAGAGACCACTGAAACATCTTTACCTTGTTCTTTCAAGATTTTTTGTGCCTCAACCGCTAGATTCACTTCTGAACCAGTAGCAATCAGGATACCATCTGGTGTGTCAGATGCAGCTTTAGAAATGACATACCCACCCTTAGCAACGCCTTCTACTGCAATCTCTTTACTTCCTGGCAATACTGGCAAATTTTGACGACTTAAGACAAGTAAAGTTGGTTTGTCAGTTGATTCTAATGCAACTTTCCAAGCAGCAGAAGTTTCATTGCCATCTGCAGGACGGATCACTTGAACATTCGGCATGCAGCGTACACTAGCTAATTGTTCGATTGGTTCGTGAGTTGGTCCATCTTCCCCAACCGCAACAGAATCGTGAGTTAACACATAGGTTACAGGTAAGTTTTGGATTGCAGACATACGAATTGCTGGACGAAGATAGTCAGTAAATACAAAGAATGTTCCGCCATAAACACGAGTGCCACCGTGCAATTGAATCCCGTTCATTGCCGCAGCCATAGCGAATTCACGAACTCCGAACCAGATGTTACGACCTTGGTAAGAACCAGGTTGAAATTCTTCTTCATCTGCAATTGTTGTATTGTTAGAACCAGATAAGTCAGCGGAGCCGCCCCAAACTGTTGGTACAGCTTTAGCAACTGCTTGGATAACTTCTTTACTTGATACGCGGCTCGCTTGGCTTGAACCCTCTTCATAGACTGGTAAACTTTCTACCCAGTTTTCTGGTAATTTATCAGCAAAAGCGTCTTTGAATTGTTTCGCCAATTCCGGATGCGCATTTTCGTAGTTCTTGAACATGTCATTCCATTGACCCTCTACTTCAGCACCCTTATCAAGCATGTCTGCTTTAAAGCGTTCAGCAACTTCATCAGGCACTGTAAAATCAGGATATTCCCAACCATAAACTGCTTTAGCAGCTGTGATACCATCGTCCCCAATTGGCGCTCCATGAACAGCAGAAGTTCCTTCTTTTGGTGCACCAAAACCGATTACAGTCTTAACTTCAATCAAAGTCGGCTTTTCAGTTTCAGCCTTTGCTTCTTCGATCGCTTGGCTGATTGCTTCTAAATCATTACCATCTTTTACAAGAATGTGTTGCCAGCCATATGCTTCATAACGCGCACCTACATTTTCAGTAAAGGCTTTATTCGTTGGTCCATCTAAAGAAATGTCATTTGAATCATATAAAACAACCAATTTACCAAGTTTCATATGTCCAGCCATTGAGCTAGCTTCTTGAGAAACACCTTCCATTAAGTCTCCATCACCGACGATTGTATAAGTGTAATGATCCATTACATTGAAGCTGTCACGGTTGTAAGTTGCAGCTAAATGTGCTTCAGCCATTGCCATACCTACTGCCATCGAAATACCTTGTCCTAATGGTCCAGTTGTTGCTTCAACACCATCTGTATGTTGAAATTCAGGATGTCCTGGCGTTTTACTTTCCCACTGACGAAAGCTTTTCAAATCATCAATCGTTACCTGGTAACCTGCTAAATGCAACAGGCTATATAACATTGCAGAACCATGACCTGCAGATAGGATGAAACGATCTCGGTTAGGCCAGTTTAATGACGTAGCCGGATTTACATTTAGATGCTTGGTCCAAAGAGCGTAGGCCATTGGCGCAGCCCCCATGGGTAAACCTGGATGCCCAGAGTTAGCCTTCTGTATTGCTTCAATACTTAATGTACGGATCGTGTTAACACCTAACTGATCAATTTTATCAAACAAAATAATTCGTCCTCCTTTTCGGTGATAAATACTTTTATTCCACATTCATTGTAACCGATTTAATTATCGTTTTCAATCAGAAATAGCAAATATTCAAATTATTTTCGATTGTGTAAGCCTTTTTGCTGCTGAATTTTCTTCAGCTTGTCTGGTGTGACGTCTTTTCCATCAGGATCAACGATTTTCATTCCTTCAATGTGATGGCGCATGCCGCTGCGAAAAGTTGATAAATATTCTTCTCGTAAAACCTTTTGTTCCTTTTCTTCAGCATTTGTCAGTCCTTCAGACTTCTTCTTTTTTGCCAATTCATTGATACGAGCAATTTTTTCATCCGAAATCATTTTATGCACCTCGCTTCCGTTCCCTATTATACCTTAAAATGTCTAGGAAAAAAAAGAAAAAAAAGCGAACGCTTGTTTGATTTATCAAAAAAATTATGCTAAACTGAAAAAAAAGAAAAGAAGGTGAGCGCATTGGCAAAACGAACCGAAACAAAACAATTAGAAGTTCTGCGTTTTATTCATGAACGCGTTGAAAATAAAGGCTATCCCCCAACTGTTCGCGAAATAGGTGAAGCTGTAAATCTTTCATCTACCTCCACTGTTCACGGACACTTAGCTCGTTTAGAGAAAAAAGGCTTGATTTTACGAGATCCAACAAAGCCCCGAGCGATTGAATTAACGATTACTGGGCTTGAAAAAATTGGTGCTCAACCTCAGGTAATTCCCATGCTGGGAGTTGTTACAGCTGGTGAACCAATTTTAGCTGTTGAAGAAGCTTCTGATTTCTTCCCAGTACCACCAGATTTATCTAGTGAAGAGGGCAGCCTTTTCATGCTAACAATTCGCGGTGAAAGTATGATTAACGCTGGCATCTATGACGGAGATCACGTTATTGTCAAAAAACAAGCAACTGCTATTAATGGTGAAATTGTCATTGCCATGACCGATGAAAACGAAGCGACTTGTAAAAGATTCTATCACGAAACAGATCATATTCGTTTGCAGCCTGAAAATGACCAGATGGAACCAATCATTTTAGATAATGTTTCTATCCTCGGCAAGGTTGTCGGTTTGTATCGAAACCACGTTTATTAATCGGATTTTATCCGGTTAATTTTTTTCTTTACAAATCGAACAAACATTCGTATAATACATATACAAACATTTGTTCGCATATTCTATTAGGGGTGAATTATTTATGAAAGCAGTAAGAAGATTTGGCTTAATCATTGGTTTTTTGTTAGTTGGATTGTTGATCGGCAAACTTGGTTCCTTAGCTACGATTGTTGTCTTCTCTGGTTTGTTCATCGTTTGGTTCATGCTATGGGATGAAAAAAAATACGCCCAAAAATACGAGCAAGAAGAAGACTATTGGGAAGACGACTATTACGACAATGGAGAACCTGAAGAGGTTTACTATATAGACTCTTACGATTACTACGATCATCACTATCACAAATCCGCATAAAAAAAGCTCGAAAATCAAATGATTTTCGAGCTTTTTTCGTTTTAATAATTCATTAAGGTTAAGATATCGTATTTTTCAATCTTGTCTCTGCCGTGTAATTCTTCTAATTCGATCAAAAATGCACAACCAACCACGATTCCGCCTAGTTTTTCAACTAAGTCAATAGTTGCTTTGACTGTACCTCCCGTTGCTAATAGATCATCGGTTACGAGCACACGTTGGCCAGGTAGGATTGCATCTTTATGGATCGACAAGATATCTGTGCCGTATTCCTTATCATACTCAACGTCAATTGTTGCTCTTGGTAATTTATTTGGCTTACGGACTGGCGCAAAACCTACCCCTAGTTCAAAAGCTACCGGACATCCTACAATAAATCCGCGTGCTTCAGGCCCTACTACCATGTCGATTTCTTTTTTGCTAGCATACTCGACAATTTGTCGAGTTGCTTCACGATAAGCAGCTCCATCCGCCATTAAAGGTGAAATATCACGAAAGATAACTCCTTTTTGCGGGTAATCAGGAATACTGGCAATATAATCTTTTAAATCCATCTTGCATTTCCTCCTAGCTTTTCAGCCAATTTCTTATAGTTTGAATGTCACTCATCAATAAAAATTCTTCACTCTCGATTTGCTTCAAACGCTCTTTGTAACTGTCGCTTTCTTCAATCGATTGATTTTGCGGGTTTGGCACGATTTCCAAAACACCGTCATCTATTGTAACAAATTTCAATTCAGAAAACACGCGAATCATAAAGACTAATAGCTTTTCTGATATTCTTAAATAATTTGAAATATTTTTCAACTTGTAGCGAATGTCCACACGCTGTTGTTTGATGCAAAATTGATACAAGCTTTTAAACTGATCACGATTTGGCATTCCATTCAGATACGCTTCATCAGCACTGTAAAGAAACAGGTAAACTCGTTCAAACTTACCATGGTTCACTAAAGACTTAATGGTTTCTTGATCGCTTGGGCAATCAACAATTACCAACTGCCGATATTCCGCATACTCAGAAAGACGTGTTTCTTGATAGAGCTGCACCTGTTGTTGCAACGAACTTGAAAGCACCTCCCGACTTCTCTCATGAAAAGCCAAATACAGCGTACTAACTGTTTCTAAGGGCTGATTCCAGCTATGCTTCGCTCGACGGTCAATAACCTGTAAGCCTTCTGTTGCAAAATCAAGCAGCTTCATTTGAACTTTCTTTTGTCCATTCCATTCGTTAACTTCTAAGTCACCGACAAAGCGAGTATTCTCCTGTTGTAATTCTTCAGATTTCAAACCAAAGCCGAAACCAATAACATCTAGCTGTTTGTCGCCATTTGTCAGCATGAATTTCACATGTTGCTGCTCAGCACCAATAGTTTTCAACTGGGCAACTTTTGCTTCCTCCAATAAAAAATGTGGTGCTGGATTATCTGTTCCAAAAGGTGCCAACTGTTTTAGCTCTTCGACAAAAGCTAAATTCACTTCATTAAAGGAAAGCTCTTGATCGATGGACAGCGTGGCTCCCTGCTGAACGTCGATCTGATTTTCATCAATATAAATGGCAATTTGCTGTTTCAAGCTTGACAAGTTTTCACTGGGTAAAGTGACACCAATTGCTGCCTCATGACCACCAAAGTGTGTGAAATTTTCGCGCATAGTCGTCAGCATACCGTATAAATCTAGAGATTCATTACTACGACCGGAGCCTTTTGCTGTTCCATCTTCATTAATGGATAAAACAATCGCTGGCTTCCCAGTTTGTTTTAAAACATTTCCTGCCACAATTCCCAATACACCAAGATTCCAACCTTCTTTAGCTAATACATGAACTGGTGCATCTTCTGAAAGCATGCCAGCTGCTTCTTGAGTAATCGTTTGTACGATTAGTTTTCGCTCATTATTGATCTTGTCTAATTTATTCGCTAGTTCATGAGCATAGGCATCATCAAAAGTAGTCATGAGTTCTACTGCTGGGTTAGGATCGCCTAACCGCCCAATCGCATTTAAGCGTGGACCGATCCCAAAACCGATGCTAACTTCATCCAACTTCTGAACATCGACTCCGCTGACCTTTAACAGGTGATTTAAACCCATACGTTGATTTTGCTTCATTATTTCCAGCCCTAGCTGAACAATCGTCCGATTTTCTCCAGTCATTGATACTAGATCCGCAACTGTTCCGATACAAGCTAAGTCTAACAATTCCAAAGGTGGCTCTTCCAGCAAAGCCGTTGCCAACTTAAAGGCTACCCCTGCTCCAGCCAATTCACCAAAGGGATATGCTCCTTCAGGGTGTCTTGGATGGACAATACAGTATGCCTCTGGTAAAACTGGCGGCATTTCGTGGTGATCTGTCACGATTACATCTACCTGTCGTGAATTCGCATAAGCAATTGCTTCGTTTCCCGCCACACCATTATCGACTGTCACAATCAATTGAATGCCTTCGTTGATCTTTTCTTCGAACAATTCTTTGTTCGGACCATACCCGTGGATGAAGCGGTTTGGCAAGACATACCTCACATCCGCTCCCAACATTTCAAGGGTCTCTTTCATAATTGAGGTACTGGTAATCCCATCTGCATCATAATCCCCGTAGATTAGGATCGCTTCACCTTCCAAAATAGCCGCCTGAATCCGCTCTACCGCTTTTTCCATATCATGCATTAGAAAAGGGTCATTCAAATTATCAACACTGGCGTAGATCATACCCTCAAATTGTTCTTTCGTTTGAATACCTCGCTGCCATAACAGATTAGCGAAGGTTTGGCTATGTCCCATCCCCATAATTTCTTCTGAAAACTCATGAGAGACAGAAGTGCTTTCTTTTAGTTGCCACTTAAAGTTTGATTTTTTCAAAACATCACTTCCCAACCGTATCAGTATAGCAAAATTTTCCAGACAAAAAAAGAAATGAAAGAGAATGATCCTCATTTTTTAAAGAATCACTCTCTTTCATTTAATCGTAATAATCCAAAGGTGGATTATTGGGGTCACTTTTTGGAGCTTCCTCGCCGGTCAGTTGCTGTATATAGCCATCCTTTTCGTTCAACAAGCGTTCATACTCTGCTTTTAAAGCTGCAAGTTCATTTTCTTTTTCTCGCTGATAACGCGCCTTGTCTTCTGCCAATTTTTCTTGATTATTAGTTTCAAACTCGTCAATTTGACTTTGCAGCTGTTTTACCTGACGCTTTTGTTGAAACATCGTCGCGCTAGAGGTAAGAAAAATCACTAAAGCACCTATAATTGCCGAACCAATAATAATCAAAATCAGTGGACTGTACAGTTTACTAAAGCCAAAGTTCACTGGTACCTCTTGATTGTTTAACACCGCGAATACTACGATGATCAGGACTAACACAAATCCTAAAATAACCTTCCACTGTCTTTTCAAACTGCTCACCCTTATTTTTTATTGAATATACTACTAGCTAAAAAATCACCAACATGTGGGAATAGCGTGTACAATCGTGACGCTGCTTCCATCGCCCGTGGCCGATTAATTTCTCTAGTTGGTTCACCCATACGTTTAACAATTGCCTTTGCCAGTTTTTGCGGATCTAAAACGATACTACTCAAATTAGCTAAATAACTACCGCTTGGATCAGCAAGATCAAAAAAGTTGGTTTCAATTGGACCAGGGTTAATAGTAGTTACATATACATTGGCAGGTTTCAATTCTAAGCGTAATGCATTTGAAAAGCCTAAAACCGCAAATTTAGTAGCTGAATAAATAGTGGATTTTGCCGTAGCCATTTTTCCGGCCATGGATGCAACATTAAAGATATGTCCATTTTTGCGTTCAACCATTTCCATTGCAATTCTTTGAGTGAAGTAAATCATTCCTAAAACGTTCACTTCAAACATTTTTCGGGTTGTTTCGAAGTCAATTTCAAAATAGTCCTTGAATAAGCCGAAACCAGCATTATTAACCAACACATCAACATTGCCGACTTCTTCAGCAATTTTTTCTAAAACACCGTCAACACTGTCTGGGTCAGAGATATCTAATTGAAAAGCAAAAGCTTCCTTGCCACTTAATTCTTTGCAGCGTTCCTTTACTTGCCCAATCAACTGAATTCGACGGGCACAAGTAACGACAATCGCCCCTTTCTTAGCAGCTTCGTAACAAATTTGTTCGCCTAATCCGGCCGAACCTCCGGTAACCACTACCACTTTATTGGTTAAATCCATTCTCTTCACTCCTTCAAAGGAATTTCTATAATATCAAAATCCTTAGCTATTTTTGTATCTTTGAACACATCTTGCGCTTCCTTTTCCAGCTCTTGAATATCCCTAGCTAGATAACGAGCTGAAATATGCGTTAACATCAACTGCTTCACTTGCGCTTGTTTAGCAATTTTAGCTGCTTGCTTGGTAGTCGCATGATAATAAGAGTGGGCCATTTTTTCTTCGTCTCTTTTGAAAGTACTCTCGTGAACCATAACATCACTATTTTTGGCCAATTCCACAGAAACGGGTGTATAGCGGGTATCTCCAAAAATGGTAACAACTCGACCACGCTTCTTCTCACCAATGAAGTCCTTACCGTCAATCACCTGGCCGTCCTTTAAAGTGATCGTTTTACCCTGCTTGATCTTTCCATACACTGGACCAGCCGGAATGCCTAGCGCTTCCAACTTTTCTACTTGAAGTGTTCCTTCAAGATCAGCTTCCATAACACGGTAACCATAACTGTCAATTCCATGATCCAGCAGACGACATTCCACAGAAAATTGTTTATCCTTGAAAATAATACCTTCTTTTACCTCAATATATTTAATCGAGTATGAAAGGCGTGTCTGAGAAACCTGTAACGCAGTCTTTACAAAAGACTCGACACCAGCTGGCCCATAAAGTTCCAGTTCTTCGTCGCCTCCTTGGAAAGAACGACTACTTAATAAGCCTGGCAAACCAAAAATATGATCTCCATGCAAATGCGTAATAAAAATCTTTTCAATTTTGCGCGGACGAATACTGGTACGCAAAATCTGCATTTGCGTACCTTCGCCGCAGTCGAATAGCCAGATGGCATTTCGTTCTGCTAATAATTTTAAAGCAATACTGCTGACATTTCGATGTTTAGCCGGAACACCTGCTCCGGTCCCTAAAAATTCTAATTCCATAATCATCCTGACTTTCTATCAAATTATCTTTATTCTAGAAGAAAGTCAGACTTTCTGCAAACAGAAATCGGATTATTTCTCATCATTTGTGCTATCAGCAGTCTGTTTACCTTCTTTTTTAGCCATTTCTTGAGCCTTCTTAACGTCTTCTTCAACTTCTTCATAGCTTAAACGGGTAATTTCTCCACCTAGCTCATTCATTACCAATTGATTTAATGCGCGATTGTCATCTTCCTCCGCAATTAAAAGTAATCCCGTATCGTCTTCCTTAATCTTATTGATTAGAAAGGAAAATACACCTTGAGCATCTCGAATTTCTTTAACGTCTCGTGAAGCACCAATCATACCGCCGGTAAACCAACCCAATAAAATCCCAATTGGGCCGCCTAGAATTCCTACCAGCATCCCAATTAGACCACCAGTAGCACTCTTATTATTGCCGGTAAAGTCCAAGAAATCTTCAATTTGAAATTGATGCCCACCGTCATTTGAATGATGAACCACTGCCATCTGTTCTCCTTTGAAAGCTTGGGTTGCCTGCAATTTCTTGACCTTTGAAAAAGCCTCATATGCTTGAGACGGAATCTCAAAGTTCATAATTATTACTCGTTTTTCCACAAAAATCAGCTCCTTTATGATTAATCCAAGTTTATCAGTAAATAGAGCTTTTGTGAACTAGTCACTCTTTTTCGAAACACAATAACTTTTTTATGTTAACTAAATACACGAAAACAAAAAAGAAGCAGAAATTCTGCTCCTTATTCAACGAATTCAAATTCATATTTATCAATTCTTACGATATCACCATCTTTAGCTCCACGGGCACGCAGTGCTTCATCGACACCCATCGCACGTAATTGACGGGCAAAACGCATCACGGTTTCATCATGATCAAAATTAGTCATCTTGAATAATTTTTCCAGCTTCTCACCAGACAATACCCAAGTTGTATCTGGATCACGGGTAATCGTAAAGCCAGGATCTTCGCTTTGGAAACCGTATTGAACGGTTTCTTCTTCAATTTCCTCTTCATACAGCGGAAATTCTGGAGTTGTTTCC
The DNA here is from genome assembly GCF_017377655.1 of Candidatus Enterococcus ferrettii. Classification (GTDB taxonomy): domain Bacteria; phylum Bacillota; class Bacilli; order Lactobacillales; family Enterococcaceae; genus Enterococcus_A; species Enterococcus_A ferrettii. The sequence goes on from NZ_JAFREL010000041.1 coordinate 59,560, forward strand.
AACAAATCAGCTGTTGCACTTAAAAGGTTGTCCATTCCTTGTTTTGTGATAGCAGAAATTGCAAAGATTGGCAAATCATCCGCAAATTCATCTTCTTTGTCCTTCGCCAACTGCTCCTTGAATTTCACCAGATTCTCTTCAGATTCTGGCATATCCATTTTGTTAGCTACGATAATTTGTGGACGTTCCAATAAACGCAGGTTGTGAGAGCCTAGCTCTTTGTTGATTGCCACATAATCTTCGTAAGGATCTCGGCCTTCCATGCCGCTCATATCAATGACATGCAAAATAACTCGAGTACGCTCAATGTGTCGTAGGAATTGGGTTCCTAGACCGACACCTTGAGAAGCTCCTTCGATTAGTCCGGGCAAATCAGCAGCCACAAAACTACGGCCATCATTGGTAGTTACCATGCCCAGATTAGGTACTAAGGTCGTAAAATGATAAGCACCAATTTTAGGTCTAGCAGAAGATATTACTGACAATATAGTTGATTTACCTACTGAAGGAAATCCAACCAAACCGACATCAGCCAACACTTTTAATTCCAGCTCAATCTTGCGTTCCTGACCTGGTTCACCATTCTCAGCAATTTCCGGTGCTGGATTTCTTGGCGAGGCAAAACGAATATTTCCCCGTCCGCCACGTCCACCTTTAGCTACCCGCAGTTCTTGACCATTTTCAATTAAGTCGCCAATCAATACACCTGTTTCAGCATCTCGAACGGTTGTCCCTGGAGGCACCTTAACAAAAGTATCTTCGGCTCCACGACCGTGCATCCCTTTACTCATCCCGTTTTCACCAGGAGTTGCTCTGAAATGACGATTGAAGCGAAAGTCCATCAAGGTACGCAAACCTTCTTCAACGACTAAAATGACATCTCCGCCACGTCCGCCATCACCACCAGCAGGTCCACCATCCGGTACATATTTTTCACGACGAAAAGCAACCATGCCGTCGCCGCCCTTGCCGGCTTTAACGTCAATTGTTACCTGATCTAAAAACATAGACATTTTTCGTCCTCCTTGTATCATTTATTTTCTGACTACTGAATCTCCACACAAACAAAGTCTCCTTATTTTAGCGGTATTTCTCCCTATTGTCCATTGCTGACGGCGAATCTAATAAATTTTTATGCTTCCTATATAATAGAAGCTAGCAGCTAGTGAACCGATTACCAATTTGAAGTGCAATCTTTTGACAAAAAAAAACATCCGATGCAAAATAAATATGTAAGGAATAAGTGCGTTTCGTACTTCATTTCTCTAAAACAAAGGAGGAACTTTTGGTTATGACAGTAAAAGTAGGTATTAATGGTTTTGGACGTATTGGTCGTTTAGCCTTCCGTCGTATCAAAGAAGTATCAGATGATATTGAAGTCGTAGCAATTAACGACTTAACAAGCCCTACAATGTTGGCTCAATTATTACAGTTCGACTCAACTCATGGCACCTATCCAGGAACTGTTACTGCAACAGAAAATTCAATTATAGTTGACGGTGAAGAAACTCGCGTTTACGCAGAACCTGATGCAAGCAAAATTCCTTGGGCAAAAGAAAACGGTGTAGACATCGTTTTAGAATGTACCGGTTTTTATACTTCTCAAGAAAAAGCACAAGCTCACTTGGATGCCGGCGTGAAACGTGTAGTTATATCAGCACCGGCTGGTCAAATGAAAACTATTGTTTATAATGTAAATGATGACACTTTAACTCCAGACGACAAGATTATTTCAGCTGGTTCATGTACAACTAACTGCTTGGCACCAATGGCTTACTTCTTAAATGAAGACTTTGGAATTGAAGTTGGTACCATGACTACTGTTCATGCTTACACTTCAACACAAATGTTGTTAGACGGACCGGTTAAGGGTGGCAATTTGCGTGCTGCTCGCTCAGCTGCTGATAATACTATTCCACATTCAACTGGTGCTGCTAAAGCAATCGGCTTGGTTATTCCAGAATTAAAGGGCAAATTGCAAGGACATGCACAACGTGTTCCTGTTGTTGACGGTTCACTAACCGAGTTGGTTTCAGTATTAAAAACAAAAGTTACTGCTGACGAAGTTAACGAAGCAATCAAAAAACATACAGTTGACAACCCTTCATTTGGCTACGATGATCGCGAAATTGTTTCTAGCGATGTTATTGGCACAACTCAAGGTTCAATTTTCGATCCAACTCAAACAGAAGTAACTTCTGCTGGAGACTACCAACTGGTTAAAACTGTTGCTTGGTATGATAACGAATATGGTTTCACTTGTCAGATGATTCGATTGTTGGAAAAATTCGCCAACTTATAAGAAACTGCATATTTAATTGTTTAGATGTAAGAGGAGATTTCGATCTCCTCTTTTTTTATAGGAAAAATCAAATTATTTTCATAGGAAGCGACGACTTTTTTTGTTATGATAGAAAGGAAAGAATTTGAAGGGAGATTTTTATGCAACTAAAAAAAGTATTATTAAGCAGCTCATTAATCTTATCGATCGGAATTTTTGCTGCCTGCAACACTGGCAATAACGCCGGTGATAGTTCTTCAGAAAGTACCGCCAGCTCAACGCAGAAATCGAGCGTCGACCTAAGTAAAGTAGATCTTCCACAGCTTTCCAATGAAGTAACTGACGATGAATACTTAGTGGAAATGGATACCACTGCAGGCAACATCAAGATTAAACTGTTTCCTAAAGAAGCACCAAAAACAGTAGAAAACTTCGTTACTCATGCTAAGGATGGCTATTATGATGGAACTACCTTTCATCGTGTAGTAAATGACTTCATGATTCAAGGTGGCGATCCTAAGGGCGATGGAACCGGTGGTGAAAGTATTTGGGGCGATCCATTTGAGGATGAAATTTCACCAAGTCTTTACAACATTCGCGGGGCACTTTCGATGGCTAACGCTGGTGAAAATACTAATGGTAGTCAGTTCTTCATCGTACAGAATAAAGATGATCAAAGTGATGGTCTAGCGATTCAGTATACACCAGAAAAAATGATCGAGGCTTACAAAAATGGTGGTACACCAAGTTTGGATGGCAAACATGCTGTATTTGGTCAAGTGACTGAAGGTATGGATATTGTGGACAAGATTGCAGGAGCTGAAACCGAAGCTAACAGCCAAGGTGAAAATTCTACTCCAGTCGAACCTGTGAAGATCAACGAGATAAAAATTTTACAAGAACCTAAAAAATAATCTTTAAGTTTTCAATAAGCCGAAGTCGATGGATTCATCTGACTTCGGCTTATTTGCGCTATTTTTGTTCTTTGTCTCCTACAATAAAGGTGAATTCGCAATCAGTTACGGTAGTATCCCCTACTGTCGCCCATGCTTTCGCTGTACCGACTGGTCCCTTCATTTTTTCGATATCAAAGTTCAAATAGAGAGAATCCCCTGGCTTTACTTTTTCATGAAAAACGGCTTTATTGATTCCACCAATGTAGGCTGTCTTCCCTTGGAAAGCTTCAGATTTTAAAATTAGCAATGAACCTGCCTGGGCCAACGCTTCAACGATCAGTGTGCCTGGCATCATTGGTTCATTTGGAAAATATCCTTGAAAAAAATCTTCATTCATTGTTAGATTTTTTACAGCAGTAATATGTTTTTGGTCTTCAAATTCTACAACAGCATCTAAATAGTAAATTGGAAAACGATTGGGAATAATTTCCATGATTTCTTCAACATTCATTAATTTTTCCATGGTTGCACCTCGGTATCTTATTTGTTTGATTATCAAACTATCATAGAATCTCTTTTTTTTCAAGCACTATTAGATTGATAAAAAAATAGTTTGACAATCAAACAATTTTCCAACATAATGTGTTCATACGAAAATTTAAGTAGGAGTGTGTCAACCGCATGTCATTTTTAACTGGAAAGAAAATACTGGTGACAGGTGTCGCTAATAAACGAAGTATTGCTTGGGGCTGTGCGAAAGCTATTGCCGATCAAGGAGCAGAAGTCATTTATACTTACCAAAACGAACGCATGAAAAAGGGATTAGTTAAACTAGTTGGTGAAGATGCACCCATGGTTGAACTGGACGTTTCCAAAAATGAGAATATTGAAACTGCTATGAATACAATTAAAGACTTAGTAGGAAACATCGATGGCTTTGTTCATTCGATTGCTTATGCTAATAAAGAGGAGTTATCAGGGAGTGTTTCCGAAATCTCTAGAGACGGTTTCAGCTTAGCTCAAGACGTAAGTGCTTATTCCTTATTAGCATTGACTAAATATGCTTTGCCGATTATGAATCCTAATAGCAGCATTGTTACTATGACTTACATGGGATCAGAGCGTTCAATTCCTAACTACAACATGATGGGAATTGCTAAAGCTGCTTTAGAAGCTGAAGTTCGCTATTTAGCGACTGAATTAGCACCTAAAGGAGTTCGAGTAAATGCCATTTCAGCAGGTGCAATTAAAACCTTAGCAGTAACTGGTGTAAAGGATTATCAATCTCTGCTTTCGCTTTCAGAGGAACGTACTCCTGATAAAGTCAGCGTTACAATCGACGAAGTTGGTCAATCTTGTGCCTTCTTAATCAGCCCATTAGCAAGTGGAATCGTTGGCGACATTATTTATGTCGACAAGGGCGTTCACTTGAGCTAAGCAAAATTTTAGAAATAAAAAAGATCCTAGCAATCTCTCACCGAGCTTTTACTCGGCAACTGATTGTTAGGATCTTTTTATGTTTGCTTAATTCACTTCGTAAATCCATCCTTTTGGTGCTTCCACATCACCAAATTGAATACCGACTAATTCTTCGTAAAGCTTTTTAGTTACTGGGCCAACTTCTGTTTCACTATAAAAGACGTGGAAATTATCTCCGTTTTGAATACCGCCAATTGGCGAGATAACTGCTGCTGTACCGCACGCCCCTGCTTCCGCGAATTGATCTAATTCGTTTAGATACACATCTCCTTCAACAGTTTCCATACCAAATCGTTCCTTTGCCAAGTGTAACAATGAATACTTAGTGATACTTGGTAGAATTGATGGAGAAATTGGTGTAATAAACTTGTTGTCTTTCGTAATCCCAAAGAAATTGGCTGAGCCAACTTCCTCAATCTTAGTATGAGTCGCGGGATCTAAATAGATACAGTCAGAATAATTCCCCTTATGAGCTTGATACCCAGGTAGAAGGCTCGCTGCATAATTCCCCCCCACTTTGGCTGCCCCAGTACCTTGAGGTGCTGCACGGTCGTATTCAGACACAATAAAGTTAGTTGGTGCCATTCCACCTTTAAAGTAAGGCCCTACTGGCATACAGAAGACTGAGAATAAATACTCAGGAGCTTCTACTACACCGATGTTATCGCCTATTCCGATCAGATATGGACGAATATACAAAGTTGCCCCAGTTCCATAAGGAGGCACATATTCTTCATTAGCCAAAACAACCTGTTTAATTGCATCAATGAATTTTTCTTCTGGAACCTCAGGCATGCACATTCTTTCAGCACTGCGATTCAAGCGTTTGCTATTTTCATCTGGGCGAAAAAGATTAATTTTACCATCCTTGCGTCGGTAAGCTTTTAATCCTTCAAAACATTCTTGTCCATAATGCAGACAAGTTGAGCCTTCACTAATCGTAATTTTATTATCTTCAGTTAAATGGCCTTCATCCCATTCACCATTTTTCCAATTTGAGATATAGCGATAAGGAGTTTTCATATAGTTAAACCCCAGCTCTTCCCATTTTATGTTAACCATTCTACCATCTCCTTCTTATATAAAAGTTAGTCTACCACTTTGTTGGAAGCTTGTCATGAATATTTTCATACTTTTTGGAATTTTCTGGATATTTATCTTTAGCGTGACTATCGACATATTTTTTAAAACTTGTTAGAATAAAATTCAGCAAAAGAAAGGAAGTCCTTTATGCTTTTTTTAGCAATACAAACAACCGACTCTACAGGCCTTGATGTAGTCGATCAAGCCACTGAAAAATTATCAGCCTGGCAACGCTACTGGCAATCAATTGATTGGGATACTGTCTTTTCGACCTTCATTCAAAAAGGAATTACTTTAATTATTATCTTAGTACTCTTTGGCATTATAAAAAAGGCCGGGAATTTCTTAATTACCCGATCTTTTGAACGACAAAAGCGGAAGGTTGCAGGTAACACTACACGAATTGAAACGATTCATACATTGTCCGCTAATATCTTTTCTTATACCTTGTTTTTTTTCTTTCTTTATTCAGTCCTAGATACGATTGGTATTCCAGTAGGATCACTTCTGGCAGGTGCCGGGATTGCTGGGATTGCTATTGGTCTTGGTGCTCAGGGTTTTATGAACGATATCATTACCGGTTTCTTTATCATTTTGGAGCAACAAATTGATGTAGGGGATTATATAAAACTTGTGAATTTGCAAATTGAAGGTACAGTGACCTCCGTGGGTATTCGTATGGTTCAGCTAAAGGCTGCTGACGGAACTGTACATTTTATCCCGAACCGAAACATCACGACGATCAGTAATTTGTCTCGGGCTCATATGCAAGTCTTAATTGACGTAAGGATTCAGCCTAATGAAGGCTATGAAGAAATAAACCAGTTAATTCAAACAGTAAATAACCGTTTAGGCGAAAACTATAAAAAGGATATTTTTGATGGCCCTAATCTTTTTGGGATGGTGGATCTGGGTAACGGTAATTTTGCTATTCGAACCGTCATGTATGTAACCAATGGTAAACAGCTGCTGTTAAAGGAAGAATTCTTAGCTGCTTATGTTAAGGAGCTTACGGAGCATGGCTTTACCATTCCTAATAATCCAATTAAGATCTAACTAAAGAAGGTGACTTGGAAACAATAGTGTAAGTCACCTTCTTTTTGATTAATAATTGTTTAACTACCAGCTAGCTTTCTTCACACCTGGAATTTGTCCCTTGTGAGCTAACTCGCGGAAATGAATTCTAGACATGCCAAACTTACGCATATAGCCTCTAGGGCGTCCGTCAATTAAATCTCTTTGCTTTAAACGATTTGGATTTGACTCTTTAGGTAACTTAGCTAAGCCTTCATAATCGCCTACTCTCTTTAGAGTCTGACGTTGTTCTGCATATTTTTCAATGATTGCTCGTTGCTTCCGAGCTTTCACAATTTTTGATTTTTTTGCCACCCTTATACTTCCTCTTAATTAGTCTTCTTACGGATTAAATCGTAATGATTTCTTTTAACAACTAAAAACAAAATACTCATTTGTTGAAAAAAGTCAACTATTGTGTATTTATCATGTCATGGAAAACAAAATAAGTCGTTCATTTCTTAGTTTTCTTACGGACTAAATAAGCTCAAAAAAGAAGCAACCTTAAATTGGCTGCTTCTTGATTTGATCTATTTTGATGCTGTTGGCTGCAACACGAATTTTCCAGAGACAGGTCGTTTCTTATCTAACTCATGGAAGGTATGGTTAACAGCTTTTAAAATCTCACGCCGTGTTACAATTCCTTTGAATACGCCGTCATCATCTAAAACTGGGATAAACGCAGCATCTACCAACAAGTGCATAATATCTTCCAATTCACAATTTTCTTTTACCACATCGATTTCGGTATTCATAACATCTGCTACAGTATACTTACTTAAATTTTTAGTGTCTATTCCGTTAAGATCCATCATTTTGTTGACTACATCATTTAGGCTTAGTAGACCAATAAAGCGATCACCTTTATCAAGTACCGGAATCTTTGAATATCCAACTTTTGAGAGTACTAATAAAGCATGCTCTAAAGGATTGCCCACCATGACATTCGCTACATTTTCAGCCGTAATCATCATTGCGTCTTTCTTTTCAGACATTAATTCTTCGATTGCACGACTAATCATACAACAGCCTCCGTTTCTACTTTCCAATTCTATTTTACTGAAATATCTAAAAAGTAAGGGCTTTTTCGCTCAATGTTAAGCAAAAATTAGAAACTATTTTACAAATTCTGCTGACAGCTCTTCTATCGGTCGATGTGCCCGATTATAATATTGAACAGTATAGGTTGATTCTGTGCTGTTAATAAGTGCATAGCTGGGTACTTGAATCGGTCCCCGCGGCTGAGAAATACTTCCAGGATTCACGAAAAGAATTTCTTTATCCATTTCAGCAACTGCTTGATGGATATGACCAAACAAGGCTATAGTCGCGGCTTCTTCTTGTGCCTGTAGTGAAAGCATCGTTAAACCAAACCGAACATTTGAGCGGTGACCATGCGTCATGAAAATACGATCTTGTCCAATTGTTACTACCTGCTCTTGTGTATAGCCAGGATCGTAATCACAATTCCCAGCCACTACGATAAAGGAATCCCAAAGGACATCTTTAGCCTCCAATTCTGAATCGCCACAATGGAACATGGCATCTACTTTTCCATCATAACGATTCAATAAATCGACTAAAATCTGACGATCCCCATGATTGTCACTAACTACCAAATATTTCATTTGCTTATCCCTCCAACCAATTTTGCCATACTTTTTCCATTTTTTTCACTGCTTTTGCTCGATGACTTACTTCATTTTTTTCAGCCGCCGTCATTTCAGCTGCTGTTTTGTTAAATTCGGGAACAAAAAACAATGGGTCGTAGCCAAAACCATTATCTCCCTGCGGAATACGTGCAATCCTCCCTGGCCAATCAGCTTCCACAACTAGACTTTCTCTATTGGGTGCAGCGAAAACCAATGTACAATGAAAATGTGCCGTACGCTTTTCATCTGATACTTCTGTCAATTCATGTAACAGCTTTGCATTATTGGCTGCATCACTTTTACGTTCCCCAGCAAAACGTGCTGAATAAACTCCTGGCATCCCGTTTAAGGCATCTACAGCCAAGCCTGAATCATCTGCTAAAACTGGCTGTTGAAGGATCTGAGCAATAGTTTCAGCTTTCAAACGTGCATTTTCTTCAAAGGTTGTACCCGTCTCCTCAACATCTGGCAAATTGGGAAAATCTGCCAGTGTTTTGATCTGATAGCCGGCTGTTGCAAATAAAGCGGCAAATTCCTTCGCTTTTCCTGGATTACCGGTAGCTACAACAATTGTTTTCTCTGGAGCCTCTTCAGATTCACTAGTATACAGCGATTCTTTTTGATAATTAATCAATTCTTCTATTCCAGCTTTACCATGTAAAATCAAAGCATTTAGTTCATTATCATTAAAAGTTGCTTTTTCACCAGTTCCTTGAATCTCAACGAAACGACCGGATTCAGTCATTACAATGTTCATATCAACAGCAGCTGAGGAATCTTCGACATAATCTAAGTCAGTTACTACCTCACCCGTTGGTAAAATACCGACACTGATTGCTGCTAGATGTTCTTTAATTGGATCCTCAGTTAATTCACCAGCTGCCAATAATTTATTAATTGCCAAGCGCAAAGCAACGAAGCCGCCAGTAATACTAGCTGTGCGTGTTCCACCATCAGCTTGTATCACATCACAGTCAATCACAATACTGCGCTCACCTAATTTAGCCAGATCAATAACAGCCCGTAATGCTCGACCGATTAATCGTTGAATCTCCATTGTTCTTCCTGAAAGTTTACCTTTAGCGCTTTCTCGGCGATTACGAGTATTTGTTGCTCGAGGCAACATACTGTACTCAGCAGTTACCCAACCGGTTCCTTTACCTCGCAAAAAAGAGGGAACAGAATCTTCTACAGTTGCGGAACAAATAACTTTAGTATCTCCAAAAGAAATAATTACAGAACCTTCTGGATGTTTAAAAACATTTGTTTCAATCGTCACTTCTCTTACTTGTTGTTGACTTCTACCGTCATGTCGCATTTATTTTCCTCCCAAATGTATATGTTCAACCTCTAATGTTTTAAGTCCCAACCACTCACCAGCAATGTCCTGAAACATCTTAGGAGAACCCGTTGTATAAAATTTACAGGTTTTTGCTTCTTTACGATCATAGTTATTCAAACTAAAATAATCCAACAATGTGCTTAAATCATTGACTGTTTCTGCACCAGAATCAATTAGTGTTACCTCACTGCCCATTACATTTTGGATGATTGGGCGTAATAATGGAAAATGGGTACAGCCCAAAATTAGAGTGTCGGGTTTATCGTATAAGAAAGGTGTAAGAGTTTCAGCCACAACCTTTTTGGCAACTGGACTAGCCGATTGATTACTCTCTACCAAGGCGACGAATTTAGGGCAAGGTAGACTGTGAACTTTGACTTCAGGAGATTTCTCCTGTAATTCCTGTTCATACATCGCACTTTTTACCGTTCCCTCAGTGCCAATTACACCAATTAATCCAGTTTTACTGACCTTCAAAGCTGAGCGTGATCCAGGCTGAATTACGCCAATGACGGGAATATCTACTTTTTCTCTTATTTCTTCTAATGCGACTGCTGTTGCTGTATTACAGGCAATTACCAACATTTTTATTCCTTGCTTAATCAAAAACTGAGTCATTTGCCAAGTAAATTCAATTATTTGCTTGGCCGGACGAGGCCCGTAAGGACAGCGTGCGGTATCTCCAAAATAAAGAATATGCTCGTTAGGCAATTGTCGCATCGCTTCTTTTACAACGGTTAAACCGCCAACACCAGAATCAATAAAACCGATGGGTAATTCATTAGACAACATTTCTCATCCTATCTTTTACAAGTTTCATCTTATTTTGTACTTTTTAGGCGTTTTTTTCAAGTCCTAGATTTTTTATCGGCTTCTTCCTTAAGAAGCCGCTTTCTTTGGTAGAATACTCCCTTGATGGTAAAATAAGACAAGAGGTGATTCAAATGAAAAAAGAAGAATTAGCGGAAAACCTGAGAAAAACTTCTGCTGGAAATATCAATGAAGATCCTACCGCTAAGAAAAATAGCGAGATTTTAAAGAAAAAGCATCCTAAGAATTCTACTGAAAAAGATTTCAATTTTACCGAACGCTTAGGTAAAACCGTCGCCGGTGCCATGTATGAGGATCCTGCTATGGAAAAAACACAAGAGGAAACTGAAGAACAAATGGACAATAATAAATAGTAAATTGAAGGTGCTGATATAAATTTTATTAGCACCTTTTTCTGCAAAAAAAAGCCAGAGAAGCTAGTAGCTTTCTCTGGATATTGTTTAATAATTATACTTGCTGTTTTCCAAATAACGGGAAGCCAAAGATAAGGCATAACAAACTACAAAATACATCGCTGTCATCACAATAAACATGGGAATGACATAGTTGGTATTTTGACCGTAAACAATTCTGGCATTATGCATCAGTTCTGGCAATGAGATAATGACTGCCAACGAAGTGTCCTTGATTAAAGAAATCAATTGGCTTAAAATTGCTGGAAGCATTGATTTAAAGGCCTGTGGAATAACAATAATTGTCAAGGTTTGGACATAGGTTAATCCAGATGACAAGCCTGCTTCTGTTTGTCCTTTTGGTACAGCGTTTAAACCCGCCCGAAAGATTTCAGACAGCATCGCCGACTCAAAGATAGTTAAAGCTGCTACCGCTGCCCAAAAAATGTTCAGCTTAATCCCAATTTGTGGTAACGCAAAGTAGGTAAAAAAGATAATTAAGAGTAACGGAAGATTCCGGATAATATCAACTACTACTCCAACTATCTTTGATACAATTGGAATATCACTGTAGCGCACCGTTCCGGCAATCCCGCCTAAAATCATACTAAAAATAATTGAAACAATTGATACTTGAATCGTAACCCAAAGCCCGTCTAAAAGGAATCGGATATTGATCCAAGAAAATGCACCGCTAAAGTCCATTACTTTCCTCCCTTTCTAGACGCTTGCCCAATGTTTATCCAAATAATTCATTAGATATGACAATGGCAAGGTTAATATTAAATAGAACAATCCAACAATGATATACGTACCGAATGTATTAAAGGTTGTGCTGGCAATCAGATCCCCTTGATACATCAAATCCAATCCAGCTACCATTGCCAAAATTGAAGAATTTTTAATCAGGTTAATAAATTGATTTCCTAATGGTGGAACCACAATCTTAAAAGCTTGTGGTAAGACAATGTAACGCATTGTCTCCGCGTAAGAAAAACCTGAGGACAGACCAGCTTCCATTTGTCCTTTTGGTACAGTTTGAATCCCAGAACGAACTGTTTCTGCAATAAAGGCTGAGGTATAAATGGTCAAGCCAATTGTACCAGCCTGAAAACCATCAAAACTGTAAAAATACATCGGTGCTACTACATAGAAAAACATCACGATGATTAACAATGGAATATTTCTAAAGAAAGCTACATAGGCCTTTGCTAGGTTCCGAATCACACTGTTATGTGACAATTGCAAAATTGCCATCAGTGTACCGATAAGTAAACTAAAAATTAATGCCAGAAAACTGGCATACAGGGTAAATTTAAACCCTTCAAAAAACTCGCTGGAATAACTACTAAATAACTCAGCCATTAAACTTAGCCCCCTTTGCTGCTTTTCCATCTGGATCATTAGGGAACCATTTGTCGTAAATCTCATCATAGGTGCCATTATCGTGCATTTTTCTTAGTGCACTATCCACTTCATTAAGAAAATCTTCTTGACCCTTATTGATCGCGATTCCGTAAGGTTCTGTAGTAAAGGTACCACCAACCAAACCATAATTATCATTCTCAGAAGCCATTCCCAGCAAAATTGCATTATCAGTCGTCATAGCATCTCCTTGGCCCGATTGCAATGCTGTAAATGCTTCTGCATAATTTTCAAGCTCCAGAATATTGGCCTGAGGTGCGTGTTCACGAATGTTTACCGCAGAAGTTGACCCTTTTACCACTAAAACAGTATCCTGATCTGTTAAATCTGTGATACTTTTAATGTGACTTTCTTTTTTTACTAGTAGAGACTGACCGGCATCAAAATAGATATCAGAAAAATCAACTTGACCTAGCCGCTCTTCAGTGATTGTCATAGTCGCAATAATCCCATCAATATTTCCATTTTTTAATAAAGGAATTCGTGTTTTGGAAGTTACTTCGACGAATTCCGCTTTGCCTTCCTTACCAAGAATTTCTTTAGTGATTGCTCGGGCAATATCAATATCAAAACCTTCAACTTCTCGAGTTTTAATGTTCATCATTCCAAATAACCGTGTATCATATTTGACTCCCCAAGTAATGACCGGATCTTTTTTAATCCGCTCTGCAATATTTTCGTTTGCAACACTGTCCCCTTTACAGGCTGATAATCCAAAGACTACCAATATTAAGAGAAAGAAGGAGACAATTTTTTTCACTTTTGACATAGTCATCCTCCTAGTGATTAATTACTTTACTTACAAATTGTTGTGCTCTAACCTCTTTAGGTTTTTCAAAGAATGCTTGAACGTCACGAGTATCCTCTAAAACTTCTCCTTCAGCCATGAAAATGATCCGATCGGCTACTTCGCGGGCAAAGCCCATTTCATGCGTAACGACGATCATAGACATTCCATCTTTAGCGATTTTTTTCATAACGTTCAATACATCACCAATCATTTCCGGATCCAAAGCAGAGGTTGGCTCGTCAAATAAAAGCAAATCCGGATTCATTGCTAATCCTCTGGCAATTGCGATACGCTGCTGTTGACCACCAGATAACATGGACGGGTGAGAGTCCTTTTTATCCAACATATCTACCCTGTCTAATAGTTTTTCAGCAGCTTTATTAGCCTCAGCTTCTGGTTGCTTCAGAACCTTGATCGGTGCTAAAGTAATATTTTCTAACGCTGTTTTATTAGGATACAAATTAAAGTGCTGGAATACCATCCCAATATTCTTACGGATGTCTTTTAACTTAACATCCTTGCTATGTAAATCTTTCCCATTTACTAATAAGTGTCCGGATGAAATCTGCTCCAATCCATTGATACAGCGAAGCATCGTGCTTTTTCCGGATCCAGAAGGACCAATCACCACAACTACCTCACCTTTATCAAAAGCCAAATTGATATTTTTCAAGGCATGAAACTTTCCATAGTATTTCTCAACCTCTTTAAATTCGACCATTGCCATGTATGAACACCCCTACTCTTCCTAATTTAATTCTAATTTTTCAGACCTAGCTCTAATTATATGCTAAGTTTTTTTTGTTTGTAAAGAAAAAAATCTCATGCTTATGAAAAACAATTTCAAAACATCACCAAACCATGTAAAGTTTTCTCACATAAATGATCTGGCATAATAATCACTTTTACGAATTAGCAGTTGTTTAAATGGTGAAAAAAAGGTACTATTTTAAAGTAGGTTGAAGACTAAATATACGATGAAAAGGTGGAACAAATGACAAATATTATCCTGACTGGCGACCGTCCGACAGGTCAATTACACTTAGGACATTATGTAGGTTCGCTAAAAAACCGTGTGACTATGCAAAGTGATCCGGAAAATGAATTATTTATCATGGTTGCAGATATGCAAGCTTTAACAGACAATGCTAAAAATCCAGAAAAGGTTTCTTCTAATATTTTACAGGTAGCCTTGGATTACTTAGCTGTTGGCTTGGATCCTACCCGTACGACCATGTTCATCCAATCTCAGATTCCTGAATTATCAGAGTTGACTATGTACTTCTTAAACTTGGTAAGTGTTGGTCGCGTGCGTCGTAATCCAACGGTGAAATCTGAAATTGAACAAAAGGGGTTCGGTGATAGTGTTCCTGCTGGTTTCTTTATTTATCCGGTCTCCCAAGCTTCTGACATTACTGCTTTCAAGGCAAATTTAGTTCCAGTTGGTGAAGATCAGAAGCCTATGCTGGAACAAACTCAAGAAATCGTACACAGTTTTAACAGTACCTACGGTGAGGTTTTGATTGAACCTAAAGGAGTTTTCCCAGATAAAGGAATGGGGCGTTTACCTGGTATCGATGGCAATGGCAAAATGAGTAAATCATTGGGCAACGGCATTTATCTAGCAGATTCTGCTGAAACGGTTGCTAAAAAAGTTATGAGCATGTACACTGATCCGAATCACATTCATGTGGAGGACCCAGGCCAAGTAGAAGGCAACATGGTGTTCACTTATTTAGATGTTTTTGGTAAAGATAAGGAAAAAATCGAAGAACTAAAGGCCAATTATCGTCGTGGTGGTCTTGGAGATGTGAAAATCAAACGTTACTTAATAGAAGTATTGGAGGAAGTGTTGCTTCCTATTCGTACCCGCAGAGAAGAATTTGGTCAAGACCCTGCACAGGTTATGGCGATGTTGAAAGAAGGCAGTGAAAAAGCGCAGGCTGTGGCTGCGCAAACAATGTCTGAGGTCAAAAAGGCCATGGGCATCTCCTATTTTTCTTAAAATAAAAAGATTAAAAAACCGATTTGGAAGAATTGCTCTTCTAGATCGGTTTTTTACTGTTTAGCGAATAACCGCTGACAATTCTTTTTCTAAGCCTTTTGCTACCTTACTCATCCATTGATTGATTTCTTCATCAGTCAAGGTTGCTTCAGGATTGACAAAAGTTAGGCTGTAAGCCATAGATTTCATCCCATTTTCAATAGAATCACCTTGATATACGTCAAAAACACGAACATCTGACAAGAAACGACTAGCTGAATCACGAATAACTTGACTGATCTGTGCATTCGAGATTGATTCCTCTACTAAAATCGCAATATCCCGACTAACTGCTGGATATTTAGAAACTGGTGAGTAAACTAATGGTTCTTTTTCAACGTTTAGCAACGCATCCAGGTTCAATTCAGCAACAAAGGCTGATTTTAATTCATAGTTTTTAGTTACTTTGGGATGAACTTGTCCCACAAAGCCAACCACTTTATCCTTTAGATAGATGGCTGCCGTTTGTCCAGGGTGCATATCTGGCATTGCTGAGCTGGCCTGATAGCTGACTTTTTCACTCAAACCTAAACCATCAATTAATTCTTCAACAATTCCTTTAGCAGTATAGAAATTAACCAGTTCGGCTTTTTCCGCCCAGGTCCTGTCTACAAAATTACCCATTAAAGCAATTGCTACGTGTTTTTCCTCCAAAGGCAAATCCTTTTTCGGATCATTGTCTTGATAAAATACTCGACCGATTTCATACATTGCTACATCATTATTTCTACGAGCTGCATTGTAGGATAAATCTTCCAATAAACCACTGACTAGATTCAAACGTAATACTGAACGTTCTTCACTCATTGGCCAATCCAGACGAGTAAACTTGCTTTTGCGTATTGTAAACTGCCCAGCCTTTTCTTCGGTTGTCAACGCATAACTGATTGCTTCATGCAAGCCACTCGCTTCTAATAAAGAACGAACTTTACGAGTATTCTTTTGAGCATCAGTCAATCTGCCCGCAACCGTTTGTCCACTTGGAAGTGTTGATGGAATATTATTATAGCCGTAAATACGAGCGATTTCTTCCATCAAATCCGCTTCAATCGTAATGTCCCAACGACGCGGAGGAACACTAACAGTATAATTACCATCTATTTCTTCATAAGCAAAATCCAAAGCAGCAAATACTGCATTGATGTCAGCAATTGTTAATGATGTTCCCAGAAAATGATTGACGTTTTCTAAATTGGTAGTGACTGCGACATTTTCCGGGTCAACTTTACTGCCTAAAACGCTACCCTCCAATACCGCTCCTCCAGCTAGCTCAGCAATCATTGCTGCAGCAACATCGCCAGCCAAACTGATTGTTGCCTGATTGATCCCCTTTTCAAAACGAGCAGAAGATTCACTGCGCAAATTATAAGCTTGAGAAGTTCGACGAATAGAAACAGTGTCAAACATTGCAGATTCTAGTGCAACAGTCGTTGTAGTATCGGTAATTTCTGAATCCAAACCACCCATTACACCAGCTAGAGCAACTGGAATTTCACCGTTGGTAATCACGATGTTTTCTGGATTTAGGTTACGTTCAACACCATCTAAAGTAGTCAACACTTCTTGATCCTTCGCTCGGCGAACCAAAATTTCTTGACTACCCAATTTGCTATAATCAAAAGCGTGCAGCGGTTGACCGAACAACAACAAAATGTAGTTGGTTACGTCTACAACATTGCTAATCGGACGAATGCCTTCGTTCATTAAACGATTCTGCAACCATTGTGGACTTGGGCCAATCTTAACATTCTCAATGATACGAATTTCATAATGAGGAGCATCCTTTTCGTCAGCTACTGCCACTTTAATATGATCGGCTGCCTTTTCAGCCATCTCCTTTAGTTCAACTTCAGGGAATATTGCTTTTTTACCATAAATTGCAGCAATTTCATAAGCCACTCCACGCATACTTAATGCATCGGCACGGTTAGGTGTTACTGATAAATCTAAAATAGCATCATCCATATCTAAATAAGAAAAGACTGGTTCACCTGTTACCGCATCCTGCGGCAAATAGTAAATGCCATCAGCAAATTCTTTAGGAATTACCGAATCACTATAGCCTAATTCCTGCAGAGAACAAATCATGCCATTGGATACTTGACCTCGCATTTTACCTTTTTTAATTTTGACATTTCCAGCAATTCGTGAACCTGGTAAAGCTACAATCACTTTAATTCCAGCTTTTACATTCGGAGCACCACAAACGATTTGTGATAGTTCTTCTTCCCCAATATCCACCTGACAAATTGATAAATGATCGGAATCAGGATGTGGAATGCACTCTTTTACATCGCCTACCACAATCTTTTTAAGTCCATTTTCAGGGACTTCAACACCTTCAACTTCAATACCAGTTAAGGAAAGACGGTCTGATAATTCCTGCGGTGTAATTCCTTTTAAATCGACATATTCATTTAGCCATTTATATGATACAAGCATGATCTGTTATTCCCCCTTGAACTGTTCTAAGAAACGAACATCATTTAGATAGAAGTTTCGAATGTCGTTAACCCCATAACGCAGCATTGATACACGGTCTGGTCCGATACCAAAAGCAAAACCTGAATATGCTTCTGGGTCAATACCAGACATTGACAATACATCAGGATGCACCATGCCAGCGCCTAAAATCTCAATCCAACCAGTGTATTTACAAACATTGCAGCCTTTGCCTCCGCATTTAAAACAGCTAACATCCACTTCAACCGATGGCTCAGTGAAAGGAAAATAGCTTGGACGTAAACGTATCCTGCGATCCGCGCCGAAAATTTCCTTAATAAAGACTTCCAACGTTCCTTTTAAGTCAGCCATCGTAATTCCTTTATCAATTACAAGTCCCTCAATTTGATGGAACTGATGACTATGAGTCGCATCATCAGTATCTCGACGGAATACTTTCCCAGGAGAAATCATTCGCAAAGCCCCCTTTGAAAAATCATGCTTTTCCATTGTGCGAGCCTGTACTGGTGAAGTATGCGTCCGGATCAGAATATCCTCAGAGATATAAAATGTATCCTGCATATCTCTAGCTGGATGATTTTTCGGCAGGTTCATACGTTCGAAGTTATAATGATCGCTTTCAACTTCATAACCTTCTACTACTTGATAACCCATTCCAACAAATACGTCTTCAATCTCTTCCATCACTTGTGTAATCACATGACGGGTTCCTTGAACCATTTGATTACCAGGCAGAGTCACATCGATTGTTTCTTCCTCCAGGGCCTTCCCTAAAGCAATTTCGGTTAACTCGACTTTGCGAGCCTCGATTGCTTCAGTCAGCAAATCGCGAATTTCATTAGCAAAAGCTCCAACTTTTGGTCTTTCGTCTTGCGATAAATCACGCATTCCTCGCAAAACTTCTGTTATTGGCCCTTTTTTACCTAATGTTTCAACCCGAATCTGCTCAACTGTTTGAAGTTCTTCAGCATCGGAAATCTTCACTAAAGTCTGGGTTTTCAATTCTTCTAATTGATTTTGTAAACTCATCTTTCTACTTCCTTTCCACAAAAAAGAGACCTTGTTCCGTAAAGGAACGAGGTCTCGCGTTACCATCCTAATTCGCCAATTTTTGGCGCACTCACATTTTTAACGGCCACAGCCGGTCAGTTACGACAAACTCCGGAAGTGAACTTCACCTTTTATCTCCTAATCTGCTTCCAGTCTGTGGCAGATATTCCCTTAAAAGATCCTAAAAGATTACTCTTTTCCATCAACGCTTTTTAACTATTTAATTGACTATTTCATACTACAAGAAAATGACGATTTTATCAACTACATTCTTGCTCAGTAATCCATTTTTCTCCCCATTCATGAAGTTCCTTCATCACGGTGTCCAACGCTTTACCTTTATTAGTCAAACAATAATCTAAACGTTTTTGGCCTTCATTACCTGAAATACGTGTGACCAATCCTTCTTGTTCCAACTCTCTTAATCTTTCCGCTAAAACACGATCGCTTACATGAGGAATCTTGGCGGCCAAATCAACAAAACGTTGAGGGCCTTCTTCCAATAATACATCGATAATCAAGCCGTTCCATTTTTTCCCTAAAATCGTAAAGCCTTTTTCAAATTTTGGACATAGAGAAAATTTAGTTTGTTGTATTTGTTCCATTTTTCTCACCTCGTTATTGAAAGTATAGCATATTACTTACAAATGATAAGTATAGTTTGCTTGGGTCTAGTGATTTTCTAATAAGTCTATCACCTTTTCTCCTCGCAGAAAAACAATATTTAGGGAACCCACTGGTTTATTTTTAGCATTTTCTAACGCTTCTTTATAGAGGAATAATTGTCCTCGATAGCGATCAATTAAGTCTTGCTCTCTTTCAATTGTGTAATAATCCGTTTTGAAATCGTACAAAACTAAATAATCGGAGAACTCGATGTAACCATCAATAATCCCGTGGATTAGCAAATCATCCTTAGCTTGATATTCTTTGAATACTTCATTTGCTGGCAGCAGCATGGCAAAAGGTTCCTCCCGATATACTTGGGTTGAGTTCGCTAAAACCTCTTGTCCCAGCTCACTATTAAAAAATACTAATAATGACTGAATAGAGATCGCTTCTGCTAATTCCGAAGTTAGGGTTTCGCCTGCAACCAATTCGTCGATTAAGCTTTGAATGCTTTCCTCAGTCGGTTGTTTATCCAACGAAATCAGTTGCATAATTAGATGCGTTGCCGTTCCAATTTCTGTTGCTGAAAGTTGACTTTTGGTCTCCAAAAATTTTGGTTTACTTAAGCCTTCTTCAGTAAAACGGTAGATCGGTTCCGGGGATCCTTTTTCTCCGAAATCAAGAGAAATAGCCTCGCGGTTATCTGGGTCATCATACATACGTTTAAGCTCTGATACAGATTGGTAGCTAGTTGTTTTGGTTGCTTCTAGGTAAGGATACTGATAAAGCAATCTTTTTTTGACGGCGGAAATATCCACATCGATTGTTTTTTCAATCTCACGCTGCTGTTTCTTTGGCATAAATTTGGCAATCCGTTTCTCTATTGAATTAGGCGAAATAAAAGAAATCGAAAATCTGGCTGGTTGTTGAGCAACTTCTGGTTGCGAAGCAGTAGTCCCTGCCAATTGATATCCTTCCATCTCAGGATGACGAATCAATGTCTGCCCTACCCAATCAAAAAAGGTCCCTTTGGTACGAGAAGAAACTGGTAAAACTAATTCTGGGTTATTAGCAGTAGCTGACCACTTTTTCAAGGCCTCCTCTTGATTACTGTATGAGCCTACCAAAAATAGTTTTTGCTCCGCCCGGGTTAAAGCAACATACAACTTGCGCATTTCCTCGGAAAGCAGCTTACGTAAATTCACCTGTTGAACAGCATCGAAAGCTAGGGTTGAGAAACGAATACGGCTTTCAGGAGTTAAATATTTTACTCCCAGCCCTAATTTTTCATCAAACGCATAGCTACGTCGAGTGTCCGCCAAATTGAAGGCTTTGCTCATATCCATGACAAATACCACTGGGAACTCCAGCCCTTTGCTGGCGTGGATTGTCATTACCCGAACAGCATTGGTAATTTCTTCGCTCTGCGGTTCAGCTAAATCTTTGTCCTTTTCCTGCATTTTTTCGATAAAACGAATAAACTGATACAAGCCTCTGAAACTACTTCGTTCATAATCCTTTGCGCGTTCAATCAAAGCTAGAAGATTGGCGTGTCTTTGCTGACCAGCGGGCATTCCCAACACATAGTCAAGATAGGCCGTTTCATCATAAATTTTCATTACTAAATCAGACAATGCCTCTTGCCGAGAAAATTCTCGCCAATCAAGAAAAAGCTGATAAAAGTTCTTTAGTTTTTCACTGGTTCGATCGTCTTTCTCCGCCATATATTGCTTCGTCGCCCGATAAAACTCCTTCTTTGGCTGCAATAAACGAACTTGTGCGAGTTCTTCCTCTGTCAGGCCGACAATTGGTGAACGAAGCACTGCAGCTAGTGGAATATCCTGATACGGATTATCGATGATCTGCAATAATGCAATCATCACTCGCAGCTCTGTTGACTGAAAATAATTTTGCGTATCGTTAATTGACAAAGGGATCTCCAACTGTTTAAAAATCTCTAAAATTGTTAAGTTATTACTTTTAGTCGGCGTCAGCAAAACAATATCCTGGTAATCAATCGGCCGCATTTTCTTTTGCTTCTTATCATAAATCTCGAAGCTTTCGTAAACTAACTGACGAATTTTAGCAGCAACCATAACGACTTCACCGGTCGCTTTGTCTTCGATCCATTCCGGAGTTTCTTCGTCTTTTTCATAAACCAGCAACTCAGTTTTAAAATCTTCGGATGCTGGAAAACCTGTAAAACCATTAATCAACTCTGCTTCGTGATCATAAGCAATTTGTCCTACCTCTTGATCCATCAGCTGTTTAAAAACTAAATTAGTGAAATCTAGAACTTCTTTTCGAGAACGAAAATTTTCTGCTAAGATAATTCGTCGACCACCGTCTTGTTGAGCAAAATCATGGTATTTTTGAATAAATAGCGTTGGATCAGCTAAGCGAAATCCATAAATTGATTGCTTCACATCCCCTACCATAAATAAATTCCCACGGTCTTCATTTTCTGAAGCTAACGCTCGTAAAATCGTTTCTTGCAGTTGATTAATATCTTGATACTCATCAACTAGAACTTCGTTAAAGCGAGAACGATAATAACTTTCAGCTGGAAAAGAATCATCCACCTTAGTCCGTAAAATCTGTAACGTAAAATGCTCTAGATCGTTAAAATCCAGCAAACCTTTTTCCCTTTTTTTAGCAGAATAACGCTCAATAAATTGTTTCTCAACTCTTACCAGTTCTTCAACAAGTGGTCGGACAGCCTGCAGTCGTTCTACATGTTCTTCAGGAGTGGCTGCAAAAAATCCGATTTTTAATTGTGTCAGTAAATCTTTAGCTGTTTGACGTTTGTCTTTCAGTCGCTCGATTGTTTCGCCGTATAGTTCCTTCACCTCTTTTTTACGGGGTGTCGGGAATGTTGGAAAACTGAAGGCTTCCATTAATTGATAAGCATCAGCTAAGCGATTTTCCTTAATTGTCTGAAGTAAATCTACTGCAAATTGCTTCTCAGTCTCAGCTAAAATAAAGATTTTTTCCAACTCTTTGCTTGTTTCACTTAACTCCAGCATTTCCTGATAAAGCTCACTGGCATCCTCTACAGCTTGAACAAGCTGTGGACGCAAACTTTCCTGATAAAGGTTGCTATCAACTAAGTTAGTGATACTGTAGTTTTTTAGTAGTGAATCCAACCAATCAAAGGGCGACGGATTTGCTCGGGCAAATTCATACATGGCTAGAATTAAATCTTCGAGACCCTGATCACTGCGGTCGTTAGAGAAATTTTCAGTTAATCGATAGAAAATTTCTTCGTTTTGTTCGTAGCATTCCTCTCGCAGTTCATCCCAAACATCTTCTTTTAGTAGAATTGTTTCGGTGGCATCCGTTAGCATGCGATAACTAGGGTCTAAATCGATCAAATAAAAGAATCGTTGAATTACCTTTGAGCAAAAAGAGTGCAAGGTTGAAATATTCGCCATCGGCAAAAGAGTCAACTGTCGGGTAAAATGATTCTTGAGGTCTTGATTTGTTTCTTCATTGATTGCTTCTTGCAAAGCACTTTGAACTCGTTCCTTCATTTCACTAGCAGCTGCTTCCGTAAAAGTAACTACTAACAGTTGGTCTACTGATAACCGTTCTCGCTTCACTTTTTCAATCACTCGCCGAACCAACACTGCTGTCTTACCTGAGCCCGCTGAAGCGGAAACTAAGAGATTATCTCCTTGATCATAAATTGCTTGCCATTGGGCATCGGTATACATCTCGTTGGGTGCTTTTGGAGGGATCGTAAGTTTATTCATCATGCAATTCTTCCTCCATTCGTTTCAATACTTCTTCACGAGGCATTTTTTCTAATCGATGATAATTATTTTCCTTTAACATAACATCAAACTTGCAAACGCTGCGGAAAGGGCAGTACTGGCAAGCAACTCGCTTACTGTCTTTGAACGTTGGATCAAGCTTAATCTCACCAGATAAAATTTCATTCCCTGCCTCTTGGATTTTCTTGCGATTATAGTCTCGCAATAAATCAATTTCAGCTTGATCATAAAACTTATCTTTCGAAGGTCCAGCTGGTAGAATTTGTCCTTTGGCGTCTTTTCGCAATGGAAATAATAAAGAATTTTCCTTTTCTTCTAAGCTGTAATCCATCTCTTTAAATAGCTCAGCATCCTTCACAAATAACCCGTCATATTTATAGGCTTTTAAAGTTTCTCGCTCCAAGTTTTTCGTATCAGTTAAAACTGGATTGTGTACATGCAGGTAGTAAGCCCCCGCCGGTTTAATTAATTTATCACTGGTTAAATTAAAATCACTGACTGCTACATCCAAATAAGTTATTAATTGCATGGCAATTCCGTAGTAAGCATCCACAATATTAAAACTACGATCGCTTGATTTATAATCCACAACACTTAGCCAGTCAGCATGATTACCTTTAATTTGATCCAAGCGGTCGATTTTCCCGCGAACTGCTAGCTCACCACCATTCTTCAAAGGCAGCTGGATACCAGGAATACCTTTTTCTCCAGCTAAAGAACCAAATAAGACTTCCGTACGTTGCGGTCGCAGATTGGTCTTTAAACTTTGCTGAACCAACCCCCAACTCACTTTTTGAATTGTCTGCGACAACTGATAGCGTATATAGTTCATGCGAGCCGAGCTGGATAAGATTGCAAACTTCACTTCTCCAAAGATTTCCTCAAGTACTTGATCAGCTAAAACCGTACGTTGCGCTTCTGTTAAGTCAATCAAAGCTAACCCTTGCTGGTGAATCATCCGGAAAAATCGGTCTAAGGCTTCATGATAAAAGTCACCTGCTGCTGCGGGTGTTAAACCATAGATTGTTCGCTCCTTTAAACCTAAACCAAATTGGGCAAAATACTTATACTGGCAATTATAGAAGTTTTCAATTCGAGAAACTGACACATAAAGATTTTTACCATACAGCTTTTCTGCCGTTTGCGGCTGCAAAAACTGAGGAATATTTAAAGCCTCTAAGCTCGAAAAAACTCGTTTAGTTAAGCTAGTCAATTCAGTAGTCTCAATAAAATGCATTAATTGCCGCCAACCGGAGCGCATGGGTTCAGTCTGATCTAATGAAAGACGATTTAAATGAATTAAATCCGACAGCAGCGTTCTTAAGGTTCCAACATAATTTTCTGGTAGAGTAGTAAGGTTCAATCCACTAAATGCTTTAACTGGAATACCCAAGTTTTCGCTAATTCGTCGTAAAAAAGGCGAAATGGCCAATTGTTTCTCACCATCAATCGTAGTTGCGACTGTTAAATACAGCTTTTCGCTACCAGATAAAAAAACATGGTAAGCTAAAAATGGTTCCCGATTAACATTAGAACTGTTGTTTTCCGGTAAAAATTTCCCTTCAGTCAATTCAGCATTAATTCCTTCACGTTCTTCCGGAGACAACAGACCCCGATCATCAAAACGTGCTGGGAACTCTTGATCATTCAAGCCAATAGCAAAGGTCACTTTAGCTTGATCAGCCCGAGCCAATTCCAGGTTGTTGACCTTCACTTGATCAATTGCTGTTGGTATTTTTCCATAAGTTAAATTGGTTAAACCTGCCAAAAATATTTCTTGAAAATCTTCCCAATTAAATCTGCTTTCGCCATAAATCAACGCATACTCATCTAACAAATCCATTAAAGCCTGCCACGTTTGTTCATGGTTTCGCGCCTTTTCCAGATTTCCTTTTTCCACTTCCTTATCCCGCCAGAATAGGAGCTGTTGTTTAACTCCGGCATCTTCCAAGAATTGATAGAAATATTTAGCAGCAGAAAATCCATTTTCAGCCTTCTTCATGCTGGAAAAGAAATCTGGCAGGTGTTCCTGAATCATATGTCTAACTTGATTGGTAACAACCTGTAAATCAGTCGCATCATTGAAGGTTTCTTCCTCAAAATCATAGTCGACAAAAACCCAGTCTTCAACTTTCGTCCAAAAACTACCGCGGAAATTGTATGCTAAGCAAACATTTTCTGTTTGATCGATCTTCTCTCGCAGTTCAATTAACTTAATCTGACGTTGATCCTTCCAATCAAAAGGAACAAACAATTCTGTTCGCAACAATCGGAATACATCAGTAATTCGATAATTGTAAGAGTCAACCAAAAAAAGTGCCTGTAAAAATTCCACTAATGGATGACTAATCATTCTCTGGGTTTCATCTAAATAAAATGGAATATTTAATTGCTCAAATAATGAAGGCAAAACGCTGCTATAACAATCAAAATTACGAATCAAAACTTGAATGTCTTTATAGCGGTAATTTTCTTCCGAAACCAAGCGGCGAATCTCATTGCCTACATGACGAACTTCATCTGACGGACTGAGCTGTTTCCAAATTGCAATAGTAGAATCCTCATTTATACTCGCTATTTTTTTGCCTTGCCAGAACTGACTCAGAAGATTCAATTGTGTATCTGGCCCTTCAGCTTTTTGATCGTGATGAACAGGTAGATGCTGCTGATCAGCCAATTGTTTCAATTGAAAATAAGTTTTTCCTGAATCAGCAAACAAATTCAACGGATGCGGTTCTTCGTTGGAATGTCCACGATCCAACTCTAACGACACCAGTAAATGTCCGCAGTTCATCAGAGTAGACAGAATATTCAATTCACGGGCATTAAAGCGGCTAAAACCGGTTAAAATAAACAAACTATTTTTTATCGATTGATCCTGCAGCAAATTGTGCAGCATCAATAATGGGTCTTCATTTTTCACCTGGTAATTTGTTAAAGCTGTTTCATACTCCTGATAGATCAAACGCAAATCCGATAACTTCAGTTGTTCATCCTTGTTTCCAGTTACTTTAGCCAAGTCCTCAACAGTTACATTCCCAACCTGCATTTCCTGATAGAATTGGACTAGCTGTTGGATGAATCCAGTCTTGTTGGTTTCACCGCGAAAAATAACCAGTTCTTCTCGCTGTTCCTGCAATACTTTTCTTAAAATCATCGCATTACCCGAATCTGATAAAACATTGCCAGGAATTTTTCCCTGTTTTTGTAAAAAGTACCAAGCCAATCGTTCAAAACTAAAAACCTGTGCCCGAATGGAACTGTATTCATCCTGACTTTTCATCGTTTCCAGCAATTGAATTTCTTGCTCGAATTTATTATAGTTAGGCACAATGAAAAAAACACGATTTTCTGGAGCTTTATCTAACCACTTTCGTGCAGTGTTAACCATCTTTTCCTGTGCATTATTCTGTCCAGTACCCAATAGAAATTGTAAAGACATCTTTTTCCCTCATTTCATAAATGAATGGTCTCCGCTTATTATAACAAAAAAATAAAAAAAAAGACTAGCTTTCAAGCTAGTCAATAGTTCCGATTCGAGTAATTGGCCAAAAAACAAATTTCACATCGGCCATAACATCCTTTTCATTGATCATACCAATAATTCGGCTGTCCTTGGATATTCGGCGGTTATCTCCTAATACGAATAGTTCGCCTTTAGGTACTTCTTCCTTATTAAATAGCTGTTTCAAAGTGAAATCAGCTGTTAATGGCTGGCTATCCGTCAGCTCACTCTTATACTCATCAAGATAAGGCTCATCAACTTTATCTCCATTTATGTATAATTGATCCTCACGATATTCGATTTTATCTCCTGGCAAACCGATTACTCGCTTAATATAGTTCTTACCTGGATCATCGGGTGCTGGAAAAGTAATAATGTCAAATCGCTTCACATTCGTATTTTTTAAAGCAATTACTCGTTCACCGTCAATCAATGTAGGATCCATTGAGTCTCCCTTTACTACAACTGGAGTAAATACAAATTGACGAAGGGCAAATAAGATTGCTGCCAAAATGACAAAATAGAGAATGGTTTTAATTAATTCTTTTGCTTTCATTGCTTTCCTCCAACTAATTCATAAAATAAGTTTACCATAGTCTTTTAGATTTGCGATCTTTTCGCTCTGCTTTTAGGAAAAATTACTTTTTCTTCCATGAGCATATTCCTTTTCTTACTTTTTGTAAGGTGATATAGTTCATATTGTGATAACTATAGAAAAGGTGGAATTATTGATGACTACATTTTTAGAAACACTGAAAAATCGCCGTTCCTTCTACGCTTTAGGACGGGAAGTAAATTTATCAGAAGAGGAAATTTCTGACATTGTGAAAGAAGCAGTAAAACAAAGCCCCACTGCTTTTAATGCACAATCTCCAAGAGCAGTAATTTTGTTTGGCGATGCTCATGAAAGACTATGGGAAATAGTTGGGGAGGCTTTGAAGCCATTGACACCTCCTGAAGCCTTCCCAAATACCCAAAATAAATTAGCTGGTTTTAAAAGTGGTTTTGGTACTGTACTTTTCTTTAAAGAAAAAGATACTGTTAAGCATTTACAGGAAGAATTCGAATTGTATGCTGAAAACTTCCCTGTTTGGGCAGAACAATCAAACGGAATTGCCACTGCAAATACTTGGACAGCTTTAGAAGAAGCAGGATTAGGTGCTAATCTACAACATTACAATCCAGTTGTGGACGAAGCTGTTGCTAAAGAATGGGACATTCCTGCTAACTGGGAACTACGTTCTCAATTAGTCTTTGGTTCCAAAGAGGGGACTCCTGGTGAGAAAGAATATCTCGCTGACGATGTTCGTTTCCGTGTGATTCGCTAAAACATTAAAAAAGCTCTTAAAACCTGCTTAAATGCTGGTTCTAAGAGCTTTTTACTTTGTTCACTGAAACAACAACATTTTTGTACTACCTATCTATTAAATCAACTCGAGAAATGGTGAAAAAAGCTTTTAGCATAAAATCCTGCTAAAAGCTTTTTTGATTGAGAACCTTATTATTGGGATAACAGGGTTCGAACCTGTAATTGCTCGATTCAGAGTCGAGTGCCTTACCAATTTGGCTATATCCCATTAAGAACAAAAGAAATTATAACGCCGTTTCTTTTATTCTTCAAGCATTTTAACTTTTGCCGCTGCTTTGCTTTAAAGCTGTCAGTACTAAATCACCATCAGCAAATCCTAAGTTAATTACCACAGTCTCTTTCAAGAATTCCAGCATGAGATAAATACCGTTCATTTTTTTCTGACCAGCGATGGATTTGCAATGATACAAATTGTATTGGTATCTTCCTTTGCGGCTGACAGCATAGAGTATGTTTCCTGAAATACCGTAGGACGTCATTCCTTCATGATTTTTAAAGCTTTTATACTGATGGAAACCAACGAAGGAAAAGACGAAATTTGTTTTAGGATATGCCGTTATCAAGCGTTCAAAAAGTTCAATGCCTTTTTTCTCATTTGTATTATAGTTGATTTTGTATTTCTTACTAAAAAGATAAAGTTCAGTTGAAGTATTCATTATTCCTAGCTCCTCGTTTAAAGTTCAGCTGATTTATCTTTTAGTCTTCTGGCGTCTCGTATTTCAGCAATGCTCATGGTGATTAACAGAAAACCGAAGATACGAAATAGCAGCATTAAACTATTGAAGGGATTAAACAAAAGTAAAATACCTGCTAGGACCATCAATCCACTGTAAACTAAACCTCCATTAACAGAGAAACCACGTTTGCGCGCATCCCAATTTTGCATAAACTTTCCGATTCCAAAGATCAGGACAATAAATCCTAAAAACATTGGCAAGATACTAGCAATACCACGGGCAAAGAACAGAATGAAAAAAGCAACAATCAACATAATGATCCCCCCTGAAAAACTTGGACCATAGCCTCCTACTTTCTGGCGATTACGTAATCCGTTGATTATCTGTAGGATCCCTAAAATAGCCACATAGAAAAAGATGATGTAGACTATTCCGTTAAAAACCATTTGTGGTGAAAGTAAGATAGCGATGCCTAATAACAGGTAGACAATTCCTCTGAAATAGCTGTATTGCTTCATTGATTCTAAGAAAGCACTCATATAAATTCCTCCTTACTTTTTATTTTAACGAATATTAACAAATTTTACGAATATTCTAGTAGTTGATGATTGTAAACTTTTACATAGTTGGGTATAATTGCCTTTAACATTGATCCAAAAGGCTAGACCCAAAAATTTTGTCGATACTGGAGGGCTTGTGTATGAAAGAAGAAGAGATTGAATTAGGTAAAGTTTATCGTTGTCACCCCATCGGATTTGAAAAAACAGTTGAGGGAGAAGTCGTTTCTAAAATGGCAAACTGCGCTGTCATTCGCATTAACGCGTGCGAACAAATCGATGAGGAACTGCGAGAAGATAAATCTAATATGGTAGTGGCAAAATATTCTAGCTTCACCGCTAAGTAGAAGGCTGATTTTATTGAGTGTGTTCACTATGTTGCTGGGGTTGTTTACCCTAGTGTTGCTTGTTTATTTAGTAATGGTTCGTCAGTCGGTGGTTATCCCAACTCACGTTAATAAAAATCGTTATTGGTTTTACCCCATGATTGCCTTCCTTATTGGTGTGTCCGGTTTTGTTAATTTTACTAACCTCGACGGGAAACTGCAAACAAGTCTGGCAGTACTGATTGTACTAAGTTTTCTTCTGGATAAAAAAGGACTGACTGAAAGCCATATTATTTTGAATAGTTTGGATAATCGTGGTATTCCTTATTCAAAAGTTGAAAAAGTAGTTTTACTGGTGGAAGAAGACCAACCAATCAAAATGAATTTTTTTCGAAACGGACGCCGAGGACCGGTCTTAAACTTTGATCATTCATTGGAAGAGTTGGCTGTTTTCTTCACCTCCCATCTTAATGATGGCAGTAAATTGGAAATAATTATAAAAGAAGATTGACTAGGTCAATCTTCTTTTAATGTTTCACTCCTTAATCAGAACAAGTGGGAAAGACAATATGTTCAACTCTCCACAGCTGACACTTAATAAAGGGCTTTTTCAATCTCTTTTGATTTAGATGCATGCTCTCAGCTATTTGGATAATAGACGCAGATATCTCTTTAGAAAATCGTCTCAGGAACTAAAGGCTTCTCCATTAAGATGGCCCTTTTTTAGCCTTAATACGAGCCCTTATTTGGCTTCTCTTATCAATAATTATTTAACTACCATGACATTACAACTGGCATGATTAACAACATAAGAAGTTGTTGAGCCGATAATCGCTTTTTCAATTGCCCCAACCCCTGTTGCCCCGATCATAATGAGATCCATCTCATGTTTTTTTGCATATTCTACAATTCTGCGTTTTGGACTTCCCGATAGAATCGCTGTCTCATAGTTTTCAGGCAATTCTTCTGTTTTGCTGATTAATGTATCAATTTCGATTTCTGCGTTGTTCAGATGGAATTTCAACGCATCATTAATAAAGGCAGGATCGCCAACAGAATATTTGTAATCTACCACTGATAATACAGTTAATTTGCTATTGTTTCGTTTAGCAACCTCAATCGCTTCTTCAAAAGCTTTTTTCGCTTGTTCAGACCCATCTACAGCTACTAAAATATTCTTATATTCTTCCTTCATTGTCAATTCCCCCTCTCTTCTATTATAAAACAATGATTCATAAACAAAAAGTTTTTCTGATCTTTTCCCTCTTTTCTTTTGTTGTGAATAGAAAAAAGCTTGTAAATCCAGTTCTTTTTTATTACTATAATTAGAAATGTATGAGAGTGGGTGAAGTATATGGAGGATGAGCTGAAGGGGGTTCAAACTTTCAACGAAGGAGTGAAGGCTTGTGTCCCTACTATTATGGGCTATTTGGGTATTGGAATAGCCATGGGAATTGTCGGAAAGGCGATTGGATTATCGGTTTGGCAAGTATTTCTTATGTCACTAATTGTCTACGCTGGCAGTGCACAGTTTATCATTTGCGGCTTGATAGCCATTAGTGCTCCAATTCCTTCAATTATTTTTACAGTATTTTTGGTTAATTTACGGCATTTTTTGATGAGTCTTTCAGTAGCAAATCATTTTAAAAAAGACTCGCTGTTAAATGGTATTGGCATTGGTACTTTGCTGACTGATGAATCTTATGGTGTTTTAATGGCTACACTTGCTCAAAAGCCTGCTGTATCTAGTCGATGGACGCACGGTTTAAATATCACTGCCTATTTGACTTGGATTTTGGCTACGGTAATTGGAGCCTTGTTAGGGAATTTCATTCCCGATCCGAATGTTTTAGGGTTAGATTTCGCATTAACAGCAATGTTTTTAGGGTTATTTTTATTTCAGGTCCAATTGCCTTTAAAATTTCAAAAAAGTAAAACAGTTATCATATTACTAGTTACTGCTTTTTCGCTTTACCTATTAATGCGTGTTGTATCCGCAGAGCTGGCAGTTATTATTTCTACATTATTGGGCTGCACGATTGGGGTGGTTATTAAAGATGAATAATCAGTATTTTCTGTTAGTTATTTTAGGCTGCGGAGTGGTCACTTGGATTCCGCGAATCTTACCTTTTGTCTTAACACGGACCATGGTTATACCACCTTTATTTGAAAAATTTTTAAGCTATATTCCGTTAACAATACTAACAGCACTATTATTACAGAGTTTGTTAGTATTTGAAGACGGTCATTTTCCTGGATTGAAATTTCCTGAAATTTTTGCATGTATCCCAGCATTAATTGTCGGTATTCGGACCAATGATTTAATGAAAATTGTTATTACAGGAGTGGTCTCTGTTGCGCTCCTGCGTTTATTATTTTAGCGAAAATTTATTAAGTCAACTGTTTTTATTTAGAAGAACAGTTGACTTTTTTTTAGGCTTTATTAGAACGTCTTATGAAGGAATTTTTTAAGAGATTTTTAATCTCAATTAATGAAATGGCCTTCTTTTTGTCTTTTGCATTTTATATAACACAAGTTATTGAATAAAACATTAGATTCTCTCCTCTTTTTGTTGTATCCTATAACAAATATCGCTATTAGAATTCAGGAGTGTGATGACAATGAAAAAAATCAGCGGTGTCTATTTTAAACATCCTTTAGATCTTTCTGGAAAACAATCTTTTGAAGTAGATGTTTCCCATGATTCACTTTATGCTAAAGACTGCTCGGTTGTTGAGAGTAACCAATTGGTTTTGACCGAAATTGCGGCAAAGTATCAACACCAGCATGAGGATTTGCATAGTTTCTTTATCATTGAAACTATCGATGAATCGTAAAAAAACAAAAGCCGTTATGAGCGGCTTTTGTTTTTTTGTCTTATTAATGTCCGTTCCAAGCATGACCTTCATACTGCCAGCCAACTTTAACTAACTGATCTTTTTCGTAAGTATTAGCCGTGTAATGATGGGAACCAGCTTTAGCATTCGGATTATACAGACGCAACAATTTGATTTCCCCGCCAGAGTACCAGCTTATTCCCTCATATCTCCATCCTTTCGCAACTAACATATCTTTTTCAGCGGAATTAAGAGTATAGTGGTGATCACCAACGTTTGGATTATACATACGGTAAACAGGTGCTCCTTTTTTTGGTGCTTGCCAGGCAACTCCTTCGTATTTCCAACCTACAGAAATCAAATTATCCTTTTCACCCGTATTTGCCGTGTAGAAGTGTTCAGAACTATTGGGATTGTAAAGTCTGTACATGGCTGTTTTTTCCACAACCGGATTTACAGCGTTCCCACCATTGTTGCTATTTGGAGTATCATATTGAGTTAGATTATAGGCTTCAATAACACTGTTCAGAGTTGCGCCATAGCTTGGGGCCGTCGCATATCTACCCGTTAACCAAGCTGTAGCATCTTTATAAGTTTTCGTGTTACTCTTCCATGCACCTGAGTAATAGTAAACTCCTGATTGAAAGGAAGTATTTTTAAGAACATAGGCATTATCATTTAATGATTCGCCGAAGGATGGATACTTACGGAATTTAGCATCCACTGTTATCCATTTTCCATTGACATATTCCTGAGTTTTCATTGTGACAGACTGTCCGTTATAGTTCCCTTTTACCCCAAATAGATTGTAATTAGGAGCTTTTGATAACGTACTTTGCCCCCAACCGCTTTCCACAATTGCTTGTGCAATCATTACAGAAGCATACAAATCATTGGCTTGTGCAACTGTTTTGGCATGGGGAGCCACTTGATTGATAAATACTTGCTGATTATTTGTTGAACGTGCTTGAGCAGCTCTCATAGAGAATTGTTCAAATGGAAACGGATGTGTATGTGTTAGTTGACCAGAAGGATCTTCTGGCTCCTCTGTAATTATTTCTTCAGTATCGGTTGTAGTTTCCTCTGAAATCTTAGGCTGCGCCGATTCCGTTGATTCTATAGTTGTCTCAGTCGAACTATCGGTGCTCTCAACCGTGCGTTCAATTGTTGCACTGCTTTTTGAACTTAACTCATCAGTCGTACTTGTCATGGCCTCTTCAGCCAAAACAGTTCCTGGATTTCCTATTGAAACTAACATTCCTAACACTGCAACACTTGAGAAAAGATGTTTAGCTTTCATTGTTTCCTCCTTAAAGTAAAATCTAAATTTAATGTAACAAAAATAGGGATTTAAGTAAATCATTTCTTATCAAATTTTTATTTCAACTTGACCATTCTTCAGTTTTATCCACAAATATGAGAAATCGTTGTTAGAATTCGACCAAAGCCGTTACTTTAATTATTAATTTTTCCATTCCATATTTTTTTGGTATAATTAGTACTTCGGAGGTGTTTGATCATGGATTTAGGACTTTTATCCGCGAATATCATTTATATGATTTTTATTTTGATGTCAATTGTCTATTTCTACCTATTTAAAAGAGATAGAACCTTTATCCATTTGTATCTTTCGCTGATTCCTACATTCATTTGTATCTTTCTTTTAATTAACTACCATTATTATCAGCCCGCTGAAGGTGCTCAAGTGATACGAATACTCTTAGCTACCTCGATTATTAGTTGTATGATTTATTGGAGTGTTTACGCTCTACTTCATCGAAAAGATTAACGACTTCTCAAATTTTCTTTTGAAAGGTTAATCTTTTAGTTCCAACATGATATAATGTTGAATATTGTTTTCCCAATGCACAATGAAGGAGTCTGTACATGGCTATTTTACTAACGTTACTTATTGATCTTCTAACCGTCATTCTTTTCGTCTTTCGAATAACTACTAGTAACCAAGTAATTCTAATTATAGGTGGAGTCATTCAATTAATGTTTTTCATTGATCTTGTAGCTATTTTATTATTACGTACTAAATATGTTCCGCTGCCAGCTGCTGAAGCAGTTGACATGGCACGCCGCAGAAGCCGTCGTGAAAAAAAACGTCCTGGGGGATTATTTATCGGCTTATCCTGCTTAGTCTCTGCTGCAATTCTAATTTTCTACTTAGTTACTCTAGCTTCCCTATTCCTATAATTAAGTAATTATCACTCAAATCTATTTTTTCTTAATAATTGCTTTTACTTTACACTCATTCTCTGATAGAATTTTAATGTCAGTCACCGATTGATAAAAAATGAGAAGGAGTTGTTACACTTGGATGAGCAATCATTAGGAATTATCCCAGACGAAATTAAAGGCTGGAACTGGGGAGCCTTTATGTTTAATATTACTTGGGGCTTTGGGAATCGGAGTTATTTACCACTTTTGTGCTTAATTCCGCTATTCAATATTGTATGGATTTTTGTCTGCGGTTTTAAAGGTAACGAATGGGCTTGGCAAAAGGGAGACTATGAAGATATTAAAACCTTTTTAGCTGTACAAAGAACCTGGAATCGTGCAGGTTTGGTCGCATTTATTATTGCTATTATTGTGATCGTTCTTTATTTTGTTTTCTTTGCAGCCGTTATGTCTATGTTAATAAACGGACGTTACTATTAACCTGAGGTAACCTGGGGCGAACTCCTTGAATTCAAGGGGTTCGTTTTTTTACATTTTGCTGTTGATTACGAAGAATTGTTCATCAAAAAAATATCTTTTTTTGCAACCACCATTCTCAAATTGAGGAGGTTTTTGGATGAACAAACTTCCGATTTTGCTTATTGAATAGGAAGTATTGTTGGCTCCTATCCGTGTGGAGATTCAGCAACAAACGCAGACCATTCACTTAGACAGAATACTTCCTGTGCGATTGTGATGATCTTTTTTTTACGTTTAATTACTAGAGCTGGTGATATCCGGTCATTCTGATAAACTACTTTGGCAAGTCAGTAACAAAGCATACCTTCATCAGAACATGAAGGACTCAATCGGAAATGCTGCAAATATTCCCATCGGGTTGGACAGATTGAAGAACAAATGTCTCAGAACAAGAGCATCATTACTTCCATTTCTAGAATAGTGGGAAATGATCTTAGGAAAAAAGGTCATATTTTCAAGCGATTTTATCGTTTGCATTAATCTCACATCAGCACTATTTCTGGCAATGGGATAGGTTTGGCTATTGCCAAATAGTTGGTTCCTCTCTACCAAGAAACAATTGAAGTCAAAGATCCATAATCTCAGAGAACGTGTTTAGCATCACATCTCCGACCAATGAAATCTCTGCTTGATAGACATGAATATGATATTTTTTCATTTTTCTCGATGTGAATAAGATGATTTGAGATAGGATTTTTTCATAAAAGAGTATAAAAAACAGAAACAACCACTGGAAAGGAATGTTTGCCATGAAAAAAAAGATGATTCCAATAGGAGCAATATGCATTTTGGGCATTATACTGACGGGGTGTACAACAAATAAAGCTAATTTAGAATCAAATAGTAAACAAGGAAGCGGTATATCGACTTCTAACAACCAATCAATTGAGGAGAACAATGCTAGTAGTAGCTCAAACTCTAAGGCGGTTACTAATGCTACTAGCTCCTCAGAAGATTTTGCTATTTCGTTAGCCGATGCCATCACTATCTATCAAAAACAATACCCTGATACTGATATTACAAGTATTGATATCAACGATAAATTTGGCACCTACTTTTATGAAATTACTGGTGTGGACGACAATACTGAATATGAAGTTGATGTAAATGTGACCAATGGCGAGTTTCGTTTAGACCGTGAAGAAGCTCTTGACAATGATGAAAAAGAGGGCGTGAAAAGAAGCCAAAGTAAAATAAATTTTGACAATCTGCTTCCACTGTCTGAGATCAACACCATTGCACTTAAGGAAGCGGACGGTACCATTAAAGAATGGTCTTTGGAAAAAGAATTGTCCACGACTTATTGGGAAGTAACAGTTAGCAAGGATCATCAGGAAATTAATGTATCAATTGATGCTCAATCAGGTAATGTTTTAGAAACCGAAGTAGACGATTAATCCTATTTACAAAGAATCCGCTAGCTAATCCAAATGGGATTACGCTAACGGATTTATTTAATAATATAATATTTTTGACCCGTAGTGAGTCTAAAAAGCCTTCTAATGATCAATCAAGTTAGACTCATTGAATTCTCTTGAAGAAATTCCTTCAGAATTACTCTTACCTCAGCAGTAGATTTTGTATTCATTAATTTCACTCGCAAATCGCTAGCACCTGGGAAGCCCTTGACATAAATCTTGAAAAAACGATGCAAGCCGACAATTGAACGTGGTACCTGTTCAGCATATTTATCCTGTAACTCAAGCTGTAGTTGTAGTAATTCGATTAATTCCTTAGGTTGGTGTTCTTTGGGTTCTTTTTCAAATGCATAAGGATTTTTGAAAATGCCACGACCGATCATAATGCCATCCACCTTGTATTCTTTTGCTAATTCTAAACCCATATTACGATCTAAAATATCACCATTAATCGTGATTAGAGTTTGTGGAGCAATCTTATCCCGCAGGGCAATAATTCTAGGGATATCCTCCCAATGAGCCTCTACCTTACTCATTTCTTTTCTCGTCCGCATATGAACCGATAGATTTGCGATATCCTGTCTTAGAAGATGACTGATCCACTCCTCAAGCTCAGAACGCTCATTAAACCCAATTCTAGTTTTCACGCTAACTGGCAGTCCCCCTGCTTTTGCGGATTCAATCAATTCGGCGGCTACTTCTGGACGCAAAATTAATCCGCTACCTTTTCCTCGCTCGGCTACATTTGGCACGGGACACCCCATGTTTAGATCAATGCCTTTAAAACCCATTTCAGCTAAACGAATACTCATTTCTTTAAAAAATTTAGGATTATCTCCCCAAATATGTGCCACCATTGGCTGCTCATCCTCAGAAAAAGTTAACCGGCCACGGACACTTTCTATGCCATCTGGGTGGCAAAAACTATCAGAGTTTGTAAACTCAGTAAAAAAGACATCTGGGGCACCCGCTTTTTTCACCACATGTCGAAAAACAACATCTGTTACATCTTCCATCGGTGCCAAAATAAAAAATGGTTTTGGCAACTCGGTCCAAAAATTATCTGTCACTATTTATTCTTCCTTCCATCACATTCCTATACGTAATTTACACTTTCAAAAACATAGTCATTGTACTAATAATAGGAACAAGAGGCAACGGTAAAGTTTTTATAGCTTAACTTTATTTTAATAGAGCACTATCACATAAAAAGCCTTTTACCTTATTATACAGCTTAAGAAAACCTAAAAAAGCTGGTTATCGGCACAAAATTGAACCAGTAACCAGCTTTTTTTGAAATGTTTTGAACCAAGCTTATCCATTATTTGTCGAAATCTTTTAGAAAAATATTACCTGTTTTAGAAGAAATATCAATCTGTACCGGATTTTCTAATGGCCGTCGGAAATGGAACAGACGTTGTTTCGTGTCATTTCTTTCTCTAACCGTTTGAAAATCAGATAATCGGTAATTGATTTTACCTAAACTCGTTTTAGCTACACCTTCTAAACCAAGAGCAGTTGGAAAAGAAACTTTAATATTACCGTTAATTGAATTTGCACGAATTTTTTTTAATTCACTATTACCGATCGAAAGCTTAATGTCACCATTCACTAATGAAGCATCAACGTTAGCTACATCCGCCGTTGAAACAATAGACCCATTCACTGTTTCGATAATTGAATCCACAATTACGCCTTTATCGATCTCGACTTCGTTATCCGTTCCTTGAATTTCCAGAACAGCTGTACCAATATTCTTAAATACTAATTCACCGTGAGCGGATTTAACAAAAAGGTCTTCAGCTTCAACATTTTTTACGGTTAAGTTGCCGTTCAGCATTCGAATCTTGATATGATTATAGGTTTGTTCCGGCAAATGGAATGTCAATTCAGCACTAACCCGTTTGTTATGAACATGGAATAACAGCTGCTCATCCTCAACGGTAATTTGACTTCTTTCCATAAAGGACTCCATTGGATCACCTTCATACATTTTTCCATGAAGCTTAATTTCTGCATCCACCATAATGTACGACCTTGGCCAGGTTTTAAAAATGATCGAACCATTGGCTAATTTTACATCTAAATCCGTAATTATCTCTTCTTTGAAATTGAAACGATGATCAAAACGAGTGTTGCCCGAATTCCCAACCGCCGGTAATTTAATGTCACTCCATTTGCCATCCACAGTATCGGCAACAGTCTTCAAAGTGCGATTAACTAGTTGATTGATTCGACTGTTGAAATTATCTGGTCTAACAAATGGTTCGTCAACTTCCTCTTCATGCTCATAGAATTCTTCTGGAGTCTCGTCATGATTCGGCATTTCCGTTTGCCAAACTGGAATGGAATAGAAATCTTTTTCAACAGTTCCTTTTTCTTGCTTTAGCTGTTTGATTTTTGTTTCCAGCTCAGCTATTTCTTTTTGTGTTTGCTGATACAATACAAGATTTTCTTCCGAAATGATTTCTAGTTCAACTTCCAGCTTAAGATTTCTAAATGTTTCCTGCTTAGTCTTCAATATCTCGGTGAGAGGTTGAATTTGCTGATCGAGTTGATTGAGCTTCATTAGAGACGCATTTTCTTTACTTTCAGCCTTTTTTTCAGAAGCGTCCTTTGGTTTTTCGACAGATTCATTAGTATGCAATTGATGATCATTGGTTTCCCATTCATCAATCAGGCTGGCGATGTGATCCTTAGTTTTCTCAGGTTCTAATTGCTTTTCCTTTTGCTTGGCAAACTCAGTTTCTTGGAGCTTTTCTTGTTTTGTATCTTGAGCAGCTTTTGGATCGTCTGTCTTTAGTTCTTGATTTGCTTCATAATCAACTTCCTGTTCAAGCTTCGCTCCAGATTCCTGTGAAGATTCTACTTGGTTTTGGTACTTCGCTTCTTTTGCCGATTCTGAAATTACTTTTTGTTCTACTTCTTCCGACTCTTGAACTGATGCTACTTTTAACTCTGTTGCTTCTTTTGCTGATTCTGTTTTTTTTTCTCCATCTATTGCTTCAGCTTGCTCAATTTCTTCAAGCAAATTTAAGCCCTCTTCAGGGGTAATGGTTCCATCTTTAATTGCTTCTAGAATTTCTTTGCGTAGGGTCATGATAAAGCCTCCTTATTAGACTACGTTTCTCCATGATACTATTATGCAAGATTTATTTGAATTTTTCATAGGCCAAAAGAAGTATTTTTGTTAAGTCTTTTTCACGACAAAAAGCTATACTTTTGTTAAAGCCAAAGTATAGCTTTCTTCACTCAGTTTGACGTTTATGACCTGCTTAACACCGTTTTTAGAAAGCTTCATCTTATATGCACCTACTACATTCAATTTTAAAAGAATATCCCAATTCACAAAAAACAATGCTCTCCTCCCATTATGATAATAGAAGTTTCAACTTTAATTTTAGCAATAGTCTCATGAGACGTAAGAATTTCAAGTAAGGTTGTCTTCACGATCCAACAAAACTTCTGTTTCATCATTGTAGTTTCTATCTAAAATTTAAATAATTTTTCCGATGAACTTGAATACTAGTTGAATAAACGAACATGCTAATGTTTTCTTTTTGGGTCTATTATACGAGTATTCCATGGTTAAAAAGAGAACGGTTGTTCCATAAAAAAATGAAACTTAAGATAGAAAAGTTTATAATAGAATATAAACACAAAATAACTAGATAAAGTAACTACAAAGGCTATTATCAGCAAGCACTATATTTTTGAACGTTTTGTAATAAAACAAACCGAAGCTGTAATTCGGAAAGTCGGAATTTACTCAATTATTTTAACCACAATATTTTTAAGGAGGTGTATAACAATGAGTACGATTTTGATCTTAATGGGGCTTATTTGCTTTGTGCTGAGCTTGATTCACATGTTCCAATCTTTTTTTAGGAAGATATCTCAGAGAAATGGGCTTGCTATACTTGCTCTAGCGGTTACAATGATAATCACTGGAACAGCCTTGGCACCACCTGTTGAAACAGTATATGCTGCAAAGAGCAATGCGAAGTCGGAAAAAGTTGTCAAAGAATCCTCCACAAAAAAGAACAATTCAAAAAAGAACCATCAGCAAAAAGCTGATGATAAGAAAGTGCCAAGCAAACGGGAAAAAGCTGAACAACAAGAAGCACTTGATGGTATTCCTACCAGGATCAAGCAAGAGAATGATCAACTAGCCGTTCTCAACTACAGTGGTACCCAGACTATAGCTGTTAATAATAATGTGCCAACTTTTTCAGACGGCGATTTATCTTTAGCAAATAAAGCCTGGGAAGTCTATGGTGATTTAGACAATTTAAATCGTGCAAGCTATGCAGAGGCCATGTTAAATAAAAGTTTGATGCCTACGAAAAAACGCGGAGATATTTCCAAAGTTAAACCAACTGGCTGGCACAATAAAAAATTAGGAAAAAGTTATCTTTACAACAGATCCCACCTAATCGGCTACACACTTTCTGGTGAAAATGACAACTGGAAAAATTTAATTACCGGCACAGCTCAACTCAATAATCCCGAAATGCTACGCCACGAAATGGACATTAAAGCTTATCTTGAAAAAAATAAAAAAAACTATGTACGTTACTCGGTTACGCCTGTTTTTAGAGGGGATGAACTTCTAGCCCGCGGCGTCCATTTAATGGCTAAATCGATTAACACTGATGCTATCAATTTCAATGTTTATATTTTCAATGTCCAAGAGGGGATTACGCTAAATTATTCCGATGGCACCAGCCAGGCTAACAAGGATATCGCGGCACAGCAAAACGAAGTATTTGAGGAATCTGAGCTTGAAGCTCAGCAAGATGCACAAACACAACAAGAGCAACAATCAGCACCACCCAGCGCACAAGAATACGTTGACGTTAATGGAAATGGGTTAATCAAAGGTTCTAAAAATGGAATTTATCATATTCCTGGAAGCCAATACTATGGCAGAACTACTAGTCCAGCTGCTTGGTTTAAAACTGTTGAAGAAGCCGAACAAGCCGGGTATCGTTCTCCTAAGTAATCCGGTTTTAGTATCAATTTACCAGAAAAAATTACTGCTTTAAATAATTTGCCACTTAAAAATTAAGGTAAATAGTCAGGTGTTAAATTTCAATGGTTTTAAAAAAATACTACTTACTTCTTTAATTGAAGTAAGCTTGAAGGTTTTAAGCACTTCTTTTCATAAACTAGTTGCTCATTTAGCAATGAATTATGGAATTTTAATAATTTAAATCATCTATAAAACCCTATTAAAACTAGTAGACAAAACAGCAATTAACGCTATCTGTACTCAGGACTTTTTGGGAAGTACTTACTACGATAATCATGTATATAGAAATTTTTCACTCTGAAAGTATCTCCTGCTTTTATTGTTATACGGTGGGCCGATTTAACTTAGATTATGACTTTAGAAGCTTGCATTCAGGTTATTAGAACGAAACAAAAAGGAGCACTTATCTCATCGCTCCTTTTTGTTTCGCTCCCAACAGCTTTATCATCTTTTGATTAAACTAGTTTAACTTCTTTTTTCATCATAATCTTTTGTGCCTCTCGTTCGCCGGACCTAACAGCACCTTCAAAATACCCGTTCCAGATCGTCGCGGTTTCTGTTCCAGCAAAGTGAATTCCCTCAACATTTGATTGCAGGAACTCACCATATTTGATAAAGCCACCTGGTGTAAAATGGCCAGAAAAACAGCCATTAGTAAACGGTTCTTCATTCCAATCTTGCGTAATAAAGTGCTCCGGATTTCTTGCCTGTTCGCCGTAAAGCTTGACTAGTTCTTCAATCAAGCGAGCTTTTTGTTCTTCTTCCGACAGCTTGCTCAATTGGATCGAATCAATTCCGTAAACGAAGAAGGTCAGAATGCCCTTCTTTTGATCGACTAAGGAATTATCCAGACTCTCGATAATCAGTCCTTCACTCATGTTGCGCTGACCAGATAATCCAGATTCACGCCAAAATGGTTGCTCATAAACAGCATGGTATTTCGATGCGCTGCCAGGCAGAATGCTTTGCAATGTCTTTTTCTTCCAAACTGGCAGTTCTGGTGTAAAGGTGATTTTTGAATTCACGACAGTCGGCGGCACGGCTATTAGAACTTGTGTTGTTAAGTACAGTTCTCCCACTCTGGTTTCTACAAGGTATCCCTCCTCGTTTTTCGAAACTCCCTTAACTATTTGTTCGAAAAAAACCGAGCCATAGTCATCCGCCATTTTTTCAGCGATTGCCTGTGGTCCTCCGACAATTCGATCCTGCTGGGCCCCACCTTTTGCACCTAATAAACTTTGAACGCCATTACCCGCTTTAATATAATACAACATTTGAAACAGCGAAACCTCACCAGCATCCGAAGCTAACAATCCTCCCGCTAGCATTCGACCGACGAAGCCTGCGACTTCTTCGTCTTTTGTTTGTAAGTTTAACCAGCTAGCCAATGTCATTCGATCTTGATTGGCAATATTGGGACTTTTGTGTGGATAATCCAAGTTCACTTGATCGGCTAGTTCATCAATAACTTCAAATAACTCCAGCATTTCCTCTGGTTCTTGATCATGAACATCATCAAGATAATGGTACTGTCCTTTACCAAACAATTGAGAAGGGAAGGTCGGTACGTCATATTGAGCAGCTAGCTCATACATTCGATCCTGTGTTGGTCCTAACCACTGACCTCCTAAGTCAATCTGAGTTCCATCCTCCAGCCATTTTGTTTCCGTCCGACCGCCTACACGATTACGTGCTTCCAAAATAACTGTTTTAAATCCATTTTTCTTTAAAGATAACCCAGCTGCCAGCCCAGCAAAACCAGCACCGATAATAACTACATCATATCTTTTCTCCATTATATGTCCTCCTAAAATACTTTATAATAAAAGTATAGAGGTTATAACCGTTATAAGGTCAATCCACAAGTCTTACTTGGATTTCGGTTAAAAACTCATCACTGTGCTGGGTTTCATGAAAATCAATCAAATAAAACTCATAGAAAGGGAGCTCCACTTGATAACCTTGTTGCTTTAGCTGATCTTTCATTTCTTCCAAATGATTACCCGCTTGTTCATAGTCCCCTTGATAAAAATAGCTGGCATAAGTTCCGGCCTCCAAACAATTACACTCGGTAACTACATCCTCCTTCTCAGAATTCGTTAAAAACAAAATCCCCTCATACGTCATCTCAAAACTATCAGAGATAATTCCTGCCACGAAATGGAACTCATACGAACTACTTTGTTCTAAGACTTCTCCATACAATTCTCGCATTGCCGTTTCGAACTCTGCTTCATTTCCATATTCAACCTTCTTCCAAAAATATGGGCGTACTACTTTCTCTTCGATTACGATTCTTTCGATCGGCAGTTCCTGCTGCTGCAATTGGTCCAAAATACGATTACGCGCAGTCACTCCCGCCAGCTTTTTTTCCATTAAAGCAATCTTTTCTTTTAATAAGCGCTGGTTCTCCCGAAAAATTTCTTGCGTAGTAGCCAACGTTCGATCCTTCAAGTATGCTTCAATAGATTCTAACGGTACGTCCAATTCTCGCAAATCCCGAATAATGTTTAATAGATAAATTTCCTTTTCTGAATATAACCGATAGTTATTCTCGGTTCTTTCCGGCGTTAATAACCCTATTTTTTCGTAATGTCGAATGATATGAGTCGAGATACCATACATTTCGGCAATCTCCTTAATTGAAAAAAACTTTGCCTTCACTATGGCTCCTCCTATTCAATAAATCAGTAGTATGATTTAAGCATACGTTAGAAAAGTTGGCATGACAATATTTTTGGAGATGAAAAATAATGGGCATGATTTACTTGTAAAAAGCCTATTTAGCAATTGCAACTT
The DNA here is from genome assembly GCF_017377655.1 of Candidatus Enterococcus ferrettii. Taxonomy (GTDB): domain Bacteria; phylum Bacillota; class Bacilli; order Lactobacillales; family Enterococcaceae; genus Enterococcus_A; species Enterococcus_A ferrettii. Next base: position 103,977 of record NZ_JAFREL010000041.1, read on the forward strand.
TTTTTATGGGGAATTTAGTTTTCTCTTTTGAGTTAGGTAGTATTCCCTGGAAATTCAAAAAATAATTGCACCGAGTGAAAAAGACTGAACTCATTGGCTACTTTTGAGTTCAGTCTTCATTTTGTTGGAATAGATTAAATTTCCTAGTAAAATATCTATCTATTCAGATCTCGTTTATTTAAAGAATATAAGCTGCTTTTGAATATCAAAATATAAGTATATGACAAATACAATATTTATCATCGATAGCAAAAACAGGAATATATCAGGGATAAGAAAACGATAGTTTCTTTGTTGATCTTTTTTGGTACTGGTGTCCTTTATAAAAAAATAAACGAACCCTATCAAACAAACACCACCGATTAATCCAAAAAATAAAACCCAAGCATACCTTTCCATAGCTATCCCCCTGTATAATTTTTTTAGAAAAAATCCTTTTTTCGTTTGATTCTCTTATCTGTAAGTAAGTGAATAAGTGGTTATATGTTTTTACGTCAGTTTCGTTATGGAACATTCTCTAATGTCCATTGTAGTTGCCCGCTGTAATCCTGCGTTTCTTTCTCACTATTTCCAGGAATGATCATATTTACAGATTCTGGATCAATATAGTAGACAAAAACACCTGACGATGCCAGTGTTGGAGAAGCTTTTGCTAAAATATTTGGAGTACCATCAGCGTTCATTGATTGCTGCTTATGAACCTCCCCATAAAACCCATCTGGCGATATTTCCTCTTCATTATTCTTCTTTAGTTCGCCTTCAAAAGAAATCCTGGCCCCTTCCAATTTGTTCCCAGAGGAGCTCTTTAATTCGGTTAGTGCACCCCGCAATTCCCATCCGGTAGAAGAAATCCTTGTGTCTTGAAAGACAAGAGGCGTAAAGTGCTTCGCTGTTTCCGTCAAACGATAGGTTTCCAGAATATTCGAGGGCTTTAATTCATTACCGAAATCAAGTAGGTCAGGAACTGTGCGCAACGCCAAAAGATTATCTAATACTTGAACGGTTGAAAACATTCGGATTGGAGAATCTTGTTTTTCCCCATTTTCAAAATATACGGTCGAATAAGTTTCGTACAACGTATATTCTTCTAAGTTTTTTAAAGTAAAGGTAAAATTTCCGCTAGATGCATCTGGAACACTTTGATCAAAGTTTTGCCAAGTCCCCCCGCCATTTGACTGCCGTTTTCTAAAATGATTTTTCGCTGCAATTGGGGCGCGATGACCGATAAAATGATTGTAGTCTACCACAAAGGTCGCTGAACTATCAGTAGTAGTAGAAATCAAGGGGGCCAAAACAGTAACATCATAAGTGAATAGTTCATCTGGTTTCATTTTGTGAATTTGCCCATCTTTTGTTGTAATTGTCGTAAAGGCCTGATAGTGTGTACCAACAGAGAATTCTTTAGAGCTGAAAGTAATTTTTCCATCATCAATTTTCATCGGGCGATTTCTCCAAGGACCAGATGCTCCTTTTTTCCGATAACTTAAAACAGCACTTTCGATTATTGATTTATCTCCATCATATCCCAACTCCAGATCCAATTGATCGTTGGAACGATAAGTTGTCTCAAACCTAGGTTGTATAAAGAAATCCTTAGTCTGGAATGTTGCACTTGGGCTTTGAACTAACTCATTATTGTATTCATCTAATACAGTCACGTAGTATTGGTAAATAGTGTCTTTTTTCAGATTATTCAGTTCTTTTTGATAACTATTTCCAGATAAATCCTTTGAATTAAGTATTACCGACGACCAGTTGCTTTCAATTTGTTCTTTATATCTTAAAAGAATCTTTTTATTAAACTGATTTGCCGCTCCACTCTTATATCTGCCACTAATAATAGCAGAGTTAAAAGTTGTCTTAGAGGTTGTTGGCCCTAATTCCAGAAAAGAGTTGTCATAATTCCCCGTTTTAAAATAGGGAATTTCATGACCGAGTACAGCCACTCTATTTTTAACAGTCAGGTATGCCCAGTTATAGTCCCAACTCACACTTCCTGTGTCTGGTCCTCCAGCTCTTAAAATAGTAGTCCCATCCTTTAATTTAAAAACGATTATTACTGAATAGTCAGTATTCTTATTCAAATCACTGATTGTTGCTTCATAAGTTCCACCAGTATCTGATTTTGTCAAAGTCAGCGCAACTTTAGTCCAACCGTTGCCTCCATTTTTCGTCTTGGGACCTGCATCTGGCTGGTAACTTTTACTTAGTCCTTTTTTGTAATAGGCAACGGCATTTTCTACTAAATCGTTCTCACCATAAAGATCGTATGATCCTATAATTTTGGCCGACGTTAACTTAATCTCTGAAAAAGTAGTGTTGGAAACAAATAATCCGCTGGTTACAAAATATGGTATATCTTTCGGCGGAATATAGGCAATACCTTTTACCGCTACATATTTGTTGTAGTCCCAGTTCAAACTATCCGTATTTTCATTCCCTGCCCGCAAAACTTTGGACCCATCTTTCAATGTAAAAATAATAATGACAGAATAATCTGTTTGCTTTTCTAATCCAGTTAGAACAGCCTCATAGGTTCCACCATGTTCGTTTTTATTTAACTTTAAATCAACCCTTGTCCAACCATTTCCACCTGTCAAATTGTCTGGGCCATAAATACTAGCATTGGTAGTGTTTTTACTATAACCTTTTATATAATAAGCAGCAGCTTGCTTTACAATATTCTTTTCGTAATGATAGTTTCCAATTATCCGTGCACTATTGGAAGTGATATCAGAAAAAGAAACTGAACCTATTTGCCCTTCTTCAGTCGTAAAATTAGGAATTTCAGGTCCAGTGATCCAAGAGGTTCCTTTACAAGTTAAGTATGGATCAGTAAAGTTCCACTTCACACTTTCCGTACTTTGATCTCCTGCCCTCAAATAAATTCCATTATTGAATTCAATGACGACAATCACTGAATAAGTAATACTCGGAGAAAGATCTGTTAAATGAGCGGTATAGTTCCCGCCATTTTCATTGCCAATCAATTCTAAATTAACCTTTGTCCAACCATTACCACCATTTGCACTGACAGGACCTTTATCAGATCCGGCTTCCTTAAGCCCAGTTTTATAATAAGCAGCAGCAATCCCATCCTTTTTTTTCAAGCCAGAATAGGAGCCGTTCACAAATGCTGAACCATCAGTAATTTCACTAAAATTCATTCCAGAAATACTAATTTCTTTTGTTGTAAAAAATGGAATAGTCGCACCAGCAATCCAAGGGGTTCCTTCATAAGTCAACCAAGGATACATTACATTGTTATAATCCCACTTCACACTCTCTTTACCCTCTCCACCAGCACGTAAAATTGTTGTTCCATTAGATAAAACGAAAACAACAATAAGCGAATAATTATTGCTAGGCTCGAGACCTTCAATTTCTCCATTATAAGTTCCGCTTTTTCCAGTTCCATCATCAGATACACTTAGATCTACTTTTTCCCACCCATTTCCCCCTGCTTGTGTCATGGGTCCATGATCCGAATTGCTTCCAACTGAAGAATTGGCATCACTTATACCTGTCTTATAATAGGCGTAGGCTGTGTTTATCAATGATTGGTCAATCTCATAGTTTCCTGATAAAGCAGCTGTCGTATCGGTGATGCTCGTAAAACTTGCGGCTCCTACTTTGGCCTTTTTCGTTGTGAAACGAGGAATTTCAGACATTGTTATCCATGGAGTTCCTTTAACTGTTAGATAGGGGTCTGTAAAATCCCAAAAAATGCTAGTTGTAGTTTCTTTTCCAGCACGCAAAATTTTCTGACCATCAGATAGCAGAAAAACAATAATGACCGAATAACTAGTGTCTATTTCCAAATCATTTATCTGTCCGAGATAATATATTCCATTCGGACTATGATAAAGGTTTAAGTCTATTTTTTCCCAACCGTTTCCTCCTTCCAGCGAACCAGGTCCTTTATCCGAGTTTGCTTCAAGCTCCTTTGAATACTTTTTGTAGTAAGCCGCAGCCCCAATCAATTCTTTACTATCAATCGCATAGTTTCCATAAAGGCCTACTGAAGTATCAGTAATATTTGCAAAATTAACTGGACCTACTTCATCTTCAGTGCTTACTCTGCTGCTGCGGGCAATTTTTCCTATATCAACTTCGGAACTACCGCTTGTATCGAAAGTTTCCTGTTTTTCTGGTTGTGGTCTTTCTTTTTTATTAGAGCTTTCAGTGGTTTCTTCAGTTGTAGAGTCTTCATCCGTAGAAGAAGGCGATATTTTTGCTTCTTCAAGCGTATTTGAGAGTGGATCTTTTTGTTCGATTTTAGAGGATAAACTTGTATCGTTGATAGCTTCATCTGCCCAGGCAACTCCTAAGTTAGTGATTGATGGAATCAATATAAGAAAGGTACCAAGTAATAAAGAAAATTTCCTCATTGTTTGTCTACCTCCCTTTTTATTTTTTTTGAAAGTATCTGATATTTTTTTATGATTATCGTCAAAAGAATGCAGAATACTCCCAGAAGAATTGTTATCTGATTAATTGCATCTCCTGTCGTTGGATAATTCTTGTCTCTGATGGTTGGGTAAGTTTCCTGATCATCTGAAGACAACTTTTCCTCTCTTAGAATAACTGGTTGTATCTTCTCAGTTTTTTCCATGCTAGCACAGAAGGAAACTCTAATTTCAGTGCTGGGAAACTCACTTGCAAAGGCTGTAGTTGTTCGCAGCAAAACACCGATTCCAAACACAAAGAATACAAACCATACAATTTTAAATTTGCCCTTCATTTTCTCTCCCCACTTCTAATTTCTTCTGAAAAGTAGATAAGAAAATAAGCCTAAAGTTAGAATGACCATAGCAATGGCTGCGTAGATTACCCATTTAGGATAAGTTATTTTGTATGCTGCATTTTTCTCTAATTTTTGAGCTTGATCTGCATTTATTGAAAATTCCTTTTCCCATGCCCATTTATTTTCACTTGAACTTGCTCTAATAGATAAAACGTACGTACCTTTTTTGAATTTATCCAGTCCCCAGTTTGTTAAAAAGCTGAAATGAGAATTAGGAGCCATACGCATATTGCTTACTTTTTCATGCTTTAAAACTTTATCCTCTCCCTTTTTTTTAAGAACAGTCTCAACAGTTAGTGGTTCTAAAATCTTTGGCTGTGGATTTTGTAATTGCGCTTCAATAACTTTTCTGCCGTTAATGATATTCGGTCTAACCTGTTGCAAGTTTAAGGCGTTTCCATCTTTGTAAAACGTATCCTCTTCCAATAGAATCATTCCGATTCTATAGCCATAGACACTTTGAACTTGTTGATCAGATTCACTTATTTTAGACATAAAGCTTAAAGCGCCAATTCTTGCACCATTTATTTTTTGTTGTGGTGGTTTTATTTTGAAGCTGCACTTTTTCGTTTCATAGTTTTCAATTTGGATCTCTTTTTGATCGCTAGTCACCAGATCGGTTACAGGCTCAACCAATGTTTTGTCTTTAGTTTTTTCTGTATCGGTATATACTATTTCTCCTGCATTTGAAGTTCCTGCATTCGAAACTCCAATAGTTACTGTTACAGGTTCTTTTCTTGTACTAATAACTTCTACCTCAACAGTCTGTTCCATACTGTCCAATAACAAATCAAAAAAAGAACTCGAATGATCGATTTGATTTTCTGGCAAGACAGCTTGAACTGTAAAGCCTAGCTCTTTAGTCGAAGCTTTATCTTTTTGTACATTTTCCGCATTAACAAAAGCTGGAAAAAACGCAATTGATAAAAACAAAATGGAAATAATAAATTTGATTTTGAATTTCATCTTTTCCTCTCTCTTCTTTAAAAGTAACTCGACCTTTAGTTGCTGAAACATCGGAAGCTCTTCACAGTGTATAGTTTTTGCTTCTTATCAAAAAGTACACCTTTCTATCTAAAAAATCGAGATAGTTTGAAAAGCTTCCTGTTAGCTCCCATTGAATTTTTGAGGTCTTTCTTTCCAGTTTTCAAGATCAGAATGGCCATGATGGAATTTCGTAATCGAGTGTCCTAATGATCTAACCAGAAGTTCTTTATCGATTGTTATGGGATCTTTTTAAGTTTTTAAGTAGAAAGAAGAAGCACAAGAAACGATACTCTTCTGCTTCTTCTTATACATGTCTATAAATTATTATGGAGCAACTGATAGCATCCAAGTAACTGAGCCACTAAACTCTTTGCCGGCATATTCATATTTTGCATTATCCTTAGCAATTTTCAGTGAAGCATTTTTTATTTTTACTGCTCTAGACGAATTGATTGAATCATCTTTATAATTACTTGACACAATCTTTTGTTCTGATCCACCCGTTTTTACAGTTATCTTGTTATCTGTTGCGAAATCGGCAGCAAGCTCTTTATTTACATGAGTATTTGTTGCATTAGGTGTAGGTATTGTTTTGCCTGGTGTATAATCGAAATCTAACAATTCACCTTCCGTTTCAATCGTCAGCTCTGCTGGCAGGGTATCGCTGCCTTGTTTTAACTCAGACATAGAAGCAGTAAGATGCCAAGGATTCGTTCGGGATTTGTCTCCATCTCGTAAAGCTACATAAGAGTCTGTTTTATTTTTTAAATTTACTTCTATTCCTTCACCTACGGTATTCGTTTGACCAAAATCGAACATACGTGGAACACTTAGTAATTCCAATGAATTCCCTGTAGGATCTGGCAGAGGATTAGTGGAGTTATCTCCTTCAAATCCAATTGTAACATCTGTATTTGGGAATGCTGCGAATGCTTGTGCTGTACCGAAAGCAACACTCCCTAAAATTCCGGTTGATGCTAATAAAACTATTAAATGTTTTTTCATGAATATCTCTCCTTTTTCTTCTTGGTACAATAAACAGTGTACAATTA
>NZ_JAFREL010000042.1 GCF_017377655.1 Candidatus Enterococcus ferrettii
GTGTATATATTATAAGTATACTTATTAAAAAGGAGAATGACGATGAAATTTAGCTTTGAAGTTGAGACAGAATTAACACCGGAACAAATTTGGCCATACTATGCTGAAGTAAATAATTGGTATAAATGGGAAGATGATTTGCAAAAGATTTCTTTAGAAGGAGCATTCGAAACCGGAACGACGGGTGAAATGACGTTAGATGGACAACCACCAATGGCTTTTACATTAACTTCAGTCAAAACAAATGAATATTTTACTGATGAAACAACTATTCCACATGCTGGAACTATTTCATTCCATCACGAACTGGAAAGACTAGGAGAAAAAACCTGTATTCGGCATTCGGTAGAGTTCAAAGCAGCTCACCATAAGGAGAATGTGAAAGACAGTCAATTCTTGCTCGGTATTTTTTCTGATGTGCCAGCATCGGTCTTTGCGTTGATTAAGGCAGTCAGATGAGTCTATTTCCATCAAAATATCAAGGTGGGTCAGATCATTCAGTCGGCTTTTCTTTCATACGAGTTTATAATATTTGGCATCGACAAATCAAGGCTGCTCTTTCGCAGATTGATTTAACGCATCCTCAGTTTGTGGTAATCGCTTCTTTAGGTTATTTAGCTCAGTTTGATCAGGAGATTACTCAAGTCAATATTGCTGACACCTCGGATATTGATGTGATGACTATATCAACAATTATTAAAAATCTTGAGAAGAAGAAATTAGTAAAACGAGCTCCCTCTGTTAAGGATGCACGAGCAAAATCTGTTCAGCTAACTGATGAGGGTACCCAACTGATGATGGAAGCCATGAAAATTGTTGAGGAAATTGATTGCCGATTCTTTGGACAATTAGGAAATGAACAAGAGATCTTTAACCAATTTCTGCATCGTCTTTCACAAGCAGAGGTGGATTAAGGAAGTTTGATTTCCTTAAAAACTAAGGCTAAATAGGCCGCTTACCTTAAAAAAGCTGACATTTACTGAAAAACTTAAAAACTTCGGTACGCTTCAGTAAAATGGATGAATTTTTTGGGAGATAATAGAAAAAATGGGGGAAGTTATGAAAAAAATATTTTACTATTTAAGCGAGCTGCAGCAAAATAATGATCGGGAATGGTTTCATGCTCATAAACCGGAACGTTTAGCTGCTTTGCAGATGTTTGAGCAGCTAGTCCATGAGCTAAACGCTGAATTAATGAAGATGGACGCAACAATCTCATTACATGAACCAAAGAATCTAACGTATCGATTGAATCGAGATATTCGATTTGCTAAAGATAAAACACCATACATGCCGGCTTTTCGAGCCAACATTGCTCCCAATGGTAAAGATTTTATCCCGGTAGGTTATTACCTTTTTCTAATGCCAGGAGATCGCTCGTTTCTTGGCGGAGGTTTGTACGCTGATGGCATGTCAGAGGTAACGAATGCCATTCGAACTCGAATTACTCGCAAACCAGAAGAATTTTTGAGCATCATTAACCAACCAGAATTTGCAAGGACCTTCGAAGTATTAGGCACGAAATTAAAAAGAATTCCCCATGGCTTTGAGGAATATAAGGATAGTGAGTTAGCGGAATGGTTAAAGCATAAAAGTTGGCATTTATCTTACAATCTGACAGATGAAGCCCTGCTATCATCTCAGGATTTTGTTGGAGAAGCGGTGAAAATTTTTCAATTAATGAAACCCTTCAATCATTTTATTAATGGGGCTCTTTAATGTAATTTGAAAAGATGCAAGACCCTTTTTTACGCAATTATGTTTTCTTATGCCCGCTGGAGTCACCTATAATGCAATAAGGTCTGATACGTTGGTACAAATTACTGTCCAGCAAGCTGCTAGTGAAAAATCAATCCATAATCATTCCTAGCAGACCAAGCGCATTATGCCTACTCCTCAGAAAATGCAAAGGTCAAGTTTGTAGTGAATACGGAATGGAAATAAATGATTAAAAGATCGTTTATATATTTAAAAGGCGCAATGCACGAGAAATTTTCTTGCATTGTGCTTTTTCTACATCTAAAGCCTGATTGCTTCATTTTAAGTCTATGGTAAATTAGTAAGTATAATGACTATATGAAGTGGAGGAGAAATGATGAGAGTGAAAAGATTTTTTGTTATTATTTTAGGAATAATTGTGGTTTTAATGATTAGCGCGTTGCTAATTCTACTTGTGAACAGTCCTGGAAAAACACCTCAATTAACTGATACGGAAGACCAACCTATATCTAGCAGTATTAATGAGAAAAAATCTATGTCAATTGGTGGTGTACAGCAGGGGATGTTCATTCGAGGCGAAGACAAAACCAAGCCCGTCCTATTATTTTTACATGGTGGACCTGGAACGCCCGAGTTTGCTATGTCGCATGCATGGGAAACTCAAGACCGACTGGAGAAAGAATTTGTCGTTTGTTACTGGGATCAGAGGGGAACCGGTATGTCGAATCCCAAGGGTCTGAAAAAAGAAACATTAACTACCAGTAATTTAATTCAAGACACAGTAGAAGTAACAAAATATTTACAAAAACGCTTTGATAAACAGCAAATATTTTTGATGGGACATTCATTTGGTTCTTATATTGGTCTCAAAACTGCTCAAAAGTATCCGGAAAACTATGTAGCTTATCTGGGAGTTGGTCAAGTGATCCATCAAAAGGAAGGACAAAAACGAGCTTATCAGTATTTGCGTGATCAAGCCAAAGAAAAGAATGATCAAAAAGCCCTGAAAAAACTAGCTACTTTTGACCCAGAGGCACCAGCGTATAATATGTTATTGGAAGAATACGGAGTGGGAATTCGACATGACGGTCCGGCTACAATGAAATTACTGAAGAACTTGTTGTTCTTTAAAGGGTATACCTCTAAGGAGAAATGGCAAGCAATTCAGGGAATGGCCCTTTCTAACCAACAACTGGATACACCTGATTATTCGGAGGATAATCTAGTGAAAACTGTTCCTAAAGTCGATGTGCCTGTTTATTTTTTACATGGGAAGTATGATTATCAAGTTTCTTATGAGATGGCCAAAGAATTTTACGAAAAGGTAGACGCTCCTAAAAAGGGATTTTATACTTTTGAGAATTCAGCCCATAGTCCAAACATGGAGGAGCCAGCAGTATTTATGAAAGCTGTAAAAGAAGTCGTAGAGATAGTTGACCATCAAGGAGGCAGATGAAATTGAACAACATGCTAAGATATCTTACTTTAACGTTTGCTATTTCGTGGAGTTGCTGGCTTTTAGTAGTTTTTTTGATAAAAACTGCTGGTATTGAATTATTTTCACCAATCGGACTTTCTCTATATAGCTTAGGAGCTGCCAGTCCGATGTTTAGCGCGTGGATCGTTCAGAGAAAATACGCTTCAAAAGAAGAATATCATCAATTTAAGCATGGTATTGCTAATATCAAGCAGCCGATCTCAGCTTATTTATTAGTGGGTTTCTTAGCCTGGGCATTTTGCTTTTTCCCAGTGCTTCTGGGCACTAGCAAGCAAGTGGCCCCAGTCTATGTAGCTTTGCAACAGTTACCTATCATGATCTTTTTTGGTGGAGGATTAGAAGAGGTTGGCTGGCGTGGATATTTGCTTCCAGAGATGCAGAAAAAATATTCACGCTTTATCTCTACTTGCTTCGTAGCTGCTATTTGGTTGTGTTGGCATCTTCCTTTGTGGTTAGTAACAGGATCGGGTCAGGATAGAATGAATTTCCTCGTTTTCGCTTTGTGGGTTTTCAGCTTAGCACTTTTGCTTACGCTTATTTGGAATAAATATCAAAGTACCTTACTTTGTATATTGCTTCATGCAGGGTTTAACTCGTTTAGTAATGTTTATCCGCCAGATTTTAATCAGGTATCTGTATCGGGCTTATTGTTCCTTTTGTGTTTAGGTATCTATTTTCTCCATGACTATTTGATTTCTAAAAAGGTTAGCTAACAACTGAAAATAAAGAGATTCGTATGTTATGATGGTCAGTATACTGATTATATAAGGAGAAAAGTTATGGATGACAAACAGCGCCTGTTTCTGATTTCCCAAACCTACGCCACTCTTTTTTCGGTAACTAACAAAATCCAAACAGCAGGAGACGAGGCAATTGAAAAGCTGACCTCAAGACAGATGATGACTTTTATCGCGATTGCTCATCTACCAGAGGGAGAAGCTAGTTTAAATGCAATTGCTTCAAAATTAGGAGCAACGAAACAAAGTACGGCTCAAATTATCAATAATTTAAAGAGTAAAGGTTACTTGCAGGCGGAAAAAAATGCGACAGATGGTCGATCGGTCAATCTAGTTATCACAGAAACGGGGAGAACCGTTTTCCAGCAAAGCGGTGAACAGGGGTGGCTTTTTTTACAGGAACTATTTAGTGATTTTTCTGATGAAGAACTAGAAACACTTTGGAAACTTTTAAAGAAGGTTTATGCTTTTGATGGAAAAACCCATGATGGTTTTGAAGCAGAAGGAAGGGAACTATAAAACGTTCTTTTTAGAAGAACCTGTGACTGCAAGGTAAATCAGCTATTTTACCTTAAAATGCAAAATAACTTATTCTAAGAAATACCTATCCTTGCTTTTTTAGGCACGCAGGATAGGTATTTTTAAGTTCAAACAGTTTTATACAAACTATTTTTCAATTTTTTAAGATAAGTTTCTTTGATAAACAACTCCTCTAATTCATCGACAATTATTAGACGCTCCAGAAGAATCGGACTCTACTTAAGTAATTCCTTTATACCTTCATGAATGAGCATAACTAGTTCATTAAACGGATAGGCTTGTGGAAAATGTATAGTCAAGCTAAAATTAAGAGGGAGGTAGAAAAAAAGACTCGTTTATTGCTGCTTATAATTATTCTTGGGGTCAACAATAGCAGACTGCATACTAACGCAAACAGGTAGGCAAAGAATTAGTGATTGCCCAAGTAACTCTGCCTTTGATTTTAGCAGCGTGGGAACAACTCTATCTCTTTTTGGGGCCGAAAAAAACCAGATAAAAGATCGTATCTGGTTATCTGCTATACACAATTTCAGCTCCAAAAGGCATTAGCGCTAGACGAGCTAATTTTAATGATTGAGCTGCAAAGGGAATTCCAATGATTGTAATGCATAAGAAAAATGCACTGATTAAATGGCCTATTGCCAAAGGAATACCTGATACAATCAACCAAATAATATTAACAATAAAGTTTATTCCAGTAGTATGGTAAACAACGTCTTTACCAAAAGGGGCAAAACTTAAACTAGCAAATTTAAAACATTGTAGTCCGATTGGAATCCCGATAATGGTAATGCACCAAAGTATGCCGGCTAGACACCAGGTGATGCCACCAATCAAACCTCCAAAAATAAACCATATTATATTGCCTAAGCAAGACATATTTCATCTCTCCTTTAACTATAGTGTACCATTTTTAACAAAATTTACCTCCTACCAAGGATGGAGTTTAGAAGGACTCTGCGAACTCGACAAGTATTAACACGGATATTTTTTACAGTTCCTAATGTCAGCAACATTAAAGTGGTTCCACTAAGTATTGTTCACATAGTAATAGAATTTCAGTTTGTATTTTCAGAAAGGCGGAAGAAGGATGCGAGAATCATTCCAATTGCCATCGATCGACCAGCAGGCGCAGCTACAGGGGTATTTATGGGGTTGTGAAAATCCCAAAGCAGTGTTGCAACTAAGTCATGGGATGGCTGAACACATTTTACGCTATGAAACATTTGCTGAATATTTAAATCAGTATCAAATTGTCGTGGTTGGTCATGATCATTTAGGTCATGGAGGATCAATAAACCATGACCTTTATGGTCATTTTCATGACAAATCGATTGAAAATGGTCTAGTGACGGATCTTCATCAGGTGACTCAATATGCAAAAAAACGATTTGCTAATTTACCTTATTTTTGTTTAGGGCATAGTATGGGTTCCTTTGTGCTGCGCAATTATTTGTATGAGTATGCAAATGAATTAGATGGTGCGATTATTGTTGGAACAGGACATCAGCCAAAGTGGTTGACAAAAGCAGGCCGAGCGTTAGCTAAAAATTTGGCAAAATTCCAAGGAGAAACTCACCATAGTCAGTTGATTGATCGTGTGGCTTTCAGTGGAAATAATCGACGAATTTCACCGCATCGCACGGAAAAAGATTGGTTGGTTAGTTTGCCAGATGAAGTAGATAAGTACTTGGCGGATCAACTATGTGGTTTTTTGTTTACGCTAAGCGGGTATCAGGAATTATTTTCATTAATTATCGGATCCCAAGACCAGGAAAGGATCAGGCAACTGCCTGAGAATATACCTTTGCTTTTTTTATCTGGCAAAGAGGATCCTATTGGTGATTATGGGAAAGGTGTTTTGAAGGCTGCAAAATCCTATCAAGCAGCTGGTTTGAAACGAATAGAGGTTCATTTGTACGAAAATGCCAGACATGAGGTACTGAATGAACGGCAAAAAGAGCAAGTTTACCTAGATTTAGTCACTTGGCTTAAAAAGATTTAGGCAATTTGATGTTCTTTTCCTCAAAAAAATGATATGCTTGTAAAAATATTTTTTTGGGGTGATCGATTTGCCAGCACGATTTTTGATAGATTATCATGAACAAAATGATTGGCTCCCAGAAGCTGGGACGCTGCAATCACCAATTAATATTGATTCCATGCAAGTAAGAACGGTTACCGCAAAGGAAGCCTCCAGCTTAAAGCTGTTTTTTAATTCAAAGCAGCGGTCATTTTTAAATAATGGACAAAACTTACAGTTGCTGTGTCAGGGGAAAGCTCGTTTGAATGGTCGGCGATTTTCATTAGTTCAAATGCATTTTCATGCGGAAAGCGAACATACGATTAATCATCAGCACTTTCCTTTAGAAGGGCATTTTCTTTATCGAGCTTCCAATGGGCAAACAGCGGTAGTGGCTGTACTTTATACTCTAGGGAATCACAATCCAGCCTTTGAGCAGGTTCTGCATCAGTTTGCTCAAGAAAAAGCGGAGGGAGAATGTGCAGTAGATGCTTTATTACCTAGTGATAAAAGCTATTATCACTATCTTGGCTCATTAACTACACCACCATTGACTGAAAATGTGGAATGGTATGTTCTCCAGCAGACCATGACTGTTTCGGAGGAGCAAGTAGCTGCCTTTGAAAAAATTCACGGGAAAAACTGCCGTGATTTGCAGTCTCTAAACGATCGGACGATTTTACATTTTGAAGAAAGATAAACGCGCAAGCTCTGGGAGCCTGCGCGTTTATTTGGTTAATGACCTCGTTTTTTCTGACGTTTCTTTTCTTGCCGCTGCTGAAACCGTTCCTGCGCTAATTGTTCTTTTTGCGCTTTAGTTTTCAAACGACGAGCTGATTTCAGTTCTTCTCGCATTTCTTGCATAGCAAGCTGTGATTTGGTAGAAAGAACTGGTTGCCGTTTTTCTCGATTAATCAGACGCTGCATTCGTTTTGGATTAAGCTTCTTCGTTTGTTTTGAAGACTTAGTGGTTGAAACAGCTGGCTGATTTAGCAGCTTTGGCAATTGCTGACAAACGAAATCAAAAACCTCGTTGCCTTTTGGCTCAGGACCGAATACGTGACGAATTGCCTGATAACAGGTTTCGTCAGTCTCGATTAATCCGCACCAAAAACTGCCATCAAAGTAGATAGTTAACTTCAAGATGACACCTCCCTTTTTGGATGTTCGAGCAATGGACGACCCGGGAGGGAAGGCTACTGACATTCTCATGCGGCGGACTACCAACCACCTTGTGTTTTTGTGCTCGCTTTTAGTTTACTCGTTTTTTATGCGCTTTACAAATAGCCTTCTGCTTCTTCACGGGTGAGAAAGAAATTAATGCCACCAGTGGAATCCACCCAACGATCGGGATTGAAGTTTTTTGCTTCAACCCATTCGCCTGTGCGGTAGACAAAATTTCCATCTGCATAAGCTATGGCCTCATCGTAATCTTTATTAGTATACATATCCTTAATACTTAACACCTTGGCTTTATCGCAACGACAAGTGTTATTAGTAGCCGAGGTTCTTCGGGCATCAGCAGGAATCAACAGCTGAACAATCCGATAATCGAAACATTTCTTATATCCAATAATCGGACCGTCCTCAGCGCAGTACATTTTGAAATATTGAGTCTGCTCATCGTAAATAACATTTTTTAGGTTCGCACCTTCCAGCATAGAAAAATACATATTTGCACCAGAAATATCGGCACCTTCTAAATTGCAGCCCCGCAAATCTGCACTTTCAAAAGAAGCATTTTTCAGCAGTGCATAAGAAAAATCACAGTCAATGAACAAGCAATTCGCAAAGTCAGCTCTCTCCAAATTCGCGTTTGAAAAATCGACACGTTCAAATTGTATATCATGAAAAGGGGCACCCGCCAGTTGACGAAAACTATAATCGTGATCTTTTAAAATTGCGGCCATTTTTTACACCTTCCTTTATTAATTATACTTGCTGCTCCAATTCAGAATGAAATCAATACAACGAGTCATCGCTTCAGACTCTAGACTTTCCCGCTGTAATAAATAGAAATTCCTCCTATAACCTTCGGGTAACTCCTGATAAGGAATACCTTCAACTGCACGTTTGGAAATAATTGATCGGCCTATACCAGATTTCAGTAATTCACGAATGACCTCATTATTGTGAACCTCTAAAAGTGGCGGGGTCAAATTATTTTCTTCTAAATAGCGCTTAGTATAGTAGTACACTCCTGAGGAAGGTTCACGTACCAACCAAGGAGTATCTCCTTGGTTGCCTGCCAGAACTAGCTGATCCTCCATTAGGGTAAAACGCTCAACATTTCCGGTGGATAAGGGTTTTTCAATAAAACCTAGCTCTAACTCATATTTACTAATCGCTTCTAATACTTCCATAGAGTTCAAGAGACGAATTGAAAAGGCAATATCAGGAAATTCTGGTATCAATTCCTTCATTAGATTAGGCAGTACATAAACTGCAAAAGTATGAGAAGCACCGATCCGGCAAATGGTTGTTTGATCTCGTTCACTAGACAATTCAGTTAATAAGTCATTCCAATTTTCTAATAAATCCAAAGTCCCTTGATAAAGCAAATCCGCTTGTAGTGTGGCAACAATCTCTTTTCGGCCATTGCGTAAAAACAAGGTTGTTTTTAATTCTGCTTCTAGTTGTTTGATTTGACTAGATACTGAGGGTTGAGAGATAAATAAAATTTCTCCTGCCTTCGAAAAATTTCTCGTTTCGTAGACGACGCGGAATGTTTCTAACAACTTAAACAAAGTAATCACTTCCATTTACATATCTTATAGTAACTATTATAACAATCATTCCTAAAAATAGTTAGAAACAGGTATAATCTATTTTGGAAAGGGATGATTTAATGAACATAAAAAACTATTCAATCTTACCAGGACTGCTGTTGTCCTTCGCGGTGGCAGCGGTAAGTAAAGCTTTAGCCCTATTTTTTCCGGAAATTGGCGGTGCAACTATCGCTATTCTGTTAGGTATTCTATTAGGAAACACTATTTTTCGTCAGCCAGTTTTGGCAGTTGGAACTAAGTTCTCAGAAAGTCGTTTGTTAGAATATTCAGTGGTGCTGCTAGGTTTTACCGTTACCTTCCAAACTATCAGTGAAATCGGATTAAAAGGAATCATCTATGTTCTGTTGATGATGACAATCACAATTATTGGAGCCTATCTAATCGGCAAGAAACTTGGTTTTAGTGAAAAAATGGGGTTAATGATGGCAGGAGGTAATGCCGTTTGTGGTTCTTCAGCCATCGGAGCAATTGCTCCAGCAATCGGTGCAAAGGACGAAGAAAAAGGGCAGGTTATTACATTAGTCAACCTTTTAGGTACTATAATGATGCTGACATTACCATTCTTAGGAATCGCACTTTTTGGAGACGATTTATTAGGCAAAAGTGCTTTATTAGGAGGAACCCTTCAATCAGTAGGGCAGGTAGTTGCAGGTGCCAGTCTAATTGACACAGCAACTGTAAAATATGCAATGCTCTTTAAAATTATGCGGATCATGTTGCTAGTAGTAGTAGTGTTTGTCTTTGAACAGAAGGTAAAACAAAATACAGTTGCTAGTGATTCCCCCGTGACCAAGGGTAAGAAATTACCTGTTCCTTGGTATGTTATAGGATTCCTAATTGCATGTATCCTAAATAGCTTTGTACCGTTACCACATATTTTAGATACGGGCGCACATTTTGTTAGTACTTGGTTTGAGACAACCGCATTAGCTGCTATTGGTTTGCGTCTTGATTTCAAAAAATTTTTAAAAGAAGGTCCACGTTTCCTAATTTATGGTGTATCTGTAGGAGTAATCCAAACTATTAGTGCAGTTATCTTCATCTTTTTACTAAAGATTTAAGATAGTATGTTCGTTCTCAGAAAATCTTTAATTCGATAAAGCAATTGAAGATTCTATTAAATAATATATAGGGCTTTTTAAACAAAAGATATTGTAAAGAATATTCATTAGGCGTTAATAATTGAAAATTTAACCAGCATTAGAAGAGGCAGCCGTTTAAAAGCGAGCTGCCTTTTTTTGATCTTCATAGGATTCGACAAGTTTTTAATAGGATTTATCAAGCTTCCTGGTGAATAAAAGGCTATAATCGAAAACATAGTTCAATTATCATAGGATAGGAAACTTTTCAGACTTCATCAGCTAGCCATGTTCGACGATACTCACGAGGGCTGAGCCCACGTTTTGCTTTAAATAATCGATTGAAGCTAGATGGACTATTGAAACCGACTTTCAAAGCAATATCAGTAATAGTATTCTCGGAATATCTTAAATATTCTTCAGCTTTTTTTATACGGAGAGATTGAATATAGTCAATGCAAGTCATTCCGACATTTTTACGAAAAAAAGCCATGAAATGAGATGGACTATAATTACTGAATTTTGCCAAATCTTGTATTTTCAACGGTTTGTCGAGATTATCATCAATATAATTCAGAAGCTTCATAATTTTTTGATTTTCCAACGCTTTGCTGTCTTTAGGAATTGTGAATTTCAATAAATCAGCTACGAACAGCTCATTGAAAAGTAACAATAAGGAGCCTTTCAATTTAAGTTCAAAGTAGGGAGCTCTCTCATGAATTATTGCGAAAATTGTCCGAACCAGTTCAACAATAATAGGATAATGGGGCACATCTTTGCTTATACGGTAAATGCTTTGAACTTTGCCGTTTTGTAGAGGTTTCAAATAGTTGATCGCCGAATAATCATGTGTTTCGAGTCCAATAAAATTGAGATGAAAAACCAATGTTTCTGAAGTTTGCTTAATATTCGTTGCTGTATGAAGTTTATTGGGCGGAATAAAAAGAATGTCTCCAGCTTGGCTAACAATTTTTTGACCGTCAATAAGGTAGTTTGCAGTTCCTTCATGAACAATAGTAATTTCTGCACCACTATGCCAATGGGGAAGAACTTCGTTGTTAGGATATTCTTTTAAAGGTTGATAATATTCGAAGGGAATCATGTGATCCCCTTCATCGAACCATCTTAGCGAGTTTTCCAGCTGATTTGTCATTTTATTAAGCCTTTCTGAAACGTGCATGGATTATTTTTGTAAATAAAAGTGAACAGTATAATAAACATTATATACAAAAAAATACAACGTTCGCTATAAATTGAGCATTTTCTGATATTTAATGAAGGAATTTTTTGTGATACGCCAGTTTACTGTGAACAGAAAAACACTATGAAGAATGATAACTCTAAAAATTTGCGGGCATTTGTAAGGGAAGCAGACTGACATGATGATCAGAATTTAGCAATCGAGGACAAAAAAGGAGTGGAAAATAATGATCAAAGGAATTGTTTTTTTTGACTTAGACGGAACATTATTGGATAAACGATCTCATTTAAATACAGCCAATAGAGAAGCTTTGTTTAAGTTGACAGAAAATGGCTATTTACCCGTTGTAGTGACTGGCCGTGCCCCGTGGGAAATTCGTGAGCTAACAGCAGGGGGAGATATTCATTCATATATTGGACTAAACGGTCAAATCGTTTTTAACCAAAAAATCGTCTACCAATCAACTATTGAAAAGGAAATTATTGAGGAAGTAGTACTTCTGTCTAACCGACTGAATCATCCATTAGCCTTTTATGGAAAGGAAACAAGTAAAATTACTGCAATTGATGAGGCAGCAGTCAGACTTTATCAACTAGATAATGCTGCACTGCCTGAAATTATGCCAACCTTTTATCGTAAAGAAGATGTTTTAATGTTGTATCTCTTTTCTAAGGATGAAGAAAAGGACCAACTATATCAAACACTTTTTGGGAATTATTTAACTATCATTCGTGATACTCCCTTTTCAGTAGCAATGACAGCCATCGGTAATTCCAAAAAAACAGGGATTAAAAATTTAATGAATAGTCTATCTCTGAAAGAAAGTGTCCCAACCTACGCTTTTGGAGATGGTAACAATGATTTACCAATGTTTGAAGCAGTTGATTATCGAATAGCGATGGGAAATGGAACGGATAAAATCAAAAAAGCTGCTGATTTTGTAACAAAATCAAATGAAGATGGCGGAATAATACACGGATTGCATCACTTGAATCTGATTTAATTTCAAGAAGCTAGAGGGGAGAAGTTTTAATCAAATGCTGAAAAACTCATCTAATAAATTGGGGACATTTAATGAAAATCGAGTAACTTTCAAGGCCGTTTTGTTGAGTATTTCATTGCTTACTGGATCAGCAACGGCTATAACAGGGATGTTGCCAATACTTTTGAAGCAGTTTCCACAGTTACCACAAAGTACGATCGAAAGTTTGGTAACTATTCCCAGTTTAACTACTTGTATATTTTCATTGCTTAGCAATCAGACAACGAAAAAAATTGGTGTCAAGCGAACGGTTCAACTAGGGATAGTGATTGCCACTAGTGCAGGGATTATGCCTTTCTTTTTAAAAAGCTTTGTGCTTATCTTTTTTTGCCGCCTGTTTCTAGGGGCCGGAATCGGTTTGTTTACCCCTTTAGCAATCAGTTTAATTAGTATGTTTTTTACTGGAAAAGATCGAGCTGTTTTGCTTGGTTATCAAGTAGGCATATCTGCTTTGGGGAATTCGGCATTACTCCTTGTGAGTGGCTCCTTAATAAGTATTAAGTGGAATTGGGGATTTCTCGTCTATTTATTGGCTCTACCGATATTATTGATTTTTACTAAGGTAGTTCCTGAACCGTCAGCGGGTTTGACTGCTCAAAAGAAAGCTGATGCTACCTCAAATAAACGCTTGAGCAACTCAGTGTTACGATACATCTTATTGTGTTTTTTTACTTTTTTGATTATTTGGGCGGTACAAATAAAGTTACCAG
Organism: Candidatus Enterococcus ferrettii; assembly: GCF_017377655.1. GTDB lineage: Bacteria > Bacillota > Bacilli > Lactobacillales > Enterococcaceae > Enterococcus_A > Enterococcus_A ferrettii. The sequence goes on from NZ_JAFREL010000042.1 coordinate 13,339, forward strand.
AATTGTTTATGGAAAAAAATTTCGGCAATGCTCAATCTGCTAGTTTAGTTTTGAGTATAATGAATCTAGGCGGTTTGTTAGCTGGTCTGTTGTTTGGTCGCCTGTTTATTTATTGGAGAGAACGCCTTTTGCCGATTAGTTATCTTGCAGCTGGAGCTCTGGTTATTCTTTTGAGCTTTTCACAGCAGTTTATCGTTTCTGCGATCGCTGCGGTATTGTTTAACTTTGTTTACTCGTTTACAGGACCGTACATTATTACTAAAGTAAATGAACTATCTCCACCACAGCAGTTGATCTTAGCTACTGCTTTAATTTCAGTATCTATGACATTGAGTCAGTTTGCCACACCTTTCTTTTGGAATGGTCTAGGGGCTTTGGTAAATAATCAAACGGCTGAGTCAATTATTTTTTTAGCAGGATTATCTGCGGTGCTTATTGGTGTTATATTGATTTTGAAACTAAAAATTGGGAGGAATAAGAAAAATTGAAAACTCAAAAGGAACGGATGCTGGCAGAAGAGCTTTATATGGCTGATGATCAAGAATTAGCAAAGGATTGTAAACGCTCCAGGCAATTGACTCGGTTGTTTAATCAAACAACTGAAGAGCAGCAAGAATATCGTCAAGAATTATTGAAGCAGTTATTTCAGCAAACTGGAGAAAAGATATACATTGAACCGCCCTTTCGTTGCGATTATGGCAGCAATACAGTAATCGGTGAGAATTTTTATGCTAATTTTGACTGTGTCATTTTGGACGTTGCTAAAGTTACTATTGGAAAGAATGTCATGTTTGGTCCAAGAGTAGGTATTTATACGCCCGGCCATCCGATTGATCCAGGTGTACGAGTTCGTGGACTTGAATTTGGAACTTCTGTAACCTTAGGAGACAATGTCTGGGTGGGGGCAAATACGACTATTAATCCAGGAGTTGCCATCGGATCGAATGTAGTTATTGGCTCTGGTTCAGTTGTTACTAGAGATATTCCTGATGATGTAGTCGCTGCCGGAAATCCTTGCCGTGTATTGAGAAAAATTACTAAAGAAGACACTGCCTATTGGGAAAAGCTTGAGCAAGAATATCATAAGGATTTTGAAAGCTAGGTTAGTAAAGTTAGTAAAATAGGGGGAATACCATGAAATTTGATTACCATGTTCACACTCATTATAGCGATGACTCAGAATATCCTATGGAAGAGGTTGTAATTGATGCAATCAAGCAGGGGATTAAGGAGTTATGTTTTACTGACCATGTTGACTACGGGGTAAAGTTGGATTGTGACGACCCCGTTCCTGCTGGCGGAAACGAGATGATGCTCAATGTTGACTATCCGGCTTATTTCGAACAGTTCAATGAATTAAAAGGTAAGTATCAGCAGAAGATCACTCTACGTTTTGGTTTAGAGTTTGGCATACAAAGAGAAACAATTCCTAAGTTCGAAAAGCTGTTTGCTTCCTATCCATTTGATTTTATTTTGTTATCGATTCATCAGATCGACAATCAGGAATTTTGGACAGGAGAATTTCAAGTTGGGAAGACCGATGCTCAGTGTTATCAGGAATATTATGAAGAAATGCTAACGGTTGTTAAAAATTACCACAATTATAGCTGTCTTGCGCACATGGATCTAATCCGACGCTACTTGAACAAGGATGAGAATACCTTTGAAGCAAATAAAGCAATATTGAGTGAAATTCTCAGCTATATTATTGCAGACGGTAAGGGAATTGAGGTCAATACCTCGTCAATTCGTTACCAAATTCCTGATACTACTCCATCAGTAGAGATTTTGAAGCTATACAAAGAATTAGGCGGTAAAATAATTACCATCGGTAGTGATAGCCATACACCAGAACAACTGGGTGCTCATATTGAGGAAAGTAAAAAGCTGCTGAAAGACTTAGGCTTTAAACACTATTGCACTTTTGAAAAAATGAAACCTCATTTCCACCCACTTTAAAACGTTGGTCGCAGGAGTTATTCCTGCGGCTTTTTCTTTTGGCGAAAATCATTTGGCGTTTGGCCGGTTTTTTGTTGGAATAATTTGAAAATAGAAGGAGTACTCTTATAGCCGATTGCTTCAGCAATTTCAGAAATACTGTAATTGGTATTTTGCAGCATGATTTTGGCTTCAGAAAGCCGCTTCTGATCAATTAATTCTTGAAAGGTGCTGCCGGTTTTGGCCTTGATCATATTGCTGATATAGTTTTTATTGTAACCAAAATGATTTCCTAACTGTTTTAAAGAGACTTCACAATAGTGATCATTAATGTACTTCAACAGCTGAAATATCTCTTTTTTTTCACTATAAGTATTGTTCGTATATAGGGTTGTCGTGTTGGAAAGTTCAACTAGCAGAGCGCTTAACAACAGATTCAAGGAGCGAACCTTATTTCGTTGTGGTTGAAAGAATTTCAGAGCCATTAGTTCAATAAGCTGTTGGGCAATTTTTTGTTCAGTCAAATCAAACACCATAAAATTATTATGAGAAGCTTGTTTTTGGGAGGCTTGGACAATAAATTGCGTCACTATATCTTCTGATTGTGCCAGATTATTCAATAGCTCCGTAGGTATCGAGCTATCTTGAACCAGAATATTTAGAATTAAATCCTCCTCTCCAACATAATCAATTTGCTGAATAATATTACGATCCATCAAAATTAACTGTCCCTGCGATAACGCTACGCGGTCTCCATTAATCCATTGAATACACCTGCCTGTGTACACATAGTTAAATTCTACAAAACTGTGGGTGTGAGCAGGAGTATGGGAAAAGCGAGGATGTTTATTAATAAATATATTTCCTTCCTCAAAAAAATTTACCAAGGGAATTTTCGGCACAATCGATTCCTCGTAATTCAAATTCATTTCATTAATGTTTTTTCCACTTTGTCGTTGCAGTGTTTCTACCGGAAGTTCTTTCTGCAAAAGCTCTCTTAATTCGTGCATCATTTTTTTCCTCTCATCAATTCGCTAAAAATAGTTTAACAAATAATCTGTAGATTTGATACTAAATTTCTGGATTTATGAAATTGCAACGAGTGGTTGAAAGCGGTTAGAATAAGGGCATCAATTAGGAGGAAAAGAAATTATGACACATCAATTGAAAAAGAATACAGCTAAGGAATATACCCCTTTGGCTACAGCAGCTGGTATTGGATCGATGTTAGGTTCAGGATGCATCGTGGGTCTTTCCGCAACTATTCCTGTCTGGCAGCAAGGCCTTTCACTTACTACAGCTCAAGTAGGGATCCTCTCAGGAACCTTAACATTCGCTATTGCTTTTGGATCGTTAATGGCAGGGAAAATAACGCAGCTTTTCGGCTTATTTCGCTCCTTTAACTGGGGAAATCTATTTTATGCTATTGGGGCCGGCATTTGCGTAATGTCCACCGGCTTTTATCCACTGCTTTTAGGAGTAGTTGTTATGGGAATTGCTTCTGGGGCTGATTTGCCTATCAGCTTGACGGTTGTTTCTCATGATGCTCCAGATGAGACCACTTCTGCACAGCTGGTTTCTTCCACCCAAGTTTTTTGGCAAATAGGTATTTTTATTTCTTATATTTGTTCATTTCTATTATCAGGAATTGAAGGCGTGATGGGGGCTCGGATTGTCTTTTTAATCCTGTTTGTTTTCTCAGTTGTTGCTTGGTTGTGGCGAATTACTTCAAAAAAATTCAAGCGATTTCATGAAGAAGGCCTACGTCGCAGAGCCAATAGTAAAGTGGTTGCTGATACAACAGCAGTTTCCGTTAAGTCTGTTTTATTTGGATCACAGAAGAATAAGTATTTAGGCTATTTCGCGGCAATTCTGATTTTTTATGTTTGTTGGAACCTGCTAGCTAATACCTGGGGGCAATTCCAAACATATGCTTTAACAAATGCAGGAGCTACTCAAACTCAGGCAACAGGTTTAGGAATCATTTTGAATGTTGTATCGCTCATCACAACCATCTTATTTGCTTCTGTATCGGGTGGGAAATATCGCAATAAGGCCTTCTTTGTTGGTGTTTTTGTTCAGTTTGCAGCAATGATTGGTATGGCTGTTTTAGGTGGCGGTGCTGGCTTTATTGCCCTGGCTGTAACGATTGGTTTCTATAATTTTGGAAACCCGATGGCTGGTGAAGCGATTTATAAGGTTTGGACTCAGGAATCTTTTCCGCCAGAAGTACGAGCAGGATTGCAAGGATTCATTAATGGATTTTCACGAATCTGTTGCGGTTTGTTCGCTTTTATCACCCCGTTTTTAGTAGCTCCTGGAACTATCCAGGTTTCTATGTATGGTTTTGCTGGAATTGTTTTACTAGCAGCAATTGCCGGCGTTTGGATGATGTCGCTGCAAAAACGATATACAACTTCTGAGAAAGAACTGCCGTTAGACAGTGTTCATTCAGTAAAGTAGAGGAGAGAGAGCAATGATAAACGAAAATAGTTCCCGATGGCTATGGTACTCAGGCGACTTTGAGATTCGGCAAAGCCTATTACAAAATTTTTCCCGTGAAGAACGGGCGTATGACTGGCCAGCTTATTGGTATATGGATGATTGTCATCGCAATGTGAAATTTAAGCGCTATTATGATTTAGCAGAACCAACTGAATTTAAAGTTGATGCCAAAGGAGTTGGTTACGTAGAGATAAATGATCAAAAATTCCCCTTTGGCCAAACCTTAACTTGTCCTGCTGGTCATAATAAAATTCGCGTTTTTGTAGGGAATACGGAGGGGCTGCCGGCGGTCTACCTTACTGGTGAATTTATCAAAAGTGATATTGGCTGGGTCTGCAGCAACTTTATTGAAGAACACCCAGCCGGTTGGAGTACACTTTATACCAAAGTCGATCAGGATCCTAATCAGGTTTACCATGCACCTGAACCAGTAGCATATCTAAATAAAAAAGAAATACAGGGAGGGGTTCTATTCGATTTTGGTCGCGCGATCTTTGGCAAACTGCTTATCAAAGAGTTAAGGGAAGGAAAACCGGTAACTGTTTGCTTCGGTGAGTCTGAAACGGAAGCGCTGGATGAAGAAATGTGTTATTACAAAGAAATTTCAGCGACTGCAGCAACCTCCATCAGAAAACGAGCCTTTCGCTATATCTTCATTCCTAGGATAAAAGCAGAAGATGTGGAAGTATCCGCTGTACATGAATTCATTCCACTAGAAAATAAAGCAGCATTTCGTTCTGATAATCCGCTGTTAAATCAAATATGGGATGTTTCGGTTGAGACCTTCACCTTGTGCAGTGGCTTATTCTTTATTGATGGAATTAAACGTGACCGCTGGATTTGGTCGGGGGATGCTTATCAATCCTATTTCATTAATCAGTATCTATTCTTTGATGAGGATATCAATAAACGAACCATGTTGGCTCTGAGAGGTCAAAATGAAATTAAACAGCATATGAACACGATTGTTGATTATTCAATTTTATGGTTAATTGGCGTTGAGAATCACTATATGATGACCAACGATGTCGATTTTTTACAGCAAATCTATCCTAAAATGGTTGCCATGATGACTTATTTACAAAATCAAACCAATGAACTAGGGTTTATCTATGGACGAGAAAAGGATTGGATTTTTATTGACTGGTCTGAAATGGATAAAGAGGGAACTTTGGCTGCTGAGCAGGTCCTGTTACTGAAGGCATACCATTCGATGGTCGTTTGCGGATCAATTTTACAAAAAGAAACTATAGCATACCAAGACGCATATGATCAGCTTTACAAAAACCTGTTGGATCATTTCTGGGATGAAGAAAAGGGAGCCTTTATTGATTCTTATGAATCCGGCAAACGTCATGTAACCCGCCATGCCAATATTTTTGCTGTGCTGTTTGATTTAGTAAATCCTAAGCAGCAGCATTCAATTTTAGAAAATGTTTTATTGAATGATGAAATTACTCAGATTACCACTCCGTATTTCAAATTCTTTGAACAAGATGCCCTGTGCAAGCTGGGTGAAACAGAGCGTGTTTATGAAATCATTTTGGATTATTGGGGTGGGATGTTGGCCCATGATGCAATGACTTTTTGGGAGGAGTATAAGCCTGAGGAAACAGGTGCAGATAGGTATGAAATGTACGGCGATCCCTTTGGTAAGAGCCTATGTCATGCTTGGGGAGCCAGCCCGATTTATCTGTTAGGCCATTATTTTGTTGGCCTGGTACCAACTGCTCCTGGCTATGAGAGTTTTGTCGTTGAACCCAAGCTGAATAATTTTGACTCATTAAGCTGCCAGTTTCCGATCAAGGATGGTTTAGTAACCCTAAACAAAACTGGAGATGAAGTCATCATTTGGACGGATAAAGAGGGCGGAGAGGTGCACTTTAATCAGCAGGTGTTTCAACTAATTAAAGACGAACCTCTTCATTTAAGTATGACACTGCAGCCTGTTTAACTAGCTACTCTAGTTTGGAGGAGAAATCATGAGAAAGAAGATGCGCCTAAAGGAAAAAATCGGATTTGCCTTAACCAATCTAGGAAACATTCCGATTATGACCTTACTGAACACCTATTTATTAATCTTTTACACTGATGTGATTGGGATCAATCCAGCCGTTGTAGCCACGCTGTTTCTTGTGTCACGTATGTTTGATGGGATCAGCGATCCTATCCTCGGCTACTTCATTGATAAGTTTCCACAGACCCGTTTTGGAAAATATCGAGTAATTTTAGTTTTAGGAACCATTATTTGCTGCATCAACTATCTGTTTGTCTGGTTTGCTCCCTTACTGCTTGTTCAGCATCAGGTACTGGTAATTGGTATTTCTTACCTTTTACTGGGAGTGACCTTCGATTTGATGGATATTCCTTTGAACAGTATGATTCCTATTTTAACCAAGGATGAGAATGAACGAAATATTTTGTCTTCTATTAAAGGTGTATCTTATACAGTGGGTCCAACCATTCTGAATGTACTGGCACCGTTAGCTATTGCTGCATTCACTGATAAGACTGATGGGTATTTATTGCTGATCATCGGTACAGTACTAACTGTTTTGTTCTTTACAATTGTTGGTGCTGCTTGTTTAAAAGAAAGGAATTTAGAAGCAGAGGAGCCGGAAAAAGCAGCGGTGCATTATTCGTTTAAGGACATCGTAGCCATTTTTAAAATCCGAAGTGTTTCTGTCCTTTTCGTATCAATGCTTTTTGTTACAGCGGCGACAAATATTTTCAATGGTACAATTTTGTATTACATTACCTACATTTTAGGGGATGAACGGATATTTAGTATGGCTAGTTTAGTCGGCTTTTTTGGGGCCCTGTTCGCTGGAATGATTGTTCCCAGCGTCTCCAAAAGAATAGGCAAGGAAAATGTTTATATTCTGGGCCTTTTTATTGCCAGCTGCATGATGGTGGCCATTTTATTCTTCCGGCAGCAGGTTATTCTTTTCATTGTATTTTATTTGTTCATTCAATTTGGACTCGGACTAATCAACACCATTCAATACAGTATTTCGGCTGATAATGTTGATCGGGTATACGAAACTATGCATATACAAAGTGCGGGATTGATCGCCTCTTTAAACTCTTTTGTTATGAAAGTAGCTATGGCTTTGGGAGGTGCAGCGCCAGGCTTTATTTTAAATCATTTTGGTTATGTATCGAATCAAGATCAATCGCCTGAGGCTCAAACGGGAATCCTGCTGGCAGCCTTCATCGTGCCTTTTATTTTGTATATCATTACTATTTTAGTATTTAAATTAGGTTATAAAAATATCGAAGCCGGAAAGTTAACGACGGTTGTCGATAAAATGGACTAAGGAATGAGAGGAGGCAGCTAGCCTGCCTCTTTTTTTTGTCAAAATTTTGACATGTCTATTCACTAATCAATTAGTTTTCAAAATTGAACCCTCTGAATAAGTAAATGCCCAAAACAGCATTGAAGCCAGTTGCCGCAAAAACACTAAAACGTTCAGCTATACCAAAAAATTCTTTCGGAACGATTCCAACGCCAATGGCTCCTGCCAGCATTAACAGAAAAGACAAAGCAGCCCAAAGTGCTAATGAAGGATAGGTTTTGTTGTGATAGCCAGAAACGATGATGATTACTAATGATAAAACTGATAGCAGCACAACCAGTGCCGTAACAACAACATGCATGGTATTTTGAAAAGAACTGACCTCCCATTTATCGGAAAGAGGAAACATGCTGTAACCAATCGCAGATACCCAATTCATGGCTGCAAATAAATAAATACCAATTCGTAGTCCAGTCGTAAGCTTTCCTTGAATAAAGACACAAACCATCATTATAGAAATCATTCCGCAAATCTCATAAAGAGAGGACAACTGATTCCATAGCAAAAGAGACGGCGAGTTGGACGCGCTCAAATCACTTACCGCCTGCTCCATCCAGCGATAGCCAGGATAAGCTAATGGGCTAAAGATCACTGCGGCAGTATAAGAGATCAAACTGACAATACCTAATAAACCTAACCAAAGAATCAATGATTTTTTCATAAAATACTCCTTTTCAGCCAATAGATTTATTATACTAAAGGATTAGGGAAAAGGATAATCGTGTATAATAAATAAAAAAGATAGAATCCGTAAAAAGGAGCGTTTAAATGACAGCAATTACTCAATTATTAGGTATTAAGTACCCCATTTTTCAAGGAGCGATGGCTCAAATATCCAAGTATCCTTTAGCTGCGGCGGTTTCTAATGCTGGCGGATTAGGAATTATTGCCTCTGGGGGGATGACTGCGGCTGAACTGAAGGAAGAAATTATTGCTTGTAAAGCATTGACCGATCAACCTTTTGCGGTAAATTTGATGCTGATGGCACCAAATATTCCAGAGCTGATAGAGGTAATTGTGGCAGAAAGAGTAAAAATTGTGACAACTGGAGCAGGAACTCCTAAAAAATATATGCCTGAATTAAAATCAGCTGGCATCAAGGTAATTCCAGTAGTTCCTAGTGCAAAATTAGCAAAAAAAATGGAAGTTCTGGGAGTGGATGCGGTTGTTGCTGAAGGCTCGGAAGCTGGCGGGCACATTGGCGAGCTCTCAACCATGGTCTTGGTTCCACAGGTGGCAACAGCCGTAGAAATTCCTGTAATTGCTGCGGGTGGAATTGCTAATGGAAGAGGGATGGCGGCTGCGCTTGCTTTAGGTGCTGAAGGGATTCAAATGGGCACAGCCTTTTTATTGTCTGAGGAATGCCCAATTCCCCTAAATGTAAAAGAATTTGTAGCAGCTGCCGGGGAACTGGATACCGTAGTGACAGGTAGAAACAGCGTCGCACCCGTTCGCAGTATTAAGAATAAAATGATTGAGCAGTACCGACAATGGGAGAAAGAAAACATTAACTTTGAAGAGTTGGAAAAGCTGACATTGGGTTCAGCACGAAAAGCAGCAGCTGGAGATATTGAAAATGGTTCGGTAATGGCGGGACAAGTTTCTGGTTCAATACATGAGATTAAATCTGTTAAGAAAATTATTGAAGAAGTTCTTGCAGAAACCAAACAAACAATTAAGGTGCTGAAGTTTGAGATCTAACTATCGAGATTTCCATGGGATTTTTTGTAAATTCAGAATAAGTTTGAGCTAGCTACTTGAATAGAACCACGAACGTTTAGTCATTTAATGTAGGATACCTGTTTACTAATCACTCAGTTGTTTCTCACTTTATTAGTAAAATCTATTGTATTCGTTTACTAACTATTTTATGATAAGTTTACTTATACACTAGCGAGGAGATCGTCTTATGAAAGTTGGATTTATTGGAATCGGAGCCATCGCTGATATTATGGCGCGGGAAATAAAAAAAATTGAGGGAATTGATTTAATTGCTGCTTATGGGAGAACTCTTGAGAAAGCAGAGGAATTTGCAGCGACGCATCAAGTACCCTTTTGTACTAATCAATTAGAGGATTTTTTGAATTTTCCAGAAATTGATTTGATTTATATTGCTACACCACATATTTATCATTATCAATATACAAGAGAAGCTCTTCAACAGAACAAGCATGTCTTATGTGAAAAGCCCTTAGCGTTAAATCATTGTGAAGCTGCTGAGCTGTTCTCATTGGCTAAAGAAAAAAATCTTTTTTTGGGTGAAGCTTTCTGGACGCGATTTAATCCAGTATTTAAGGAACTACAAAAAATCCAAAGGAATCAACTGATTGGTTCATTCAAATTCTTGATTACCAATATTGGTGGAAACAGTAGAACAAATCAACGATTAATTGATCTGCAGCTTGGTGGTGGTGCTCTGATGGACACAGGAATTTATGGGTTAAATTTACTTTTTGAAACTTTCGGTACCGACTATAACGATTACACAACAATAGTAAACATAGGGGAAACAGGTGTCGATTTACAACATACACTATGCTTCAATTATTGCAATGACAGCAGTGGCGTACTAAATGCAACCATTCAGGCAAAAACCTTGAATGGTGCTTTAATCAGTGGAGAAAAAGGCTATATTAAAATCGATCATCCCTCAGAATTTAATCAATTAGAGGTTTTCAATGAGGAGCGAGAAATAATTTATTACCAGCAGTTGCCTAAGGGAATGACAGGTTATACCTATGAGTGGATAGCTGTGAAGGATTGTATAGAAGCTGGCTGCACTGAACTCGAGGAAGTACCACCTAAATTTACGTTAGATTTATTAACCCTCACCGATCAGATTCGCCGTGATTGGGGCATGAATTACCCTACAGATTAAGAGGAGGTGATTGTAATGAAACGATCACGCTATGTAGTATTGGACCATCTAAAAGAGTTGGCTGAATTGCAGGAAAAAATTACCACCAATGATGTTGCTGAGAGCACACACCTTAGCCGTAATGTTGTTACTACTTATCTTTCGCAATTATTAAATGAAGGCTTAGTTGAGAAAAATGGTACCCGTCCTGTTTACTGGACACCAATTGCCGAGAAGAAGGATGCATTTTCAAAATTTATCGGTGCCAAGGGCAGTTTGAAGGCAGAAATTGATGAATGCAAGGCAGCAGTTACCTATCCGCCTAAAGGTTTTCCGATTCTGATCACTGGTGAATCAGGCGTAGGAAAAAGCTATCTGGCTTCTTTGATTCACCGATTTGCGCTTGAAGAAAAAGTAATCACTCCGTCAGCTAACTTTGTCACGTTGAATTGTGCGGACTATGCGAATAATCCAGAATTGCTGTCTTCCGTTTTGTTTGGCTATCGCAAGGGAGCCTTTACCGGAGCAGATCAGGACACAGAAGGGTTGGTTAAGCAGGCGGATGGAGGCTTTCTCTTTTTAGATGAAGTTCATCGGTTAAACAGTGAAAATCAAGAGAAATTGTTTACGTTGCTCGATTTAGGGCAGTACTATCCTTTAGGAGAAAAAGAGCAGCCAATTGAAGTGGATTTACGTTTCATTTTTGCTACTACTGAATCATTGGACAAATCGCTGCTGCGAACTTTTCAACGGCGTGTTCCCATGACGATTAAATTGCCGGCTTTTCATGAACGGCCAATTCATGAACGGCTAGAAATTACATTTGATAATTTTGTGAGAGAAGCTCAAAATTTGGAAAAAGATTTTAACTTGAGTTTAACTGAAGTCTTTCAGTTAATTAATCAGCAGTACAAGGGTAATCTGGGAGACTTGAAAAATCGGGTAAGACTACTTTGTGCTCGAGTTTTCATGGAGCAGCAAGCTGAATCAGTGATTCAAATAGGGAATACAACAGAAGGTATCATTTTTATCTCAAAGGAGACTGTCTCATCACAAATTACAGAAGAATTATTTGAGCAGAGCTTCAGCTATTTAATAGAAGAAATTTTTGCTCCAGAGAAGATCACTGATATGAATGAATGTCGCTTTTCAATTCGGAAGGAATTGAAAAAGGTTCGAAGACAGCTACAAAGTCAGGCAGTGAACTCATTGATTATTGATAGTTTTGTCCAGCAACTTCAGAAGCAGATTATCGAATTCCAGACTGCATATGGAGTTTTTAATCAATTGTCATCCGAAGATTTAGAAGAAGCTGCGCTGATTTTGTCATTGTTTTTAGAATCTTCAGCAACTTTAGAAAATCGCAGCATGATTGAAAAAATCAAATCTACTTATCCACGTTCCTACTATTTAATTGGGGAGTTTGTAGGTAAACTTCAGCCAATTTTTGCAATTGAAACTGAACGGACTGAGCTGCTGCAATGTTTGCTTTTGTTTATTCTAATAGGTGAGGAATATCATACAATTGAGAAGGTACCATTTTTCTGTTTGCTTTTATCGCACGGAAATATGGCCTCTAGTATTCAGCGGGTAGTGAACAGCTTGTGTCAAACCTACTTATTTGAAGCTTTTGATATGCCAATTGATGCATCGATTAAGGAAATTATTATCGAAGTGGAGATTTTCCTGCAAAAGCAAAATCGGCGGGATCAGGAAGTGATCGTTTTATTTGATATGGGCTCCTTAAGCCAAATGTACAAAGAAATCAAAAAGCAATCAGATGCTGATTTGATGGTAATTAATAATTTAACTACTTCGATGGCTTTAGACATTGGTTTGCAGGTTCAACAGCAGGTACCTTTTAAAGAAATCGCCAAAAAAGCAGAACATTATAGTGAACTAACTAATGTGCAGTACTATGAAGGGCTGTCACAAAATCGCAATATTATTGTTTCCTGTATGTCTGGGGCAGGTCTTTCAGAAGAAATCAAGCGAATTATGATGGACTGTTTAGCCGAAGAAACAGAAATTATCACGATGGATTACAAGGATTTAAAACAAACTCTGAATTCTCATGAGCTAGATTATTTTGCCAATACACAAATGATTCTGACCACTACTGATATTGATTCCTTCAAAGAAATTTCGATCATTAATATTTATGATGTGATGGAGCCAGAAGGTGCCGACTTAGTAAAACGACTGCTTATACAAAATGGGGAATTGGAGACTGCTTGCAACAAGCTGTTAGAACAGTTTCTGCAATTTTTCACGATTGAGGGGATCGGTGCCCGGTTACAATTTCTCAATCCTGAGATTGTGATTAAAGAAGTTCAGGAAATTGTTGAAAAATATGAACAGTATTATGAATTAACTTTGACAGGTCGCGATAAATTGAATCTTTATATGCATATTGCCTTGATGATTGAGCGGATGATGGTCAGCTCACGTCGAAACGAGGAAGCTGCTATTGACGAAGAAACACTGGATGCGGAACGGAAAGAATTTTATTCGGTCTCAAAAAATATATTTCATGCGATTGAACGGAAATACAATATCTTTGTTGATGACTATGAGCTGTCATTAATGTACGAACTGCTTAAAATGCGTTTTTAAGCTTAAAAATAGTGCTTAGTTTTTTAAGCACTATTTTTTTGTGCTTAAGAGACCTTGGTAAAGCACGTTTGGAATAGTTGGCACGCTACTTGCTTATATTATAAATGAGAAGGAGGGAACGAGATGACAAAGTTTGCAATCGCAACTCATGGGAATTTCGCCAAAGGCTTACAAAGCACGTTAGAATTATTCATTCCTCATGAGGAAATCGCGTTTTTATCAGCCTATGTGGAAGAAGAGCCACCTATTGATGAACAATTAGAAACATTCTTTGCTTCATTAGAAGCTGACGAATTAGCAGTAGTTTTCACAGATTTGTTCGGCGGCAGCGTGAATCAGAAAGTTTTATTGGCAAGTGAGGGGAAACAAGTTCAAATCATTGCTGGTTTCAATTTGCCAGTGATTTTAGAGGTTGTTTTAAATAAAGAGAATTTGAGTGTAGAGAATTTGGCGCACTATTTAGAAACAAGTAAAAATGCTATGCAGCTAGTAACACCAATTATAGAAAAGACTGTGAATGAAGAAGATTTCTTCGCATAAATAAAGGAGAGAATAACTATGATTAAAGCATTACGAGTAGACGAACGATTGGTTCACGGACAGATTGCCATGGTATGGTCTAAAGAATTGAAACTGCAAGGTTTAGTTATCGCTAACGACGAAGTGGCCAATAATGATACTCAAAAAATGGCACTGCAAATGGCAGTACCCAGTAATATTAAATCAATTATGAAAGATATCGATGGTGCCATCGCTTTGTTAAAAAATCCAAAAGCGAGTGCTATGAATTTGATGGTCCTAGTAAAAACTGTCGAGGATGCGTTGGAAATTGCTAAAGAAATTCCAACAATTGAATATGTGAATATTGGCAATGCTGGCAAAATGATCAACGAACCAAAAAAAGAAATCACTAAGTATGTTATGCTGACTGATTCTGAAATTGCGGCACTAAAAGAATTAGTTGAAGTTTATCCAGAGACTGCTTTTCAAGCAGTACCTACAGAAGACAAAGTATTAGCTAGTACGATAATTAAGGATCAAAAATTATAAGATGAGGGGTGTTACACTATGTGGGATGCATTTTTAGTAGGATTAGTTGTCTTCCTTTGTGTCGGAGGACATGAATTAATTGGATTTTCACTACTGTTTCGACCGATCGTTGTCGGACCATTCTTGGGCTTGTTGATGGGTGATTTGCAAACAGGCTTAATGATCGGTGCAGCGTTAGAAACAATTTTTATGGGAGTCATCAACATTGGTGGTGCCTCAGCAGCAGAACCTGGTTTAGCAACAGCTTTAGCAACTGGATTTGCCATCAAATTAGGTGGTGGAGTAGATGCGGCAATTGCGCTGGCTTTGCCAATTGGTATTTTAGGTCAACAAATTAAACTAGCTATTTATATTTTATTCAGTGGTTCAATGGCACCTGTGTTTGATCGATTAGCAGCAGAAGGAAAGCAGAAACAATTTACTTATTTACATTACGGAGTTTGGGCCGTTTGGTATTTTGCCTATTCACTTATTCCATTCTTTGCAATGCTGTTTGGTGCTAATGCTGTGCAAGCAGCTTTGGACATGATTCCAGAAGTTATTATGAATGGCTTATCTATTGCGGGCAACTTACTTCCTGCTGTTGGTATGGCTATGTTGTTAAGAATGCTATGGGAAAACAAGATCGCCGTTTTCTTTTTCTTAGGTTTCATATTCGTTGCGTATCTTAAGCTTCCACTAGTTGCAGTAGCAGGAATCGCCTTCGTGATTGCGATCTTGATTGCTCAACGAGATTACCAATTAAATAAATTAGAAAAAGCAAAACCAGTTGTTGTGCAAGCAGCCGATGGAGTTGATCAAGAAGAGGAGGACTTTTTCGCATGAGTAAACTAGGAAACGAATTAACCAAAGAAGAGAAAAAAATAGTCCGTCAAATGTTTTGGCGCTCGCAAACCTTGTATGTTTCAGTAAATCCAGCTAAACAAGGAGCCAACGGATTTTGTTACTCTATGATGCCGTTTATCAATGCTTTTTATAAAGATGAAGAACAACGTAAAGAAGCTTTGGTTCGCCATATGTCTTACTTTAATACAACCGTTCCAATGGCTTCCTTCATCATGGGGATCGCAGCTTCCATGGAAAAAGAAAATTCTGAAAAAGAAGGCTTCGATGTAGCTTCCATTAATGCCGTCAAAACAAGTTTAATGGGACCAATGGCAGGAATCGGTGATTCAATCTTTTGGGGAGTTTGGCGCGTTATTTCAGCTGGTTTAGCGGTTGGTCTGGCAACTAGCGGAAATGTATTGGCTCCGATAGTTTTCTTGGCAATGTTTAATATTCCGCAATGGCTAACTAGATATTACGGCGCTTTCTTAGGCTATTCTCTTGGATCGAAATATATTGAAAAACTCTATTCTGAAGGTTTGATCGGTATCTTGACTAAAGGTGCCAGCATGGTTGGGTTAATGATGGTAGGTGCTATGACTAGTTCGATGGTTGTCTTCCAAACTAAGCTTTCCTTTGATATGCAGGGCGAAACAGTGATGAAGCTTCAAGAAATGCTGGATCAAATCTTTGTGGGCATTGTTCCTTTACTGTTAACTTTGTTTTGCTACTATTTATTAAAGAAAAAGGTAAGCATTACTACTCTAATGTTAGGAATTATCGTTTTAGGAATTGTATTGTCAGCACTAGGAATCGCATAGGAGGACGAAAAAATGATTACGTTTGATGAAGCAACCGGTATTTTCCATCTTCAAGGAAAACAAACAAGTTATTTCATGCAAAAAAACGAACACAATCATCTTTTTCATCTATATTGGGGGAGTCGCTTAGCCAAGCGTCTCCCCGATTATGTATTGAAAGAGATTAAGCGCGCAAGCTACATAGCGGATACAGATCATATTAAAGAATACAAGTTAGAACGCTTACCACAAGAATATCCGGCTTTTGGAAATAGTGATTTGCGTAAACCAGCTTATCAATTATCTTTTCAAAACGGGACACAAATCAGTGATTTTCGTTATATTGCTCATGAAATTAGTGAAGGGAAACCGAGTTTAGAGGGATTGCCTAGTTTGCGTGAGAGTGCTGATTGCGAAACGTTGAAAATCACGCTGCAGGATGATTACCAACAGGTCAGTATGTTTTTATTTTACACTCTTTATGAAGAGGCTGATATCATCACTCGTCACATTGAACTAAGAAATAACAGTTCAGACAAATTAGAAATTAACCAGCTGAACAGTGCATGTGTTGAACTGCCGACCAATGATTTAGATCTATTGCACTTGAGTGGTTCTTGGGCACGAGAAACGCATATTCAGCGGACACCCTTAAGCCAACTAAATTATCGAGTGGAAAGTACACGCGGCAGCAGCAGTCACGAGCACAATCCATTTATTGCTTTAATGGATAAGGAAACTACTGAAACTACCGGATCAGTTTACAGCATGAATTTAGTTTACAGTGGAAACTTCGAAGCAACCGTTGATGTGGAGATGCAGGACGCTGTTCGAATGCAGATAGGGATCAATAGTACGCTATTTGATTGGCAGCTGCAGCCAGGAAAAACCTTTATTTCACCAGAAGCTGTTTTGGTATATAGTCAGCATGGACTGCAGGAATTAACTCATAAATATCATCAGGCTTATCAAAATTATCTGATGCCGCCCAAGTTTGCTAAAAAGGAACGTCCGATTTTAGTGAATAGTTGGGAAGCCTGCTATTTCGATTTACAGGAAGAATCACTATTGGAGCTAGCAAGTTCTTCTAAAGAACTAGGAGTAGAACTATTTGTTCTAGATGATGGATGGTTTGGTCATCGCGATGATACTAGCAGTTCATTAGGGGACTGGTTCGTGGATAAGCAAAAATTCCCACAGGGATTAGAGCATTTTATTAACCAAATTAAACAAATTGGTTTGGATTTTGGTATTTGGGTAGAACCTGAAATGATATCGGAGGATAGCGACCTCTATCGGAAGCATCCTGATTGGTGCATTGAGGTGCCCGGCCGGTTGAAATCTTACTCTCGTGGACAATTTGTATTAGATTTGGCCAATGCTAAAGTGCAGGATTACTTAATCGAAGTATTGTCAGAATTATTCCAGCGTTACGATATTGATTATGTAAAATGGGACATGAACCGCAGCATGACTGAAGCAGGTTCTAACATCCTTACTAATAGTCAGCAAAAAGAATTTTATCATCGCTATATACTAGGATTGTATCGTGTTTTAGAAACAGTAACAGAACAATTTCCAGAGATTCTGTTTGAAAACTGTGCTGGAGGTGGCGGTCGCTTCGATCCAGGAATGATGTATTATATGCCACAAACCTGGACTAGCGATGATACGGATGCGATTGAACGCTTAACAATTCAAGAAGGGAGCAGTCTAATTTATCCAGCGATTTCCATGGGCGCACACGTTTCTCAAGTTCCAAATCATCAAATTGGGCGGGTAACTCCTTTGAATACCCGCGGTGTGGTTGCCATGCAAGGAAACTTCGGTTATGAAATGGACTTGTCCAAATTATCAACAGAAGAAAAACAGGAAATTCAAGCACAAATAGACCAGTTTAAATTGATTCGCTCAACTGTACAGTTAGGAAAATTCTATCGTTTGGCGGTACCAGTAAAGGATAATGCTAAGGCCTGGCTGTTTATCGATGATCAGCAGGTAGTGGTATCTTACGTCCAAATTCATGCTAAACCTAATTCACCGTCAAAACGATTGAAGTTGACTGGTTTAAATTCAGAAACGTTGTACCAGCTACCAAGCGGTGAAAAACGTTACGGGGATGAATTAATGGCTTTTGGTTTAGCAATTGATGTAGTGCATAAGGATTTTTATAGTCAACAATGGATTTTAAAGAAAGTAGAGGATGAGTAAATGAACGACTGGTGGAAAAAAGCAGTTTTTTATCAGATTTATCCGAAAAGTTTCAATGATACAAATGGTGATGGCGTTGGCGACATTAATGGAATCCGCGAAAAGCTTCCTTACCTAAAAGAGCTCGGAGTGGACGCGCTGTGGATCAGTCCCATTTACTTATCACCACAAATCGACAACGGATACGACATTGCGGATTATCGTACGATTGATCCAATGTTTGGCAACAATGAAGAAATGTATCAACTGATCGAGGAAGCACATCAGAAAAAAATGAAAATAGTGATGGATTTTGTGGCAAATCATACTTCAGATCAATGTATCTGGTTCCAGGAAAGTCGCAAATCTAAGGAAAATTACTTTAGCGATTTTTATATATGGAAGGATGCCAAGTCGGATGGGTCTGAGCCAAATAACTGGGGCTCCAGTTTTGGCGGTTCTGCTTGGACATGGGACGACTCTCGTCAACAATACTATTTGCATTATTATGCCAAAGAGCAGCCAGATCTAAACTGGGAGAATCCGAATGTGCGTTCCTATATTTATGATATGATGCGTTTTTGGAAATCTAAAGGTGTTGACGGCTGGCGGATGGATGTAGTTACCTCTATTTCTAAAGATTTAGATTTCCCAGATAATCCCAGACCATTCACTACCGAGAATCAGCAAAATGGTCCGCGAATGCATGAGTTTATTCATGAAATGAACCAAGAGGTTTTAAAGCCCTTTTCTATGATGAGTGTTGGTGAATCACCAGCAGCTAAATCAACGGATGGATACTTACTAGTAGATCCACAACGAGAAGAGTTAGATATGATCTTTACCTTTGAACACATGCATGTGGATCGGGTAAAGGGGGATGTCAATGGTCGTTGGGCATTAAAACCGATGGATTTACCTGCTTTGAAAAAGATTTTAGCTTCATGGCAAAAGGAACTACGAGGTCGAGGATGGAATGCCTTGTATTTTGAGAATCATGACCGTGCCCGAATCATTTCTCGGTGGGGGAACGATGAGGAATATCGTTTCGAATGTGCAACAGCTTTTGCAACAGTTTTGCATGGACTCCAGGGAACGCCATTTGTTTATCAAGGGGAAGAAATTGGTATGACCAATCCAAAGTTTGCAATTGATGAATATGAGGATGTAGAGCTGCGAGGCAATTATGAGTTTTACGTAAAACAGCAGCAGACTATTTCAGAAAAAGAATTTCTGGCGGCGGTTCACAAAATTACTCGTGACAATGCTCGTACGCCAATGCAATGGGATGATAGCCAAAATGCTGGTTTTAGTGAAGTAACCCCCTGGTTCAAATTAAATCCAAATTATCCGACTATTAATGTGGCTGCTGATCAACTCAGTAAGAAATCCGTCTTCAATTATTATCAGAAGCTGATTGAGCTTCGTCATACGGAGGAGCTTTTAACCGAAGGGGAATTCGAGCTTTTGTATGAGGACGATCCAACAAACTTTATCTATAAACGAACTTATAGAGATACAGTCTGGTATGTTTTGGCAAACTTTTCCGATCAAGAGCAGATTGTTCCTGAAGAGTTGCAAAAACTAGAAGGAACGTTTATCATCAAGAATTACTCAGATCGCCAAACTATGCAAAATTCTTTAGCTCCCTATGAGGCATTGATTTTTGCAACAAAAGAAACATGATGTTGCTGTCAAAAGTTTAAATCTATCATTACGGGTGGACGCTCCAGATACTAGCAAAGCTTTCAAAGCAGAAACCATCAAAAATCGGTTCTTCTACAGGTTGACTAAATGAAACAGGATCAGAGAGGTTAAAGAAAACCGAGTGATTTTTGATGCAATCTGCAGTAGCAATGATAGCACGGATCAGCACACGAGACGTATATATTATTATCCAATCCGAGCGGTTAAGCTATCAATGCTCCACGAATTATCATCAAGCTGAGAATCTTGGATAATTTTACGATAGATATCTTTTCATTAGATATTATCCGTCCCTAAAAAAATAGTTTTGAATTAGAATGTTCTATTTCAAATTAACTATTCTGTTGAATAGCGCCAAAAGGACAAGTCGAGCTTTCGATTTGTCCTTTTGGCTTTTTTGACTAATTTAGTGTTACGAAAAACTTCTCTTGGTGTAAACAAAGCAAAGAGTTACTGCAAAACTCAAAGTAATACGAAGATAATAAAAAAAAGTGAATATTTTTTTAATTATTTATTTACATAAAAATAAGAATGTGAATCGATGTTATTAAGGTAGATCATTCACACTATTTGCCCATACATGAAGCATTAATTATTTCTAAACATCTTTCACCATTATTTGTTATCTGAATATAACGCTTATAAGTACTTACAGTTTATTGCAGTTACTTTCTAACCTTTATCCGTTATTGATTGAACCGTACATTTCTTATATAATTAAACAAAGCGTTTAATAATTTGGATTCATTCGTTCATAACAATATATTCAATTTTTATTACAAAAGGAGGGATAAACTAATGATAAATAAACGAGTCAACGGGTTAGCTGTTTTTCTTCTACTGGTATCTGTTATAGCTCCTGTTTTTTTTGCAACACGTTCGTTAGCTGAAGCAACAGATACTCCAATAGAATTACTATCATTTAAGCTAATTGAACAACAAGATCAACAGCTGACAGCTGAACTATCACTATCGGTTCCCGAATCGCAGGATGAACAACAAATTACGTTGGACATTTCTGATAATTATTTAATCGATTCTGAAAACCTACCAGTAATTGATCAAGAAACGAAGGAAACCATAGGCAACTGTACGTACCAGAATCGGCAAATAAATTTAGATTTTAATCCTATGACAAAGGATACTACAGTTGAAATTCAACTAAATGGAGATTACTTAAGTGATGAAAATGACCTTTATGTTGAACACTCAGCTACTAATCAACGATTAATTATCCAGCAGGATCAACTGCAGCAATCAGATTCTATAATCAATGATAGTTCGGACTCAGTTGAAAAAAAGGCAAACGTTCAAGGCTTGGAACCAAGTACCTCCTTTCTTCCTCTAAGCAGCTCACTTACCCTTCACGCAGACTTGAATGAAGCTGAAATTGTTGATGGCACAGAAAATTTCGATGTAAATAATAATCCAGGTAATGATGCCTCCCCAAATAATCAGATTGTTCGTTCATTTGATACGATTACTTATCCGATAAAAATGACGCTAAATGATTCAAGTGGTGGAACATTAAATAATATTCGAATCAAAGTCACTGGTACTCTGCATAACGGAATTGTTGCAGGTCGAACAAATGCCGTATTTGCTGACAATTCCATTAATGACTACACTCATAATACTGTGACCTTTGAAGATGAATACGTTGTTGGTGCAACTGGTAATGCAGTTACATTTCCAGTAGTAGTAAATGTCTTGGGGGCAGATCATGGGACAGTATTGCAACCAGAATTTCATGTTCAAGTGATAAGTATTGACGGCGTTGATGTGACTAGTGAAGACATTAAGGCAGATTTCACGCAAGTAATTCCTCGAACGGTTAGCAGTAAAGTCAGTATCGCTCCTAAAATTTCATATGGGACTATAAAATTTGCATCTCAGACGTTAGTTACCGCAGGTATGTTCAATAAAAACCATCGAACGATTCCACTTGGGGTAGAGCTGATGGCCGTACCACTACCAGGAAAAACGGATATTAAGGGTGCTGCTTTCCCAAGAGATGATTTACAAATGAAGTTAAACTTGAAAGGACGAGTTGTTTGGGATAATCATGCTAAGCCAGAACATACTTTAGATTTTACTGGCACGGATCAGTCACCTTTTATTATCGATCATCATAATTATATTGTTAATACAGGGGCAAATTTAATCAGCAGTAACCCTAACACTTGGAGCAATACAGCCAATGTTGAGTATAAACTGAGAGAGTTTAATGATGCAAGGAGTTATTGGGCAGGTTCAAAAAGGTCTGATAAAGCATCCTATGATGAACTAAATAGTATATGGGATAGCGGCAAATATGAAATTGATCAATACGATTTAAAGAATGAGATTACAATTGATATAAAGGATTATCAACTCGGCGCCTCTTATCCAGTTCGAAGAGCGGATGGTTATACCGGCAGGACTGTTTATGGTCCGAACGAAAAGGTTTTTACAAACCAGAATCTAGATTTGCTTCTTCCTAATGATTATACCTATCAGGGGAGCTTAAATCCTGAAAAATTTGATAATACGCTTTATTACAATGCGACCCTTTCGTTCATCGACAACGAAGGGGAGACTAAGGAGAGTTTTACCGAATTTGCTATTCGTAATGAAGTTCCTGGACTCAAAGGAACGCTGTCAGCCAATTTTAAAAATCCAGATACTGGGCTCCCGTTTGGTAAATACACAATAGCCAACGATATTGATCCTTATGGTGACGGTCAGACAGTAAGTGGTGCTAAGGTTGCTCTTTCTGGTGGTGGAACATTTGGTGATACTACCGTGGAAGGCGGCTATCAATATTTGCAAAAATGGAATACAGATGCTTTCCAAATGACCAATGAAGATTTTAACTCAAATGAGCTCTTGCTGCAGTCTGTCCCCGTTTTTGGCAGTATCGGCTATCCGCATACAGGAAAAGGTTACTGGTATGGTATTAGTAAAAAGACAAACCCTAACTCACTGGGAAATCTAAAAACAGCAAATGTAACGGATTATGATTGGTACGATGGTGCTACAATTGCCAGTAACCAGACCTATGACAAGGTGGGGGCTGTTTTAATAGACTATCGGTTACCAATTGCTCGTACATGGAAATATAATGCCAGCAACAACAAAAAGGGCGTTCAGCTGACCATCATTACTGAGAAGCTGGGATCTAGCACGACAAAAGATACACCCAATATCTATGTAGCTGAAATGGATGTCTTCCGCGATGAAAATCGACCACTGTTTAATCCTAATAATCCGTCAGCCAGCTACAATGAGCCAAGTAGATATAGTATTTCAAATGGCTATGCTATCCATAAGGAAACCAAATATGATGAGGACAATAAGTTGTTTTCTTTACAAGAACCAGCGCAAGGGCACACTAAATTTGACACGTTAGGAATTGTACCAGTTAAGGTCAGTAATGCGATCGAGGCAGAAAGGAGTACCTATCACAGTACAGAAAATGCCAAATGGACGATTCATGACAACGGATTGATTGCCAGTAAGAATTACAATGAAGAAGATGAAATTTTCTGGACTGTAACATTGCCGCCGGGATTGTCTTATCAATACGGCTCTGGAAAATATGATCAGGCTGGCTTAGAGCCTACTGTGATAACTAATCCTGATAAATCTCAAACTTTAATCTGGACCATAAAAGCAGTTTCGACACCAGAAGAAACTGCTCTGTTGAAAAATATTGAATTTGAAACGAATTTTGATGATATCAATATTAACTATACAAATAATGTTGCTGAGTTAACTGTTCAATCAATCATTAGTACTGAAAAGGATACTAGTCAAGATGAATTACGAACGGCAACTGCCACTATCAATGTCATGAATATCGGCCGATTAGGAATTTATCAAACGATTACCCCTTCTGTAGAGGAAGTTAATCAAGCGTATACTCTAAGTATTGTTCCTTATTCAACAATGCGGGAAGAAGAAAAAGTACGAGGTATTATTCCATTACCAAAGGATGGCAGCTATTCAGGCAATAATTTCGAAGGACAGAATGAACTCACTGGCATTCAAACTGATATTGATCCCGGTAAATCTATCGCTATTTATCTGAATGATAGTTTGGTTACTGAAAAAAATCCTAATTTGATCGATACAACACAAAATGGCTGGTATCTATATACCGGAAGCAGTCAAGATTTATCCAATGTACAGACTGTATTATACGAATATCAACAAAAGCTTCAACCGAAAGAATCAACAGCGATTCATCTTGACCTAAAAAACAAGCAAAACAGCTATGGCAACTCTTATCGTCATCAAGCTTTTGGCAACTCACTTTCGGATTACAAAGTACCTATTTCATCAAATATTGTTGAACATTCAGTTAAGGGCCGAAGAATTAGTGGAAAAGTTTGGTTAGATGAAAATAGGGATGGGCAGTTGCAAAGTGCTGAACCCAAACTGAAAAACGTTCCTGTTTCCTTGTACCGAAAAGATGGATCTAATTATGTTTTGGTGCTAAAAAACTTGAGAGATGAGTCATTGGAGGGAATTAAAACGGATGCTGCTGGCAATTATGCGTTTGAGTATTTAGCAGCCGGTGAATATATTGTCTCCTTTGACCAGAAGTCTTCTGTTTTGAAGAATAAGAACATTACCACGTTTGATACAGGTGACAAAGCTACCAGCTCGAAAGTTGATAAAGATAATCAGCTGTCGGGAATTACTGGTTGGAACACTGTATTAAGTGAAGATTTTCCTCTATTGAAGGATATGGCAGACAATTGTTATGAACAAATTAATCTGCACTTAGGTGTCTATACTGTAAATGTTCCACCACCAAAACCGCCAGACCCATTAGATCCACCAGAACCGAGTAAGCCGCCAGGGCCTGCTCCAAGTACTACTGATGATTCCAACAGTAGTACTACGAGTAATTCATCGGGCAAAGATTCGTCTACTTCTGAATCATCTGAGACAGAAAAAAGTAGTGTAGGTGGCATAGGAGGAAAGAACATTCCTCCTGGAAGTCAAATAAACAGAAAAGATTTACCGGTTACGAATTCCAAGCGTTCACTATTGCCTAAGACAAATGACCTAAGTGGGACATTGTTTATAGTGTTTGGTGTATGTTTACTAATTCTTTCCGGTAGCATATTAATAAAACGATCGAAGCAATCTAAATAAGAGGAGTTACCCGCTGATTTTTAATTAGTGGGTAACTTTTTTATGATTGTTTTGTTGAGAATTTGACCTATTTGAAACTTCATGGCACGAAAAAAACTGTTGCGAGAATAAGAGAAGCAATAGGTGATTAATTACTTGCGAAGAATATTTGCTATTTGTTTTTAATAATTTTTGCAAAAGGCGTTTCAACAACTTAAAATGCCAAATTCTTTGTGTTATGATGAAGAAGAGAAAATTCGATTTGCAAAGGAGAAGCCAATGAATTCAGCAGCCCGCAGAGATTTTATTATTAAAGAATTAGAGGAAAATCATACAGTTAAAATCTTAGAGCTTAGTCGACAGTTAAAAGTAACTCGTGAAACCATTCGTAAAGATCTTTATTTCCTTGAAAAGAAAGGGATTATTAAGAAGGTTCATGGTGGTGCTGTCTTAGAAATTTCTAATCAGGAAACGGATTATGAAAAACGAAAAAATGAATTTCATGACGAAAAAGCGATCATTGCCAAAAAGGCTGCCTCTTATATTGAAGAAGGGGATACTGTTTATTTGGATTATGGAACAACAACCTTGGCATTAGCCAAAGAGATTGTCAAAATGAAAAATCTGACGGTTGTGACAAACACGATTCCTATCGTCAATTTATTGCTAAAGAATAAAACGATTCATTTAATTATGCCTGGAGGAATTGTTCGAAACAATGAATCTTCCTTGTACGGGCCTTTTGCCTCTAACAATATTAAGGAAATATATGTTTCAATTGGTTTTTTTGGATGCAGTGGAATTGATATGGAACGAGGAATTACTTCTCACCATACTGGAGAAAATTTGGTTTCCAAGGAAATGATCCAGCACAGCCAAACGACCGTTATTCTAGCTGATCACAGTAAATTTGGCGCGGTGGCCTTCAATAGAACCGCTACATTTGATCAGGTTGATATCGTTATTACCGACCAGTCAAGAAACAAAGAAGAGCAACAGCAATTAACACAACAGGGAGTGGAATTGATTGATGGCTCAGAAGAAGAATAGGATAATATGAGGTTTATTTGATTCACACTGATTATAAGATTTAAAGTGGCTGTGATACTTTGTATTGTAGCTGCTTTTTTTGCCTTTTTACGTTATAACACGAGTCTTTTCCGCTTTTATTTTTCTTTTTGTTGCAAATAGCAAAATATGGTGTTGCAAAAGCAAAAATATGTGCTATTATAATGGTAACGATTACAAAGTATTTGAAGACTGGATTAAAGAGAAAGAGGGTCGTAATGATGAAAAAAGTTATTGTAGCATGTGGTGGAGCCGTAGCAACGTCGACGGTTGCCGCTAACAAGATTAGAGAGTTAGCTAAAAGAGAAGGGATTCCGGTAGAAGTTTCGCAATGTCGCGTAAACGAGTTAGAATCAAAAAAAGACAATGTTGATCTGATCGTAACAACCGCGAAAGTGAAGAAAGACTATGGTGTTCCTGTTGTTCACGGTGTAGCCTTCATTTCAGGTGTGAATATTGCAGCCACTGAAGAAAAGATTCTTGATGTTTTAAAAGATTAAGCATGGAAAGACGGTACTGACAAATTACTGAACTACAGTAGATTTGCTAGTACCGGTTTTAATCACTTTATTAGTGAAAAGATTAACAGAATTTAATTCCTCAATCTATAACTGGCAATGGGCAGCATTACTGCCTCTTTTTTTATCATAGTAAGGAGTGAAATAATGAATTCGACTGAACGAAAAGAGTATATTTTGGATTCTTTGGATACTAAGCACTCTGTAAGAATCAATGAACTAAGTCAAAATTTAAAAGTAACTAGAGAAACAATTCGCCGTGATCTAAACACCCTGGAAAAAGAAGGGATGATCAAAAAGGTTCATGGGGGAGCAATTCTAGATAATCAAACGGGGGAAACGGATTATGAAAAACGAAAAATCGAACGTTGGCATGCCAAAGAAAAAATTGCCAAACTAGCCGCTAGCTATATTGAAGAGGGTGATAGTGTTTATTTGGACTATGGTACGACTACTTTGGCTTTAGCAAAAGAAATTTGCAAAATGAAGAATATTACGGTCGTAACCAATACCATTCCGATCATTAATACGCTGTTGAAAAATGACGAGATTGACATTATTATTCCTGGAGGTTTACTGAGAAGCAACGAGTCCTCGCTATTTGGACAATTTGCGTTAAACAATATGTGTGAGATTTTCGTGAATATTGGCTTTTTTGGCTGCAGCGGCATTGAAAGCAAAGCGGGAGTTACTAGTCATCATATGGGAGAAGTCCAAGTCTCTAAGCAAATGGTTGAACAGAGTCAAAGTGTAATTATTTTGGCTGATCAAAGCAAATTTGGCAATATGGCTTTTAACCGCACGGCCTCACTCGAAGAAATTGATATTGTTATCACCGATTCTTTAGGAGACAATAACAAGGAGTATGATGCCTTAAATGAACATGGGATTGAACTAATTTCCGCCGAATAAAGAAGCAACTAGTCAAATTGATTCGACTAGTTGCTTCTTTTTGTGCGCCTTCGATTAATAATTAGTTGCTTCCAGCGAATCATAAATTGCATCGATATCTGTTTGCTTTAATTCTGGATACCAGCTTAGGACATTGGCCGTTGAATAGCTGATAGCTTTCTTTAGCGTAGTTACGGCATCATTTTGCAAACGTATATTTTTGACTAATCCTCCTAGAAAGAAATCACCACAGGCAATTGGATTTTTGGCAGCGACCTCTTGCGCCTGTACATGAATGATTTGATCATTAATTTTAGCGATAATCCCTTTAGCACCTAAAGTGATTATAAAGATAGGAGTCTCTGCTGCAGCATCTGATTTCAATAAATCAGCGTAAGCATCCACTGTATCCAATTTTAAATTCGGGAATAGATCCAAAATTTCTTCATCATTAATTTTTATAGCATAAGGTTGTGCTTTGTAGGCCTGAACCAAGGCTTCACCACTAGTGTCCACAAAAACTTTTACATCTTTCTCTTGAAATTCTTTAATGAAGCTAGCGATGTAGTCACCGGGCATCCCTTTCATTAATGAGCCGCTGAAGACAACATAATCACTAGGAGCAATAGCATGTTTTAGTTTGTTGGTAAAAGCATCGAGCAGCTCTGGATTCAAATCAAAGCTGTTTTCATAAATAGGATAGGTCTGATTGTTTTTCGTATCCATTACAATGTTGCATACCCGAGTGTTTTTATCGACTTCTGTTAGTTGTAGAGAGGTATTGTTTGCATTTGCCAATTCTTCTAATAAATCCCCATTTCGTCCACCTGCGATGGTGTGAACACAGAAATCAACGTGTGGTGGTTCGAATCCCAGTGCATAAGCTACATTGAAGCTTTTACCTCCAGCAAATTCCTTTACCTCGTAGGGGCGATTAGGTTTTCCTTCAATAAAGCCATCAATTAACAGTGTACGATCGATAGCAGGATTAGGGCAAATTAAATGTATCATTGTTTGCAACTCCTTCTCTTTTTTGTCAATAGTAGCACCTTTGCAAAAATAAAGCAATCCAAAGTAGGATACAGACTTTTTTATTGGCTTTTTGACCTAGAAAAAGATCTTTTTAAACAAAATGCAAACAAAAGCATTGCAAAAGCAAAATAGTATGCTATTATGATGATAACGATTACAACAGATGCCAACAAAAAAAGCACTTGGCAGGTTGTTATCATGATTATGCAAATCAAATGCAAACTGTCAAAAATATCTTAAGGAGGAAAAACATGATTACAAAGGATTTCTTGTATTGCCAGTATACGGTAAAGGATAAAGAGGAATTATTTGACCGCTTAACCGCTGATTTAATGGCAAAAGATATTGTACGAGAAGGGTTCTCACAGGCATTGAAGGATCGGGAGGCAGAATTTCCAACTGGCTTACCAGTCAAGCATGGCGTGGCTATTCCTCATACAGATGGATCATTAGTTAATTCGGATCAGCTGCTCTTCGTAACTTTAACTGAGCCGATCGTCTTTAATGAAATGGGCGGCGATGATGAAGATACGATTGAAGTAAATGTTGTCGTGATGTTGGCAGTGAAAGATGGTAAAAAGCATTTAACTGTTTTGCAAAATTTAATCGAAGCGATTCAAAAAGAAGGCTTCGTCGATCAATTGGTTGACTCAACCAATGAGGAACAAATTTTAGCAGCAGTGAATGCGTTTTTATAAAAGAAGGGAAAGATAAACAGATGAAAAAAGTAATTGTAGCATGTGGCGGAGCAGTAGCAACTTCAACAGTAGCGGCGAATAAGATTCGCGAACTGGCTAAACGGGAAGGCATTCCAGCAGAGGTTTCACAGTGTCGAGTGAATGAATTGGATTCAAAAAAAGATGGCATTGATTTAATTGTAACAACTGCAAAAGTGAAAAAGGATTATGGTGTTCCAGTTGTTCATGGCGTTGCTTTTATCTCAGGGGTCAACATGGAAGCAACTGAACAAAAGATTTTGGATGTACTAAAAAAATAATTATTGGAGGAAAATATCATGGGAGTTATTCAATATATTGTTGATCTAGGTGCAAGCGTAATGCTGCCAATCGTTATCTTAATTTTAGGTCTACTTCTAGGGCAAGGAATTGGTAAATCGTTAAGAGCAGGGATTACGATCGGAATTGGTTTTGTTGGTATTAACTTAGTCATCAGCCTGCTGACAGAAAACTTGGGTGCTGCCGCTGAATCAATGGCGGAGAACTTCAATCTTGGGTTAAACGTAGTTGACTTAGGTTGGCCAGGAACGTCACCGATGGCTTGGGCTTCAGATTTAGGACTTATTGCTATTCCAGTCGCTATTGGTGTGAACGTTTTAATGTTATTACTAAAAATGACTCGTGTAGTCAATGTAGATATTTGGAACATTTGGCATATGGCTTTCACAGGAGCGATCGTACAAACGGCGACTGGCAGCTTCTATCTAGGTATTTTGGGTGTTGTCATTCATGCAATTATTGCTTATAAACTGGGAGATATGTTTGGTGCAGTTACCGATGAGTACTTTGGTTTAGAAGGAATTTCAATTCCACACGGTTCTTCTGCTTATATGGGCATTTTCTCAGTGCCAATTGATGATTTGATTGAAAAAATTCCAGGACTGAATAAGATCAACATTACTTCAGAAAAAATCGAGTCTCGCTTAGGTGTCTTAGGACAACCAACAATTGTCGGGGCATTCCTAGGATTAGTGATCGGTTTATTAGCAGGTTACAACTTTGGCGATTCTATGCAGCTAGCAATTCAAATGGCTGCTGTTATGGTCTTGATGCCAATGGTCGTTAAGTTGATCATGGAAGGTTTAATTCCAATTTCAGAAGCTGCTCGTAATCTTTTAGACAAACATTTCAAAGGTAGTGAATTGCGGATTGGTTTAGACCCAGCATTACTTTTAGGCGATGCACAAGTTATCGCAGCTAGTTTAATCTTTGTTCCATTAACTATTTTGATTGCAGTTATCGTACCAGGCAACCAGGTATTACCATTTGGTGACTTGGCAACAATCGGATTCTTTATTGCAATGGCTGTTGGGGTACACAAAGGTAATTTGTTCCGTACGTTGATTTCTGGTTCGTTCATTATGTTCATGACCATTTGGATTTCTAACCAAATGATTAATTTGCAAACATTGCTGGGACAAAATGTTGGGTTAGTTGGAGCAGGCGAACGTGTTTCTTCTCTTGATCAAGCCGGCAGTCCAATCACTTATTTACTGGCAAATGGATTGACTTTCAAAATGGGAGCAGGCTTCTTCATTATTCTAGTTTTATATGTTGCCGCTTTTGTTTACACATTTATCAAATACAAAAAGAATACCTTATATGTAGAAGTAGAAGAGTTTGAAGGAGATGAAGCTGGTGAAAGCATTAGTAGTAACTAATAAGCATAAACTAGAATTACAAGAAATTGATAAACCAACTGCAGCTCCAGAAAAGGTCCTGATCAAAGTAGCTTATTGCGGAATTTGCGGATCTGACTTGCCAAGATATTTTGAGGGAGGCGTTCATGCCTTTCCTCAAGTATTAGGTCATGAATTTTCTGGTGTAGTTGAAGAAATTGGCGAAAAAGTTACCCAGATAAAAGTTGGTGATCGCGTAGCAGTAGCGCCGCTGGTTCCTTGCGGGACTTGTGAAAATTGCCAAAAGGGTGAACCAGCAATGTGTACCAATTACAGTTTTATTGGTTCTCGCGAACAAGGTGCAATGGCTGAATATGTGGCTGTACCAGCAAAGAATTGCGTAAAAGTACCTGACAGCCTTTCTTTAAAGGAAGCGGCTTTGGTTGAGCCCTTAACGGTTGCGATCCATGGTATCGAACGGATTAACATTTCAGCTGGAGCAGATGTTTTAGTTTTAGGTGCGGGAACGATCGGCTTATTAACCGTGCTTTCCCTACGAGCGATCGGTGTTGGCAAAATTACAGTCGTTGATTTAAATGATAAGAAACTAGAAGTTGCTAAAGAAATTGGGGCCGATGAGGCGGTCAATCCAATGGTTCAAACCTTGGAGGACTATTATAAAGAAAATAGTTCACCTGAAGCGGTAATTGAAACTGCCGGCAGCTCCATTACACAAAAACAAGCGATTGAATTTGTCAGCAAACGTGGAAAAGTGGTTTATGTAGGAACAAGCACTAAAGATGTTGTTCTTGATCCTGAAACCTTTGAAAAAATCCTGCGTGGTGAGCTGGAAGTAACCGGCTCTTGGATGTCCTACTCCGCACCATTCCCAGGCTACGAATGGGAAACCGGCTTACGCTATATGTCGACTGGGCAAGTGGATGTCACACCATTAATTACCGGCTTGTATCAATTAGAAGACGTAGCTGTCCCATTCGACAAAATGGTCGAACCAAATTCTACGGCAATTAAACTACTATACTCTATAAACGAGGAGAAATGATCAATGAAAACAATCACTGAGAGTCAATTTGAAGCGTTAAAAAACACGAGTAATCAAGATGGAGTAATTGGAGCATTAGCGATTGATCAGCGGGGAGCGTTGAAAAAAATGATCGCGAAATATAAGGAAGAGGCAACCGATCAAGACATTGAAGATTTCAAAAAAATTGTTTCTGAAGAGCTAACTCCCTATGCAACTTCGATTCTTTTAGATCCTGAATATGGTTTGCCGGCAGCTGATGCTCGGGCAGCTAACGCGGGCTTATTATTAGCCTATGAAAAAACTGGTTATGATGCTTCAACACCGGGACGTTTACCAGATTCATTGAATGTTTGGTCAGTGAAGCGTTTGAAAGAGGCTGGAGCCGATGCTTGTAAGTTCTTGCTATACTATGACATTGACGAAGCAGATGCAATTAATGATCAAAAGAAAGCTTACATGGAAAGAATCGGCTCTGAATGTGTAGCGGAGGGTTTGCCTTTCTTCTTAGAATTGGTTTCTTACGATGCCAATATTAGTGATACTGCCTCAAAAGAGTATGCCAAAGTAAAACCTCACAAAGTGAACGATATGATGAAAGAATTTTCTGATCCTCGTTACAATGTTGATGTGCTTAAGGTTGAAGTACCGATTAACATGAACTTTGTTGAAGGCTACGGTGAAGAAGTGGTTTACACAAAAGAAGAAGCGGCTAAATTATTTGCTGAGCAAAGTGCGGCAACCGAGCTTCCGTTCATCTTCTTGAGTGCGGGTGTCAGCGCCCAATTATTTCAGGAAACCTTGCATTTTGCAAAAGATGCCGGCTCTACCTTTAACGGCGTACTTTGCGGAAGAGCAACTTGGGCAAATGGTGTTGAACCTTTCATTACTAAAGGTGAAGAAGCTGCCCGTGAATGGTTGCGCACGGTTGGACGCAAAAATATTGAAGAATTGAATGCTGTCTTAAAAGAAACAGCGTCATCTTGGCAGGATAAAATCCAAGGCCCGTCAAAAGGCCAACGATTCTCATAAAATTATGAAGGTGACCCAAAATGTGTTAAACATTTTGAGCCACCTTTTTTTGAACAAATAGAAAGCAGGTCGGAAAATGAGTAAATTAATGATTGAAAACGACAAATTACAGGTTCAAATTTTGACTAAAGGAGCCGAATTAAGCAGCATTCAGTCCAAAACAGACGGCACTGAATTTTTATGGCAGGCTGATCCAGAATACTGGAGTCGCCATGCGCCAATCCTGTTCCCGATTGTTGGAAAGCTGAAAAATGATCAATACCAGTATCAGG
This sequence comes from Candidatus Enterococcus ferrettii, assembly GCF_017377655.1. Taxonomy (GTDB): domain Bacteria; phylum Bacillota; class Bacilli; order Lactobacillales; family Enterococcaceae; genus Enterococcus_A; species Enterococcus_A ferrettii. The sequence goes on from NZ_JAFREL010000042.1 coordinate 46,524, forward strand.
GGAAAACTTATGCAATGTCCCAGCACGGCTTTGCGCGGGATATGGAATTTTCGGTGATGACACAGGAGACCGATAAAATCCGTTTAGCATTACAGGACACCAAAGAAACCTTAGAAAAATATCCTTTCCGATTTTTATTGGAGGTGGAATACAGCTTACAGGCGGATAGCTTGATAACACGTTACTTTGTTACGAATTTGTCAGAAGAAACTGAAATGTTGTTCTCTGTAGGTGCGCATCCAGGATTTAATGTTCCGCTGGACGGGGATGCGACTTTTGAAGACTACACCTTGGAACTATCACCAGCAACGCCGCGAACATTTATTCCAGTTACCTCAGAGGTCTTGCTGCAAACGGATCAAACTACTCAAAGGGAAGAATCCAACTTCACGTTAAGTCGTGACTTGTTTAAAAAAGGAGTATTGATTTTTGAAACCCCGGAAAAGACGCAGGTTGCTCTAAAATCAGCGAAAAGCCAAAAGCAGATTATTATGGAATATCAAACCTTGCCTCACTTAGGTATTTGGTCAACTTATCCGGCCGAGGCACCTTTTGTTTGTATTGAGCCTTGGAATGGTCTGGCTGATACCTTTGATGCCAGTGGTCTGCTGGAAGAGAAAAAGGGAATTAATCAGTTAGAACCACAGGCAGTATTCACAACTGAATATTGCACTACCTTCCTAATTGGAGGTAAATAAATGCAGGCAGTGATTTTTGATATGGATGGGGTCTTAATAGATACAGAGAAGGTTTCGAAGCAAGCTTTTACCGAGGCTTTTGAATCTGTTGGTTTGAATTTTACTGAGGAGCTGTATCAGCAAATTCTAGGTCGGAGTTTAAAGGATATTGAAGTGTTTCTTGAAGAGACTTTCCAACATCCTAGTATTGCCCACCAAATTATTCAACAGCGGGAAATTGAGTTTGCCAAGTATTACCAAACTCATCCAGTAGAGGTGAAGAGCGGTATCTTTGACTTTTTAGCTTTTATTAAAAATCGCCGGTTGAAAACAGCGGTAGCGACTTCGGCGAAAGAATCTATTGCGGTACCTTTACTGGAGCAGGCTGGTTTAATCCAGCATTTTGATACCTTTACCTTTGGTTCACAGGTAAAGGAAGCAAAGCCTCATCCGGAGCTTTTTCTTAAAGCAGCAGCCAGTTTAGCTGTTAGACCCGAGAAAGCAGTTGTAATCGAAGATTCTGAATCGGGGATCATCGCTGCTAATCAGGGCGGATTTCAAGCCGTATTTATTCCAGAAACTGAGCCTACCCAGAGCTTCAGGCAGCAATACAACTTTTCGTACTATCAACAGGTCCAAGATTTTCAAGCTTCGTTGCAGAGATGACGATAAGTCGATAAAAGGAGACCGGCTCTTTTTATCGACTTATTTTTTTACCTGCTGCCTTTAAAAATAAAATAGAGGAGCAAACCAACGATGGTCCAAAAGGTTAGACAAAACACAATGATTCCACGCCAAACTAAATAAACTGGCATTGAATCGAACCAATCTTCTAATTTACGCCTCATATCTATCACCCAATCTTCCCCAATATCGTAGCTTAATAATCGCATAATGACGAATGAATCACTATACAATAAATATAAAATTAAACAAAAATAAGGGAAATAACTTTTTATCTTCACAAAAGTAAAGTTAAACCCTTTTTTTGTGGTATTTGAACCTGATTCTAAAGATTTTTTCCGTTGAAGGAATCCCCGAAATTGTTTAAGCTTATAGCTATGCTTAAGGAAAGGAGAAATGCTATGTTCTCTTGTTTTATTACGGAGAAAAAAGGCCTTGTCCACATATCTAGACAGAGGTTGACGAAGAAAACGGATACAGAAGCTATACAATATGACTCAAGAGGTGAGGGAAATGATTTTTAGTTCAAATGAAAACATGCTAATTAACATTTTGAATTTCGAAGACTATGTCTCAGCAAAATATCTCTCGGAAACCTTATATGTCTCGACCAAAACGATCTATCGCATGATCAAAAAAATCAATGAGCTGTCCTTTGAAGAAAATAATGAGCTGCTGATTATCTCTGAGCCGGGAAAAGGCTATAAGCTGAATACGGCCTTTCGCAATCAGGACCTTTATTCCATGATTGAATTCACTGAAGAAAACAGCTTAAACGAATTGGTTCTAGCTTTACTGTTTAAACATCCCCGAAAAGTAAAACGTACGGTATTAGATACTCAGTTTCTAAGTGAAAGCTCGATTGAACGAAGACTCAAAAAGGCAGCTGACATTTTAAAGAAATACACCATCCAGTTGAAGGCTGATCGAGAGTATTTATGGCTGATTGGTGAAGAAATTGATTTACGTAAAGCGATTAACAATATCTTTTTGGAAATGAACAAGCTAAACAGCCTAAATGAAATCGGTATCGAAATTAATGCGATTGACAAGCACTTCATTGATCAGCAGATTAGTCTGATTGAAGAGATACTGGGAGAGTACATTAATTATCCTTATGATATTACGATTTATACCCATATTTATATGATCATCAAACGCTACCGTGAGGGCGAGGTTCAGTACTTAGGGAGCCAGGAGCCTTTGGAGAAAGAGGAGCAGCAGCTGATGGCCGCCAATCCGCAAATTACTCAGGTGGCCAAGCAAATTATTTGCAATATTGAAAGTTATTTGACAATTCAGATGAATCCGTTAGAAAGCTATTTTGTTTTTCAGAATATTTATTCTATCAACAGTCAAAAACGCGAAAGCAGCAATGTTGATAAGAAGCTAGCTGAAGAGATTACTAAAAAATTTATCGTTGATTACTTTTCCATTTCAGATGTCTCTTTACTGCCAGCCAGTCGTTCCTTATACGAAGATCTGTACCAGCACGTTTTGCCAATGTTAAGCCGCTTACGCTCAGGGATCAAGGTTGAAAACAATTTAATAGACGAATTAATGCTGGAATATCGCAGTACCTTCCTTAAGGTAAAAAGGATTGCTGGAGAAATCAATCAGGAATTGATGTTTGAAACAAAAATGAATGATGCTGAAATCGGATATATGACGCTATATTTTGAAAAATACAAAATTGATCGGCACAAAAATAAAAATGTTTTGCTGGTTTGCTCTACAGGTGTGGGAACCTCTGAGCTGTTAAAGATTCGCGTAGAGCAAAATTTTCCCAACCTGAACATCGTCGCTACGATGAGCCAGCGGCAGATGAAAAAGAATCAAAGCTTTATTCATGAGAATGTTGATCTGATATTTTCAACTATTCGGATTCCCTTGACCATTGGTGACATTCCCGTGCTGAATATAAGCCCTTTGTTAACCGACAAAGATATTCAAAACATTAACTACACACTAAAAGAACTCACTGCAACATAAAAATGAAGGAGAGAATACGATGGAAAAGATTGAATTAAGCAAAGTGATTCATCAGGAACTAATGGTTGTTGGCACGAAAGCGAAAAACAAAGCAGAAATTATCGAGCAGCTTGGCCGGCTATTACAAGAAAAAGGCTACGTTACCTCCGCTGAAGAGTATATTAAAGACGTTTATCTGCGGGAGGAAGAAGGCGAGACCGGTATCGGTCAAGGAGTGGCAATCCCTCATGGGAAATCCAGCGCTGTAAAAGAGACAACCGTCGCAATTGCGGTTTTAGATCAAGAGATAGAATGGGAAACATTGGATGGTAAGGGGGTCAAAATGGTTATCATGTTTGCTGTCAAGGATTCAGATGCAAACACAACTCACGTTCTGCTCTTGCAGCAAGTCGCGATTTTATTAGCAAATGACACATTTATCGAAGCAGCTAAAAATGTGGAATCTGTTGATGCGTTGTATCAATTAATCACGGAATTTCAATAAAATTTGGAAATGATAAAGGAGAAGATCACATGTTAGTATCAGGTAAAGAAATTTTGAGTGTCGCAAAGGAACAAGGATTCGCAGTGCCGGCTTTTAATGCCGGATCAGGACAACTTTTAAATGCGGTAATGGAGGCTTGTGAGGAAGCTCAATCACCAGTTATGATTGCCATTCACCCTGATGAGTTGAGCTTCTTAACGGACAGCTTTGTAGCTCAAGCCATTTATTTAGCCAATCACACAAAAATTCCAGTATGTATCCACTTGGATCATGGTGCCAGCTTTGAACAAGTCATGCATGCCATCAGCATTGGTTTCACCTCAGTCATGATTGATGCTTCTCATTTGTCTTTCGAAGACAATGTAACGATTTCGAAAAAAGTGGTAGAAGCAGCTCATGCGGCTAATGTATCCGTGGAAGCTGAATTAGGCACGATCGGCGATACGGGAAATACGGTTGAAGGCGGCGTTAGTGAAATTGTTTACACTGATCCTAAGGTTGCACAGAATTTTATTGACCAAACAGGTGTAGACAGCTTGGCCGTTGCAATCGGAACAGCTCACGGTATTTATCCAAAAGACGTTGATCCGAAATTACGTTTGGATATTTTAGAAGAAATTGAAGCCTTAACCGATATTCCTTTAGTATTGCATGGTGGCTCTAGCAATCCGGATGAAGAAATCAGCAAGGCTGTAACAATGGGAGTAAACAAAATAAATATTTCTAGTGACATCAAAATTGTTTTTGCTAATGAATTGCGTGAGGTCTTAAACAATGGCAACTTGGAAGCTAGAGAACCAAATGTATTATTCCCTAGCTGCATGGCCGAAACGAAGAAAGTTGCTTTAGAAAAAATCAAGCTGTTTAAATCAAACGATAAAGTCAAATTCTACTAAAGAGAGGAGGCGCAGTTATGAAAATTGTCGGAATAGCCGCATGTACAGCGGGGATTGCCCATACGTACATTGCCAGAGAAAAGCTGATTCAAGCTAGTACCAGTCGCGGACATGAAATTCATATCGAAACGCAAGGCTTGGCAGGTACGCAGGATGCGTTAACCCAAAAGGACATTGATGAGGCGGATGTCGTAATTATCGCTGCCGACATCAAAGTAAACGGTCGTGAACGATTTAAAAATAAAAAAGTGGTAGAAGTCCCTACAGGTTTAGTCGTAAAATCCCCCAATAAACTAGTGGAAAAATTAGAGGAAGTCAAAGTCTGATTCTTCTTGTCGGGGTTCTCAGTTATCTGAGTAAACTGGGAATCCCGACAATGAAGCGTAAATTACGAGGAGGAAGATCATGGAAAAGATCAAAGCGATTGGTTTTAAAAAACATTTGATGACAGCTATTTCATTTTTCTTGCCAATTATTGTTGCTTCAGGTTTCTTACTGGCGATCGGAAATATGATGGGCGGCGTCAGTATTGAGAATTTTAGAGAAGGCTTTAGTTTTGCGGACACGATGACCACGATGGGAGGATACGGCTTAGGTTTTCTGCCAATGATTGTCTCTACAGCAATTGCTTATTCGATTGCTGACAAGCCGGGCATTGCTCCTGGTTTGGTGGTAGGCTTTGTGGCTCATGGAATTGGAACGGGCTTTTTGGGTGGTGTAGTCAGCGGCTATGTTTCAGGGTACATCGTAGTGATCATGATGATGGTCATTAAGGTGCCAAAATGGATGGAAGGTCTTTTGCCAACGTTGGTATTGCCATTCCTTAGCACCTTTGTTGCTGGTATGGTGCTGTATTATGTTGTCGGCACACCGATTACTTGGTTTACAGATTTGATCACCGGTTACTTAGGTAATTTGAATACTTCTTCATTATTTGTTTATGGTGCAATTATTGGGATTTTAGCTTCGATTGATTATGGCGGCGCCCTTAATAAAGTGGTCTTTGCCTTTGTCTTCGCTTTATTCTCAGAAGGAATTTACGAGCCGATTACGGTTTTAATTTTAGCTTCGATGGTTACGCCATTTGGTTTAACGATTGCTTACTTTATCGGCAAAATAATTAACAAGAACATCTTCAATCGTCAGGAAATCGAAACCCTGAAGACGGCCTTTCCAATGGGGATTTGTCAGATTACTGAAGGTTGTTTCCCGATCGTGTTAAATGATTTGGTCCGCAATGTTATCGCTACCGGAGTTGGCGGTGCAATCGGTGGTGGGTTAAGTATGCTTTGGGGAGCAGATAGCCACATTCCTGCTTCTGGCATGTTTGCTATTCCGACAATGACCCGGCCTTGGGCTTTCTTAGCCGCTTTAGGAATTGGTTCACTGGCTACTGCTGTAACAATTCTTGTATTAAAAAAACGGGTTGATCCAAATGTAGAAGTCATTATGGAGGAAAAAGAAGAAGAGGAAGTTTCTTGGGATGATTTGACCATTTCTTAAGGAAAAGAGGAGCGAGATATGACGTATCAAGAAGAAGTAAAGCAACGTTTTTTAGACTCGGGGATTGTTTTTACGGAAAAAGAATTGGCCTCAATTGACTATGCTGACTTTGGGTTAAAGCGCTTGGATTCAGAGGGTTTGAACTTAATTGTCTATGAAAACAATGATCGGTATTGTGCTAAGGAGATGGTGCTGCTACCAGGCCAAACTTGTCCGGAGCATCGCCATCCTCCCCGCAATGGTGAAACAGGCAAACGAGAAACCTTTCGCTGCCGCAAAGGTAACGTGTATTTATATGTAGAAGGGGAAGCAACTGATACTATTCATAGTAAAATCCCAACAGGTCAGGAAGTTTATTACACTGTGATGCACGAAGTGGAGTTAAAAGCTGGGGAGCAATATACAATCGAGCCTGATATCAAGCATTGGTTCCAAGCTGGTAATGAGGGAGCCATCATCTCTGAATTTTCTTCACCCAGTGACGATGCCAGTGACATCTTTACCAATCCCAATATCCAACGGGTGACTAAATAATTATAGACAGACTAGGAGCTCTAATGTTCCTAGTCTCTTTTTGAAAGGAACAACTGATGAAAACTTACCAATTAGAAAATGAGTTTGTTCGTATCGAATTTTTGAACTATGGTGGAACCCTGACCAAAATGATTAACAAAAAGACCCAACAAAATTATCTCCTAGCCTATAAAAATCAGGAGGATTATAAAAAGAACCCTTATTTCTTTGGTGCGACAATTGGTCGGAATGCTGGAAGAACGTATCCACCCTTTTATCAAAATTATCAAGGAGCTAAAAGAGTATTGGATACGAACGAAGGACAGGTTCACCTGCATGGTGGGAGCGAGGGCCTGCACCAAGTGGAATGGGAGGTTGAAAAGCTGTCGGATACTACCTATCGTCTAACTTTTGAAGATACTCAATCTCTTTATGAACCAATGAAGCTGGAGCTGATTTATCAGCTAGAGAACAATCGTTTTACAATTAGAATGCAAGGTCGTGCAGAACAGCCAACTGTTTGCAATCTTACCAATCACAGTTATTTCAATTTAGGAGAAGAGTCGACTGTTGCCTTTCATCGTCTGCAAACAGCATCGGCAACACTTCAGCTGATTGATGAGCAGTTTATACCAACAGAAAAATATTCGACAATGCTGCCTTCAGAATATGCCCCGTTTAACTTTTCTGAAGAAAAGGCCGTTCAAAAAGCTTTGAACTTAGAAACCCCTCTGTCAAAAATTTGTGCGGACGGAATTGATTTGGCATATTGTTTCACCAATAATGATGACAAGGAGCCTAAAATTCGTTTAACTGATCGTCAACGACAAAACAAGTTAACTATTTATTCTGACCAGGAGGCTTGCATTATCTATACCTTGAACAAGCTTTCTGACAAAGTAAAACTAGAAAATGGCGGGCTGGTCGAGAAATATGGCGGCATTACTTTCGAAATGCAGCATAAACCCAATTATGTTCACACGACTGCCGATTATTTAGTGACAGATTATCAGGCGTATACAATTTATGAAATTGAATAGGAGGGGGAAACCCATGACATACTTTTTAGGTGTCGATTTAGGCACGAGCTCATTAAAAATTATTTTAGGAAATGACACCGGGGAGTTATTAGGCAGTACCAGCAACACCTTTGCTATATCTTCTCCAAAAGCCGGCTACAGTGAGGAAAATCCTGTCGACTGGCAACGAGCTTTTGATCGAGCAATGACCGATTTGATTACTCAATTCCCTGAAATTGTTGAGGCTTCCTTAATTCTAGGATTCTCGGGTCAAATGCATTCGCTGGTTCTAATTGACCAGACGGGTAAAGTTTTACGACCAGCAATTTTATGGAACGATGGCCGTACCTCAGCAGAAGTACAACAGCTGCGAGAAACCTTGGGGGAACATCTATTATCAGTTGAAAAAAATATTCCCTTAGAAGGCTTTACTTTGCCTAAAATTATGTGGGTGCAAAAGCATCAGCCAGAAATCTGGACCCAAACATGGAAATTCATGCTGCCGAAGGATTATCTAGTCTATTATTTAACCGGGCTGGTCTTTACAGAACCTTCCGATGCTGCGGGGACCATTATGTTAGACGTCGAAAAACAGTGTTGGGACGAAGAGCTATTAAAACAATTGAACATTTCTTTAGAACAGTGTCCTAAGATTCAGCCTTCTACTAAAATAATTGGTGAAATGAAGTCTGATTTAAAACAGCGTTTCGGTTTTAAAGGATCAGTCGAACTAGTAATGGGTGGGGCGGATAACGCTTGCGGCGCTTTTGGCAATTTGACAGACCCACAAGCTCAAGGCCTTATTTCAGTGGGAACCTCTGGGGTAGTTTTGACTTATGAAACGGAAAAGCCCCAGCAGGATTTGGGAAAATACCATTATTTCACTTCAGTGATGGCAGATCAAAATTATAAAATGGGAGTAACGCTTGCGGCAGGATATTCCCTCGACTGGCTCAAAAAGCTTTTGGCACCTGAAGAATCCTTTACTGCCTTTACCCAATCAGCAGCAGATAGTCCCATCGGCAGTCAAGGGGTGACTTTTCTGCCCTATCTATTTGGCGAGCGCAGTCCATATTTTGATCCGAGCTTAAGTGGGGCATTGCTGGGCTTACGTGCACACCATACACGCAGTGATATTATCCGCGGGGTCATGGAGGGCATCGCCTTTTCATTGCGCAATGTTTATGAAAATATGGGGATTCAATCAACAGCGGCTATTGAAGTTTTTCGAATTACTGGAGGAGTAGTCAAGAATCCTTTCTGGCTGCAGCTATTTGCGGATGTTTTTCAAACGAAAATAGAGGTGCTGAGCTTTGATGAAGGTCCGGCTTATGGTGCGATGCTGTGTGCAGTGGCTGGTAAAAATGATTCTCCGATTTTCGCAACCTGGCAGGCAGCTAATCGTGTGAAAGTGGTTTATCAACCAAACTCTGACCAGGCGAGTGACTATCAGAAAGCCTATGAACAATTTAAAAAATTAAGTGATCAACAGGCTGCCACAAACTAGCTGATTAATCCCTCAAAAATAGTTGTATCAACAAAGCATCCTTAGTAAAATGAACTTAACAAAAGAACCATTAATTGTCTTATATAATAGAAGAAACACGAAAAAAGCCAATGAAAAACCAGTTAATTGGCCTTGACCTTTAGCCAAAAAGTAAAAAAGGACGAGAAAATTATCAAAAGCTGATATCTCACCTCAGCGGATAAAGGAGAGCACAATGGAAGAAGCCATTTTCTTAGTCAAACGGCAGCGATCGGATTTTAAGGATTTCTATTTTTCCTTTTGCGGACATTCAAAAACATTTCCTGGGCACAGCTTTGGACCAGCCGTGAGGGATGTTTTCCTGATTCACATTATTTTAGAAGGCAGCGGCTACTATTCTATTAAGAAAACCAAATATCATCTCTCCAAAGGACAGGGCTTTGTCATTTACCCTGGGGAGTCGACCTTTTATCAAGCCAGTGAGGAACAGCCCTGGGAGTACGTTTGGTTAGCAATAGGCGGCGATTTAATCGAATCCTATTTAGCTAACTTAGGCATTACTCCGGCTCATTTATCTTTTGAAGTAACAAACTCAGCCGACTTTCATGCCTTAATCTTGCAATGCTTGGCCTATGAACAGGATACCCAATTGAATGAACTGATTTTGCAAAAAATTGCTTACAGCTTTATGGAGCTGCTGTCTAAATCAATGGTCCATACCTTGAAGGACAGTCACAGTACCAAAATGAACGGCTATGTTTTAGAGGCGTTAGAGATCATTGGGGAACATTTCTGGCGAAACATTACGGTTAAGGAAATAGCCGAAAAGCTGATGATTGACGCCAGCTATTTATCCCGTTTATTCAAAAAGGACATTGGAATTTCCATAAAATCTTATATTAACGAAATGCGGATTTCAACTAGCCGAGATATTATTGCAACGACTAATCTACCAATTTCTAAAATTGCTGAGATGATAGGGTTCCCTACGACACAAGCTTTCTCCAAGGCTTTCAGCAAAGGCATGGGATTGTCGCCGTTTGCTTATCGTAAGGAACGAATCGGCTCAAACCATGAAATTTCATAAAGTCAGAAATTGACAACTTTCCGTATCAAAGAGCGCTTACTTTTTAGGTAAGCGCTTTTTATAATGGGGCTAAGTTAAACGGAGGTGTCACCAATATGACAAAGCAAGCAAAAGCATCAATTGAATATCTAGCGAATTGCAAACAGTTCCATTTGTCTAACAAACAAATCAGTTATGTGTTTTGTATAGCTGAGGATGGTAAGCTACTGCAATTATACTATGGTAAAAAAGTACCTCAAGAAAAAGATTATACTCATTTGATTGAACAACACTATCGGCAGCAAGCCCCTTGCCGAACGAAGGATGATTTATTGTATTCATTGGATAGTTTAAAACAGGAGCTGCCTGAATACGGAACGTCCGATTATCGTCACCCAGCGATTCGCTTACGTCAGTCCAATGGCTCAGCCACCAGCGAGCTGGTTTATAATTCTTATGAAATAAGAGCTGGTAAAGAGCCGTTGCCAGGTTTACCTGCAACCCATACTGAAGATTCGTTGGAAGCAACAACTTTAAAGGTACAGTTAAAAGATGAACTCACAGGCGCAGTTGTTGAAGTTGTTTATACTATTTTCTCAGAGCTGTCAGTGATTACTAGAAATGTAAACGTTCTAAATCACGGGACAGAAGATCTTTTCTTAACCCATCTCATGAGTTTGAATTTGGATTTGCCCGACAGTGATTATGAATGGCTTCAGCTTTCAGGAGCCTGGGGGCGAGAACGTCACGTAAAAAAGCGTACCTTGCAGCAGGGAATTCAATCGATTGAATCTACCCGTGGGATATCGAGTCCACAGCAAAATCCTTTTGTAGCCTTGGCACGACCGGAGACCACTGAATTTTCCGGAGAAGTAATTGGGGCGACACTGGTTTATTCAGGAAATTTCCTGGTGCAGGCAGAAGTGGATACCTTTGATGTGACGAGACTGCAATTAGGCATTAACCCTTTCAATTTTGAATGGAAGCTGGCTCCCGAGGAAAGCTTTGTTTCTCCTGAAGCGGTGCTGGTTTATTCTGATCAAGGATTGAACGGCATGAGTCAGACCTTCCACAGTCTCTTTAGAAAGCGCTTAGTTCGCGGGAAGTGGCGGGATCAGGAACGTCCCGTTTTAATTAATAATTGGGAAGCGACTTATTTTGACTTCACTGAGGAAAAATTACTGACAATTGCTGAAAAAGCCAAGCAGGTGGGCGTTGAGTTTTTTGTCTTAGATGATGGCTGGTTTGGCCGGCGGACTCATGAAAAGGCTGGGTTGGGTGATTGGTATGTCAATCACGATCGGCTACCTGATGGGATTGGGGCTTTGGCTGATAAAATTCGCGCCTTAGGTTTGAAATTCGGCCTGTGGTTTGAGCCGGAGATGGTTAATTTAGATAGCGATCTTTATCGCAATCATCCTGACTGGATGCTTCATACTCCGAATCGTAAGGCTAGTCACGGTCGGCATCAATACGTGTTGAACTATGCAAATCCTGATGTCGTTGACAATATCTTTCAGCAAATGTGTTTGGTAATTGATGAGTCCAAGCTGGAGTACATTAAATGGGATATGAATCGGGTGTTGTCTGAGGTTTATGCTGTCAATCTTCCTGCTGATCGCCAAGGAGAAGCTTTTCATCGCTATGTATTAGGTGTTTACGATTTGTATGAACGGTTAGCAACGAAATATCCTAATATTTTGTTTGAATCTTGTTCCTCTGGCGGGGGACGCTTTGATGCGGGAATGCTGTATTATGCGCCTCAGGCTTGGACCAGTGATGACACGGATGCTGTGGAACGGCTGAAGATCCAATATGGAACCAGTTTTTTATATCCATTGTCCTCGATGGGGTCTCACGTATCAGTGATTCCTAATCATCAGACCAATCGTTTAGTACCTTTAAATACCCGGGCAAATGTTGCTTACTTTGGCACTTTTGGATATGAACTGGATTTAAGCAAGTTAAGTGAAGCCGAGATCGCTGAAGTTAAAGGGCAAGTGGCCTTTTTCAAAAAGTACCAGTCAGTTTTCCATAATGGGACCTTTTACCGGATTCAGTCACCTTTCGAGAAAAACAGGACCGAAACTAGCTGGATGGTAGTCAGCGAGGATCAGACGATTGCAATTGCCGGATACTACAAAATGTTAAACGAAGTCAATCGCTCATTCCATCGTATGAAGCTTCTGGGACTAAAGGATGACTGGGATTATGTAATTGATGGAAACCTTCATAGTGGGGCTGAGTTAATGCACGCAGGATTAGTTTCTTCCGATGCTTCTAGCGGATTCTTAATTGATCAAACACCACTGCCGCCGACCCATGACTATGATTCAAGACTTTGGATCATCGAAAAAGCTTAAGCAAGAGAAAAGGAGAAAATACCATGAAAGTATCCGCAAAAGAGAAGTATTCCTACGGTTTAGGTGCATTAGGAAAAGATATGATTGTTGCTCTGATTTTCGTTTTCGCGATGCTGTATTTTACCGACGTATTAAAAATATCCGCTTCATTTGTTGGAAGTTTGTTTTTCCTGGCTAAGTTCTGGGATGCGATCAATGATTTGGCTATGGGAGTCATCGTTGATAATACTCGGACCAAGTTTGGGAAATTCCGGCCTTGGCTGGTCATCGGTACGTTGCTAAATGCTATTGTATTCGTTTGTTTGTTTACCAACTGGGGCTTATCAGGAACGGCTCTTTATGTCTTCGCTGCGGTGATGTACATTTTATGGGGAATGACTTATACAGTAATGGATATTCCTTATTGGTCGATGCTTCCCAACTTGACTAGTGACAAACGGGAACGTGAAAAGTTATCCGTCATCCCTCGTATTTTTGCTTCGATTGGCGGCTCATTAATTGTCGCTGGTTTCGGCTTGCAGATTATTGACTTCCTGGGCTCTGGGGATATGCAAAGCGGATTTACCCGTTTTGCTTGGGTAATTGCCATTGTCTTTATTGTAACAATTGGCATTACAGTGCTAAATGTGAAATCCGCTGATAAAGCGGTTAGTAAAACTGCTGAAAAAGTATCTGTTAAGCAATTAATGAAGATCATTTTGAAAAATGACCAGTTGGTAGTTGCCATTGGTATTATTTTAACCTTCAATTTGGCGATCCAATTTGTTAATGGGGTGTCTACGTATTACTTCATCTACGTGACTGGCAGCAAAATGATGTTCTCCGTCTTTACTATGTTTGCTGGTTTTGCCGAAATCGGCGGCTTGTTCCTATTTCCTGAGCTGGTTGGCAAGATTTCACGGGCAAAGGTTTATCTGTTGGCTTGTCTATCACCGGTCGTTGGATTTGTTTTATTACTAATCACCGGTTATGTTGCACCAGAAAATGTGTTCTTAACCGCTGCAGCTGGAATTTTAGTTAAATTAGGTTCTGGTTTACAATTGGGAACAGCAACGGTTATCTTAGCCGATGTTGTGGACTACGGGGAATACAAATTTGGTACCCGTAACGAATCTGTGACCTTCTCGATTCAAACCTTGATGATTAAGTTTTCTTCCGCAATTGGGGCCCTTTTAACTGGATTTGCCTTAGATTTAACCGGTTATGTACCTAATGCTGTACAGAGTCCAGCTACTTTAATGGGGATTCGAATCGTAATGATTGTTTTACCGATTGGCTTTACCTTAATCAGCTATTTGATCTATAAGAAATTCTTCAGGTTAAGCGGCGAGTTTTATGACGAGTTTATGGCTATTTTAACAAAGCGCAAGGCTGAAACGATAGAAAAAGAAGATCTACTGCCAGAGGAAAATCGGGAAATGCTGGAAAAACTGCCAGCTGATATATAAAAATTTTAACAGCAAGTCTGTCATTATAGATAGACTTGCTGTTTCCCTTAGTAAAGGAACATGCTAAGCTTATAAAGAGTGCAGCATATTAAAAGAAGGATGGAGATCGTATGTATTTATTAGGCATTGATATCGGCACGTCTTCCTGTAAAGTAGCCTTGTTTGATCTTGCTGGAGAAGCCATTGCCCAAGCAAGTGAAAGTTACCCCGTTTTTTATCCTCAGGAGGGCTGGGTCGAACAAAATCCAGGTGACTGGTGGCAGGCGGCTTGTGAAGCAACCAAGAAACTAATTGAACAGTTAAAAATCGATTCGAGTGAGATTGCTGGAATTGGGGTAGCTGGACAAAGCTGGTCAGCGATTCCTATGTCAGCTGACGGACAGGTTTTAGCCAATACGCCGATCTGGATGGATACTAGAGCGGTGGATATTTGTCAGGAGCTGGAGGAACAAATTGGCGAAGAACGGTTGTTTCAGCTTTGCGGAAATCCGCTTCAGCCGGCGTACACATTGCCAAAAATTTTATGGTACAAAAAGCATCAACCAGAGATGTATCAAAAAATCGATAAAATTTTGCAGTCCAACAGCTACATTGTTTATCAACTGACCGGCTGTTTTTCTCAGGATGTTTCCCAAGGCTACGGATATCAATCCTTTGATATGCGAAAAGGTACTTATGACCAAACAATCTGTCAGGATTTAGGCATTCCGTTGGAAATATTGCCAGATATTTTCGTCTGCCATGAGGTTGTGGGCAAAGTAACAGATGAAGCTGCTCTTCAAACTGGACTAACTGCGGGCATACCAGTTGTGGCTGGCGGATTAGATTCTGCTTGCGGCGCTCTAGGTACTGGCGCAATTCAAGCTGGTGAAACGCAAGAGCAAGGTGGCCAAGCTGGAGGGATGGGCATTTGCTTAGACACCTACCAGGCGGACAAACGATTGATCCTTAGTAATCATGTAGTACCGAACAAGTGGCTGCTTCAAGGTGGTACGGTTGGTGGAGGCGGTGTGCTGAACTGGCTGGAAAAACAGTTAGGCGATGCAGAAAAACTAACAGCAGCCAAAAATAATACCAACAGTTTTATTGAATTAAGCTCTTTAGCTGAAAAAGTCTCTCCTGGTTCAGATGGATTGATCTTCCTGCCCTATATGGCGGGAGAACGTTCCCCGATTTGGAATCCTAAAGCCAAGGGCGTTTATTATGGACTTGATTTTAGTAAAACAAAAGGTCATTTGATCCGATCAGGAATGGAAGGCGTAGCTTATTCCCTTAAACATAATCTGGAAACTGCTCAACAGGCTGGTGCAGAGGTTTCATTGCTTCGAGCAATGGGGGGAGCTGCCAACAGTGAAGTATGGACGCAAATCAAAAGTGATGTAACAGGCAAAGAAATTCGTGTGGTTAATACAGATACTACAACGACTTTAGGTGCGGCCCTGTTGGCAGGAGTAGGGACAGGTGTTTACACTGATTTTGAGGAAGCCGTGGCTAAAACCGTAACCTATGGTCGAACACATTATCCAAATCCTGAATTAGCCGATGTTTATCGAGCAGGCTATCAAAAATACTTGGCAATTTATGAAGGCTTGAAAGATCTTATGTGTTAGCCTTTAAAATTGAATAACAATATCAGCCACAGTCCATTCAGTAGGAAGTTTTTTTGCTAAATGGGCTGATTGTCGTTCGTAATTTTATTATGTAAACAAGGCTGACGATTCTAACATTTCTTTGAAATCAGCTGCAGTATTTTCTGACTAATGACGGGTCCTCTGTTTTTTTGAAAATGAAAAGATTTCTTTCAGAAATACACTTTTCATAGACTGAAAACTTATGGTAAAATCATTATTGTCGGTAGGCAGTTCTCTTACTCATCAAATTCTAGCTTGGCAAATAGTCTCATAGAAATTTGCGGCTTTAGACTGAGGTGAGGAGC
The DNA here is from genome assembly GCF_017377655.1 of Candidatus Enterococcus ferrettii. GTDB lineage: Bacteria > Bacillota > Bacilli > Lactobacillales > Enterococcaceae > Enterococcus_A > Enterococcus_A ferrettii. The sequence goes on from NZ_JAFREL010000042.1 coordinate 62,591, forward strand.
TAGAGGAACATGCTACACTTCTTATAGATAGAAAACCTTGGTTTAAGGGAAATGATAAGGAGGGAAGAGAAGTGGAAAATATGGAAGGCCATTTGGAATACAGCCATACAGAGGACAAATTAATTCAAGCTTCTAATCGAGTACGTTGTAAACAAGCAAAAATTTCTGTTGTCACTTCTATGGCCGCCGTTTTAACTGGTTTCAATGTTGATGCTTTTGCTGACAGTGTGGTGGGGCCTATCATGGTTGCGGCCGGCATTGCGGCAGGTTTTGCAAACATTTATTTATTGAAAAAATACAGTACCAAATAATCTAGCAATTATATTTTTAACCGCCCGTAGTGAATAATGAGTATTCGCTACGGGCGGTTTATTTATTTAATTCGTTCCAAAGCTTGCTTCAAATCTTCAATTAAATCATCAGAGTCCTCAATCCCAATCGACAACCGTAATAAATTATCGGTTAATCCGTATGACTCTCGTAATTCCTGTGGGATTTCCGCATGGGTTTGAGTTGTTGGATAAGTTACCAAACTCTCCACGCTGCCAAGACTTTCAGCAAAGGTAAACAATTTCAAAGCCGACAGAAAAGCAGAAATCTGCTCCGCGGTTTTTAATTTGAAGCTAATCATGCTGCCTTTCCCAGGATAAAATATTTGCTGGATTGCTGTGTGTTCTTGTAAGAAACCTGAGATTACTTGTGCATTTTTCTCTTGTTGATTGACACGCAGTTTTAATGTTTTTAATCCTCGAATTAATAGCCAACAATCAAATGGTGCCAAAACCGCACCAGTCGTATTCAAAATGTACGCCAACCTTTCTCCGATTTCAGCTGAATTTGTGACTACTGCTCCAGCCAGTAAATCATTATGTCCACCTAAAAACTTAGTTGCTGAATGAATTACAATATCAGCACCTAAATTTAGTGGTTTTTGAATAATAGGGGTCAAAAAGGTATTATCAACAATTACCAAACAGTTCTGATCCTTAGCAAGTTTTACAACATAAGAAATGTCTACTTCATTCATTAAAGGGTTAGTTGGTGTCTCGATAAATACTCCAGCAAATTCTGAACGAATTTTAGCTTTGTAATCATCAATCGTATCAAAATACTCAAATTGATAGCTGCCTTTGTTTGCAAGTGCATTAAAGTAACGATAACTGCCTCCGTAAAGATCTCGGGAAACCAAGAAACAGCTGCCAACGGGAAATAACTCGAAAACTAATTGGATTGCACTCATTCCTGAACTAGTTGCAAAGCCATGCGTTCCGTTTTCTAATTCAGCTAAAGCATTTTCAAGCACTTGACGAGTTGGATTAGCTGTACGAGTGTAATCGAAACCAGTACTTTGTCCCAATTTGGGATGTGCATAGGTAGTCGAAAGATAAATCGGGGTATTGACTGCTCCTGTTTGATCATTGGCATGATTACCGATTTGAGCTAGTTGTGTTGCAGTTTGCCAATTATTTTTGTTAGACATGGGTTTCCTCCTCAATAGTCGCAAAGCCATAATCGCGAATATGTTTCTTCAATGTATTTAGATAATGCTGACCTAGTACAGACAAATGACTCCGCTTGCTTTTAATCCAGCCAATTTCCATCCGATCAGGAATAGTTAGTGGTATTGCCACGATACTGTCATCGTTCAATTCACGACTGATAATTCCAGTACTGAAGGTGTATCCGTTCAAACCGACCATCAGATTAAAAATTGTCGCTCGATCGCTGACTTTAATATGCTTTTTGTAGGATCTAGTGCTGAGAATTTCCTCGGAAAAGTAGAACGAGTTGCTGTTGCCTTGTTCAAAGGACAAATAAGGTAAATTCTCTAGTTCTTCCAATGAAACAGAATTTTTATCCGCTAAAGGATTGTCTTTGCTGATAAAAATATGCGGTTCAGAAACAAATAGGGAAGAGAACACGAGATTCTTCTCTTCAAATAATTTCTCCAGAACCTTACGATTAAAATCATTCAAAAACAGAATACCAATTTCACTGCGGAAGCTGGCTACATCTTCCAGAATATTTTGAGTCTCGGTTTCTCTTAAAGTAAATTGATAACAATCGTCTTCATAAGCTTGAATAAATTCTACAAATGCGTGTACTGAGAACGCGTAGTGCTGGGAAGAGATCGATAAGCGAGACTCTCGTCTATCGAAATGTTTGTAACGCTTCTGCAGTAAGTCTACCTGATCGGTAACTTGTTTAGCATAGGTCAGAAACTCCCGACCTTCTTCAGTTAAGGACACTCCCAACTTGCTCCGGTGCAGCAGACAAATACCCATTTCGTTTTCCAACTCCTTGATAGCATTAGATAGTGTCGGCTGTGACAAGAACAAACATTTTGCTGCTTCATTGATAGAACCAATTTCGACAATTTTTTCCAGATACTCCAGTTGTTGAATTCGCATATACGCAGTCTCCTTTCATAAATAAACACAAAAAACGCCCTTTTTCTCATTACAAGAAAAAGGGCGAAAGAATTCGCGTTACCACCTTCATTTGTCGCATCTTTGCAGATGGGACCTTAGCCAGTACGAGTTGTTCACTGATACTGCGTTGCGATAACGGGCACCTCCGTCAGCTGCTTGTGGTTTCACTCACTGCTGAATGCTCAAAGACCATCTTCCAAACGATCCCCATTACTTCTTTTCACCAACCGAAGCTCTCTTTCAAAATGGTTTTCTATTTGTACTCTTCTTTTCGACGCGTTGTTTATTGTTTTATACTATAAGCAACTTTTTCTCATATGTCAATCATCTTCCTCATTTTTTTCTCATTTTTAGTTATAGAATAATTTTGTAACAGGTTATAAAAATTTACAGTTAGTCAGTAAAACTTAGCCGTGTTACAGTTCTTCTCATAACTACTGAGGAGGCGATTCAATGAAGACTACGGTTGTAGGATTTCCTAGAATTGGAGCAGATCGAGAATTAAAAAGAATTACGGAAAGCTATTTACACCAAGAAAGTACTGCCGAAGAACTGATACAAGAGGGAAGACGTTTAAGAAAAGCTCATTGGCAACTGATGAGGAATGCTGGAATTGATTTGATTCCCAGCAATGATTTTTCTTTCTATGATACAACTCTGGATACAGCTGTCTTATTAAATATTATTCCGAAACGTTATGCTGACTTAAAACTATCCACCTTAGATACTTATTTTGCATTAGCAAGGGGATACCAAGGAGATGCGGGGGATGTAACTGCCTTGCCCATGAAGAAATGGTTTAATACCAACTATCATTATTTAGTCCCTGAATTTGAAACAGATACCCAGGTGAAGGTAGTCGGCACAAAGATATTTGATGAATATTTGGAAGCAAAAACAAATGGAATTGAAACAAAACCAGTCATTTTAGGCCCTTTCACTTTAATTAAGTTGGCTGCTTTCAAGGGTACAACTTATCAGGAACACTTACCTCAATTAGTTGCTGCATATCAGGAAATTATCCATCGTCTGAGTCAGCAGGGAACGCAGTGGCTGCAGGTGGATGAACCCTATCTAGTGAAAGATTTATCAGAAGAGGATCGTTCTTTATTTCTGAAAATTTATCAAAATTTGACCAATTCACCACGAAACATCAAGCTTTTGCTGCAAACTTATTTTGGTGATGTTCGAGACATTTACGAAGATCTCTTAGAACTGAACATTGATGGTATTGGTTTAGATTTTGTAGAGGGCAAACACAGCCTAGAGCTAGTGACTGCTTCTGATTTTCCTGAAGATAAATTATTGTTTGCTGGAGTGATTAATGGAAAGAATATTTGGCGCAATGACTACCAAAAGTCGTTGATTTTGTTGGATAAACTACCACCGAAGCAATTCGTTCTCTCAACCTCTTGTTCCTTACTTCATGTTCCTTATTCCGTCGAACAAGAGTCATTTCCAGCCGAAATTACTAAGCACTTTTCTTTTGCTAAGGAAAAATTGACTGAGTTGAAGGAAGTAGCTGAAAATTTGGATCAAGAAACAGAAGGTTGGGGCTTTAACCAAAAATTATTCCGAGAGAACAGAATTGTTGAAAAAGAAGCACTTAGTAAGCAGCTAGCTGCCTTAACCGAAAAAGATTTTCAACGACAGCCTGAATTCAGAACGAGAAACAGGCTTCAAAAACAGACCTTAGATTTACCACTATTACCAACCACCACTATTGGGTCATTTCCCCAAACCCGGGAGGTTAAGTCGACACGAGCACGATTTAAAAAGCAGCAAATCAATAACGAGGATTATACAGCTTTTTTGAAAGAAAAAATTGCTGATTGCGTAGCTTTTCAAGAAGAAATTGATTTGGACGTATTCGTCCACGGTGAATTTGAAAGAAATGATATGGTAGAGTACTTTGGTGAAAATCTGGATGGCTTCTTGTTTTCTAAAAAGGCCTGGGTACAGTCTTATGGGACACGGTGTGTAAAGCCGCCAATTATTTGGAGTGATGTTTCTCGTAAACAATCAATTACTGTGAAGTGGTCCACTTATGCACAAAGCTTAACTGATAAGCCAGTGAAGGGTATGTTAACAGGACCAGTAACTATTTTAAATTGGTCATTTCCGAGAGAGGATATTTCAATTAAAGAGTCAACATTACAAATTGCTTTAGCTATTCAAGAAGAAGTTTTAGATTTGGAAGCTAACGGTATCAAGATTATCCAAATTGATGAAGCTGCCTTGAGGGAAAAGCTGCCATTACGAAAAAGCGACTGGTACGGAGAATATTTAGATTGGGCTATTCCAGCTTTTCGGTTAGTTCATAGCAAAGTAGCTCCTCAAACCCAAATTCATACCCATATGTGCTACAGCGAGTTTGCTGATATATTGCCGGCAATTGACCAAATGGATGCCGACGTAATTTCATTTGAAGCTTCTCGTTCCAATTTAGCCTTATTAGATGATTTAAAAGCTCAGAATTTCCAAACAGCTGTAGGACCAGGGGTTTATGATATTCATTCACCAAGGATTCCAGCTGTGAAGGAATTAGAAACAACTATAGAAACTTTATTAGAAAAAATCCCGACTGAAAAATTATGGATCAATCCTGATTGCGGATTGAAAACAAGGGGCGAAAAAGAAACATTTGAAAGCTTGGCTAATTTAACGCGTGCCGCCAAAGAAATAAGGGAGAGGTTGGTCAATGAAACCATCGAAAACTAGTTTATCCTTTGAAGTATTTCCTTCAACTTCGAAAGCTACCGATGACAGCTTGTTTGCTTCTTTGGAGCAGATGGAAGGTTTAGCACCCAATTTTATTAGTGTTACCTGCAGCAATCGGCAAGCTTCACTGGAAGATAGTACAGTAAAAATTGCTGAGCATATTCAACAACAGCATCAAGTAAATAGCATTGTTCATTTAACAGCTGCCTATCTGAATAAAGGGGAGGTTGATACAATTTTGACCTCCCTGCAGCAAAAAAATCTTCAACATATCCTGGCTTTACGCGGCGATCTTTATCCTAATATTCCACGAAGCACTGATTTTCCTTATGCCAGCGATTTGATAGACTACATTAAGAAGTGGGATCCAAGCTTTTCAATTTCGGCTGCTTGTTATCCGCAAGGTCATCCAGAATCACTCAACACAGTAGAGGACATCCATCATTTGAAGCTAAAAGTCGAGGCAGGCGCAGATCAACTGATTACTCAAATGTTTTTCGACAATCAGAATTTTTATCAATTTCAGGAAAATTGCTGGTTAGCAGGAATTGAAGTACCTATATTAGCGGGTATTATGCCGATTATCAATAAACGGCAAGCCGAACGAATCCTTCGAACAGCAGATGTTCAACTGCCTAAAAAATTTCTAGCAATTTTAGATAAATATGCTGACAATCCTGTGGCTTTGCGAGATGCGGGAATGGCTTATGCAATTGATCAAATTGTTGATCTGGTAACACAAGGTGTATCGGGCATTCATTTGTATACAATGAATAAAGCAAAGATTGCCCGAACTATTTATGATGCAACACAATCATTGTTTGATTTGGAAACTAATAATACTGTAGTAGAATCAGCATAAATCTGCGTGCTGATTCTTTTTTATTCTCACTGAGAATATACGTTCCCGTAAATTGAATAATTTAACGAAAGAATCCTATCTCTCAGTAAATTGCAGGTACAATCGGTAAATCTTCTAAAAAGAATTAGTGGATACCTAATCAACGATTTTTTTAGATCATCAAACAAGATAAGAAGGCCTGAATGACTAGCTTTTGTTTAAAGATTCCTTTTCATCTTTCTAAAAAATGTACGTTTTTCGGAAAGATGGATATAATAGATTTTATCGAATAGATAATTATAGTCATATATAGGTCTAATTTGGTCAAAACAGTCATTTTTCTAAAAGGTTTAGTTGCCACTTTGCTTCACTAATTTTCTGCCTCAAATTTTTTTGATTGACGCATTTTTTGTAAAAACTTCCTCATTATTAGCAACAATCAATTTACTTGGGTCGTTGCTAAGCTGAAAGCTAACCGAAGAAAAAGTTTGAGATAAAGCATTGTTGAAATCATTTTTTAGCTATTTTAAAGCATTTTTCGGGTTTAGACTTTCTGACGATTTCAAATAGTGATTCATAAATATATTATGTAAACAAATCCCCCATCATTCTGAAAAGATGTGTTTTTTCAGAAAAATAAAATAACGCCCTCAACACTTATTACCCCCTCCTATTATCTCCATTAAGGCATTTGAAAAAAATAAAATAAAAACATTTGACAAATCGGTATATACCGACTATTATTATAGTAAGAACTCTTCTTCTCATTATTACAAATTTGGTCTATACAGGAAGGTGATTTTATGTCCAAAGAAAAAGCCAATGAAAAAATTGATCAACTTCTTGATCGCATGCCCTCGTTCATTCAGGAATTTGTCGAAATAAAAAGCGCGGATGAATACTCGCCCAATACAATTCTTGAATACTTAAAAAATTATCAGCAGTTCTTTCAGTGGTTGATCCAACAAAAACATGTACCAGAAATTGAAATGAGCGCCATCTCTCCTGCTTCTTTAGACAATCTGCAGCTGCGAACGGCTACTCAATACAAGTCCTATCTACTAAGACGTAAAAAACAAAATACTCGTCAAATAAACCAAGACGGCTCAAAAAAGCAATCTAGCGATACCCTATCAAAAGTAACTATTCAACGGAATATCACCGCATTAAAGGTACTATTCAAATATTTAGCTGAGAGTTCCAACAATAGTCAAAACAAGCCCTATTTGACTCATGATATTATGCGAGAAATTGCTAATGTATCCGATCGTCGAACACTGCAATCACGAGCAGATATGATTGAAGATAAGCTCTTCTTAGGTGATGAAACGGAAAATTATCTGGAGTACATTCGCGATATTTATCCTAAAAATCTTTCCCCGCAAGCAATGAAATTTTATCGTCGGGATTGCGAACGGGACTTATCCATCAACGCTTTGATGCTTGCTTCTGGTCTTCGTTTATCAGAGGTAGTGAATATAGATCTTGACGATATCAACTTTGAACAAAATCGTGTGACGGTTGTTCGTAAGGGAAATAAAACTGATTCAGTACGAATTGCAGCCTTTGCTATGGAATATTTAGCTTCCTATCTTGCTATTCGCGAAGAACGGTATCATCCAGACAAATACGAGCTAGCTTTCTTCCTCTCAATTAGTAAAGGAAAAGCCAAGCGAATTACAGGATCGGCAATAGAGAAAATGGTCGAAAAATACTCAGCACAATTCAAAATCCGCGTAACTCCTCATAAATTGCGTCATACTTTGGCTACCAGACTCTATCAGCAAACCAATAACCTGGTACTTACTGCCCAGCAGTTAGGGCACAGTTCAACTACGACTACAACATTGTATACACATATTGAGAGCGATACGACAACAGATGCATTAAATCAATTGTAAAAAAATAAACCAACCATAAAAACTAGATTTTTTATGGTTGGTTTATTAGCTGTAGTTTATAAATTATAGCCTACAGGATTTTTCTATTTTAAGTCGTCCATTCGCTGCTGTTCTTTCTAGAAATTTTTGACACGCGAGAAAAAGATAGAACGCAAATCAAGTTTTTAAAGTACACGCAACTTATGCAGGAGTAGCTTTAATATCTGTTTATCCTAGTTGCAGGGCCATTGATAAAGTAACCCCTCACTTCGCTGACAGCAAATCTAAGCAACAATCAAGTTTATCAATCGCTCATTCTCGTCTTTCTTCAATGATATATCGTGGCCTTTTTTTGGTTTCCAAATAAATTTTTCCTGTATATTCACCATGTAAACCCACCGCAGTCATGATAAAACCTGACAATATCCATTGCGTTATCATAAGCGATGCCCATCCTTGAACTGTATTCCCTAGCAATTTCAAAATTAAAACGTAGACCATGTATAAGATTCCGAATGCTGTACAAAGAAAACCTAAATTACGTATCCATTTCATCGGAGCGATCGATAAGCTGGTAATGCCGTTGAACGCTAACGCTACCATCTTTTTAAGACTATATTTTGTGGAACCTTTTAACCGAACTTTCCTGTCATAATACACCTTAGAAGTTGGATAGCCCATCAATGGAATCGTTCCTCTTAAAAAAAGATTTGTTTCTGTATAATCAGCCAGTGTATCCACCGCTCGTTGACTCAATAGTCGGAAATCAGCATGGTTAGGTATCATATCAATTCCTAAAAAACTTGAAAATTTGTAAAAGAACAATGCAGTATTTCGCTTAAACCAAGTATCATTTTTTCGTTCTCTTCGCACACCGGCAACTATCTCGTAGCCCTTGTTAAATTCGATAATCATTTCTTCGATTGCGTGAATATCGTCTTGCAGATCCGCGTCTATCGATACATAAATATCTGCTTGACCTCTTGTCTCCATCAAACCTGCTAACAAAGCATATTGATGCCCAAAATTACGACTAAATTTCAATCCGATAACCGGCAACCTATCTATAGATTCATCAATCAATTTCCAAGTGCGATCAGTACTTCCATCATCTACTAAAACAATTCGACTATCTTGTGTGATTAACTGTTGCGAAATTAACTTATTTAGATAATCAATTAATTGGTGCAGAAGAATTGGTATCATCGCTTCTTCGTTGTAACACGGAATTATCAGATAAAGAGTCTTCACTGCTTTTATCTTCCTTTCTTGGTGTGAGTAAGTTCATCAAATTTAAAAGGAAAACACGTACCCAAAAACGAGCGTTTTTTTCACTGTTGATGTAGGTGGTATCCTGGTCATGTAAAATATTTAAATACCGATAATAGTCTTCATCCGATTTATTTAAGATAGTTAATTCATAAACACCATTTTTCTTTTTTAAATTGGTTCGTCCAAGCAACTGAACATTAGGGTATTTATCTGTTCCAACTTCAAAAGTAAATATCTCATCTGGTTTGATTTCATTTGGCAGCTTGTCTAAGTAAATAAATTGTTCGTTTACTTTAATGGTTTGGATTGAACTATTTCCAATCTTAAGGTTTAATGACAGCTTCCACATCGTGAATTCTTTTGAGATATTGTCTCGTTGTCGCATAAAACTCATCGCAAAAATATCGTAAATGATGTTCTTAAGTGACCAATAGGCAAGTATTCCTATTGAAAAAATGTTCATGACAGTCCAGTACTTACTGAACAATAACCATATTGCAAAAACATTCAAGCCTAAGTTGATCAAGTAGAATAATACGATCCCGTAATACTTTGAGAATTGCTTTTCATAGGTTTTAGGTGTGATAAGAAAATCTGTTTGAGAAATACCTATCAATTCTTCCAATAACCCTTTTATGATCAATGGTGTCAATATATGGTCGGTAATATTAGCATAGGTTGCAGAGACTTTTTTACTAGAACTCTGCTTCAAGGCCAAATTATAAATCATATAAGATGTCCCCCATATAATTAGAAACACTAATGGATTGGCTATAACGATTTTAAGCTGAAAGATAACCGTAAATGCTGGAATGAACATGAAGACCAAACGTCTTATAGGGAAAAACCAGTAATTATATGAGTGTAGATAGGCTAGTTTAGTTCGAAGAGCAACACTGGAGGTAAAAAAGTTATGACTTCTAATGCTCTTGATAAATCCGCGTGCCCACCGTTCCCGTTGTATTTTTAAGCCCTCAATTGCTGTAGGATTCATCCCATATGCATAACTCTCAGGTATTGCTTTGGTTTTGTATCCAGCCTTTAATAAGACCAAACTCGTTGATAAGTCTTCCGTAATGCTGTCAGTAGCCATTCCATCCACATTTTCTAACGCCTTTCGAGAGACAATCGCATTCGAACCACAGAAAATAGGCGCATTACTTTCATTGCGAGAGGGATTTACTGTTTGGAAGAAATATGTTTGTTCTTTTGGCAGCTCTTCTTGAGCATAGAGATTGTATTGGAATAAATCAAAGGTATAGAAATCTTGCGCGGATTGAACATATGCCAAGGAATAATTATAGTCTTGATCAATTAATCCCTGCTGATATTCTTCATAAGTATCATAATCCGTTTCACCTAACTGATAGAAATGTGGCACGATACCTTTTAAATAATTGGATTTAGGAATCATATCACAATCTAAAAATGCAACTAATGGTGACGAAGTCTGTTGCAGTGCATGATTTATGTTTCCTGCTTTTTTATGTTTGTTTTTTTGTGGATCGAGACCAATATACCCAATATCCCATTTTTCACAAATATTTTTTACAGCTGGACGTAAACCATCATCACACAAATAGATATGCACTTTTGATTGATCTGGATAGTCCATTGTTTTACAACCATTGATTGTCTTTTGTAATAATTCAATATCTTCATCATGAGTGATAATAAATGCATCTACCTCTGGAAAAAATTCAGCGGGCAATTCTTCTATATTCATTGGATCTTTATAAAACAGCTGGCCAAAAAAATCTGAAACTCCTTGCATATTGGAGGTTAATTCAGCAACAAATAATAGTAAGCTAATTAATAGAGAGATAAGATTATACTGAACTGCTAAGGTGAAAAATAGACGATAACTCAAATAAATCACTTGAGACACAATCGCTACTATCATCAATAGTTTGATTCGCTTTTGCATAGTTTCCCTCTCATTCTAAAACAGTTGGCGTAAAGTGAACGGCAACATTGTCTGGATTTGATATCTCAACCGTTAAAATTCGACTATTATCGACGGGTATTTCGAAGTCATGCTTTCCTATCGTTACTATTTGTTGTTCTGTTTGTTCTCCGTCAAGGTTGATTGTGACGGACATATCCGCCTCATATGTTTCGACCATAAAAGAATACGTTTTAAATCCTTTTGTTGGGACAGTGACAGCAATGCGATCCCTTCCATGTATATCAAAATAATTTTGCCATAAATCATATGATTTTGATTCACTAGCAATAGTACTTAATGCTAAGGCATAATTTGGTTGAAAGAATTTATCATCAGGATATTTTTCTTGAAATGCCCCATATAAGCAATCAACAAGCTCCTTTGTTGGTTCTTTGATACGATGGTAAACTGTGTAGGTGTATTTATTTGATTCTATTTTTTGGATCGGCTGATAAAATTCCTTTCCAATTGTTGTCTCTTTAATCAATTCAATTAATCCAAGCATTTCAATTTGCTTTTCAGGATACCAAGAGGCCAATGGATCAGATAACACTACATATTCCGCCTGAAAAAAATAACTTGGAAACCCATCTCGTTTATCCGCATTTGCTGTTTCTAGCATGTTAGGAAAATTATCGACAGTTTCAGGTAAATACAATCGTTTAAATGATTCAGAAGATAGCTGTTTCATGTCTCCAACAGCATAAGCAAACTCATTCTGATCATTCATTGTTGTTTTCAAATATGAATCAAGTTGGTATAAACTCTTTGTTTCAGAAGTTACAGCTTCAGGTTTAGCATCCAATCCTGTGGTTAATGGATTGGTGTATGCTTGAACACTGTTTGTCTTTGTAGAAATAGGAAATACTGCGTTAAATAAGATTATAGATGCTACGAGCAGCGTAAATCGTTTATGATGCAAGTATAAATTGTTGATCGTATACATATATATAAAGGCAGCAAAAACAACTAAGAACCACACGATCAGATATTGATGATGAAAATCCATTTCTTGTACTGTCGCAAAAATTCCCATGGCAATAAAAACCGTAGTTATTAAGCGATTTGTAATAGAAAATGTAGCGGGTCTTTTTAGTGCAACGTAAGCACCTAAAAAAGCCATTCCAATAAGCAAATAGCCAAAATTGTTCACCAAATACATGAGTCTTGTTGATATTTCGCTGGATGCATAGGCTTCATACTGATCGGAGTAGTTCGAAAGAAATTTTGGAATGATGTTCGAATTCAAGAATGACAAGGCCACAATACTTAAAGCGGCTATCGTCCCCTCTGTAGCAATTAATACACCCCACTGATTCCTGTCGAATTTCCGCTGCTTCCATTGGATAATGAACAAATCTAAGAAAAATGATAAATAGAACCCTATAATAAAATAGGCGTACCAGCGTCGTACTAAAATAACTAAAAAGCTAAGTATGCTCAACGACACTACTCGTTTAAATGAATACTTAGTGTAGTCTATATCAAAGGTTTGACAAATTAACAGGCCTACAAACATTAATCCCCATACATCATCGAAGCCATTGAGCAGTGGATAAAACATATTAGCGCTTAAAAGAATTAATAAGAAACTAATGCTCACCTGCAGACTGCTTAACGGTTTCGATTTCTGTATTCCATTGTATATTTTTAATGCTATCATTAATAAAGCCATTGCGGCCGGAATATAATATAGAATATAAACGGCCGTACAATGGACACTGTAGCTGTAAGGGACAACCCAAGCAATGGGTGCCAATAATAATGTGTCAATGTGCGTATAATCATTCGCCAAAGTATCCCTTACAAAATGGAGATAATCCTGAACGTTGATACGATAGGATTCATAGCGTTCCAATACTTTTAAGTATGAATTAATGTCATCATATATTTTGATATTTGTATCATTTAAGCTATACCAGTGTAGAAAAAATAGACCCAAAAAAATAGAGGCTCCAATGATGAGATATAAGCCAATTTGAGACCTTTTAGACAGTTGTTTTTTGAAATTCACATATGACCACGTATTAAAACCAAATATATAAAATGACAATAACGCAGCGCTGAACAAATAAGCATTGTTCATAATGTATCCTGTAATAATAAGTGCTAAAAGTAGTATCAGTATAACGATTGTACGGTGCTTCCTCATGTATTGACTCCTTAAAATTCTTATCGTTCTTTGATCTAAGATTTTTTTAGACCTGTAAAAATAGTTGTAATAGTCAGATGATAGATCTCCAGACTAAATATAAAAGACAATTGGGTGTCTTTTTTTCTGATGACTTCGAACGGAGGAATAGCTCCAATACTAGTAAGCAGCTAAGCTCTTTCATCTCTTCTAGTCAATTCTGAGTAGCTTTTCTTAAAGCATAATAAATTTTCTTTGGATTAAATTCACAACACTTCCAACAATTTATTTCTTTTTTATGTAACTAATATATCATTTTTTTATAAATCATATTCAATACGTATGATTTTATCCTCTCTAACTATACAATGAGAATATAAAAGATATAATATATCTTTTTGTCCACGCTCCCCATTATAATATAAATTTCCCGCTTTACCTTAAGTTTAAAAATACTAGTTACTTATGTAAACTATTACCAACTAATCTTTTTACTTTTTTAATAAGTTTAACGTATAGATTATAACCGTTATAAATAATGCGACTTATAAAATCAGCATTTGACTACTAAAATAGATTTAATTGATCCCCTATCTTAAAGCAATAATGAAAAGATAGTTGTCATTAACGTTTATCCAAAATCACGTGTAATGGTGAATATATATTTCGTTTTTGTTACAATTGCTTTTTGAGGAAATACTTTAAAGGAAGAACCTAGTAATAAAATACGCTGTTTAAATCAGGTCTTCTAGACTAATTCATGGCGTATTTTATGACTAGGCTTTTTTTGTAAATCAAATGACACTAACAGTTCCTCCGCTCAGATTATCCAACCAGTTCTTCCAGCTCGATAATTTTTTAGCGGTTTGACCTTGTGCAAAAGTAGAACTTCTTTTTTTATCAGACTTTCATTCACTATCAAAAAAATATAGGACCTTTAACAAAATTGTCAGCTTGTAATTCGAAAAAATTTTAATTGTTTTGGACCTCACTATCTAGCCAGCGATCGATCTTGATGGTTTTTAAATACTATATTTTTTAAACCAAGCGTATATTCTGTCTAATAGCATCATGTGACCAAAAGACTTTAAAGTGCCAACCAAAAATAACAAGACAATAAACTTAAGAGAAGTTTCCAAAAATATTAGCCGATCTCGTAACGTTAAGTAAATAATTGTACTCGCTATCACCAGTATGAATCTGCGAATTCCTCTATTTTTAATAGAGTTCCTTATTTCCGAATAACGTCTCATGAATCTCTTTTTTTCATTATCAGATAAAGGTTGTATTCTTTTTCCCATGTATCTCCTTTCGTAATTACGATTTATAAATTACCTTGAGAATATACATTTTCTTTTTCATTCTCACTATAAGATACGTTAATTAACGATAAATCATTTCGAAATAGCTAAATCTTTGCGCAAAAAAAGACCGTTTTGAGTTCTGATTCTCAAAACGATCGTTCGCTATCCAGAGTTTTTTGGTCCAGTTTTGGCAGTAATAAAATCCACACCAATTTTTTCAGCTTGCTTCCATTCTTTTTTGGGAATTGTCCAGGCGTTTATTTTTAAACCGAGAGATTGGGCCTGTGTTACTAAATCAACCTGAGAAATAATACTATCGTATCTAATATCTAATCCAGCATTGTTTCCTAAATGATAAACATCAGCAATCAATTGTTCATTTAGTTCATCACTTAATAACTGTACATGGATATTTGGCAACCGCTGCTTTATTTCCTGCAAATGACGGTAATCAAAAGAAATCACCATGCCATTTTCCCCGAAACCATAAGAATCAATTAGGTAAGCTAGACTATCATAGTCTTCGGCTGTTAAATCAGTTGGCTTCAAATCAATCAAAGGAACTCTCTGGTAATACTGTATTGTAGCCAGATAGTCTTCTAAAGTGGGAACGATTAGTTGGCTTTGATCATAGCTTTCGACATTTCTGCCGTTATCAATTCTCAGCTGATTAATCTCCGCTAAAGTTAGCTCACTAATCAGTCCACTGCCATTGGTCATTCGGTCCACACTATCATCATGCATGATAACCCACTGCCGATCTTTGGTCAGCCTAACATCTGTCTCAACGCCCCATGTAGTGGCCTGCTGAAACGCGGGTAAAGAATTTTCGGGAGCTACTCGGCTATTTCCCCTGTGGCTGACAAAACGAACATCTTCACTTTTTTCACTAACCTCTAAATTATCTGCAGAAATATAGCCATTTGGAGTCTTGAAGATCTTTTGCTCTTCATTATAGACGATCCCTTCAACCTTTAGCATCGAGTTACGTTCTAGACTATTGCCTCCCTCATTTAATGCTCGATCTTGATAAATTATCGTATCTTGCAGCACACGTACACGCTTTGGTAAAATCAAATTAATCTCCACCTGATTCATCTCACTTTGAGCAGATAACCCATTCTGACTAGTGAAAAAAGCTTCAGAAGAATAAATTCCGTTTTGAAAATCAAAATCTTCATAATCCATCCGTATGTTATAAGTTGTGGGAGATTTTTGCTGCCCCCGATAAACTTTTAGATCACTTTTATCCTCTTTAGACCATACAGGGACGTCTATTGTTTCTACATCAGCCGCGCTGTTTATCTCCATTAATAAGTCAAATTGTCCTTTGTCCGCTCTTGCAGGATCAAGTTTCGCTGAAATCGTTGGTTGTTTAACCTCGAATTCCCCAAACTCGATCTCGTCACAGCGGCCATTTTTATTAGTTGCTAAGACTAGAACCTGATAGCGGCCAGCAAGTTTGTGATTCTCTATGGGAACATCGGCTTTCCACACTTGATACGTTGAATCCAATGCAGCGGTATATTTTTGACGATCAGTAAAATTTTCCTGATCGCCCCAAACGACAAATTCAACCTTCTCAATATCCCTTGTATAGGTAAAATCAGCCAGCATATGATATACTGTCTGTTTCTTATCTTGGTTAACTAGACGAAAAACTGGACGAGTATTTACTATGCTGTTATTTTGCAGACTCTTTTGATAAAAGCGATTGTCCAAAGTTTCAGAGAATTGACTGTTTAGCCAGACATCGTCCGAATTCATTCGCTTCATTTTTTTCTCGTAAGCATTCACTGGAAAATTAGCTTGTGAGAAGGGCGAATCATTTAAAAGCTCAAATGTATCTTCGGCCCCAAATGCCATCCTATCTCCAAAAGTTAAGAACAACAGTAAGAAAAAAGATATCCCACTTATTTTAATCATTTTTAGTAAATTTAATTTGTTCATGTGTGCAGTATAAGGATAATTTTCAGATTTGTCCATTTTTCTGAGAGGATATTCTTTATTGCAGCGAACGAACGAAAAGATCCAACGCTCAAAGATTATTTAATCAGCTGTCTTTTCTAAATAAAGACATTTTATCAACGACTAAAACAAAGTATCGAAGCTGTGCCTTATATTCCTAGATCTTCATACTTTTCCCTTTTTAGATTAATTCGGAAAATCTTAGTAATGCTAAGATAAAGTTCATAATATTATTATGGTAAACTAGAAATGCTGTATATTACAATCAATTTGAACTACCACCCGCAGACCCTTTAAGATAGCTTTGATCCTTAACATATTCTCCGATTTATCTTAATCATTAAAAAATTAAGGTGGCGCACAACACTTGCATTCGAGTAAAATTATTATGTTAACTGAATACTCAAATCTGAAAAATACTACGAAAAATCTCTTTCACCAATTGTAAATTGCTGTAGAGCTCTAGTTACCTCTACTCTTTGTTGTGGTTCCAATCGTTGAACAAATGATTTTACACCTTCAATCGTTAACTCCTCATCCTCATCCAGTAAAAGCACATCATCCCAAGATTTAAGCATCCCCTCCTGATACTGATTCACAAGCAGCAACAATCCCAAACCTAATTCGAATGAAACTTCTTTCAATAATTGAAGGCAACATTCGCGAGAAACTACCTCCTGTTCTAAAAAATCCAGCAAGTCATAAGGTGAAGTGATTTTCTCCAATAGAAAATGCACCTGATCCTGTTGTTTTTTTAACGTTTCAACGGTTTCTAGCATTCGAGTAAAATCATTTGCTGGCATTGCAGAAATTAATGTCAGCTCATATTGCAAAGACTCCTCCAGCAGCAAAACATTTTTTATTGATGCCGGTTCATCCAATGAAAGAACACGTTGAACAAAGCGCTGAAAGGTTTGCTGGTGATACGGATGCTCTACTAAAAATTGCGTTAATTCAGCTGGAATACTCCTTTGCTGAATAATGCTATAAACAAATTGGGCCTCTGGCTCTGTTAACAAAAGAGAAAGTGTTGATGATCCTGCTATTTTTTGTGCGATCCATTGATCAAAAATCAATTGATACAAATTATTAATATCCTTTCGATAATCAAACCCTAACCTTTGCGTATAGACCTGCAGGATTTCTCGAATCTGATTGGAAGGAATGAAATCTATAAACTTATTTTCTGAAGATAAACGAGTCAAGTACTGCTGAATAAAATCAATGCCTTGATACTGAAGGTCGTTAACTGGGTTCGCTAGTTGGTAATCAATTAGTCCGGCCCCTGAAACAGTTGCGCTATA
Source organism: Candidatus Enterococcus ferrettii (assembly GCF_017377655.1). Lineage (GTDB taxonomy): Bacteria > Bacillota > Bacilli > Lactobacillales > Enterococcaceae > Enterococcus_A > Enterococcus_A ferrettii. The sequence goes on from NZ_JAFREL010000042.1 coordinate 80,392, forward strand.
GTCTAAATTGTAAGATTTGAAAAAACCTCCTATTTCGTCCAAAGTGTCCTTGATTGATTCAATTTCAAAACTTTTATAATCACTCGTCAGCTGCTGATACAAGACAAATGTATCCTGCAGCTTTGCTGTCAGAAGCTCTTTTCCACTGTTAAAGCGTTCTACAACAGAATTTCCTTTTTCAGCATGATCCATGACAAATAGAATAGATGCACGTATTTCTTGGATCTCATCTACGGGCATCACACTTGTTCCGCTTAACCGCTGTTGGACCTTGTAAATCAAAAATCGACGAAATTCCTCATCGTTGGAATAGCTTAACTCAAACAATTCAGTCATCCTCCTTTAGCGTTGGAAAATCCTCAATATATCCTTGAACGTATTCTAAGTTGCCATCAAACTTTTCATAGATTTCTTGGATTTTTTCCCAGAGGGTTTCATCCTCTGCTGGCTGCAGACTATGCAAATAATAAAAGCTTTCCTGCAGTACCTCCACCATAGTCAAATATTCATTTTTCACCATACGACGCTCTTGAGCAGCCTGTTCCATAAAATGAAGTGTGTTGGCTAAACTAAAATCGATTAATTGATAATCTTTTAATGCCTGGTCACGATTATCCAATACTTCTTCAACATCTACAGTCGTTAACGAAAATGATTGATTGTTTAACTGTAATAGCTGATTCACCTGTTGGACTATCTGAAGCTTAGTTTGCTGATTAAATAACGATAAATCATAATTCTCCATCTGCTTCCCCTACCCTTCCACAGACTAAATATCATAGTTTGGTAGGGAAGACAATCTTGAATTGTAGCTCATTTTGTGGTATTATGAAGAAGTAGAAAAACCACGAGAAAATCCTTTCTTAAACTTTTTTTAATGAATTTCTGATTTGATTTTTGATCAACACAATTATAAAAAAACAGCGAGTACATTAAACTGTACTCGCTGTTTTGCATTTATCCATTAGCTAGTTTCTTAACTCTTTTTTTCCATTTTCTATATAGTGTACATCATTGACCGAGTGGATAGTAAATTTTCCATCGTCATAAGATACGGTAGTAATACTCCCATTTTCCAAATCAAAACGAATCGGTCGTGATGAATCGATTAAGGAAAGGAAAAAGGCAATGGTGTAACCATGTGTCACAACTAAAGCATTCCCTCCCTGCTTGTTCTCACAGCTTTTGGCAATTGATTCAAAGCCATCCCAAATACGCTTTTCAATTTCAGTATACGACTCAGCCCATCCAGTCGTATCGGCTGTGACAATTGCATCTGCCAACTCTTTATAAGTAATCGGCTTGGAGACAATTTCATCTGGGTTGTCCAAATTTAAAACTTTGGTTAACACACCCCATAGATTCTCATTATATCCACCATCTAAAGATCCAAACCCCCATTCTCTAATCCGATCATCCATCTCCAATTGAAGATTGTCTGGTTTTTGATGTTCTGAAAGGATAATATTAGCTGTTTGAATAGCACGGCCGCTGTCACTAGAATAACTTTTGGTAAAAGGCACGTTTTTTAATCCAACAGCAAGATTCTTGATTTCTTGTTCTCCTTCTGGGGTGAGGGGCGAATCCGTCCAGCCCTGTGCTCTGTTCATTGTGTTAAGCATTGTTTTTCCGTGACGTACAAGGTAAAGAATTGTCTCTGTCATAGCTGCACCTCGTCTTTTTTTGTTAATAGGATAATTTGTTTATTTTTCCACCTAATTATGCAATCACTACTCTCAATATAGAACAAGTATACCTTGAAAAAATCTGGACCCAAAAAATATGACTGTAAACAATAAACGATAACCAAGACCACCAGCACTGACCAAGACAAAATTGGGGAATCATTTATCCTTATCAAAAGTCGTAAAATGAAATTGCAGCGAATCATTAACACTTTAACCGCATAGTAAATCCCTCTGTTATCAACAAAAAAAATCTCCAACATTCGACCTATACTTATAGTATTAAGAATTAAAAGATCTCTCGTGCGGATGATCAAATAAATAATTGTCAACATTCGCTTATCCTAATGAAAATTGTCACCAAGCAAAAATAAAGAATCCCCTTTTACTAATTTAGTCTTCTTGTACCTTTAAACCTTCTACAATATCCAGCTTCTCAATGTAGCGATTAGACAACAAGATACGAGTACTACCCATTAGAAAAACAATGGTCGCTGAAATCAGGTAGCTTTTTAAGGAAACGATCGGATACAATGCAAAGGTGTTTTGTGAAAATTCCCCCTTGATGGCCTGCAACAACTGATAGCCCAGAAAAAATCCAAGAGGAATAGCTAAAATCAACTGTAAAAGGGTCTCTTCTCCAATTGCCGACAAAATACGTCGTTTGGAGTATCCCATAATATTCATAAACATATATTCAAATTCTCGTACTGTTAGGTTCATCAAGTTCATGCACATAATGACCGTAATCCCTAAAATGACTGAACATATAATCAGAAAAATAATTAGAATTCCCATATTGTCTAGTAGAGAACGGAACATTTCCCGATCGTTATTAGCTGTGGTGAATACCATGTTTTGATTTTTCAAATGCTGTTCTAGCTTTTCAGGGCGGTCTGATTGTACGTATAACGTATTGTAAACTCTTGGTAGATCATCAAATATTGACTCAGCATAATCATAGGAAGTAAAGATACTTAATCCCATACCTAGTGGTAAGATACACGATACCTTAACAGATCGGTTATCAATTTTTATGGTGTCTCCTACCGTTACCTGCCATTTCTCAGCATAGTATTCTGGAATAATTATTCCCTCACGCAGTATTTCATCTGCTAATTTAAGCGTATCAACCTGCCCATCTAGAATAATCAAGGAATACTCCTCACCATTTACTTTGGTAACCATTTGCAAAGCTTTGTCCTCTTTTTGAATCAAGGTGTCTTCCAGCAAGTCATCGGTTAACTGCTGAGGTTGACTTTCAATAATTAAATCATAACTTGCAAAGGTACGAAAATATTGATTCGTTACCTCTTTTAGGGAATCATTAAAGCCGAATGAAAACACCAGTAAAGCTGCCGAAGCCGCTATTCCCAAGATCATCAGAAAAAAGCGTCCCTTATTACGTAAGCTTGTCTTAAAAGCATAGCGAGTATTAAAGGAAACATATTTCCACACTTTTGAGTTTCGCCGTTTGGCAGAGATTTTTGGAACCCGTGGACTCATAGATGTATACGGGTATTCTCGCAAAATATCAAGCATGGAGAGAATACTAAATATCCAACAACCAATAGTTGAAACTCCGATGGTGATTAGCCAATACAAAGGATTGAAGTCAGCTCTCAGATCAGGTACCTCAATCATACTAGCAAAAATCGTCAACAACCATTTAGACACTGGCAAGCTTAATAAGCAGCCTGCAATTGAACTAAGTAGTCCCATTAAAACAAACTGGAAAGTATAAATTTTGATAATCCCCCAATTGTTTCGTCCCAACGCTTTCATAACACCAATTTGCTTATGCTCTTTTAAAATAGTTCGTCGCAGCAGAATAAAAATGATACCAAAAGAAAGCAGCCAGAAGATAGTTGGGAAAATGTACGCAAAGGAAACAAACTGATCCAAATCTCCCTCAAACATTTGATAGTTGATCTGGTCCGTCTGTCGTGTAAATGCTTCATAAGCTACAATTTTTTTTACCTGTTTTTCACTAATTCGCTGATCATTTCGCAGCAATATTTGATTGTACACTGGCGAAAAATCTTCAGAAACAAATGCTATCGCAAAGTTTTCCTTGTCAGCAATCATTGTTCGAGCATTTTGAACATAGTAGACATATTCAGGCGATGAGACAATTCCAACAACTTTCAAAATTTGATCACCGGCAATGAGAGTATCTCCCAGCTGCGTCTTATTCATTCTAGCGTATTGACTAATCACTGCGCATTCATCTTTTGCTTTGGCAAGGCGGCCTTTTTCTATTTTTAACTGATTGGTAGTTCGGGTTTGGGAAATTAGACGAGTTGTCAGGTCATCCTTCTTTACATCGTGAACCCATCGACCTTCAACATTGCTAGCATTCATTTCATTTTTCAGCGCAGCAATATCACTGTCTTGAAATTTACCTTGTAACGTGACATCTGCGTAGTGATAGCTGGCGAAGTAATTTTTGGTCGTCTGTTCATAGGTGTCTTTGAAAGAGAAAAGAGTGGAGAAAAAAAGTGAAGCAATTAGTATCAGCAGCCCCATCCCTAACAGCTGACCGAAGTGATTTTTCATTTTACGGAACATATATTTCATTGAGGTTCTCATTACCATTCCACCTCACTCGGCGCTAACGGTGTTTCATTCTCAATATATTCAATGATTTCTCCGCTGCGCATGCGTAAAACAACATCAGCAATTTTAGCAATTTCTTTACTGTGGGTAATAAAAATGACCGTACTGTTGTGAGCCTCCTTGACCTGCTTTAATACTTCCAAAATCCGAATACCCGTCTCAAAATCTAGAGCACCTGTGGGTTCATCACACAAAAGAATTTCAGGAGCTTTAGCGATCGCCCGTGCAATGGAAATCCGCTGTTGCTCGCCTCCTGATAATTGTCCAGGAAAATGATGCATTCGTCCTTTTAATCCTACTGAAGCTACTGCCTTTACAGCCTCCTCACTTGAATGATTAACAATCTCAGTTGAGAATTCAACATTTTCCAATGCACTTAGATCCGGCAGAAGATTATAGCTTTGAAAAACAAAACCAATCTTTTCTTTACGAAAATCAGTCATTTGAACTTTGTTTAACTTCGTAATATCAGTTCCTTCAAAAATAATTTCTCCGGTTGTTGGCTTATCCATACAGCCAATCATGTTCAAAAAGGTCGATTTTCCCGAACCGCTCTCCCCTAAAACTACGATAAACTTATTCTTAGGTAAATCAATTGAAATATTTTTGAGTGCCTGAACTGTCGACTCACCTGCTCCATAATTTTTAGAGAGACTTTTGATTTGAAAAATACTCATTTTCACACCTCCAAGTAATTTAATAAGCCGTCCAACATAACCTCAACTGTGGCATCTAGATAATCCTCAATCATAATTTTTTTATGGCTGACACCAAAATAAATTATGTGCACATAATTCTGTAATATTTCTGGCTGTTTATTCTCTAAACCCAGTTGTTTGAATAGTTCACGATAGTTCTTCTGTTCCATTTCCTCCATTTTTTTTAGTGTTGTTCTGTCATGGCGTTCTAAAAAACTTTGAATATCGTCATGAGCTTCGATGAAAAAAGCAATTTGCGGGTCATGAAAAATCTTTAGAAACAACTGCTTGATTTGTAGTCGTTTTTCTGAAGAAGGAGCATCTTTTAAATGGGTTACTCCGGTTTTTACCTGGTTGAAAGCTTCCTCATGAATTTGATAAAGCAGCTCGTACAGGAAATCGTCCTTTGAACGGAACGAGTGATAAAATGATCCTTTAGCGATTCCGGCAGCCTTGGCAATATCATCTACACTTATTTTTTTTATTCCATATCGAAAGATTAATTCTTTTCCCTCAAGTAACAACTGGTGCTTTTGTAGTTCTTTTTCTTCTGGTGTTAATTCTCTTGGCATAAAACCCCTGCTTTCTTAAAAACCATAATGACCAATTTAGTTAATATGGTCATTATACTGGAATATAAAGATTTTGTAAATAATAATTAGTCTTTTATTGCGACAAAAAAGGATCGAGTCTAATTACACTCAATCCTCCAGTCTAATTTATTGATTGTTCCATTGCTTGAACTTTGTCCCTGTAAGAGCCAGTTTTTTTATTAAATAATGCTGAGGTTCCCACTACATACAGATCTGCCCCAAATTGGCTAATCGCTTTTGCCGTTTCAGCATATATGTTCCCGTCAACCTCAATTAGTGGCCTAGTAATTTTACTAGAAAGTTCTTGGTTTAACCTAGCTATTTTATCCAACACATGATGTCGAAAAGGCTGACCAGCAAAGCCAGGATTAACAGTCATTATCAAGACCAACTCCAGGTCATCAAGAAAAGGAAAAATTGATTCAATTGGCGTCTCAGGACTTACTGCAATTCCTGCTCCACAATTTGATGCATGTATTTGATCAATGATTTTGCTAGGATCCTTCACCGTTTCAATATGAAAAGTAATATAATCCGGCTTTGCTTGCACAAACATTGACACATATTTTTCTGGATTAACACATGCTAAGTGAATATCGGTCGTAAATTTTTGAGTCTCTATAATTGGTTCCAGCACATAAGGCCCCATTGCAAGATTATTCACAAATTGACCATCCATAACATCACAATGAAGCCAGTCAATTCCAGCTTCATTTAACGACCTCAACTCTTTAGCTAAATTCAATTGATCGGCACACATGATTGAAGCTACCACTTTACTCATGAATTTATCCCCTTTTTATGGATTCATAAAAATTGCCATGGCATCTTTAGCATTTTTTTTCATTGCCGCTGTGGCAGCTAGCGAAATCTCGTCAAAGAAAATAGGAGCTTCAGCATCCCTACTCTCAAGAAAATCCTTTACCGCATTGCCCGCAGCTTTATTCATGTAAGTGTAGTAGTTAATTTTACAAATACCGTTATTGATAGCGATTTTATAATTTTCTTTTGAAACACCAGACCCGCCGTGCATTACGAAAGGTACATCAACTTTATCTTTGATCAGTGTAATCCTATCCAGATCCAATTTTGGCTCTTTCAAATATACCCCATGAACAGTTCCAAAACCGATCGCTAAACAATCTACATCCGTTTCCTCTACAAAATGTTTCGCCAAATCAGGATCGGTATACACATCGTCCAAATCTTCATAGTCTTCACTAGAATCTGATCCGCGGCCTTCCCCGCCACCGACAGCCGAAGTGAATATGTGTCCCAATTCAGCTTCTACTGAAACACCTACTGCATGAGCAATTTTTACAATTTCTTTGGTTTCATCCCGATTAACCTCGTATTCTTTGCTGGAAGCATCGTACATAACTGAGGTAAAACCCATTTGTATAGCTTTGACACACATTTCAAAAGTTGCTCCATGATCCAGATGAACAGCAACTGGAACTTTTGCTTTATGGGCATAATCCAACATTAACGGACCAATTTCTTCTATTGATACTAAGCCTTCATGGACTTCAGCATGTTGTAGAATAACTGGTGAGTTTAATTCTTCAGCTGCTTCAATTACTCCTCTGATGGCTTCCAAATTTGGAACATTAAATGCTCCTACGGCGTATTTATTCTTTTTTGCATCAGCTAAAAGTTCTTTTAAGGTTACTAACATAGTACTCCTCCTTGATATTTGAAGAATTCTTTTAGAGAAAAAAGATTCTAATTCTCACTACAACGCCTCTTCCACTATCTGGATCGCAGCTAGCTTGTTACTTGATACTTTTTCTGCGAAGAAGTAGAGAGGCTGTTCTATTCTCGGTTAAAGCGATATTCTAAATTGGTTGAAAAAACGTCCGTATATACATAAGAAATTTCAATCGGTTTGTCCTCAAAATAGGCCACATTATTGACCACCATAACCACCGCCGGATTGGAGATATTCAGATGTTGAATTTCTGTATAGTTCGCCATTCGGGCATTAATTTTTTGACTGATGATTTCGGGATAAATTCCAAATTCATTTAGGGTTTTCCATAAAGATTTGTCCGTTAAATCAGAAGTCACAATTTCCGGACAGCGAGCTAAAGGAATAAAACTTTCAGTTAAGGAATAGACCATGCCGTCAACACTCCGCAGTCGTAAAAGATAAAATACGTAGTCGTTTTCCTTAATCCCAAGCTTTTCACTAAGTTGATTATCGGCTTCCAATATGTTTTTCTTTAATACCTTTGAACTTATCTTCTTCTTTTTGGAAACAATATCTTCATAGAAACCAGAAATATGCATACTTGAATTGATTTTTACATCGCGATCTGGAATGATGAAACCTTTTCCTTCGATATAAGTCACAATTCCTTGTTTTTCCAAAGATTCCAGCGCCCTCTTAATAGTAGTCCGGCTAACCTTAAAGGTATCTGACAATTTTCTTTCACTAGGCAATGGTTTGCCTTGTCCGTTCAGAACCTTGGCCAAATTTTGAATATCGTCACTAATTTTTTTATATTTTGGAATGAATTCTTCCATTAAGAAACCTCCTTATTTGTCTGTTCCTACAAGAAAATCTCCCATTAAAGAATTCTCTAAGCAGACAGCCTCACTTGATTTATTGTCAATCTGATTATATCTTATTTTTTAAAGTCGACATAAGTTTAAGAAAAAAGCCAGACTGTCCAGTTAGTTAAAACTTCACCACTACCCGATATTTATCCCCCTTTATTGCTGACTCAAAGCCCTTCCCTACTTCTTCAAAGGTAACAATTTCACTAATAAATGGTCGTACATCAATTGTTCGTTCACTAATCATTTTAGCTGCTCGAATAAAATCTCGACTATTGGAGTTAGCAGTTCCACGAATACTGTAACCACCTTTATGCAGCTGATCCGGACTGAAGCCAATTGGTTCATCCGGATAGAAGGAAGAATAAAGAATCACTCGTCCAGTATTGGCTACAACTCCGACTGCATCCTGAACCAAATCAGCAATTGGTGTTGTATCGAAAACAACATTAGCGCCTAAACCATGAGAAATTTTAGCTACCTCCTTGGCCAAATTTTGTGTACCCGAATTTACTGTATAACGTGCACCGTTTTCCTTAGCTAAAATCAAACGTTCCTCATTCAGATCACAGGCTACAACAGTAGCACCACTTTTTACTGATAAAGCGATGTGCAATTGCCCCATAATGCCACAGCCAATTACGACTACTAAATCTCCATATTGAATATCAGCAGTCTCGCAGCTGTGAACTACACAAGATAACGGTTCTGTTAACGCTGCTTCTTCTGGAGACACATTGTAATAATGGAACAAATGCTTTGGCTCTACTAGCATATACTCCGACAAACCACCCATTCCTTTGTGAGGGAGTCCTTCCAAATGCTTACTGTGATCAAAATCTAAACAGTTTTGCTCTTCACCACTTTTGCAAAATTCACAATTGCCACAGGCTAAGTTCGTACCAAAAACAACCTTGTCACCAATCTTCCAATTCTTCGTATCAATCTCACTGCCTAAATCAACAATCTCGGCTGCAATTTCATGGCCGCCAATAAATGGATACTCAACCTTTTTTACACCAGTGTATACTCGCTGCTCCCATGTACAAATAGCACACGCATCAATCCGAATCAAAATCTTATTGGAGGATGCTTTTGGTTTCGTACACTCCTCAATTTGTAGGTCCTTTACTCCGTAAAAAACTGCTGTTTTCATTTAACCATCCCTTAAAATATATTTAGCGTACTAAAGATTACGCTTATTACCACAAGAATTAGAATAACCGTGATGGATTTTAACATTCTATTTTCAAATAGATATAAAGCTAGTAATGTACTTTCTAAAATATAGGATGCTTTGAAAAATTTTTCCTAAATTTCTCCTTATTTCAGCTAAACTCTGACAACCTAGATAATAGTTATCAAGGAAGTTGCAACTAAATTTATGGTATACGTACTTGATGGGTTTACTCACTAGCAAAATCTTTTTCAATGAATGTCTACTTCTAAGATTTTTTTATTTCAGTTTCTCTGCAAAAAAATCCTTTGGACTTAAAAAAGAACCATTGGCACTATTCGCAAGATAAATATAACTTGTGGAAGCTTATTTGTCAACAAGCAAAAAAGCAAGGCTGCTAAAACCATCTCTAAATAAGCTCTTAGTAGTTTTAAAAAAGTATCAATTACTCAAAACAATAAATAGTAACTATCCTTCACACAATAAATTTTTCTAGTTTGAAATTAGCTTTTTTTAATGAAACAAACA
>NZ_JAFREL010000043.1 GCF_017377655.1 Candidatus Enterococcus ferrettii
TGTTTCATTAAAAAAGCCAAACGGAATTCCCCCGTTTGGCTGCGAGTATTTTAGAAACGATCGCCGTATACGTCGTCGACAGTTTTTTCAGGGTCGATTACGATGTATAGACTTTTTGTTTTTTCTGATTCTTTGGTTGATTGATAGATATTGTCTAAGCCTTCGTTATCTTTGTCCTTGTAAGGGAAGTATACTGAATCTGGGTGACCACTGCGATAAATAATTTCCATACGTTCGATGTCTTCAAATTTTTTCGCACGATCAAACATTCCCATTTCCAAACCACCTAAGTTGATATCAGCTGTTTGAACATGGTCGCCTTCTTGATAGATTTCAATTTTGAAGCCGGCACATGGATGAATTTCAACAAACTCGCTGCCATTAATGCGGCCAAAACTTGTCGTAATTTGTTTAATCCACAAATCACCAATATATCGACGTTCGATCGTCCAAGTTTCTCCATTGCGGAAGTAAAATTTTAATGCAGTCATTTCTCTAGCCATAGTCATTCTCCTAACAATAATTAGTGTAATTTAATCATATCACACATTATAGCAAACGGTCACATATTGTGATTTTCCTTCATTTTTCTCATGAATTGCTCATTATCGACAATTACCCTCGTATGAAGGGCTTGGCCGATCATTTTCGCGTTCTCATAGGCTTCAATTTGGAACGTCACTTTTTTGTTGGTGTGCTCAGTAATGACCGCCTGGACGTTAATGGCAGATCCAACTGGTGATGGGCCTAAATGCTTCAGCTCAACGGAGGAACCTACACTTGTTTCTTGATCAGACAATTGCGTACTTAGCAGTTCCTTGGCACAGTTTTCCATCATAGCTAGTAAAGCTGGGGTTGAAAGGACTGGCAAGTCGCCTGATCCGACCTTTTCAGCTGTGATATTTTCTGTTACATCGTAAGAAAGCATGTGTTTATCCATGGGTTTCCTCCTCCATAAAGGCTTGAGCAAAATTCAGTAAAGCTGTTTGGTCATTCACTAGATTTTTTTCAATGACTTCACGTTCCATAGCACGTAAAACCTTGTTAATCCAGGGGCCTTTAGGATAATCGAATTGTTGAATCAGCTCATCACCTTTAAGAGCTAACTCTTGCAGATTATGAATAGCTAAATTTTGGTACATTAAGCGAACTTTTGCTTGATTAGGTTCCTTGCCAAAGTAAAGCAGCAAATACTCAACCGATACGGCAAGTTCACGACCCAACTGATACAAGCTCCAGTTATCCCATTCTTGGTTAAGACGGAAAGATAAGGCTGGAACCATTAGACTGACATCCTTGATTAATTGATTGGAACATTTCCATTCCTTCATAAAAACTTTGATTTGGTCTTGCTTCAGGCCCAGCATTGCAATCAAAAGTGTCCAAGCTTGTTTTTCTGTAGGGATAGCAGGACCGATTAAATCTGCAAACCGCAGAAGCGCTTCGCCATAATTGCTTAAACCAGGACAGTAAACATAGCATTCGGATTCAACAAAAGCTTTTACTCCTGCTTGACGGGAAGAGCCCATCAGTAATTTTACAAATTCGACATTTATTCGTTCAATAGAAATCTTAGCCAGCAATGAATGATATTCACGAATTGCTTCAAAGGTTTCAGAATCCAAGCTAAAACCTAATTGACTAATAAAACGCAAACCTCGCATCATCCGCAAGGCATCCTCGTGGAAGCGTTCATAGGGGTTGCCAACAGCCCGGAGTTTTCTAGACCGCAAATCGCTTAAGCCATCAAATAAATCAATCACTTCGCCGTCAATTCCTACAGCCAAAGCATTAATAGTAAAATCTCTTCGTTTCAAATCTTCTTTCAAAGAGCGGACGAATTCCACATGATCTGGTCGACGAAAATCTTGATAAGTAGACTCCGTTCGAAAAGTCGTCACTTCATAGGTAGCATCTTTTGTGACCACCATCACTGTTCCATGCTGGATTCCTACATCGATTGTTCGCCGAAAAAGCTGCTTAATCTCAGCTGGAAACGCACTAGTGGCAATGTCCACGTCATGAATGGGTTTATTTAGTAAAATATCCCGAACGCTGCCCCCGACATAATAAGCTTCAAATCCTGATTCTTGAAGCTCTCGTAAAATCGGCATCGCGCCCTGAAATTCAATTGGTAATGTATCTAATCTCATTCGTTTGCCCCTTTGCCATCTTTACGTTCGAACCGAAAGCGATCCCGCTGATTGAATTTTTCCATATTTTGGTCAAAGATTTTGGTTAGATTAATGTCCATTGAATTAGCCATAATCAACGTAACGAACAAAACATCACCTAACTCTTCGGCAACAGTTTTAGGTTCTTCCTCAATTTTTTTTGGCTTCTCGCCATAATAATGGTTCACTTCTCGCGCCAATTCACCGACTTCTTCAGTTAAACGAGCCATTTGAGCCAAAGGAGAAAAATAACCTGTTTTAAATTGTTGGATGTATGTGTCTACTTCTTTTTGCATCGCTGCTAATGTTTTTTCTTCCATCAAACCACCTCCATTCTATCTTAACAAAAATGGGCTTTGTTTCCTATCAAGTTGTTGTAAGTATTTGTCTTTCATGATATGTTGAATGAGGAAAATTGCTAGAGGAGGGGCTTATGAAAACAACAACTGTAACACGTGCAAAGGAAGTTTTTTTCATCGTTTTCGGGACAGCTATTTATGCTTTTGGTTTGGTCTATTTAAACATTGCCAATCATTTAGCTGAAGGCGGCGTTACCGGGATCACCTTGATTATTCGCGCACTTTTTGGCATCGATCCTGCCTACACTACACTGATTATTAATATTCCTCTAATTTTGATAGGTGGGCGAATTTTAGGAAAACGGTCATTTTACTATACAATTTTAGGAACGGTCAGCTTATCTGTTTTCTTGTGGATTTGGCAGAGAATCCCTTTCGCCATTAACCTTGATCACGATTTGTTTATTGTTTCGCTGCTCGCGGGGTTATTTGCTGGATTTGGAAGTGGACTTGTTTATCGTTATGGTGGCACAACCGGCGGCGCTGATGTTATCGCTCGAATATTAGAACAGAAAAATGGCTTCACAATGGGAAAGTCATTGCTTATTTTTGATGCCATCGTTTTGCTAATGTCCTTAAGTTATCTTGATTTGAAACGAATGATGTATACCTTGATCGTGTCCTTTGTGTTTAGCCGTGTAGTGGATGTTCTGTCTTCCGGAGGATACGCAGCCAAGGGGGTAATGATCATTTCTGATCAAAGCGAAGCGATTGCCGCTTTGTTAATGGAGCATTTGGAGCGTGGTGTTACTTACCTGCATGGAGAAGGCGGCTTTTCTTCTGAAATGAAAAAGATCGTCTATATTATTGTTTCTCAGCAAGAAATGAATGAAGTGAAAAAAATTATTCATTCTGTGGATGAACATGCATTTATTTCAATTATCAATGTTCATGATGTAGCTGGCGAAGGTTTTACTTATTTGAAACCGCAACGTCGGAGATTTTTCCTAAAAAAACCTTAAAAAGAATGGCAGAGGCTTATTAATCAGATAGCCTCTGCCATTCTTTTTATTTAGTTACTTCATCTTCGCAAATTGACATCTTTAAACGATTAATCTCATTAGATAATTCCAAAAAGGCCTCTTTTTCGCCCTTCTCTAATGCTTGATTGATTTGATTGGTTAATAATCGCAACTTCGCTTCTTTTTCTTCCCGAGCAATGTGCTCTTCAACTTCGCGAATGATTTCTTCGCTGACAGAATCGTTCCAGGAAGCTTCTGGATTATCTTCGAGCACTGATAAGTATTGGGCGTTTTGCCATGAATCAGGAAAAACACATTCCAAATATAAAGGCTGAGTCCAATGCAAACGAATCTCGTGAAAAATTTGATCGCTATTCGAAAAAGTTTGACCATGAACATGTAAACTCATGGGTTCATCTTCTTGTGTAATATCCCGGATGGTTAATCCACGTTTTGTGTAGTTGGCATTTTCGACAATATGAACATTTTTCAAAATAGTTTCATGATTAATTAAATAGTTCAAAATCCAGATAACTTCCCGTCTACGAAAGGAAATATTGTTGATTAACCAAACGAGGAACTCTCTTTTTTCAGTTACATCAATCATCTAATCACCCCTTATAGTAAATCCTCCAAAAGCGACACAACTTCTAAATCTCCCGGTTCCATTTCTAAGTACACCGTTAACAATTGTTTAGCTTGCTCTACTAAACCTTCTTCCCGTAAAAAGATCCCATATTCCTTTAAAAATTCTGGTTCATGAGAAAGCTGTTCGTAAGCTTGCTGATAATGCTGTTTAGCTTGGGCAAACTCTTCAATTTCGTTATAGGCTTGAGCTAAGTTCCACTCCCCGTAAGGATTGTCTTGCTCGTCCATTCGTTCAATCATTTCAATTGCCTTTTCCGGCTGATACTCATTTAAGTATAGATTACTTAGTGTCAATAAAGTTTCGTCAGTTTTTTCACCTAAATTTAACGCCTGTTGCAGCATTTCTTCAGCTTTTTGACTATCCTTAAGACGATAAGCGATCTCTGAAGATAAATGCAGCAGCTCGACTTGAAAAGGATTTTCTTTAATCCCTTGTTCCACTATTTCAAAAGCTTCCTCCAACAATTCCTCTTCCTTCATAGAGTCAGCCAGATAATAATAAGCACTTTGATAAGTTGGTTCTAAATCAATTACTTCCTGCAAATAAATCATTGCTCGTTGGTAATCATGCAATTGATAATAAGTAAAACCGATTTGAAATAAGCGATCAGCAGTGCGATCCTCTTCCAGTGCTTGTTCTAAAAATGGCAATGCATCTTCAAAGGCACCTAACAGGCTATAAGCTGTTCCCAAGCGTTCGTTGATGGATACGCGAGCAACCTCATTGAGTCCTTGATTTTGCAGTTGACTATATTCATCTACCGCCTCACCTAGCTGATTATTTGAGAAATGCAGCTCTGCCAGGGCAAAAATAATTAATGGTTCTTCTGGTGCCGCATTTCGTGCCTGAAGCAGTTTCGCTTCACTAACCTCTGGAATCCCCAGAACTTGATACAAATCAGCAGTAATTAATAAACTTTCTACATAGTTGTCACTCTTCGGCTGAACCTTTTCCAAATATTCAAAGGCTTGGTCAATTTCATCGTCCTCGATTGCCATTTCTGCTAAGTATAAATAAAAGCTGTCTTCCTCTGGAAATTCAGTAATCAGTTTTTGATAAATTCTTTTGGCTTCTTCTAAAAAGCCTAGTGCTTGAAGTTCTATTGCTAAACTGGCTAATATTTCTGGTTCATCGTGTTTTAAAGCTTGTTCAAGCAGACTATCTGCTTCGGCTAAATTTTCAGCTTCTAGAGCTGTTAACATTTTTTCACTATAACTTGCCATTTAATTCCCTCTAATTTCTTCTATTAATTTTTGATAATGATCAAAGGTATCCACCAGTTCCTGTTGAGTTGGAACCTGATATGTCCCTGCTTTTCCGACAGCTTCCAGTTCGATCAGCAGGTGTTCTTTTGCTAATAAAATTACTTGCTCGCCGTACTCTCCCAACGATATTGGATCAGGAAGATCGACCGGATAGCCTAATTGCCCCAACCATATCACAAAATTTTTAAAATTGAAATGTAAACCTCTTGTACAGACATTCCAACAAAGTTCCATTAACAAGCCAAACATATTCTTCATGCTGTTGGATAGCAAATGTCCATTCTCGACTCGAAAAAAAGCCAACTCAAAAGCTTTACCAAATTGTTTGATCGCTTTACCATCCTTTTGATAATAGCTCAAAATCGATTCTATAAAGGCGGAAAAGGAACGCTGCATTAACAGCTGCCGATTAGGATACGTGCTGTACAACCTTTGTAAAAAAGTATGATCACTAACAATTCCACAACGAATCAAGCTGAGCAAATCCACCATTTTACCATCAGACTGTTGATCCGCCATCGTGTGATCAAAAAGAACATTGTTTGGCGCTTCAGTGATCTCCATGACTGGTTGAATAGTTTCCGCCAAAACAATTTCATGCTGAAAGGTTAAACTTTGAGCAAAAGCTCGAATGGATACTGGTAAGAGCCACAGGTCTGCTTCAAAATTAGAAACATGATGCAAAAAAGCTGTCAGATCCATCACACCTTCGTTGCCTATCCCAATAAATAAGAAATTCTCTTGTTGCGTAAAACGTTTGAGAAAAAAGATAAACTCTTCAAAATGATTCATATCATTGCAATAACGTTGGTTTGTGGTGATAAACCAGTCATGTCGGCTGGAAGCTGGGATAAATTGCGCCAGCTTATCTGCGTATAAATCATAATAACGTTGATTCCCGCAAATTACTATTTGATAATTGCTTAAATTCTTTTCCCTCATCATTGAGGCAACGGTTTCTCCGTAAGTTACTTGGGTTCTCAATGATTCTTGCTGATAGCAATAGTCCATATGCTTCATCACCACCTTTTCATTTCATACTATTATTATAATATAAACACTTCCAGAAAGTAGCATTAAGAATACTTTTTTATCTCTCTTGGCAAATAATCAGCATATTCTACTAAACTTTTTATTCAGAATGACTTATTCATTCGAAAAACGAGAATATTCTCTTTTCAATGAATATAGTGAATAATTCTCGAATAATTTTATTTAATGAGATTATCTGCAATTTATTTTTAAGTTCTCATAGTTGGTTTTAAATAATTTGGTATACTTTTGATGTTACATACTGAAAGGAATTTGTTAAGCATGATATGGTTGAGCAGAATACTCTTTTGGGTCCCCTTCATTTTCTTTTGTGTAGTCATTTTATCTTTTTCAGCCAAAATGACTAAAAAAAAGGCCATTATTACCTTACTTTGTATGCCCGTTCTCTTTTTTACCATCAGGAT
This sequence comes from Candidatus Enterococcus ferrettii, assembly GCF_017377655.1. GTDB lineage: Bacteria > Bacillota > Bacilli > Lactobacillales > Enterococcaceae > Enterococcus_A > Enterococcus_A ferrettii. The sequence continues at coordinate 6,867 of NZ_JAFREL010000043.1, forward strand.
ATTTAATTATCATCACTGGGAGCCCGATGAATGGCTAGTTTACTATTTAATCGGCTTTGTAGTCTCCACCGTGGTACTTTGTCTTGTTTGGTATTATCTCCAAAGAAAAGAATAGTGGCGCTTAACGATGGCCGACATGTCCTTCTATGTAGACCTCCGGTTGGTACGGCCTTGACTTTACTACATACAAAAAAACGTTAGAGCTCTAGAGCCCTAACGGTTTTTTAACTGTCCTTATTTGACAGCATCTTTTATTGCTCTCTAATCCTAGCTATTCCTCCCTAGTCGTTTTTCGCATCATATAGGGCTGTCTATTGCACCTGCATTATATTTTTTTCTAGGCTAGTATATGCTAGTTGTATCATTTTGCCCCTTTTTTGCCCCTTGTAATTCGAAAAAACTGCCTGTTTCTATGTTATTACTAAGACACATGTTCAATGTGCGTCGATTCTATTCCTCCAGGTAAAGATCATGCTCGTGCAACTCGGTAATATAACGTTTGTTTCTGCTATTTTAGAAGTACACTGTTTCCAGGTGTAGCCGTAAAAAACGTAATTGATACCTGTTTCTTCTATTATAATATGGTACACTTTATTTATCAAAATAAAGTGAGGTCTCTATATGGCAAAAATATGTGCAATCTGTAATAAACCAATCGGAGCTCTTGGTGTAAAGTATACTACATCTGACGACCATAAAGTATGCTGGAAATGCATTAGAGAAGCTGGGTATGGAGTAAATGCTTCATTTTTAGATATTAAAAAAGAAACTCTCGACTACGTTAAAAACCATAAAGAAACTAAAGCACTGAAAAAGCAAGAAGCTCAGGAGCTTGTTAGCTCTTTTGTCGCAACAAGGACCATTGCTAATGCAATAGACATAGATGAAACAAAAGGTAATTTCCGGCTTAAAGGCTTCATGAATATGGCTAACGTATATAGTCTTACATCTGTTAATGGTTATGAATTGGTCGAAAATGGTAATAGTATTACTTCTGGAGGCCTTGGCAGAGCCGCTGTCGGTGCTGTTGCTTTCGGAGGTGTAGGTGCTATCGTTGGAGCTGTAACAGGTAGAAAGAAAGAGAATAAAATTGTAAAAGAACTAACTGTAAAATTAAACATTAGTGATTTGGACAACCCAGTTCTGTATATTAAACTAATTGATAAACCTATTAAATCTAGCTCTAAGAACTATCAACAGGCAATCCAACGAGCCGATCAGATTATTGCATCATTAGACGCACTTGTACCTAAGAACTCAAATGGAGCTAACGAAGCTGCTTTAAATATCTCTGCTCCTTCAGCTGCGGATGAAATTCGAAAATTTAAAGAATTGTTAGACGAAGGCATTATCACGGAAGAAGATTTTGAAACAAAGAAAAAAGAATTGATGAATCTATAACCTTATCCCTGGCTATCAATAGCTAGGGCTTTTTTTGATTCAATCTTTAAAAAGTGTTCGCTTTACAAAAAGGAACATGTGTTTGTATAATATATTCATCTGGAGAGATTGAATTTTATATGGAGGTCGAACATTATGTACGATGATGAAACAGCAATACAATTGTTTTTAGAGGCTAAGAGTGTCTATGAAGATAGAAATATGATGAAGTGGAATACAGGATTCTTTTTATCTGAGCATACATCTCTACTGAAGAAAGATAGAAAGCAGCAAGCCAAAGTTGTCCTTCAAAAAATACGAATGGATTCTGACGATATTGATCGAACGCTTTTTACTGCTAGACAAAATAATCAGCCTGTGGCGATCCAACTCGAACAGCTGGACGAAAATGGGCAATATCAGCCCGATATCATTGGCATGATTTATGGTCATGATGAGCTTGGTATATATGTTGGTAACCAAAAGGTTGGTTACGATGAAATACGTAATGTTGAAATAACGACAATCAAAAAGTGGAACGAACTGGAGCGTTCAGAATATGAATGAGATTAGACAATATGAGTTTGGGCTGATCCCTTTCAATGTGTTGAAACAAACTCTTTGGGATTTCGGGCCCAATGCTATATTGGAGATCGGCGAGGATTGCTTTCAATTTTATATCGATAAAGCAAGTAACAGACATTCATTAGATTATTACATAGAGGAGTGGTCAAATGGAATC
>NZ_JAFREL010000044.1 GCF_017377655.1 Candidatus Enterococcus ferrettii
TTATCCATTCTAAACACACTAACCATCCTTGAAAAAGACGGCGTAAGACGCTTCACTGAACTGGTTCGTTACATTTATTTGCCGACTGAGCCAGTTTACGACAGTGAGCAGGAAACAAAAGTTGAAATTGAAGAAAAACCAGCTGGGGATATGATGAGTATTTTGCTGCCTCGAATTCAAGAAGCGCTAGACCACTTGCAAAAGCTAGAAGCAGATAGTGCAGCGACTAACCCAGAATCCAGCTTCGATCTGGAAAATGATTTCTATACGAGCAAGACACCAGAAGAAGCTATGGAATACTTATTGGACGGCTTTACGCTGCCTCCTAAAGTGGACAACACCGAACTAGTGGATCGGATTATGGCGGCTTTTGTCCATGGGATTAAACTGAAGGATGCCCAACCTGAATTCTTTGTGGATGATGAACCAGAGAATACACCTGATCCTGATTCCGGCAAAAAAGCAGGAACAGAAGAAGTCCCTGATAAGCAGAACAATAAAAAATCCAAAAAGAAGAAGAACAAGAAGCAAAACTCCTATGAAAGTCCGGAAGCAATTCGCAAGAAAAAAGAGCAATGGGAACAGAAGCGGTTAAAAAGACGTCTGGACAAAAAAATGGGCAAGAGTAAGCGAAATAAGAAAAAGCGGAAATAAGCTGGGGTAGTGGTCTCTGTGAAGGAAAAAGTCGCTAAGTACAGGCTGGTGTGCTTAGCGACTCAAAAAATTATGTATTTTTCTAAGCTGCTGATTTAGAGATGGCTTTCATTCTTTGTTCTGTAGTGTTACGTTTCAGTCCGTCACCCTTCTATGCTAGTCTTCACTGTCAACAATTCCTTGACCTGGGATGCGTTTCATAGGATATTCTATTTTATAGACCTTGAAGAGGAGTTGGAAAATGAGGATCAAAATGATTGCCGTAGATATGAATGGAACGTTTCTAAATGATCAAAAGACTTACAACCGCCAACGGTTATTTCGCCAAATGCAGGAAAAAGGCATTAAGTTTGTTGTCGCCAGCGGCAATCAATACGACCAATTAAAAAGCTTCTTTCCTGACAGCCACGAAAAAATGTCCTTTGTTGCTGAAAACGGTGCGAATATTATTTTAGAGGGCGAACACTTTGATAATGCCCGTTTAGATATGGAGGTAGTTCTCGATGCGATGACAAAAATTGAGACTTTAGACCCGACAGCCATTGTATTGTGTGGCAAAAAGAGTGCGTATGTTTCAGAGCAGCTGTCGGAGGATCGCTTTAAAAGTGTGCAGTTTTATTATCCTAGTATTAAGCGCTTGGAAAACTTGGCGTAAATCCAGACGGAACAGGATGACATTTTCAAATTCGCCCTATCCTTCCCTAACATTAATGGTCCCAGGAAAGTGGCGGCGTTAACTGATCTCTTAGCAGGAGACCTAATCCCGGTTTCCAGTGGACACGGTGATATTGATTTAATTATTCCCGGCGTCCACAAAGCCTATGGGCTATCGAAGCTGTGCAAGGCGTGGGCTATTTCTTCTAGCGAACTAGCTGCCTTTGGCGATAGTGGAAATGATATCGAAATGCTGGAATATGCTGGCTTCAGTTTTGCCATGGAGAATGCTCAGCCAGCGGTTAAAAAAACCGCCGTAAAAGTTATCGGAACAAATAATCAAGAGAGTGTGTTTGATATAATTGAAGCACTACTACTAAAGGTGTGATATTTCATGGCAAATATTCGTGATATTGCTAAGCTCGCCGGTGTCTCACTCTCAACGCTTTCGAGAGTAATTAATCAGGAAAAATATGTGTCTGATGAGAAGAGAAAACTAGTCCAAGAGGCCATCGAAAAAACAAGCTATACCAGAAACGGGAATGCCGTAAAATTAAGTACCGAAAAAAGCGGTATAATCGGTGTACAAATTCCCTATAATAATTCCTGCTACGACCAATTGATCGACAGTATTTTATTAGCAACCAAGGAAAAGAGCTATCAGGTACAACTATTGCCTACCTATTACGAACAGGAAACGGAAAATTATTACTACTCTATGCTGGAGCAAAATTTAATTGATGGCTTAATCCTGACCTCGCGGACACCGCATCTGATTAATTGGCCCCGGCTATTGGCAAAAGGCAAACTAGTTTCCACTGAAAAGTTAGAAACTACCGAAGTGCCTATGATCTATGCGGACCGGGAACAGGTTTACGACCAGCTGTTCTCGCAGCTACACGCTAAGAAAGTTAAGGACGTTGTATTTGTGGCTAAAAGAGACGCTGATCAAAGCATCGCTACTAGAAATAAAATGAAGGCCTTTGAGCACTATTTCGGGAAAGCAGAAGAAGGGCAAAACTACTTTGTGGGGATCGATGACTACGAGAGCGGCTATGCTTGGGCAAAGAAGCAAGCAGCTGTTGGAAAAATTCCAGCGTACGTGTATGCCAATGGGGACAGCACCGCTGCTGGAATCCTAGCCGCTTTTCAGGAGGCCGGCTTCCAGCTTAAAAAAGACTTTTGTCTGATTGGTGAAGGCCACTCCTCCTATAGTAAACTGCTGAATTTTTCTACTATCGATTTTTCTTCTCGAGAGATTAGCCAAGACTGTGTGGATTTTCTTTTATCTGATCAGCAACAGATTTGCTGCAGGAAAGAAGCGAGGCTTATTCTTAGGTAAGAAACTAGCAGCCTATGCTTGAGCATAGGCTTCCAGACTGTAGACAAATAAGAATCATGAAGCTCCTGATTCTTATTTATGTTACCTCCGAAAAAAATGCACAAAAAAATAAAAAGGCCTCTGACTTTCCCCTTAGCCAAGCGGTTGATTCCTTCAAATTCATCGCAGCAAACGTAAACTTCGCATGCCGGGCGACTTTTTCCAATCCATGGTACTTCATTCAACGCATCACATGCTTTTCTTTTGCATCGGCAAAGACCCGTTCAACGTTTTTTTTCCGACGACGATATAATTTTCTGTTTAATTCTGTATGCCGGAGATGTTCAGCTTTTTCAACATACGCTGCCCAAACATGCCGATTGATTACTTTCTGATGTTTTTCGCTTTGGGTGCACTGAGTTAGTAACGGGCACAACATACACTTTTTCGGATCTGATTTATACTCACGATACCCTTTGCGATTAACGGTAGAGAAGGTCAATTCCTGGTTACCAGGACATAGATAACAATCATAATATTCATCATAGACATACAGTTTTAGGGGGGAGGAATTCCTTTTTTCCTTTTGGTCTAGTATAGGGTAAAACTGGTCGTATATGTATCTGTGAAAAAAAGCGGGTAAACATTGGCGTTTTATAGGCAGCATCAGCTACCACCTGTTTTATTTTCAGGAAATCCTCGTTTAACTTTTTTACGAGTTGAACCGTAGCTTGGCTATCATGATATAACCACCACATCTAATACAAATCCATGCTCATCACAAGCCGTATGTGCTGAGTAGGCAAATTGCTTTTCTCGTTCACCTTTCACGTAGTAGCCACTTTCAGGATCGGCTTTACTAATTTTTCTTTCTGACAGTCCCTGATCGGTCAACTCACTTCCCATGCCCCATATAAAAGGGCATTTGCCTTCTTTTTGGCGTTGTACATTAATCTCATCTTCTATAACTCATCTTGAAAAGCCTTCGCTTCTATATAATTCATTTCCTTTGTAAATCGATGTTTGTTTGCATCGATCTTTCGAACTAAGTGATCTTGAAGAACTAACTCATCCATGGTCGGCTTAGTAAACTGATTACATCCATTCATAAATTGGTTAGCCATCACAGCAATTACTTCTTGTATTCGATTTCTATTCTAGTAAAAAAACTGTAGACTCCATCTCTTTTAGGGACTTTGTCTACAGCTTGAGAAATTATTAGAAATCCCTGCTTAATCTATCATTAGAAATATCAAGGTATGCCTTGTTTTTAAACTTTGCAACAAAACATTAGGTATGATATGTTGATATATATTTTGTGCCTAAGCAAAAGCTTTAGACAAATAGATTGCCCTTTGACAATAAAGGCTTTAAAAATTTTGGACTAAAAATATTGATCTGCTTTATAAAGGATTGGAAACTATGTTAAAGAATAAATTAGAGGACTTTTTAGACGTTTTATATGAATTCGATGTCAAGAAAAAGCTTGTTATATTAAAGATTTTAGAGCAGAATAATTCATGGACTTCCCTTAGCGAATTAACATTAGCATCGAGCTATTCAAAATCCACCGTTCTAAAATATTTGGTACAAATAAAGGAAGAAGCTGAAGATGAGACTTCATTTTCTCTTCTTACCGATGATCAGAATTGCTATTATTTGGAACTAAAGAACTCTTTTGATTTTGGACAGTATTATCGCGGGTTGATTTTTGAAATGTGGCCTACCCAATTGATTAATGATCTAATTACAAGTAATTCAATAAATAAAATCCAGTTTATTACCAAACATTTCATTAGTGAATCTGCTTTTAAAAGTAAAATAAAGCAGATCAAAGTCATTTTATCTTTTTTCAGTTTAAAGCTATATGTACACAATGGTATTTATTACTTAAGAGGAAATGAAGCCAATATTCGAAGACTTGCGACTGAATTCTATTGGGAATTCTTTAAAGGAGCCTCATGGCCATTTAAAGTCGTTGATGAAACTATTATTCTAGAGAAAGTGAATAGTATTGAAGATAAGACAGGGATTCCCTTCTCACTAATGGATCGAAAAAAGCTGCATTATCAGCTTGCCATTCTAGAGCTGCGTTATAAAAAAGGATTCTTCTTCAGATTAAGTCCCTTACTCTCAAGCTTTCTTCCGGTGTTAAGCAAGCTTCAATGGGATTTACAATTTCCAATAAGCTTTTTTCCTAGTCGAGATGAACAAAACTACTTTTATTTTTGGTTATCGACAGAGTCAAAGTATTTTGATTATTTCAATGTATCGCTGAATAACGAAGCATTTACACTGTTTAAAAAGGAACCTTTAATAACAGTTATCCTCAAGAACATTGACTACATGGATAATAAAATATTCTCTCTTTCTGCTGAAAAAAAAGAGTTCCTAAAGATCCAGCTGTTAAGTATCTTTATAAATATAACTCTTTTTGAGAATATCCAATCGATTAACCCTAATGAACTAATTTATAAGGAGTCTTATACTTTAAAGACCCACCTCGATGAGCTACTGACTATTACTAATCAAGAAATTAAACTCACGGTTGATACAAAAAAATTTTTGTATTACAGATATAGAAATATCTTATTATCAACATACTCGATTTCAATTTTTGAAAAAAACCTAATTGTATCTTTTTGTACAGATTTAGAACCTCTTATTGAGAAAAAACTGCTGAACATTTTGAACCTGTATTTTCAGGATATTTCTAATGTGTCCTTTATTTCTGGAGTAAAATTTACTGATGAGAATATCGATTTAGTTGTACATACAGGGTTATCTTCTGAAGAGGTCTTAAAAAAGAACGTTAATGATAGCTTATACCTTGATACCAGGTATCTTTATAACCCTAACTTACCAAATCTGCTAAATATATTATCTAAACGGATAGATTTCATCAGAAACAAGCACTAAAAAATCATTTTTTTAAATCAGAAAAGTTTTTATCCGGTAGCGTTGACTGTATTGGAAATGGATCTAGGAGCACTTATGTGATTACCAGAGAAGGTATGGAATATTTAACTGATCCAAACTACGGACTCATTTCAGGTTGATAGGATGATTTAAGCATTGCCATCGCCTCCCGTGATACCTCAAGTATACCGTCAAAACAAAGGCTTGTCGCTAACAAACAGAAAATCTGCCTTGAGGCTGTGACATAAGTCTTAAAAAAATGCCGGTGAAATGACGATTATCGTTCATTTCACTGGCATTTTTGGGTAAAATAAAAGGGACTGTGACATAAAACATCACAGCCTTTTCATAACGAATAATCGGTGTAACTAAAGCAGCTCTTTACTCCGCTCGCGTATTCTTAAAGCAACTTGAGTAGCTGCCCGGCTTTAGAATTTTGAAAAGTTTTTTGTTTAACCATGCGCAGTCTGTTTTTCTGAGTATAAAGTATCTTTCGTCCAGGAAGCAGTGTGGCGCAAAATTGGAGTTAAATGAATTGGATACAAAATAGACTTTTTTATACTGAAAGTGTTTATTCCGTATAGCAAGGACCAGTAGCATTTAGACATCCAAAAAGTTGATTTATGTGGATGTCTACGTTTAGACCATTTGCGTAGATTTTTCTCTGATGTCCGATACACATCATTAAACGCCTTGTTTGAACACATGGAAGAATGGTAGTTAGCCCAACCTCTAAGTATGAGGTTTAGGTTTTCTATTAGGCAGTCCTGAGAGTCTCCTGTTACAACAAAATCGTCTCCATATCTTACAAAGTTAACCTTATACTTATCGTATTTGACAGCGATTGTCCCCTTTGTGTTGGACCAATATGTAGTCTTTATCATTTTTTCTAAGCCATCTAAAGTAGCGTTCGTCTATACAGGAGAAATTCTTCCTCCTTGGGCGGTGCCAGATTTTGGTAGGGAATAACTGTTTCTCTTCCATATAACCACTTTTCAAGAATTTATGGAGAATTGTCTTATCCATTGGAATATTTTCGGTGAGCCATTGATGACTTATATTATCAAAACAACCTTTAATATCACCTTCTAATATCCATTGTGCGGAGGTTCTTCTGCATAAAATCTTGAAAAATTTCTCTCCAGCGTCTTTGAGGCTTTTGAATTTCCTAAATCCATAGGAGTTAATATCCGAAGTATATTCTGATAGGTTCTAAATCTAGAAGAAATAATGTTTGCATAGCTTTATCAATCATATACGGTATTCTTAGCAGACGCTTTTCTTTTTTACCAAATTTAGTTATATAAATTCTTTTAACTAGTTTAGCTGAGTAGTGGTTTTGATTCAGTAGTCCAATGGCTTGGAAATTTTGAGATTCGCTTTTTAAGTGATTCCATCGATACCAGAAGTGCTTTTCCCTTGATTTAATATTACCTTTCTTATGGATAGGGCTTTTGCGTGAAATGAATGCGTAATTAGGAAATGGAGTCTTTTTACAATTCTCAGTTACAGTCGCTTCACGTAGTCCTTAGCTTGTTCCCAGCCAATGGTTTTCCATTTCTTGTTAACAGTAGAGTTTTGCATGCTAGTTGTCCTCACTTTCGTATCGTTGAACTTTACTTGTTAGACGATATCAGCTGATTCATGCAATATAATGCTTTTTGGGAGTCATCTACCTTTCAGTATTGGACAGATTTTGAATCCCTAATTCAGCGATTACAGAGGAAAACTTTTGACTAAGGTATTGTGTGATCAGCTTGGGAAAACAGGTTATGCTTTTTACGAGGAAGTTGAACCGTTTGAGAGAAAGTTTTCTAACCAATTTGTGAAATAAAGGTACCTGATAGGAAGAGCCGACATTCAAAGCAGCCTACGATTGAGTAAAACCAATCATAGGCTGCCATTTTTATTTCATCATCCGATCCAGCAGCCAATCCACACCATAAGTACACGTCTTCTGTGCTTCATTATTGCCGCAATGAACATTTATATCGCCCATATTTTCGATGTGATAATACCATGATTGCACAAAGCTTTGATAATCCAGAGGGAATACGTGTCTCTTATGTAGGGTGTCGCTCAAGAAAAAAGGCACAGCGTCCTAAAGTTAAGCATCCCAAGTTCCACTGCTCTCTTTGTAAGTACTAAAATTTTCAACCGATAACTGATCAATTAATTCATGATCATCTACGTGGATAAGACTGATTAAAAACATAAACTAAAGGGATAAGAGCTGAAAATAAATTTTGGTAAGGAATAATCAAGACTCAAAAAAAAGTATATTTTTTTCGGAAAGATGGATAGATCATAAAGCTAAGTGAAGATGGTGACTGTCGAAGTAGAAACGTTTGACGCAGTATTAGTAGGATTATCACCTAAAACGTCCGTAGTCTATTTGAGACTGTATTTTGCTTTCGCTAAATGAAAAGGGTTCGATACCAGAGCTCAACGTTCAGTTTCTTTACAAGTTTGTTTAGTAGATTCTGTGATGTAGCCAGATCTTTCTAGTAAAAAATTTATGATCACACCTTGAAAATTTAGAACTAAAAAATAAGTAATCTAACCGACTGCTAACTAAACTGTTGCAAGTCCCGACAATTCGCCACCCATTAACACTCTTGATCCAGAATCTTCTCAAATTCAGGAACAGATACACCAACTTGTTCAGCTGTTTCAATCATTGTTTTATACATAGCCATTGCCTCAGCACCAGCTTGATATTGTAAAGTTATAATTTTTGATACTTTATTTGTTAAAAATTGTAACCTCATTCCTAAAGTAATTATCGAAATTGGATACATAAATAATTTAAGGTCAGAATAGTTCTTAACATTTATTCCTCTCTTTTCACATACTTTAATACTATCTTTAACCAATAAAACTGCTCTTCTTAAATTAGACCTATCACTGATAAATTTTTCCCCATCCCCTGCTGCTAAGACTGCGGAATTTAAAGAGCAGATCAAAGCATAGTGTGCCCAAAGCCAATGCAACATATTTTCTTCCACAATCACCTTACAACCTACAGAAGAAAACAGCTGAGCTCCGATTTCAAGAAACTTTTTGTTTGTTTCAGTAATTGCCCCTAATGTTATAGAATCACCGATAGCACCTTTCAAAATAAGGTCACTTTCTTCGTAGAAGAATCCACCCCCTGCATTGGGAAACGCACAGAGATATTTTTTGTCTCCTAAATACTCTTCAAGCTGCTCTTTTTCTCCCCAAAAATTATTAAACATTATGTGCAAAGCTGTGTTAAATCGGCCTTCTAAGTCTGATAAAACGCTTAATATTTGATGAGAATTTACACTTATTAGAACAATATCGAAGGATTCGTCTTCTAACTTATTAGTAATGGTAGGATAGTACATTTCATCCAAATTTTTACTATCCGCTGATTTTCGATTATTAAACAAACTGACTCTAAAACCATTATTGTATCTTTCAGCCTTTTGCTCATTTCTCATATAGTGGACCACATAATTATCCTTCTTTTTTGAAAATAAATTTCCAAATATCGATCCCAAAACACCGCATCCTATGATTAAAACTCTCATTTGAAATTATCCTCTCTTTTTCTGGTAATTCAAAATCTATCTAACAAAATACTTCTAAAACTTGATACAACAGGGATTCAAGCATGTTTTTAGCTGTCCCCCCTAAGCCAAACTAAATCTTGTTATATTAGGTGGCGAAGCGAGCATTTTATAATGAGCATCATTGAGCTACAGTGCCTGTTCTGACGCAATTATTTGCTGAACTTTTAATGTCTGAATCCTCAATGATGGAGGCTCGTTGTCAAGTGCACCGGTTATTGCATCAAAAGTTTTTCACAGATTCTTTTGAGTTACCCTTTTTCTTGGATGAAAATAGCAAGATTATCAATCAAATGCTAATAAAGGACAACTATTGAACTAGTAAAATTACCCTCTTTATCCAGAATTTCCACTAAAAAAATGTTAACAAAGCGTTCTCTTCTCGCATGTAAGTCTATGCCACTTGCACTCTCCCTGAAAGGTAATTTTGTTTATTGATCATTTCAATAATTTTACTAGCAACTGTAAAAAATACATTGAAATCCTACTAGTTAAAAACCAAATAATTTATTTATTTTAGATAATAAAACTTGTTAAATATTAGTAGATTCATTTTAATGATTATAAGTCTATTAAATGGAAGATTCAAACGATAATCTCCAATATTAGTTGGGGGATTAAACTAATTATTATAAGTACTAACATCCAATAAATAGGATTGATCCTTATATAGCTTGTCATAATCAAGTACAAAAATTAAATACTTAGTTGCAGTACTCTCCTTCCCGGCATCACCTGCGACCGTATCAACTTCCAACATGTTTTCACTCATCATTTTGCATATAGATTTTAACTGTCATAAGGATAGCTCCATATTCAAACTTACTAAATTTTGATGCTTGATCTTCATTTAGTACGAAGGATGTACTAGGAAATACAGTAAACGAACATGGCTGCTGTACTATGATTATGGACAAAATAAATTATAAAAAGTTTTTTTAGGACAATTAAAAACTTACCTATAAAAGTCAAAAAGCATCTTTCCTTCAGCTGAATCTCTGCTAAAAGCACTGTATCTCGTTATGATGGATGTCATAAAAAATGACTCTAATGTCCATTTTCAGGGTTAAATTCTGCCAAGGTTTATCATATTTTTTTGAAAATAGAGTGCTCAAGTATCTTTAACGTAAAAAGAATTTACATAAAAATACTTTACAGTCCCGAAAATGTTTTTATTCAATTTAGTGACGATCCTCGTAATCGATCATCTCCATATTGATAAATTCAGAAATCATTTTTCGATAAACCTTTCGACCATGTCTGGTTTGCCATCTTCTTTCATAGTAAGAACCCGAACTTTTTCTATAATTTCCTCGATTCTATATGGTGCTTTTATAACATCCACAGTTGTTTTAAATCTGGAAGCTTATTTTACATGACCTTCACGTTCACACGTCGATTGAACAAATTTCGAGTCTAACCGATCCATATTTTCCCTTATTTAAAAAATATTATCACAATACATTGTATTTTTCCTCCTTAGTTTTGAATTTAACCAACATAATAATTCAAAATTAGGGATCAAACTAAGTACAAAATTCGCCAAGCGGCAATAACTTGAAATAATACAAACATTGACAGCCTTGTTACTCATTGTAAAAAGGATTTTGTCATCTACTCGTTCGATTCTCTTATCTTAAGTAAAAATTCATTAACTAGATGTTCGAATCCTCTTATGTTCTAGAGCAATAGTCTAATTCCATTGAAATTATTTCTCCACAAAATACAGATTGAACATGAATTGACTTTAATAAGTAACATGTTTAAGTGTAACTGTACTCTTTAACCTCTTAATAATAGTTCCTTAATCAGGCTCGCATAATTCTTTGGTACTAAATACCCACTTCCCCAATGGGTCTCGATGACGTCTCCAGAAACTGCTAGGCTATTTAATTTCCTTTTGATCTTAGAAATTAGAAAAGACAGTTGACTTTTATTCGACTCACTTTCCTCACCCCATACTTGTTGGCATAATTGTTGTCGTGACCAGACTTGATTCGGTGTTGCTAGCATAAGTTCTATTAGTTTCCTTTCATTTTTTGAGAAGCGAATGCTTTTTACTGCTGCTTGTTGATAGCTAGCTCCCTGCCCTGCTTCAAACAAGGTTTCCTTGGGTAATTCAATTGAAATGACTGTTTCCCGTAAACATTCTAAACTATGATTCATCGGCAGCCAGTCGGTCACCCCTCGTTCTTCCCAATTCTTCCGCTCTTCTGTAGTAGGTAAATTATCGACTACTCGAATAACGGGCATATCATGATCTTGTAGCGTAGGCAACAAGTGCCCCAGTTCAATATCTCCAACGGTTTCACTGATAAGCACTCTAGAAAAGTAAAACAATAAACGAGTCCGTTGTTGGTTTTCTCGGTTACACATCACAGGTAATAGTTCTGACGTACTAAATACTTCCTGATTAAATTCTTGAAGCCGCTGCTGCAAAGGAACTTCGTGTAGAATACTTTTTGTTAGTAATAGAATGGGTTTCATATTATTTCCTCCAAAGTTCAATGGGTAATTCAAAATCTATCTAACAAAACACTTCTAAAATTTGATACCACAAGGATTCAAGCATGTTTTTAGCTGTCCCCTCTAAGCCGAACTAACTCTTGTTATCTTAGGTGGCGAAGCGAACACTTTACAATGAGCATCCTTGAGCTACAGTGCCTGTTCTGACGCAATTATTTGCTGAACTTTTAATGTCAAAACCCTTAATAAATGATGGAGGTTCGTTGTCAAGTGCACCGGTTATTGCATCAGAAGTTTTTCATAGATTATTTTGAGTTACCGTTCAATGATTAAATTAAGCAGACGATGTACCTTGTTGCATGGAGAAGTTCGTTTTTTACTATTTAAATTCGTCTAGCTTCTCTAAGATCCCTTGTATGGGAAACTGCTGCTCCTTCAATATAACAACTTCGTAGTTCGTAAATTTACTACCTTGTTACCTATAAAAAAGAACTCATCTTACCTAGCTGATTCTTTCCAACAACTGTAGTTGCGTCTGAATATCATAATAAAGATAGATCGACAAAATGATACTTAGTACCGAAATAAAAAACAAAGAGAAATTAATCCATAAAGAAGTTTTCGGCTCTTTCATTTTTTTTATAAATTCCATGTCTTTGAAAAAAAAGACAAAGAAGCCAATTAATGCGACCCCAGCTATAACTGCCAGAAGGATCATCCAACTGTATCGTTCCATTCCTTTCTCACCTCATTCTCTAAATAAAGGGAAGAGAAACAGTCTCTCCCCATCTTTTACTTCTATAGGGTAACATCCATTGTCCAAGTAACCTTTCCTTCATAAAGCTTTCCTGATTCCGACAGACCACCCGGAATAGTAAGTTTCACTGACTGGAAGTCCATTAGGTTTCTATAGGTCCCTTGACTTGCGGAAGTATCCAAACTTTTCCAAAGTAGAACGGACGCGTCATTATCCATTAGGACTACTTCTGATTCGTCGGGGGCAATTCCTAGGAAGTGCGCGCCATTCGTTACGTCGGTCCAGTTTACATCGTCTGTCGTCTGTTGCAGTTTCTTGTCAAAGGTTATCGCTGCCCCAGTCAGTTCTGAACCACCACCCTCTGTTTTTAAGGGACTCATTTTCGCTGACAATGACCAGTTTGTGTCAATTCCAACATTTTCAACTAACAGTGCAGGATCCTCTGGCGACTGCACTGAATCTTGATAAAGTCCCACTTGACTGTTCGTCTCTTTTACTTCTTGCACACCAAAATTAAAACTTGGGGCTTGAGATAAAAATAAGCCTGCCGTTCGGTTCCTGGTGGTAAAATGGACATTTTCTCCAGAATATTCAGAAGCTCCACCTTGATTCACCACGCGATAGCGTACATAGTATTTTTGATTAGCTTTCAATCCATTTAACTTAAAACGGATAGACTTCGTTTCTTCTGTAATCGTGAACGACTCTAACCTAGGTGAGCTGGTTTCTGATACCTCTGTCCAGTCTGTATCACCTTCTTTTTTCAGCAGTACCTGTACCTGATTGGGATGTGCTGCCGGTTGTGCCTCGTGATCACCAGCTGCTTGGTATCCTGCTGTAAATTCAGCGGTTGCATTCGTATTAGTGGTCGGTGTATTTAAAGTCGGACTGCTTAATTCGTTAATTGTGTTTTTGGTGTAAAAGTACCTCGGTTGATCACTCCCCCTTGTACGATCGACTCCCTCATAATCATATAAGGTGACCCAACCTTCGTAGCGTGTACCCGGGGTTAAACCGGTAACCGTTGCAGAAGTATATTCTCCGTTGGTACTGGTTTGATGCCACAAGTTCGTCATTCTAGTTGTCCAATCATTCTCATCTGGCCCGTTTGTATAAGACATGGTATGGATAGCACCATCGTCAGAGTTTTGGGAGATGTCTCCAGTATAGTGCCCTTTCTTCATTCTAATCGTTGTTGCCGTGGCCGTTGATTGGTCAAAGACAGGTGGGGCAACAACTAATTCTATTCCTTTGGTAGTGAAGGATCTAGGAGTTGAGAATTCCGACCATTTTGTACTTGCATTCAACACTTTGTAACGCACTTGATAGGTTGTTTTATCAGTCAGTTTGGATAAGTTAAATCGAACATGTTTACTCGCCGTATCCACTACTGGTGTATCCACCGCAGGTGTCGTCAATTGATCTACCGGACGCCAGACACCATCCGGTCCTGCGACTTCCACTTTCACTCCATTTATTGCGAAAGGATGAGCCGCCGTTTGACCTGGTTTTCCACCAGCAGAATATTCTGCACTAAATGACACCGTCGCATTGGTGCTGGTTGTCGGTGGGGTATCCTGGTTTGGTACAGCTGGTTGATTGACAGCATTCGCCGTATAAAACTTACTTTCGCTTTCAATAGGCTCCAAGTATTGTCCATCATAATCTGTAAAATTGATCCATCCTCTATATTCCGTTCCCGGATCCAGTCCGGTCACCGTGTGTGCGCTATAAGTCCCGCCAGTTCCGGTGGTATGTTGTACCCCTCCATGTGCGGTCCAATCACTAGTAGTAGGTCCCAACCACCAAGATTCAGTAAACACTGTTCCATCATTTGGGGTCTGAGAAATATCTCCTGAATAGCTTCCGCCGTTCATGACTATGCTGGTTGCGGTCGCGGTCGATTGATTAAAGACCGGCTTTGATACAGATAAAGCAATTCCTTTTGTAGTAAATGCTTTGGATCCTGAATATTCTGACCATCGGGTACTGGCATTTTTCACGCGATACCTGACATAATAGGTTGTTTTTGTATTTAATTTAGATAAATTAAAATTCACCCGCTTATTCGCTGTATCTACTACTGGAGTATCAACTGCTGGCGTGGTGGATTGGTTCACGGTCTGCCAATTCCAATTATCAGTACTCACCTGTACCTCAACACCCCCATAGGCATTCGGATGAGCCGGGGTCTGCCCATACCGCTCGCCACCGTTGTACCGTCCACTGACTGCAGCAGTCGCATTTGTACTAGTGGTTGGTGTATTAAGCGTGGCATAGTCCGGTGGATTAACGGTGTTCACCGTGTAGAATGTGCCCGCGTCCGAGAGTTGATAACCACCAGTGTAATTCTTTAATTGTAGCCACCCCCTATACCTTGTACCAGGATCTAAGCCTCTAGCTGTGTACTCACTATAGGTTCCACCCGTTCCTGTGGTATGTTGTACTCCTCCATGCCCGGTCCAATCAGAGGAACCATTATTATTGAAAGATTCCGTAAATAGATAACCATCATTTGGGGTCTGAGAAATATCTCCTGAATAGCTTCCACCATTCATTTTAATATTGTCTATCCCAGCAAAGGATTGATCAAAAGTGGGGGCTCCAAAGGATAGAGGAGTGGTTCCTTCCGTCTTAAACTGAAATGGAACTCGAGTCTTGCGTGGATCTTCAGCCATGTTTACAAAACAAGTAAATGGTAACAGGTTGTCATTCCTCATGTCGCTTGAGCTCGCTCTCCCAACATCCCCGAAATAGGGCCATGCATAGTACGTTTGATTTGGCTCTAACCCTTCAAGTGGCAAGGACGCCCAAAAACGGCTTTCAGTTGAATATGGTAAGTATACTTTACTTATACTTTTTCTAGGAGAATCCAGTATACGCTGGCATTCCGATGCAGCGAGGAAGGTAGAACTAGGGTTCGCATCTCGTATATTTGACATGAAATCCCGATCTGTACTATAAATTATATATAAATTCCTCTGGCACCAATACTTTGTTATTCCATAGTCTGCTAGCGATTCGAAGTTTATATATGCTCTGTTCTTTGTAATGTTGTTGATGATAACTCTCGACGAATGACCACCCTCTCCATAGTATATAACATCAGCCACAGCCCGTGTAAGCACCCGTTCACGAGCCCCTTGTTTGAATTCTTCTCGACTAGGCATCTGAGGTGCTTCCTTTAAAGGGGGTTCTATGGTCTCACTTGTTTTCGTCTCCTCCTCGATATCGCCTAACAGGTACTGGGCTTTATGGACTCGGATTATTGTTTTTTCATTCTCTTCTATCGTCGCCACTTGATAATCGACAATCAATCGATACTCCAGCTTTTCTGTGGCGGATTGCTCCCCTAAAAACTGAAACTCCAGTGGTCCCTGTTGGAGCTGCTTCGGTTCTTCTGTAACCTCCGAGAGGGTATCAATGGTTGCCCATTCCTTCTCACCTTTTTTTAGTTGCAGAGCTAGATTACTTATGGTGGTCTCTGATTGTTTTCCTTCGGATTGCTCACTGCCTGCATGGATGGATCCTTTGAACATGAAGGATTCTGCTAACTCCTTTTCATCCAACTTTATCCATGGCTGTTTGTCGGTGCCAGCTTCTTCATTCAGTGATCGTTCGTCATACGCAGACTCGATCACTTCTTCTTGAGGAGCCTCCGTCTCTTCTTCACTGGAGGACGCCGCTGAAGTTTCTTCCGGAATGGATGAGCTGGGAACCGACGAGTTCGTCCGTGTTTCAGAGGTGCTTGAAGTCGAAGCCATGCTCTCTTCCGTTGTTAGGGCCAGGACGGGAGAAGTTAAGCTGTTAATCAAAAGGAGCCCTAGGCTGAATGAAACAACGATTGTTCGTTTAGTCATACGTCTTCTTCCCCCTTTTCCTTCCTACGTAATAAAAAAGAATCCATGCAAAAAGAGCTAGCCAGCCAATCAATGTGATGACCACGCTCTGTTGTTCTCCTGTGGCAGGTAAGCGTTTGGACGACGAAGTGCTCAAAGACTCACTTGGATTCGTTGTTCTTGTCGGTTGCTTCATTATGATTGGAACAGGTTTCTTTGCTCCTCCTGACGGAGGAGGTTTTTGTATTTCATTGAAAGTTATCTGCAGAGTTGTTTGTTTACTCTCCGCAAGCGTTTGAGGCGGTCTTAGAAATACTAATCCAGCGATAAGACCTAGTGTTCCTAATCGTCTGAAAAACTTATTTCCGGTCATTCTATACCACCATCCTTTCTTTTACTAATTATTTCGATTGATCCATTTTTTTCTTCTGAGATAAAGCATCCCGAGATTTCCAATCGTTAAAAAGGCCAATACAACCACCACTAGAGGTATCCATTGCGGATAGGTTAAGGTATATGAAGCTTCTTCATTCAACTTTTTGGCTTCTTTTTCTCCAATAGTAAATTCTTTTTCCCAATCCCAGGTGTTCTCTCCCGAGCTTGCTTGAACCTTTAGACAATAGGTTCCCGGCTTAATAGGATCAATTCCCCAGTTCACGGCAAAATCAAATTGAGAATTAGGTGCCATTCGCATACCAGTGGCTTCTCTCTGTCTTAAAACAGCGGTTTCGCCTTTTTTACGTAACGTTGCTTTCACCGTTAACTCTTTTAAAACCTTTGCTTCTGGATTTTGTAGCCGTGCTTGGATGACTCGTTTACCTTGATGAATCTCCGGACGCACATTTACTAAGTTTAGAGATCCCCCATCGTCAAAGGTATCTGCACTTTCTGTCACAAGTAATCCGATTCGATAACCAAATGAAGAGCGAAGTCCTTCCTTCTCTTCTTTCGACTCCGCGTTCATGACACAGACAGCACCGCCTTTCACTCCCTCGAAGGACACTTCTGGAGGGGTAACTTTAATCGTTACCTCCTTCGATTCATAGTTTTCTACGGTCACTTCTTTTTCAGAGACTTCTGTTATTTCTTCTAGTGACTGTACTAACGTTTTATCCCGAGTGTAATTTGTACTATCGTAATCAATCGCACCATTCTGATTGGTATATGCGTCTTTCACATAAATGATGACTTTTGCCGGCTGCTTATTGGTACTCCGAATTCTGAGTGTTAATTCCTGAGGTTCACTTGGCTTGGTTCGAATATAATAATAGCCCTTCGACTCATCTACCTGTGTACCAGGTAAGACCGGTTCGACAGTGAACCCCACATCGTTTTCAACGGACTTTGTCTCATCTGTAGGATCAGTAACTACCTGCTCTTCTTGTCCAAAAGCCGGACACGAGAAAAACAGCAACGATATAAAAAAAAGAAAAAAAGCAGGCAGACCTTTAACCCACCTGTAACTGTCTCTAAAAGATTTCAAGCAAATGTTCATACATACTCCTTAAATGAAGAAAGAGAAGAGAACAATGGTCTCTTCTCTTTCTTGTCAATAGTTTCTACAATTAGAAAGAATCACTTAGTGCCCATGTGATCTCTCCAGTGTACGTTTGACCGGCCGCTGAAGCAGTTGCTGAATCTGCTAGATTCAAGGTCATAGAAGAAATTGGCAAGGCATACCCATGGTCGGCAAGCCCAGCGTTAGTTTTTACGATATCTTTAGAGGTACCATCTAATGATAAAGCAACACTTCCAGCGACAACGTTCGCTGAATCAACCGTAATGTTTGCTGCATCTGTTGTCACATTCGTAGATGTTGGTTCAGAAGGAGCAGCCCAGTCTTTTACCGTTCCAACTGCCACGTCGATTGTACCTGAGTCGATTACTTGTGTAGGAGAAGCTACATTGGCTAAATTTGACGCACTGGCACTTAATGTCCATTCATTCCCTGAATCGCGCCCATCATATAAAGCGACATATTTATTGGTCGTATTCACTTGTTGAGCTACCGCATTCCCCGCGACATGAGTCGCTCCAAAGTCAACTAAATCAGGCACAAATCTTAATTGAAGTGCATCAGGATCAGGTTCTGTGATGTGCCCATCTGCCTGGAACTGAACTTTTACCGGTGTATCTAGTGCAAAAGCTTGAATACTACCTAGCCCAACCCCTCCTAATACTGCTAAACTAGCTAAACTTACGACTGCTTTTCCTTTTAAAGCTTTCATTTCTTTTCTCTCCTTTTTCTTTTAGATATCTATGTTTCAGTACCCAAATTAGCAGATACGCAAACAACTTAAGTTTTGCACACAAAGATGGTAAAATAGGGAAAGAAACAAAGAATACTATCCTGTTTTATTTAAAAACAAGCAAATGTGATTTTTCTTAGAAGAATGCACTATTTGATATGTAAGTGACGACGAATGACGGCGAATAGCATATAACAACAATTATTTTACACACCGTGTTGTCTTTCTCACCTCTGTTTATTTCCATAAACACAATAAAAAAGTGGGCAAATGTTAATTACTAAAGTAAACGTTTTCTGAAAAAAAAGAAAAAAAGGCCTCCCAAAAAAGGACTTCTTTTTTTTTGAAAACGGTTTTCTATTAAATTATTAGGCTATCGAGTGCTCTAAACGCTCAATAATTATAAACCGTTGTTCCAGCATAGCATCTATATAAACATCTAATGTCATTTTCGTCGAAGCATGGCCTAATAACGCACTCACAGAGGCAATATCCCCATTCGCTTCAATGCAGCGTGTCGCAAACGTATGACGCAATTGATGAAAATGGATACCTTCTAGACCAGCCATCGTTCTTACTTGATGGAAATGGTAAGTCAACAGACGCGGTTCACACGGTTTTCCTTGTGTATGCATGACAAATGGGCCTTTAGCTCTTTTGCGCTGCGTTCTCAGCTTGCTCAACAACAACTTAGTCAAGGGAACTACTCGGACGGAAGCCTCTGTTTTAGTATCCGAATAACACAACTGAGTCTTCTGTTCTTTAAGCGATACACTAATTCGCTGATAAGTATGATCCACTCGGACTATTCCTTGTTCAAAATCGATGTTTTCCCAACGTAAAGCCGCAATCTCACCAATTCTTAAACCTGCATACAAGGCAAGAAGCACGGGTAATTCACTCTTCGAATCGAGAGTCTTTGAGGTACGTTCTAATTGTCGCTGTTCAGATAAGGTCAGTGCTTTTACACGAGTACGTTTGACGCGAGGCAATTGAATAGTGTCACAAGGATTGTTTTTTAATAGCCCTTGTTTCACCGCTTCTTTTAAGCATTGACTCACCATACGAAACAAGACTTGAATTGTACTCGGTGCTAAATTTTGTTTCCTCCATTGTGTAATCAGTTGTTGGATATTGGAAGTTTCCAGTCCATTTAGTGGGTGAAAACCAATAATTGGATACACATACTTTGCTAGTTTATGGGTATAACTTGCATGGGTCGAGGGCCTAATAGTCTCTTGAATGAGCGAAAGCCACGAGCGTGACCAATCGATAACAGGTATTGCACTGCGTCCGTTCATTTCACTGATCGTTTGGTACTTCACTTTAAGGGCATAAAGCTTTTGCCGGACATCCTGGTAACTCTGGCTATAGACATATCCATATTTTATTCGTCCAGTTTCCTTTCTTCCTTTTTCGTAGCGTCCTTCCCAACGCCCATCTTTACGTTTATAAATATTTTCTCCACGACGACTCATAAATAGACCACTCCTTAAAGTTAAAATATTGACGGCTCAACAGACGGCGATTACTTTACGTGATAAAACAAAAATAATCACTGAATGTGTACAAATATCTAGAAAAAATGTGAAATAAGATGAATAAAATTAATTTTGACTTAAAAAACAGTTGAAATAGGAACGAAAGAAAGCTATACTCAGTATGTAAATGATTGTTAGAAGCAATTCAATCAGTAAAAATACTGACACTTTCCTGTTTTTAAATAGAACAAGACAAAAACCATTAAGCTCGAGATCTAGCTTAACGGTTTTTTTTACGGGGATATTTATAGTCATAACGCTTTCATAAGTTTTTAGTAACTAGTTTTTAAAAGCATACTTTTATGTCTCAAAAAGGCGGCGTATTTCGTCCGCCTTATATACTATTTAGTTCTGTAGTAATACTCATCATGCTTTGCTTTTATTGGATTTTTTTAACTTCCAAAATATCAGCAGGAGAATAACTATCACGATCAAAATTATGATTAAAATTTTCATATTCAAAAGATCTGTTTTATCGATAACTACTTCGTTCACTTCATCGGCCTCTTTGGAGGTGATGGCAAAATGCTTATCAAACATCCATTGATTGCTCTTTTTATCATTAATTGTTAGCTTCATTCGATAGTCACCAGGAATCAGCTTTTCTCCATCCCAATCAATCGCAAATTTATACAAAGAGTTTGGCGCCATCTGCAGTTCTTTATAAGATTTCGTTTTTACTATTTTCCCGCTTTTGTCATCTTTTATTTCGACTTTATAGTCTAATTTTCCGTAAGATTCCATTTGAGGATTCAAAAGCTCTACAACGACACTTGTTTTTCCAAATGATACTGCTGGTGTGATCTTCTTCAATTGAACCTCACGTTTAAGTTCATCATCATGCTCGGTCAATCTTAGTCCAAGAATATAGCCATATTGGTTTGAGATTCCTGTTTGCTCTTCCGATACTTTTGTTACTTTTATTCCTGACAAGATTTCTCCTTTAAAGGCTTCAGCTGGCATCGAGATTTGAATAGGGATCTTTTTAATACTTTGCTTTGGAACGGTAACTTCTTTCGTACAGCTTGCGATCTTGTCTATCTTAAATTTATCTTTCAGGTTATAGGTTTTATTGTCCTCTGAGTAGTCAATAAACCCCTGATTATTCGTATATGCTTGATTCAATTCAATTTTAAATTTCAAGTCTTTTGGTGACGTATTTGCTATAACAAACTCGATTGTTTGCTTCTGTCCCGGGATCATGCGTAAGTTAAAAAAGGAGTCTTTGTCGCCGATTTGATTTTCTGGCAGAACAGCATAAATATGGTATCCAACATCGTTCTGAGCGGAATCACTTGTTTGTTCCGCATGAGCGTGAGGTGCGACTATAACGGATAGAAAACAAATAAAAATCAGTGATAAAACGGACGTAACTGTTTTTTGTTTCATTGATATACCTACTTTAAAATTATAATATAAAGAAAAGCTGCGAAACATCGCAGCTTTATTTTGCATCAGGAGTATTGTATAGCTGATAAGTAATTGTGCCACTTAACTTATCGTTTGCTTTAAGTTCGCGGTTTGTATCAGTAAATTTGATATCCACACTGGTTACAGCAGTTTCAATCAAACCAGTATTGTTCTCTGCTGTTTTATCAGCCTCAGCTTTTGCGACAATCCCGGTTGCTCCAGTCCCCACAAGTTCTGTATCATTAATTTTAAAATTATTTACAGGTAGCTTAGACGTTTTCCCTTCTAATGCTAAGTTGTTGTCTGTTACTTGTGCTTTCACTGACCAGTCACGTTGAATTCTGTCATTGAAGACATCAATTGAATCATCAAGTGTTGCACTTGTTTCAACTTGTTGTCCTTGCAATTTCGTTGAAAAGTCATAAGCTTCAGGAACTTTTTCCAATGTTAAATATTTTTGATCTGGATCTGTTGGATCAAGTGGATCAGTTGTATCATCATTATCCTTGATCTCAATGTTTGCTGGTGTTTCCTTCGTTTGATTTACCACCTCGTCTGCACTAGCAACCGAACTAAAAGATAATCCTAATAAAATCGTGCTCACAACTGAAATCCATACCTTTTTTTTCATTTTTTACACTCTCCATTTTCTAATTTTTTGTTTCATCTAATGTGCGTACCTCAATAAGTTGGTGCACGTACATTTATAGAACCGTCAATTAAAATATTGATATAAGAAAGCCTGCTTTTCTTATCTAGAATCCATAGATTGAATTTTCCAAACATTTTTTCTCCTTTCCATTTCTCCGACTTTTATATTGCCCATAAACTTGCAGCTTTAATCCTTAAAGTCAGCTCTCATCTTATATCTCCTGTTTACAATGATGAGTATTGCGAGAACCATCACTATTCCGATAGAAGCTAGCGGCGATTTCTTTTCACCGGTTAGTGGAAGGCTCTTCGTTTCTTCTACGTTCTTGATAGTTTGATCGTTTCCAGCTGAAGGACTATTTTTATCTGTCTTTTTGTCACTATCAACTGTCTTAGCCTCATCAATTTTAATGATTATCTTTGAATGATTAGAAGCCTCCACTGCACGTCCACTGAGTCCAACACAAAGCGTTAAGGTCAGCATCGTAAAAAGAATTACACTTAACAACTTTTTGATCATATTGGTTTCCTCTCAAATTATTCTGGTTCATATGTTTGGTTTAACGTCCACTGTATTTTAATTGCAGCCTCATATTTTCCAATTGAAAGATACTTATCACTTTTTAATAGCACTCCCGCGTCATTGCCTAAATGCATTTGATTTGCGAACCCATTTTGAACAGAAGCCAGTTTGTCCATAATTTTGAGTCCTGATGAAGGAGCTGATTCTGGAATTGAGGTGCTTGTTCCTGCGCTGTCTTTCCAGATCATATCTACATCAGAAAATGGTGCGGAACCGTCTGATTTAATAATTGAAACTGATACATACCAATCATTTGCAGGTGCCTCTCGGCTGTCTAATACCTCTAGGTCAAGATTGTTTCCCTCATCCCTTTTCATGACACCTTTTGTTTCTCCGATTGTCCTATTCGTCCAATTCAATTTAGTTGGGGCCTTAGATAGTTGAACTGAGCCCAGTACATTTAAAACAAACGAAAGCTGATTTGGAGCATTCGTCGAACCATTCTCTGTGAGCTGTAAAACGAACGTGTTGCTTCCATACTTTATTAGTGAGGTTGGAATCGTCATAGTTTTTTCCTTAGTATCTGTTGTGGCTGCTCCATTATTAAGCGTCCCTTGTTCGATAATTCCGTCTGACTTTATTAGCGTATAGTTCAGTGTCGAATTAGCTGTTCCTCCTCTGTAATAAAATGGCAGAGCATATCCTCCCTCACTGAGTGCGGAACGATCGATTGTTTTTTCCAATGTTGTTAATTCTTCTTTATTCGACCAAGATACATTCAAAGAAGGACTTATATTTTTAAGCCAGAAATAAGTGGGACTTCCTGTTAAGTAGTCATACGATCCTGCCGCGGGATTAATCGTTATCAAACTAGCTGAAAATGAATCCTTTATATCGGAAGAAATATCGTCTTTGGACTTTATCGTCGATTCAATCTCAACCACGTCCCCTTGTTTGATTTCCTTTGGAATGTACAAACTAAATCTCCCATTGACATTCGTTGTTGGGACAAAAGAGCCGATACTTTCATCATTCACCTTGACCGTGGATTCTTTAAGTGTGCTCATATCAACTTGATCAGGGCTTACCTCTCCTTCGTACAAAAGGTAGGGACTTGTATAGTCCAATTGTTTCACTGTCGCTACCGTTTCAAATCGAACAGAATCCCCTTTTTTAGCATATTTCTGTTTACTATCATCATCTTCACTTACACTTATGTTTTGCCCGGTAGAATCGTAAATTTGATTTTTCGCTTCATAATCTAATGGGACAGGAACATCCGCGAAGACCATTTTTACCGCACCTTCACTCGCTCCATTTGCTGCCGTAAATCCCCAGTAAGATTTAGAATCGTTAGCACTGAGTTTTAATTCAGAGGAAAGATCACTCCAAGGAACACTTGTGACATTTGTTTGATTGCCAGTAACTGGATTTCTTAAATAATACTGGAAAGTTTTAGTAGGGAAATCAAAACTAAAATTAAACTCATACCAAGTTCCATCCTGAACATTTGATCCGATAGAGTTATTCAAATATCTCAGTGCATAATGATTTGTCTTCGCTGCTCTGCCAGAACCAATCAGTGGAAACCAATCATTTTCATCACTAATCACCCCTAACATACTCTTAGAGATTGGACCATATGTTTTTTCTAAATTGCCAGGAAAAGCAAATGCCATATGAGGACTAACGTTTTCTCGTGGAAGCTGACTTGGAGTAACATCATAAGAATAAGGAAAACGCTGGTTCCCATTTGTATACATATCAAACTCAACCGTAAATGAGTTGCCGATTGCATCCGCGTTCGGGTATTTTCGAACCCCCCACACTGTAGTGGCGCTGCTGGAACCATAAGCCCCTAAATTTTGTCCATCCTTTCCTTGATCCCTTGCTTTTGTCAGAGCCTGCGTTTTTTGCGGATCATTATGAATAGTAAAGGTAAATCCGTCAGCTTGCGCGGTTCCGAAATTAACATACATCCTGCCTTTAAAGGACTTTGAAAAATCCAAACGATTATTCTCTAATGACCACATAGCTACCCAATTGTTTTTCCCTTGAACGGTTATTTCATGGTACGGCATTCCGTTATTAATCGTTCCACTAGGCATAATCGGTTTAACATTAAACCCTATTCCACCAACTGGACTGTCAAATAAACCATTAATCAACTGACCGCCCTCCGGTATTTCTGGACTCCCCTTACCAAGATCACCTGCTCTTGGTTCCATTGCTTCGTTTGACGAATTGTCTTGAGAGATTTCGTCAGACGAGTTGTCACTAGAAGACGAAGTGGTTTGTTCAGTTGACTGTTCTTCGGAGGTATTACTTGATTGCTCGCTTTGTAAATCATTCGTTTGTGCAACTTCTTCTGTAGAAGGAATCGTGTTGGATGAATCCAGCCTAAATTTTTTCCCACCCTTAAAATACGAAATATACTCCACACAAGTTGAAGTGACTTCTTCGTCAAATTTCAAAGTCAGATTTTTTTGTTCGTCTAGGTCTAATTGTTCAATTTCATTTCTCTTGTCCGCTAATTTCTCTTTCGCCTCTGCTGTCAAACCGACCTGTATCATGCTGATAGCATCACCAGCTTTTAGTAATTTAACTACCTGTGATGTAGAACTCTCCTCTTCCACCATGACTTGGATATCATCATTTCTTAGCTCATACTTAATATTTTCCGCATAAATCGTTTTTTGCGGAAAAATAAAACCAACAGTTGCTACTGAAGCGAAAAAAAAGATTGCTAACAGTTTCCTCACATAAAATCCCCCTTAAATAGGAATGATTAACACGTTTAATGATACTCTATTGATTTAATAAATAGAGACAATTTATTTTATGAAATTCAAAAAAAAAAGAACTGTCTTTAAATTAGATTCTGTTACAAAGATTTTTAATAAGTTATTTTCAAGGTGAAGCAGCTTTTAAATAACATTTAGAGGGATTAGGATGTATTAATTTAAAAGAATACAATTTTAGAAAGACGTGATTGTCGTAGCCATTGCCTGCTATCTTCTTTATAATCTCAGCTATCGAGAAGTTCAAGAAATTCTATATAATCGTGGCATTAACGTTTGACATACATCTATACACCGCTAGATACAATAATACGGCTAAATTCTCTTTCAAATTTGGAAAAAGAAAAATCGACAATCTTTTTATTAGTTTAAGGTGGATAAAACCTATATTAAAATCAAAGGAAAATGTCATTATTTATACCGTGCGATTGACACAGACGGACTGAATTTAGATATTTTTCTAAGTAAAAAACGAGATACGGAAACTACGTATGTATTTTTGAAACGATTAAAGAAACAATTATGAGAACCAAAGGTTCTAGCAACCGATAAAGCGTCTTCAAGAAAATACAAAAATCTGACTTATAGATGTTCAGCCTCTTCAACATACGTTGCCCAAACATGTCGATTGATTACTTTCTGATGTTTTGCACTCATTTAGTAACAGGCACAACATACACTTTTTCGGATCTGATTTGTACTTGCGATACTCTTTGCAATTAACGGTAGAAAAGGTCAATTCTTGGTTGCCGGGACATAGATAACAATCATAATATTCATCATTGACATACAGTTTTAAGGAGAGAAATTCCTCTTTTCCTTTTGATCTTGTATAGGATAATACTGGTCGTACATGGGTCTGTGAAGAAAAACGGGTGAGCATTGGCGTTTTATAGGCAGCATCAGCTACCACATGTTTCATTTCAAGAAAGCCTCGTTTAACTTTTTTGACCAGTTGAACCGCAGCTTGGCTATCATGAATGTTTCCGGATGTAACCACCACATCTAATACAAATCCATGCTCATCACAAGCCGTATGCGTAGGGTAGGCAAAGTGCTTTTCTCGTTCGCCTTTCACGTTGTAGCCACTTTCTGGATCGGCATTACTAATTCCCTGATCGGTCAACTCACTTCCCATGTCCCATATAAAAGGGCGTTTGCCTTCTTTTTGGCGTTGTACATTAATCTCATCTTCTAACTCATCTTGAAAAGCCTTCGCTTCTATATAAGTCATTTCCTTTGTAAATCGATGTTTATTTGCATTGGCTTTAATATGTGTAGAATCCATATAAATAGTCTCATCTGTTACGAAACCAGCCTTAACGGCTTGTTACAAAATATAGGAAAAGCTTTCTTCAAAAATTGTTGTCTGAGCAAAACGTCGAACATAATTCTTACCGAAGGTAGAGAAATACGGGATATGATCCATAGATCCTAAGCCTAAAAACCAGCGATAGGCCATATTCGTCTCGACTTCTTTGATTGCTTGCCTCATTGAACGAATACCAAAAAGGTATTGGATGAACACTGATTTGATCAGAATAATTAGGTCGTTTCTTGGACATCCTAAAGTAGAATAGGTTAGTTCAACAATTGGATAAATAAGACTAAAATCAATTGCTGCATCGATCTTTCGAACCAAATGATTTTGAGGAACTAACTCATCCTTGGTCAGCATAGTAAACTGATTACGTCCATTCACAAATTGTTTAGACATCATGGCAATCACTTCTTGTATTCGCTTTCTATTCTAATAAAAAAAACTGTAGACTTCATCTCTTTTGAGGACTTTGTC
Organism: Candidatus Enterococcus ferrettii; assembly: GCF_017377655.1. Lineage (GTDB taxonomy): Bacteria > Bacillota > Bacilli > Lactobacillales > Enterococcaceae > Enterococcus_A > Enterococcus_A ferrettii. The sequence continues at coordinate 27,177 of NZ_JAFREL010000044.1, forward strand.
TACAGTCTGACAGCCTATGCTTGAGCATAGGCTGCTTTCTTCATTTCTATTCCTTTAATTTCTCAAAAATCGTCAGCCAGCTTTCGCGAATCACGACAATATTCACCTGCAGGTCTTCATTTTCCTTGCGAGAAGCTACCTCATAAAGAATTCGTGCTGCTTCCTCGCCATGATTCCCGTCGCGATAAATGGGGCCAACTGTATGAATCACGTATTAGGCATTCAGCTTGTAGCCTGGAGTAATCACAGCTGTCCCTGTAGGCGTTCCGCCGATCTGAGTCATCGCCTTACCCAACTCTGGACCTGCTGCACGATTGATTGCGCCATCCACTCCACCGCCAGGAATCAGCTGAGCATTTGCCGCATTTACGATTGCATCCACATGGAAATCTAGTTTGGTAATGTCTCCCAGGATAAGTTGAATCATGAACTTGTCTCCTTTCAATAACTGCCTTGTTTTTTCTTTTATAATACTCGCATTAGTAGTTAATTGCTATTGGTTTAGTCAATGAAAAAGCGGTCCACAGCTCACTCGTGCGGACCGCTATAAAGTGTTTTTCTACCTAACAAACGGCAAAAGCTCGTCAGTCAGCTGTTCAAAATCCAGCTCATTAACCTCTTCGATTTGACGGATCATTTCTTTCGGTAAATCTGGCTGCATGCCGCCGCAAATTGCAGCACTGATAGCGCCAATGGTATCCGTATCCCAGCCGACTGAAGCACTTAATTGTGCTGCCTTCAATGGATTACCAGCTGCTAACTCAACGATTGCAAAAGTGCTGGGGATCGTCTCGATCGTTTCCATTCCGGTCCCAATTTCTTCGTACAAGCGTTGCAGAATGATCGATTCATCGGATTCTTCTTGCAGAATTTTTCGAGCCTGCTTCATGCGGAAGGCCAGGGAAGCGGCTGGAAAATCATGACCATACTCTTTGGCAGCATCGATTGCGGCAAAAGCAAGCTGCCAAATTGCTTCGATCGATTGACCGCCACGAACAGTATAGCTTACTGCGGCCGCGACAGCGCTGGCACCTGCAATAGCAATTTTTGTGTTGTGGGTTGGCAGACAGATTTCAGCGACATTTTTTATCAGCTCGGGAAGCTTGCGGTAATCACTGATTAAACCGATAGGGGCAATCTTCATAGAGGCGCCATTGGTTGTACCAGTTACTCCCGTTTCTTCAATAGGCACCCCCTGAGCAATTTTGTCCAGAGCCTTCAAGGTCGACGGTCCGGAAACAAAAGCTGAGACAGGTGAGTTATCATTCCATTCCCGCAATTCTGCCACATAGTCGGCCACCTGAATGCGGCCTTTGTTCTTCTTAATCATCGATAGAATCATCAGGACATTGATGGTATCATCCGTGATTGCTCCAGCTGCCAGTTTACGGCCAAAGACATCATTTTCGTTGGAGGCAACTAGCTCTGTGACACCATTAGGAAATTGTTGGCGAATTTTTTGCTGTGACCAGCACTCGGTGGGCATGCCCAATGCATCCCCTAAAGCACCGCCGGCTAATACGCCCCATATTTTTTCTCGCATTTAATTTACCTCCGCTAAGTTGTTGAATTCCATTTGATTGTTAAAAGGAATCACCGTCAAAATTTTCTCTCCAGCTTTGATGTTGCCAGCCTGTTCACTCATTACATCTAAAAACTGATCGGTATTCGTTACAGCAATCAGCGATTCTACCGAATAACCAGCTGCTTGGACTTTTTCTAAATCTACCTCAAGAATTTTTTCACCTTGAACGACGGTTTGACCTTTCTTCACTAGTGGTTTAAAGCCTTCCCCTTCTAATTCGACGGTATCAATTCCAATATGAATTAAGATTTCGATTCCCGTATCGCTGACGATTCCGATTGCGTGTCCGCTGGGAAAAACAGTTTCGATCGTACCATTTACTGGTGAGATGATTTCGCCATTTTTCGGCACAATTACGATGCCATTGCCTAAGGCTTTTGAAGCAAACGTTTCGTCAGCGGAGCTTTCGATAGGTTTTAATTCACCAGTGACTGGAGCCACGATTACTTCCGTTTTTACTAATTCCTTCTTCGGCTCATCCACCACATCATCTTCTTTTTTGAAGGTCGTGTAGGTTAACACAAAGGCCACTACTGAAGTCGCAATCGTTGCGATAATTGCCATAATCAAGCCATTCATGCTGCCAGTTTCAGGATTAATAAAAGCAGCAAACCCTAAAATACCAAAGGACATTGCATACATTTTCGTAGCGGAAAAAGCCAAAATCAAGGAACCTACTGCCCCACCGATCATTGAAAAGGCAAAGCGTTTCTTCACTGGCAGACTGAATCCATAAATAGCCGGCTCAATAATACAAAATAGACCCGATACCATCGCTGGGATTGCTAAGGCTTTTTGATCCTTCGAGCGTGTTCGCAGGAACACCGCCAGCACCACAGCTGTTTGCGCAAAGTTGGCAGTAAAGGACATTGGGAAAATGTAGTCCACTCCTGATTGTGCCAGGTTGGTAATCCCAATCGCTGAAATTGGCCAGTGCAAACCGAAGATGACTAACGGTTGATACAGTAATGCAACGACCAAGGAAGTCACGATTGGTGAGATGTCATACAAGCCTGACACTCCAGCACTGATTAATGAGCTAAGTACATTGGTAATTGGTCCAACAATTAAAATTGCTAAAGGAACAGTAATTAAAATCGTCAAAAAAGAATTCACATTGTGAGCAATTACAGCGGGCACAACCTTCTTTAACCATTTTTCCACCTTTGATCCAACATAGACGATGAAGATAATCGGAATGACAGTATATTGATAGCCAGTAGCCGGGAACAGAATCGGAATACCAAAAAAGGTATTATAAACCGGTGTTTGGAACAACGTACCCTCAAACAGCGTATACAAAACATTGCCATCCGATAAGCCGGTCATCAATTCTGGAATAATCAATGTCGCCCCCAGCATCATGCCGACAAAGGGATTCATTTTGAACGCCTTGGCACTGGTATAGCCTAAGGTAACTGGTAAAAAGTAGAACACTGCTTGCCCCATCGCATGCAAAATGATGTAGGCACCATCGGTTACAGACAATACCTGAGCAGCCGTCAGCAAAGCCAAAATCCCCTGCAGCAAACCAGAAGCAGTCAAAATGCCCAGAACCGGTGTGATCACTTTGGTAATCGTATCAACTAAAGTACTAAGCATCCCTTTCTTTTCTTCTGCCACCGCAGCTGTTGCATTGCCATTCAAATTCTCCTGAACCACCTGAAAAACTTCTGCCACATGCGTTCCAATGACGACTTGGAAACGCCCGCTGGCAAATTGTGCACTCATCACATCCGGTGATTGAACGATTTCTTCCTTTTTGACCAGCGAATCATCCTTCAAGGTAAAACGCAGTCGAGTCATACAGTGCGTCACACTTAGTACGTTATCCTTACCTCCTACATTTTTCAAAATGAACGTTACCAGCTCTTGATACTTTTCCATCCTGCCTCTTCCTTTCTTTTTTGGGTATCAAAAAAGGCAGCACTCAAACAAGAGACTCTGTACATCTCTTGCTTGGGTGTTGCCTGCTTTATCAGTTACAATCCCGTTTATTTAATTAGCCGTTGGACATGTAGAATTAAATACATTTCTTCCTCCGGGTAGATCTGACAATGTAATTTATCCTGCAGATAGCTCTTAATAATCCCGACGCTCTCTGTAGCCTTCGGATAAAACTGCACCACCTGATCGAACATCTCGGGTACCGCTTCTCGTCTTGGTTCATTTATTATGACACGTTGGATGAAGAATTTCAAGTGGGTCACAAAGCGAATATAATTCAAAGAATCCATATCCAGCTGAATGCCTAAGCAATCCTCCACGATCAAAACAATTTTTTGCAGCGTCTCAGCCGTCAATAAAGTCTGAGTCGTATCATTCCCTAATCCACCATTGATAAAGTGCAGCGCAATAAAACCAACCTCGTCTTCATTCAGCTCAATGCCTTCATAATAAGCAATGGTTTCCAGTGCCTGCAATCCCGCTGCGTACTCTTTCGGATAAAATTTCTTGATCTCCAGCAGCAGTGCATTGCGAATGGTCTCTCCCTTACGGAAGCGATTAACCGCATAATTAATGTGATCCGCCAAACCGATGTAGGTATTGCCGTCGAAATTCTTCTTCAACTCAACTTCAGCATTCTTGATAATCACCGTAACCATCTCTAATCGGTTCACCGGAACCTCTTCAATTAGCTGAACAAAGCGATCCGTCACATTCGGAGAATCCACTACAAAGGTCTTTTCAATCTTATCCTTTTGGACGGTTTCACCCACCTTTTTCCGAAAAGCAATTCCTCGTCCAATTAGAATACGTTCTAACCCTTTGGTATCAATTACCAACACGACATTGTTGTTAAAAATCTTTTTTATTCTAAGCAACTCACATCACCATCCCCAGGTCACGCTTTCATAGGTTATGCTACAGGTTATTTTATTTTTGTCAAGAAAGCGGGAAGACACCTAAACGGATGTGTACTCTTTTTTTGAATAGGATGAATCAAGCTAGAACGTGTTCGCAAAGCAGTCTCACTTTAGAATTCCGGTGATTGCTGCCGTTCTCTCAGTTCCGCCCAAGCATCCTCAATCAGCTGCGAATCTAACAGGCAGTCAATAGCACAATAAGCCAACAGCTTGCTTGAAAAAATGCCCACATATTCAGAGCGTTTGGAGATAGCCAGTTGCTTGAACTGTTCCGTATGGTTGGAAATTTTTTCCTCGGTTAATAAAGAAATGTATGGATTCAATCCAGGAACAATCCGCTGAACATTGCCAAAGTCTGTGGCACCATTATCAGCTGGTGCTCCAGCCATCACCGGTTCACCTAGCAGAGCCATATTTTGCTTGCCGACTTTTTCGAGAACGTCATTGTCTATTCTTCCTAAATAACCGGGCATTTCATTAATGCTGCAGGTGCAGCCAGTAGCAATGGCCGCTCCCTCCGCACAGCGCTTAATTTTTTCAACAGCGTTTGTCAGTGCTAAGGAACCAAAGCTGGTAATCAAACATTTTGCAGTTGTTTGTTCAGGAATCAAGCATTCTGAGATTCCACCCTCCTGCAGAAAGTAGCTGACTCCGATTTCTTTTGGCAGCTGCTGCCGTACTAACCCAATCGCAGTAAAAAATAAGGTCATGGCATCTAGTGCATTAATTCCGTCCTCGGGATGAGCTTCCGCATGGGCTGTTTTCCCTGTGAAGGTGACGTCCAATTCGAATTCAGACTTACACTTACCGGCAATTCTTGAAACCCCAGAGGTCGGATGCATTAACAAGGCAATAGCGACATCATCAAACACGCCATGGGCAATGTGGATGATTTTTCCTCCACCTGATTCTTCAGCTGGGCAGCCCACCAAGCGCAGGGTTCCTTCAAGCTCGTGCTTTTCCATTACTTCTTTTACTGCTAGTGCAGAGCCGATTGAGGAGACCGCAATTAAGTTGTGCCCACAGGCATGCCCAATCGGCAATGCATCGTATTCGCCGCAAATCGCAATGACTGGTTCCTTCACACCTGTTGGACAGCACTCTGCAACAAAGGAAGTTTCCATCTCCGAAACACCTTTTTCGATCTTACTAAAGCCATGCTTTGCCAAAAAATCCGTTAATACCTTTTGGGCCTTGAATTCTGTAAAAGCTAGTTCAGGATTCTCGTGAATGTAACGGCTAATCGCTAACAGCTCTTCCTCCGCCTGTTCAATAACCTGCTCGGCTTCTTTCTTGATTGTTACAGCCTCCATCGCTTTCTCTCCCTTTTTATAAGATGTTGAAATAGGATCCGATTAGTGAAAAAATCAGAATTGCGACCACAATCGCAATGTAATTGTCTTTTTTCTTCAAATAGAAATACACTGAAAAGATTGCCAGTAAAGGCAGCAGGCCTGGAACAATCTCATCCAAAACGTTTTGGATCACAATCGGATCCGTATTCTTCACCTTGATTTCAGTGATGATCTCAAAGGTAATGTAGCTTGCTGACAAAGCCCCCATCATAAATAATCCCATAGCTGAAGAAGCATCAATCAACTGATTAATCAGTCCATCCTTCAACACTTTATTAATTGATTTCGTTCCCAGGTTATAGCCTAAGCTGAATAGACGGTTACAGATCAGGTAGCCGGCAATTGGGAATAAGAATACAATTACCCCACTTAACACATTTCCCTGAAGCGCCAAGGTTAAAGCCATTGAAAGAACGACCGTTTTCAACGTACCCCAAATCAGAGTATCGCCAATTCCAGCAATCGGTCCCATTAAACCAGTCTTCAAGCTGGTAATGGTTTCACTAGGAATAGTCACACCGTTGGCCTTTTGTTCCTCCATTGAGATAATTACGCCTAAAATCATTCCGCCAAACGTCGCTTCTGTATTGAAAAATTGCAGATGCCGCTCGATTGCCTCCACCTGTTCATCTCTTTCCGGATATAATTTTTCAATGCAATAGCTGATACTAGAAGCAAAAGGCACGGCCTGCATACGTTCATAGTTGCTGCCCAGCTCCGCAAAGGTATAGTAGCGGAAAAAGCTTTTATTCAAATCTTGTTTAGTCAGTTTAATCTCTTTTTTATCCATGTTGTCCTCCTAAGATTCATTCGCCACCGTTTCGTTTTTGTTGGTATTTAAGAAAATGAAAATCGCGACACACGCACCAAAGATAGACGCACCCATTGCATTCAGTTCAAAGTACTGTACCAAAAAGAAAGCAATGAAAAATAATGGCATATATTTACGTTTCATAATAACGGAAATAGCAATTGCAAACCCTAAGGCCGGCAAAATCCCCCCAGCGACTTCCATCCCATGCATAACCCATTCTGGAATGGCTGTAATAATTTTTCCAATGATCGTTGGTCCAGTTGCTACAGCCAGCAGCACAATCGGGAAGGAGAGCAAAAAGGCGACGGCCACTGGGAAAATCAGTTGATATTTTCGAACCATTTGTGCTGGATTTTTCTCAATCATGTCATCCAGCTTGTGAATACCAAAAATATTGATGGTTTTCTTCACTTCATACAACAAACCGCCGATAACTCCAAAAGGAATACCAATGGCCACAGCAGCACCAGGCTCTAGTCCATTTTGAATCGCGATAGGGATCGCAATCAATGCCGCCAATCCGCCATCTGCAGGTACAATGCCCCCTGGATAAATCATACCGATATACATCAGCTGGATTTGCGCCCCAATCAGCAATCCTTTGCTAGTATCTCCCATGATAAAACCTACAATAATTCCAGAAAGAATCGGTGTCGTAATAATTTCTGAGAAGGTGTAGCCTAATTCTGAAAATGCTAAAAATTGTAAAGTTGCACAAACTAAGGCAACGAAAATAATCTTATCCATCACTCATCCTCCTGTTTAACTGTAGAATTTTTCTAAGGCTTTTTCTAACGACATCGTTGGCTCTGAAGGCAAGACATTCAGGTAGATAACCAGCTCTCTTTTCTTTAATTCTTCTAAAACAGCGACATCCTCCTTGCTAAAGGAAATGCCTGGTAAGATGGTTGTGCCTCCTCGTTTGCCCCCTAATCCGCCAATTTGAATTTCTTTTAGTGGAAATCCCAGCTTCGCTAACTCCAAGGCTGTCCCAACATCTTTTAGCAGCAGCAATACATTTCCCTCACCCAGTGTCCCATCCGCTTGTTTTTGACAAATTTCGTTTACCCCATAAATATCGACCTTGATGCCAGCTGGTGCAGCCATTTCATAAACCTCGGCTAAAAAATCATTGCTAGCCAGCTCGTCATTTACAATAATGATTCGATTAATCATCATTTGCTTTACCCATTTGGTAACGACTTGTCCATGTATTAAACGGTAATCCATTCTAATTAGCTTGATATCCATTTCAACTTTCCCCCTTTTTAACAGCTTCCTACCTTCTCAACAGCTTTTCCTGCAGTACACAAAAATTTTGTTCATAATTTGTTTTACAGATCGCCGAAAGCTCCGCTTCCTCCATTCCTTGTCCTCGAGCCTCCAATAATGTAATCAACAATGGAATATTCGCACCAGTAAATCCTATGCAACCATACTTTTTGATTAAAACACTAGAAACATTTGCGGGTGTCCCACCATACAAATCCGCTAAAAAAATGACTGGCCCGTCTACCTCCTTTAATTGCTGTTCAATTGTATCCAGATAGTCTTCTGGAGCCACCTCCTTCAATAAAGGGAACGTTTTTATCTTTTCGATTTTTCCATAAATCATCTCTGTACTCTCTACAATTGCTTCACATAACCGTCCATGACTGACGACAAAAATCCAACTATCCAACTCGTTCGCTCCTTTCCTCTCTCTACTTTTATATAAGCAAGCGCTGTGCCAAAAAAAGAAAAGGCTTTTCCCCTTTAGGAAAAGCCTTTTCTAAAACACACTAGTTATATCGCTTCTTTTTCTGTGTCAATCTGTGTCAAAAATTCCCATGATCAAACGAACCTCGGCTTCGGGAATCTGAAGAGGAAAAGCGTCTTCGATCAGCTGCAATGCTTGCTTTACTCGGTGGAACAGCTCTGAGCTTAATTCTTCTGAAGACGTTGCTTCAACAAAGGAGAAGGGCTCATTCAAAATCAACCGTTCAATCATACAGCTTGTATGCAAAATGAAATTGATTTTTTTGTGACTTTCCAGCTCAGTCGGCACAAGATCCTTCAGCAGTTCAAAAACACTGCATAGTACATCATAGGCCTTTTGCGGGTCTAAAAAATCCAGATAATCCGTTAAGAAATCGCGGACCATATAATTGGGAAGCTCTCTCTTGGGTTCCGAAACATGCGATTTATTTACAATAGCTTCCAGCCTTGAGAAGCCATTGCCGATAATCAATTCATCTACTGGAATATACGGTACATCTGGTAAAGCCAAATCAACCGTCCCCACTACTGCCAGCACTTCACTTGAGTATTCCGTTTCATGTTCCTCAGCCTTGATTCGATTATCGTGAGAAATCACTTGAATCCCCAGATAATTATTCTTCAACAAATAGTCTTCAATAATTTTGCAGATCCGCTTTGCGGTGCCTACTCCACTGATACAAGTAGTTACAATCTTGGTTCTTTTCTCATGGAAAAGCTCCTCTTCTGTTTCGCTGCCAACAGATTCGCCAACGAAGGGAAGAAAGCGACTAACACTATTTTTTAGTGCTGCTACATCTACTGGATTAACCGCACTTTTTCTGGCTGCTTCTAAAATTAACGGTGTGCCATAAATCTCAATACACTTTGTCGGAATACTGGTCGCTCGGGTAATCATCTTAGGAAAAGCCAGCAAGGAGCCCATGTCCGCAAAAATCAAAATTCCCTTACCTTCATTGATCTCCTTAGCTTTACTAACCACCTTTTCAAAAAATGATTTAACCGATTCGTTTAGATCCATGTCCATTCCATGAACATAATCAATGTTCAGCAGCTGATTAACCGTCTGTGTCATGTATTTGGCCGTTCCATTCCCATGACATAAAATCAGAATCGCGACTTTTCCATTGAGTCGTTTTTCTTCATAATCACTTGCTAGAAAAGCTGTCAAAAAAATCATTTCCTCTTCGGGAATTTTGACCGACAAATACTCCTCCAGCATTTCCTTGACCATCGTCGCAGTTGCATAGATTTGAGGGTCTTGACTTAAAATTTCTCGCAATTCAGCAGGAGCCGTGTCCAAGCTGGTACCGTTAGACACACGCTCTAACAATGAACTAATGTGCAGCGTTAGCGAGACATAGACTTTGCGATCAAATTCCTTGCCTAACCGATTTTCTGCTGCTTTTAGGGCATGGTACACTGCGTGAAAAATTTTTTTACTAACCAATTTATATAATTCATCATTGCCAATATCGATTTCATTCAACTGGTATTTCTCATTTAAAAATTCCGCATAATCGTCAATAAACAACGTAATCTCTTCGATTGTTCGCTGTCGATCCTTTTTCTTATCCTCACTTTTCAGATATAAATTTTTCATCTGTTGATACAAATGCTGATTGACAGAGTAGTCTTGAAGCTTATTCCTGCTATTTTTGCCTGAAAAAATAAAATAATCCGAGGAATGATCCCGAAAAATCGCATGCAGCGGCTCCCGATAATCCTTGTGATCAAGTGTACCTTCTTGAATATATTGGGGAATGTCAGAAAACTCTACTTCCAAATGTTTTCTGTCTTGAATGGAATAGTCTAGATAAGCACGGGCACACATTAGCTGAATATCAGCCTTCAGCTGGCCAACATTGCCCTTTGCTTCATATAATAAAAGTCCTTGAATAACATCCTTTGCTACATAGATGTCCTTTTCTAAAACCTTCGATTCAGAATTGAAAAACGCTTTGATTAACTGGAACTTTTCTTTGATTGACCGCTCCTTTAATGCAGGAAGATGGATCGAGAGGGGAATTCGTCGTAAAAATGTTCGAAGCAGCGTAGACTCGGTGTCCTCAGTCGTTGCACAAATAATCCTGACTGCGGCCTTAATTGGCGGGCTGGTATCGCCTAACCGATTGTAAACACCCTTATCCAGCAGCGTGAAAAGAATTTCTTGTCCCTGCGGCGGTAAGCGATGTACCTCATCTAAAAACAAAACTCCGCCGCTTGCTTTATCGATAATTCCCGCTTTATCCTCCTGTGCTCCAGTATATGCTCCTTTGACATAACCAAACAATTGACCCAGCAGCAGCTGAGGATTATCTGAGTATTCAGCACAGTTGAAGGTAACAAATGAGGCCTTTCTGTTAATCATTTTGTGCTCAACTGCGTATGTATAGGTGGCCTCTGCAAAGCTGGATTTCCCCGATCCACTAGGTCCTGACAACAAAATATGTAATCCGTTTGGCGGATAAATAATCCCAGCCTGTGCTTGCTTTATCGGTAAAGAGAGACTGCGATCATTGCCAATCATTCGAGAAAAGGTCATGTATTTTTTTTCAAGTTCTGATTCAGTCTGTGTCGAGACTGTTAAATTTAAACTGCTCAGCTGGTGATCAATAACTTGATCCTCTCCATACAATGCTTGCAATTGTTTTACGGTAAAATAGCGCACGGGTCGTCCTTTGATTTTGATTACCGTTTTCTCACTGACTAAGCTATTCAAATCACGACTCGTATTACTCCGATCAACCGAGGCTTGTTCCGCAATCTCTGTTGTTTCATAGCCGGAAAAACCCTGTTCGATGTCAGTTAGGGTCACAGTCTCACACATTTTAGATAAAGTAAAAAATATTTTATTCTTCCTATTCATTTTATTCCCCTCCCCTTCTATTTATTTTACATAACATTGAATCGTTTAGCTATAGACGCAGGCGACTTTAGCTAAACCTTCTTTTTGAACACTTAACAGATCTTTGGCTTACTGACTATCATGACAACCATCCGATTCATTTTTATAAATAGACGCGCTTTTCATTATTGAAAAAAATTTGTTCACTCAAATGAACGTTCTTGAGTATGGCCCACGAAAGATTTTCTTCTCCGTTTGGAAACACACAAAGTTGTTTTCAATGTATTTTGTTATTTCTTTGTTATTTTCAACATTATTTTCTGTTGCCTTCACGGAAAAAAGCTGTTAAAATAAACTCCGGCTATTCTCATAATATACTCATAAAATTATTTGCTTTATTTAATAGCCAAAATAAACTATCCCCATAGGACTGACTTCACTAGAACAGGTACTGAATTATTGGTAGCTTGTGTAGTCTGGCTTATTCAAAAGGAGAAGATACAAATGAAGTGTATATTTATAAAGAGGAAATACCTTATTATCACGATTTTTCTACTTGCTTTAAGCTTAATAAACACCCTCTCAGCACATGCAGATGGATGGAAATACTATTATATTGGTGATACTGAGCTTTCCACTGGATCAAACCAGCGCAGAAATGGCTGGCATACAGCTCTATATGAGTTTGATACTGTCCAGGTATTTGCTTATTTGAATAATCCTAAGAAAACAGCAATTACCAATCCACAACCTGGAGAAGACTATCCGCTGATTGCCTTTACCTTTGCTGGTGCCGGTTATACTCCCATGGAAGCTGACTTCAGCTATACTACGAGTAAAGATATCCTGCTCGACAATTCTTTGATCGGTCACGTGTACACGACCTATTCCAATCTCGGCTTCACACAAATAGCTAAATTTGATAGCCCCAACGCAGAGTTAGTACGAACTTACGAAAACATCACTATCGAGTCAAGTGTTTCTTACTACCTGCAATTTGGAAGCGTAGATTTAACTAAAAGACCGCAAATAACTGTACTAAGGACTGCTACCCTAAATGGTCACGAATATACTTTGTATAACGCTGGTACTCCTTATCTTCATTCAGATCTATCTACCTACGATATGACTGGTTATGTGCTTGGCGGTCCGATCACATGGCCTAGCGACGGTATGTACGGTCTTACCCGAGTGACCGAACCCGGTATTCCTAATAATGGTGTTTATATTAAAGACTCTGCTGTGATTAGTAGTAAAAAGACAAAAGCACCCGCAGGTCCGGTTACTGTACGTTATCTTGATGAAAATCAACAACCCATCCATGACGAAAAAAAAGTTTATGGCCTAGTTGGAAATCCTTACGATGCTTCAACTGATGAATACAAATTAACGATTGACGGGTATTCTTTAGATGAGAGCAAGCTGCCTGCAAATGCCTTAGGAACATTCACTTCCAACGGACAAATTGTTACCTATAATTATACAAAAAATAAGGCTGCAGCTAAGGATGTCACTATTCGTTATGTCGATCAGGAAGGGAATCAAATTCATGATCCGCAAACAATCAGCGGTTTCGTTGGGGACAGCTACGATGCTTCCGGCGATGTATACAAATTAGCTATCGATGGGTACACACTGGACGAGACTAAGCTGCCAGAGAATATCAGCGGAGCCCTCTCCGACCAAGATCAAACTGTTACCTTTGTCTACGCTAAAAACCAAGTGAAGGCTAAAGATGTCACTGTTCGTTATGTCGATCAACAAGGTAAGCAACTTCACGATCCACAAACAATCAGCGGTTTTGTCGGGGACAGCTACGATGCTTCCAGCGATGAATATAAATTAGCTATTGATGGGTATGCATTGGATGAAACTAAGCTGCCAGAGAACATTAACGGAGTCCTTTCCGACCAAGATCAGACTGTTACCTTTGTCTACACTAAAAATCAAGTGAAGGCTAAAGATGTCACTGTTCGTTATGCCGATCAACAAGGTAAGCAACTTCACGATCCACAAACAATCAGCGGTTTTGTCGGCAATAGCTATGATGCTTCTTCTGAGAAATACAAATTAGCCATCAGCGGTTATTCACTGGATGAGAAAAAACTACCACAAAATATCAAGGGTACTTTCTCTGATAAAGAGCAATCTGTCACCTTTGTCTACGCTAAAAACCAAGCAAAGGCTAAAGATATCACTGTTCATTACGTCGATTCAAAAGGCAAACAAATTCACGATCCACAAACGATCAGTGGTTCTATCGGGGATAGCTATGATGCTTCTGTGGACAAGTACAAATTAGCCATTACCGGTTATTCATTAGATGAGAAAAAACTGCCACAAAATATCAAAGGATTCTTTTCGGATAAAGAACAGTCCGTTACCTTTGTCTACAAAAAAATAGATGATCCAGTTCCAGCTAAAAAAGGGACTGTAATTGCTCAATATATCGATGAAACAGGTACGCCACTCATTCCAGAGGAAGCTCAACGTGGATCGCTAGGCGAAAAGTATACTACTAAAGCAAAAAGTATTGATGGTTACGAGCTAATCCAAAGCAAGCTTCCCGAAAATGCTGACGGCTTCTTTACTGAAAAGCCGATTGCAGTCACTTACGTCTATACCAAGCAGCAAAAACCAGTAATCACTGACAAAACTACCCACACTCCTACTGGTAAAGAAACACTGTCCACTTATTCAAATACACTGCTCCCAAAAACTGGTGAGAATAAATCCATTGTTCTTACTTTGTTAGGATTAGTAATTTTGATTTTTGCAGGTGTGTTTATTTATAGAAAAAAGAATAATCAGTAACTTAAAAAACAACCTAGCCCCCTCTTGGAAGATGGCTAGGTTGTTTTGCCCTTATCATAAATTGCACTAAACTATGTTGTTGAAAATTGACCCTTCTCCGGTTTATTCGTATGCTTATATCAGAAGGATGTGTTTTCATGTATTCATTACTGAAAAAAATTATCACTGAAAAAGATATCCACCGACAGGTTTCCTTATTGGAGCAGCTCCTCAATCATCCCAACATCACGGCAAAGGAGCTTTCTCAGAAAATCCATACCACCCAACGGACAATTTTCTCCGATCTGCAGCTTATTCGTGACCAGCTGCCGCCTGGCTGGCAAATTGATTCTAGCAGTCAAGGTATCCAGCTGATTAATGAGGAACAACAGCTGGCCAATGACTTATGGTCGTTATTTCTCCCGCAATCGGTCAGTGTTCAGTTTATTAAGTCCCTATTTTTCACCAAAGAATTGGCTACAGCCAGATTCCTACAGGAAAATGGTCTTTCACTGGAAACCTTAAAACGGCATACGGCAAAGATTAATCAGCATCTGAAGCCCTATCATATTCAAATCAAACTAACAGCTAAAACTGCTCAGCTGCTAGGCAATGAAAGTGCCATTCGCATCTTTTTCCATCGCCTGCTGACGCCCTTTACGCATAACAACTATTTCTTTGAAGACTATGCGATTCACGAAGAACACTATTCGCACTATTTGAAGCAGCTTACGCAGTCGCCCTTAGCGGTAGAAACCGAGCAAATTTTTGGCACCTGCTGGTTTTTTATTAACACTATTCGCATTAAAATTAATTGTCGAATGGACGATTTTACCTTCAATGAAAATGATCCTTTGTATCAGCTTTATCAGATGTCCCTGACTGAGTTGTATCAAAAAGAAGGGGTCTATTTAAAAGAAGAAGAAAGCTTTTTTGCCTTTTTCTGTTTCCTGGAAAGCTGGAATTACAACAATTCCTTTGGTGAAGCAATTGACTTGGCCCAGCATTATCCGACGTTAGCTGCTGTCGCTAATCAATTGACGGAACAGGTTGCCAACCAAACTCGAATTTCCCTGCAGCAATCACAGCTGGCGGAAAATCTTTTGCTGCTCTTGTTAAAATACAATGAATCCACCTGGCTGTCAGAACAATTCCAATTGGAATACCAGGAACTGCTGACAGAGCGAAAAGACGATGATCGCTACCGGAGTGACGAGGAGCTTTTGCCGATTCTTCAACCCGTCCTGCAGTTGGATAATCCGGTTTATTTACTAAACTTGATCTCGCTTCTGGAGCAGCAAGCCTTGTTTGCCCTTCAGCCACAAATTATGACCGTTTATTTTATTTTTCAAGGCGAACCAGCCTGGAAGGTTTTTCTCCAGCAGGAATTAACTGACCTGTTGGGCCGCCGGGTTCATTTGCAAAATCTTGAAGCCTTGCAGGTGCAGAATACTGCCTTCGAACCGCAGGATATCATTGTTTCCAATATTCCTTTGGAAGCTATGCCGGTGCCCGTTGTTTATATCTCGACGATTCCCACAAAAAATGAGCTGCGGCAATTAACCGAGCTCACTTTAGAACACTATCTATAATCAGCTAAGATCACTGGAGGTTTGGCTCTGACTGCGGATAATTCGTTTAGTCAGGCCTTTTTCCACTTCAACAATCAGGAACAGCAGCGCTGCATTGGCAAAAATAATTAACTGCTGTGTGCCGCTTAAAGTAGTCGTTCCAACCCATTGCTGCATAATTGGCAGAAATAATACGGCCGATTGCAGGACTGTTAAGATGCCCAATGAAATAAACAATGGCCGATTCTGGAACAAGCCTTTATTGATTGAAGGATTGGTCAATTCCCGACAATTAATCATGTAAACTGCTTGGGCCAACACAATATTTTGCAGGAGAATCGTCTGTTGTAATGCTTGCCCTTCAAATCGCATCGCCAAGAAGTAAGCTGGCAGCATGATCAACAGCGAAACATAAATAACTCTAAACAAGCTGTAACCAGTTAAGATTCCTTCACTGGCATCCCTTGGCGGCTGGTTCATACTATCCTTGCCCGCCTTTTCGAAGCCTAGAGCATAGGAAAGCGTAATAGTTGTGACCATGTTTACCCACAAAATTTGAATGGGAGTTAATGGCAAAGGCCGGTTCATCAATAGAGCAAAGATGACTATCAATCCCTGTGCTAAAGCTGTCGGCAGAAAGAAATTAATCGTTTTCTTCAGATTGTCAAAAATCTTCCGGCCTTCCTTGACGGCTTTAGCAATGGTATGGAAATTATCATCCGCTAAGACCATATCTGCCGCCTGCTTGCTGACCTCGCTGCCCTTAATGCCCATTGCAATACCAATATCGGCTTTCTTCAGCGCCGGCGCGTCATTCACACCGTCACCAGTCATCCCAACAACTTCACCGTTGTCCTGCAGAGCACTAACAATTCTTAGCTTGTGCTCTGGTGTTGTTCGAGCGAAGACATCCACCTTTTGAACCTTTTTTGCCAATTCCTTATCACTCAAAAGATCGATTTCAATTCCCTCTAAAACTGTATCGGTATGCTTCAATCCGATTTCTTTCCCAATGACTTTAGCAGTATCCTTGTGATCTCCCGTAATCATCTTCACAGCAATACCAGCGGTTTGACATTCTTTTACTGCTTGAATTGCACTAGCTTTTGGCGGATCAATGATTCCGGCTAAGCCGGCAAAGCTTAGGTCCGTCAAGGCTTCATGTGTCAGTTCCTGTTTTTCTGACACCTGTTTAAAAGCAAAGCCCAAAACCCGTTGTCCTTGTTGCGCAAATTGCGAAGCCTTCTTCTGCCATTTTTGTCTTTCTTCTGTCGTTAAATTCGCCTTATCTAGTAAAACCTCCGGCGCTCCTTTGACAAACATCACTGACTGATCGCCTTCTGAATGAAGCGTCGCCATATATTTATAGCTGGAACTAAAAGGAATTTTACTTTTGACTGTCTTCAATGCTGCTGTCTGATCTTGGTCTTCCACGTAATGTAATAAAGCCAGCTCAGTCGGATTTCCTTTTAATTCTTCAACTGTTTGATTATCCGTCAGCTTTAGTTCTTGGCAATTATTCATGATTTCCACTACTCTTGCCTGCTCATGAGTGGCTACATTTACCACAGTCATTTCATTTTTAGTCAGGGTTCCAGTTTTATCTGAACAAATTACCGTCATAGAACCCAATGTTTCTACGGATGGCATACTCTTAATAATCGCGTTTTCCTCAGACATTTCCTTAACACCCATCGACAAAATCATCGTCAATACGGCTGGTAATCCCTCAGGAATCATTGCCACAATCAATGCGATCATCGCCGAGAACATCAACTGCCACTCCATCCCATAACGGAAGGTGGTAAAAAACAGCAGGAAGATAATCAGCACAATAATCCCCCGAAAAATCTGCCGGTTCAATTGATGGATCTTCTTCACTAGCGGTGTCGTTTGCTGCTGAACGGACTGCAAGGCCTGATTGATTTTCCCAATCTCCGTCGCATCTCCCGTCTCAACCACAACCCCAAAAGCCGAACCCGTTTGAACCATTGTTCCTGAAAAAGCCATATTCTTCTGGTCCCCAGCGGGCGCGTCATCTGACAACAGGGCTGTATTTTTCTCAGCCGCTTCTGACTCACCCGTTAGGATCGACTCTTCAATCAGCAAATCATGAACTTCAATCAAGCGAAGATCCGCCGGTACCACATCACCAGCCTTCAATGCCACAATATCTCCTTGAACCAGCTCCTCAGTTGCAACCGTCTGTTTGGTTCCATCAATCAGGACCACCGCTTCTTGGCCCATCATCTGCTTCAAGCCATCCAGCGATTCCTCCGCCTTACGTTCCTGCCAGTATCCGACAAAGCCATTCACGATAACAACTAGAAAAATAATTCCGCCTTCGACATACTCACCGGTCACAAATTTCAATATTGCCGCTGCCAATAAGACCAGCATCAATAAATCTGTAAAATGCTTCAAAAACTTTTGCCACGGCTTCAGCTGCTGACGCTCCTGCATTTTGTTATAGCCATGTTCTTCCAGCCGCTGACTTCTTTCCTCTGGAGATAATCCAGCTATCGTTGTATTTATTTGTTTCATGATGTCTGTACTTTTTACTTGATACCACTTCATGAGACATGCCCCCTCTTTTGTTGATAATCTAAGTATAGGGGCAATTGACGCCTGATAATGGTCGATAATTTCAGACGACTGTGAAAAAAGTGGAGATTTCTATTAATTTGTTTTAAGAACAACATTCAAGATAAGAAATACGCGCTTTCAAGATTTTTTTTCACCTATCAATACAGTACTCTACAATATTATTGGAATGAGAATTAAAGAAGAAACACAATGAAATAAGGGGAGTTACTGTTCCCTTCACTTATTTGTCGTTGCAAAAAAATATACTACTTAATCTTTGCGTTAAACAAATACCGCAGAAGATTGTCGTTAGCCGCAACTTATGTAGGAGGAATTGTCCTGAAAAGAACTTTTAAACACGTATTATTTAGTCTACTTATCTTTGCTCTGTTCATTTTGTTAACAAGTTTCTGGGAAAACTCTTTTACTCTAAAAAACTATCTAAAAACGATTATTCTGTTCGCTCTTTTTTATGGAGGAACTATGGGTAGCTTTTTTTGGTACGAGAATAATGAGAGGAAGTAATGAAGGACAACTCAAAGCTACAGTCCGCTAATACTGAGTGCAATTACTCCATTTTGATCTTGCAAACAAAAAAGACACTTTCCAGTGCCTTTAACCTTCCATATAAACGAATTGATAGTTTAAGAATCTCGTTATATGTCTGTATGTATTTCGAGGTCATAACTAAATATGATCTTATTCATTTACTGACATTGATTACAAATCCTAAAAAAATTTTACCTCTATTCATCGATCTAGCCAAAAATAGAGTCTCTCTCTCAATGGATAACTAGCACTATCCGTTTCTTAGCTTAACTCTTCATAAAACCACAAATCATCTGTAAACGTCTCATCATCGATGATCTTTTCTTGAAAATAACTCTCGCGCATGAACGTTTTGATATTACGATCTTTGCAAAATGAATACTCCCGATCTAACTTTATCCAAAATTGCTCTGGGCCTGTTCTATCCCAAAAACCATTGTAGTAATTTTCATCGTAAAAAATGATAATTTGTGAATTCCAATAATAAGGTACTGATATTACAGCTACAACTTTACAGAAAGGTAAATCATCTGGCTTTTGAAGAATAAATCTTTCAGTAGTACCTATCCAAGCTCTACAAAATTCTGTTTTTACTTTTTCTCTTGTTTTTTGACTGTCAATAAAACTACTACTTGGTACATGAAAATGCTGATATTTGCAATCTGTTTCAAGAAATGGGGTGAAGTCATCAATATGTTTAAGCAACATTTCTAGTTTGCGTCTTTGCCCTCGTTGCTTCTTTTTGTCCAATACTGTTCCCCTCTTATTCTGCCTTCTATTTCTCTATCTAATGAAAAGCATTCTTCCGTAATTTTCCTTCCTACAGCCTTTACTGACTTTGTTAATCCAAATAAATAATCCCTACAACTCTCATGCAACCAAAATATTCATTCACTCTTTACGAAAACAAACGTATATTTTTACAATATTGATAACTTGGATACGTTAAATGTCCTTCAGTCCAAAAATTCAACTATGAATTCGAATCCCATAGAGGTCCTATTTTTATCAACATGAAATCTTTTATACAGCTTGCAACACAAAAAATTCTAATCTGATTGGAGAAGCCAGCACTCTTGCTAAAGGTTAGTTTTCCGATTGATTTGCTAAATTGTTTGCATATCGTCCCCAAACATTCAGATATTCGCTTGTCTCGCCAGACTCTCTTCTATTAAAAAAGAAAGTGAAAACTTTTCCCACTGTTCCAAGATATTTTTGGGTCCTAATGATTTCACAAGTATTATCCGTGATAGGTTTAACTTGGCAAGTTAGCAAAGATCTTAAAACAAAGAATTTTGCATGAATTTCAACTGTAAGATTATCAGAGTCAATTTTGAAAAGTTGGCTATCCATGACTATGCCTTCTTTTGTTTGTACTCTATAATCCCTTCCTTCAACAAAAAAATTTTTATCATCATCATAAATTACAGCTTTATTTGTACTAAGACTAGACAACCACGTATTCATTTCTTTTAATGCTTCCCAGGCTGTTTGAGGTGATACTCCAATGGTTAAATGTTCTATATATTTACTCATTATTTGACTCTCCTAAAACTTTTTTACCCATTCATCTAAAACTTCATTGTATCAAATAATTTAGTATGCAAAAAAGCTCATTATCGCGATAGGCTGAAATGTGCAATTGAACTCTGATTAACATTTAGCTATTGTATGGTATTTTCCCCTGAGAAATTTACTGAATTTCAAGTCATTTGCCTCAATAGCTATTATTCTTTGTTAATCAAATAAATAAGATATACTATTATCTTGATTCCTAAATTATCTCTAACATTTAGTCGCTGTAAACACCATGTTTTCTTTTTAATGAACGACATTATAATGAGTCAAAATTATACCCATCTCTTCTCTTTCGAATTATGGTATCCAAAACTAATTTCGCTCATAAACAATGGCTTTATCGAATCCGAAAATTCTTCTATCCTCTTTGAATATTTCTTCTTTAATTACTAAACTTTTACTAGAAATCTTCTGTGTTAAAAAGAAACGATTGCTTGCCGTAATCATACTTTCTGATTTTCCAATATAAGCATCATCAATTTTTTCATAAACAATGGGTACAAACTTTTCTGAAACTGATAATTCATTGTAAGCAATGAACTCTATATCGTCGAATTTCTTATTATCGTATTTTTTCGGGATGGTTACTGCACTTAACTTCACCCTTTGTTCCTCGTTAAAACTAAATAGAAATATATCAGTTTTGAAACGTTCTCTATTATTTAAAGTATAGTAGCTTTCTTCGTGCAGAAATACTCCTTCAAAATTTTTAGGAATACCCTCAATCTTTGGAGTTAGTATATGGTTTCGATGGACAGCATACGGAAATTTCTCTTTTTGATCTTCTGACAACTGCTCAAATTGCTTTTTGTTGGAAAAATCACCGGTTAAATAAGACACAACTTCTTCTAAATCGTTCATACTTTGCGCCAGCTTTCAGCTTTATTTTAGTTACTTGTAAAGTTTACCACTAGGAATTCAGAATTCAACTGAACTTCTTAAAAATACTGATTTTTTCAACTTGAAAGTTATAACAGCAGAGATCTTAAACTAGTGCTCGCTTTACGAAAGAACGCATGTCTATATGATTAGATTAATCTTGGGAAGTTGATCACGGCAATTGATTATAAGAAAGAAACCTGGTTTATAACTTCTATTTACACCATCCAAATTTTCATAGAATTACGATCCATCAATTGTGACGTATACATGCAAATCTATTATTTTAGTCAGGATCATCCGTTAAGGATGTTCAGGAAAAACTAGGTCATGCTGACATTCAAACGACATACAATATTTACACTCATGTGACTGAAACCAAAGGTAAAAAATCTCTGGATGATTTCGCCAATTTTCTAAAGCGATACAACCTTTATGCAACCTATTTACTCTATAAAGACAAAAAAGACGCTTTCTCGAAATGAGTAAGCGTCTTGAAACGTTGATATGATAATGTTCTTAACGTTTTGAGAATTGGCTCGCTTTGCGGGCTTTTTTCAAACCTGGTTCAATTGCTCGAATTTTAAATAAGCTTCAAAAACCTTTAATATCAATGACTTTTAGCTATTTAAACAGCAAAAATTTTGTTGACTTTTAAAATATTTGAAAGTACAGGTGTCAATTAATTATTCGCGAGCCGATTCAATACTAACCTAATATAAACAAATATAATTTAACTAAAATAGAAATATATCCACATGCTATTAAATATTTATCTGTCTCGATTTCCTTCATACATTTCTGAAATATGAATTTTGTAATTTGTAGCATCTTTTTCAACTAGAAACCATTTTTCAATAAACTGTGAACCGATTGATTCACTTCCCCACGATCTCCAAAACAATTGTTGCTTAGTTTTATTCATATATTCAGTAATTTTTACTTGACCAAACCACAGAGAATGTTCATATCCATAGACAATTCCATCAAAAGCGACTATTTCATCATTATCATCTTTCCAAACTCCATCATTAATTGACGTCAAAGAAAAATAATCTACTAAATTTTTTGAAGGAAGATATAAACTCACTCCATCATCAAGTGAAAAATCATCGTTACTTTCCCACAAATACTCATAAACAGCATACTCTTTATGTTCTCCATCTTCATCATCATATAAATTTTCGAAATAATCATACGCTGGACTCCAATATAATTCATGCAAAAAAATATTTACGTTGCTGGGCGCTGAAACCCCTTGTCCATAATTCTTAATATTGTCTTCAATTATCTTATCTTTAACACTCTCTTTTGAGAAGAACGCTACTCCTACCACAGAACTAGCAGATTTCAATTCTCGTAAATCTTCTTCATTATTATAGCGGAAATATAGATTTATATATTTTTTCCCATTGCACTCACATTCAATAAACTCTTTATTCACATTAAAGATGTTGGGCTCTGTTAATGAAGGTGGCTGAGAATAACTAAGTAGCTTTCCTTTAGGATCAGGTAACTCGGTATTATAAGTTGGATCAATATTTTTCATATAATCTTCAAATGGCCCCTGAAAGTACCGCTGATTCACTTTTTTTATTTCTATAATATGATCCTCAGCATTCATTTCTTCTGTTACGTTTTGTGCCTCCTCTTCCCCATCATCGCTATCCCAATCAAACGATGTCAGAGAACTCATGAGTCGATCATAATATTGCTCTTGATATACTTGATACTCTGCATCATAAAAAATTTTTTCTTCATATATCTGAAAATTATCTGCTAGTTTAGCTAACACTTCATAATAAGCAATCCATTGATACTTCTTTCCTATTCTTTCAATACTATGATTATGTCGATCATAATTTGAAGCTTGGGTGTTATCAAAATACGCATGTAACTTAGGGGAAAAGCCAATTTCGAAAACTCTTTTAAAAGCAATATTACTTAAGTCCTGATCGTTAAATTGGTTATTCCATGGAGATACTCTTGAACCAAAAATATATCTACCAAAATCACCATAAGCGCCAGTCCCGCGCCCGTACTCTGTAGTCATTGAACTTCTAATTCTATAAACAGAATTCCCCTCATCTTTTCCAATACTTTCATATTTCTTAACACAAGAATCTACGTCATCATTGGAGAACTGAAAATCATACCAACATGATCTGTAAGGCGGTGATATTAATTTTCGATCAATATATTTACATAAACCTTTAGATAAAGCAAATTCTATTGATTGTCTTGCATAATCTCGCAATAATACATTCGGAATTACCTCATCTTGATGAAATATTGTATCGTAAATAAATTTCGCTGTAGATTCTATAACTTGGTAATCCTCAATTTTCACAATAGCTCCAAAAACAGCTGCATACAGACGTTCCCTTATATATAAATCCGAGACATCTTTGAAAGACTTAAGGATGTCCTTTATTAAATCAGGTTTCTTTATTAAAATTAATGAGATAACTTTAGTTGCATTATCCCTTACCTCACCATTCACAGATGAAAGAAGCCATATGAGTTGCTTCAATGTTAAATTTAATTGACTAGATGAATATACTGTGTAATTTCGCTTAATCCTATTAATAAACTGCAATGCGAATGAATAGTAACGGTTTGAAATTCTAGTTGTCCAAACATAGTCTCTCAAATCATTAGGCAAAGGTAAAAGAAAAGCTGTCAGCCATTCTGAATTAAACGGACTTTCTAAATCTACTGCAAGTAAAAATTGTTTATTCAAGAAATCCATCATCAAATTATCATTATTAAATATATTTCTTAAAACATCTTTGATTGATTCTGAATTCAAAGAGGCTGTCCGCCACGGTACGCTCTCGATAAAAGCTCTCTCTAAATCATAAAAATCATCTTTATCCTCAATAAAATCAGTGATTTCCGCATTCTTACTATTTGGAAGCATAAAGAAAAGTATTTCCACAATTCCATACTCATTATTAGCTAATAGCAAATCTTGTATCACTGTTCCAAAAGCTTCTACATTCTGATCAAATTTCGAAATAATGTCATTTGCAATAAAGAAATCCCGAATTTTCTCATAAGTAAAATGAATTTTTTCCTCTCCATCAAAGCTCGTAAACTTACTAAATAGATTTTCTTTAATCAATTCATCGAGATATTGTCTACTCGTTGTTATATCATAATCAAGTTTTCTTGAAATTTCATTCTTAACTTCCCGATAATTCAAGAAATTGCTGTGAGTGTTTAGCATCTCATGAGAAATATATTCAATCATTGATTGCAAGTATTTCCCATCGTAATTTAGCCTATGCTCAGTACTTATTTCTTTCTCTATATGCTTTATATATTGAGCAATCAAGCTTTCCCATGTCAATTTTTTCTTCGATGAATTAGGCATCAGAGATGAAATTGCAGCAAGTTTTAAAAATAAGGGACTTGAGAATTCTGGATATATTTTCAAAAGTTCGCCTCTATCCAATCCAAAATATCTTTCAAATTTCTCTATTTCATGGTCTTCCGCTGTTGTAATCCCATCATGATTATAAATTTGAAAATCATTTTGCTCAGTAAAATTCTCCGGAAGAATACTTTTAACATAGGTTGATCTAATTGAAAAAACTATACCAATATTTTTATATTTAGAAATCTTACTAGTCATTATCTGCAACTGTGTTTGCCAAAACCTATTTAGACCTGTCTCATTCAGTGCATCAATCATGATGCAACCCCTTTTACCACGTTTTTCAGAGAACCTGTCAAACTGATATAAAAATTCTTCCACTGAAATTGTATAACCAAAATTCTCTACAATCTGTTGTAATGGATCTTTAGTAGGTAGAAATTGCTGTCCCAAAGTAAAAATGATCGGATGGCCTAGTTGCTCCATCTTCTCGACATTATCAGCTAAAAGATGGGACTTCCCGATTGCAGCATCACCGGTGATTATTAAAAACGGATGATTCCATAGTTTCATTTTTGTCTCAGCAACAAAATCTTCAAAATCACTAAGAGCTCTTTTAGTATCATAAAAATAATGTTTTTGAATATCCGTTAGTTCCTTTTGAACATCACTATTTTTCACGAAAAATGTAGCAACCTTATCAACATTCTGTTCAATTAAATCAGTGCTTACTATTTCAGATGTTTCTATTTTTACTACCTCTTCGCATTCTTTTTCACAACCACTTTGACTTTTATACTTATCAAATTGATTAATAATTTCATTATAGAAACTTATCAACTTTGTCTGGAAAGTTCTAGTCTGAAATAATGCTTCAAAAGGTTCGTTTCCAATTGTTGCAATATTAATTTCAGGTGAATATCGTTCTCCCAGACTTATTATTGAAGTTTGATTATTGTTATATAGAAGTTGACTTGTAAACTTAAAATTATCATTTGACGGCTTGGTTAGTTGCTCTTCCAAAAGAGTGTTAATCGCAGGTAATAAAACATCTTTAATCTCAGCGGTTAACAAGATATTTTCTAGTCCTAAAATGCGCTCTCTTTCTGAAATAAGATGTGCGCTTAATCGACTAAAATAATCCTCAATAATTACTTTATCGGTAAAAGGACTTACTCCTTGAGAAATTCGCTTTGCATTAATTTTATTAATTACATCACTAACAATTTTATCTAAAGTGGCAGAATCTTGCTCTTGTCCAAAAATAAATATCTTAGAAAAATAACTCGATACAAGTGGACTTTCACAAAGATACTTTTCAAAAGTATTCGTATCTAATTCTGTATTATTAAAGTTTTCATCAAAAGATTGAATATTTGCTTTTAAATCACTTAATATTCTTGTCTCTCTTTTTTTATCTTTAAAACTCGTTAATACTTCACTAAAAGCGAAGTCAAATAATTTTTCTAGTATTAACATGTATACCCCCCGAACGCTCTTTAGCAAAATAATTATATCACATGAAATATTACCAATAAAAATAAGTCATAACTAGGCACAGAATATACAAAAGCCATGTAGAGATTGATCCCCACATGGCTTTTCTTTTATGAGATTATTTTTTACGTGGTTCAAACGCAACATACATTATACGAGTAGCATGCCCATAATTTCCTGTTGTTCCACCTAAATTTTCAATCGTTATCGTGGCACCAATATCTACTTGTTTTTGCGTGGCATCCGTATACTTTAAATCGTCACCGTATCGTTGGGCATACTCATGATGAATAATTGCATTTTCCCATTGATAATCCGAAGTATTCTTTATTGTAACGCTCTCAATCTCACCAGCGGCATTATTATTTGTTTTGAGTTCATAATCACTATCCAACGCTTGGTACCAGTCACCTGTATTAATCTCTTTCCCACGGTATATAATAGCTGTCTTATCAGCATTAATTTCTGGATCACTATAAATTGAAGGATCATCCCCCACATTTAAAGAAAAAGTAAATTCTTTTTCTTCCCCTTTATCAATATGATAAATTGCATACCGTGTATCTTCTCCAAGCGCTGTCAGGTCGTACTTTCCAAGAATAGAAGACTGATTAACAATTGAATTGAACTCTTCATTAGTGGTCTCATCTTCTCCATAACCATTTGTTTCGTGTCTCTTCATAGTGCCATAAATTGTTACTGAGTCAATGAAATAATCAGAGTTATTCTTTACTCTCAAACTCATTTTTCCGTTTTCAGGATCATATTTCACATCAGAAAAAGCAACCTCGCTTACTTCATCTATGTCAGCTGTTTCTGCTTCTTCATTAGAACTGCTTTCACTAGCACTAGCTTCAACTGGAGCAGGTGTATCAAAAATTTGATGCCATGTTTTTTGTCCTAGAAAAATTTCTTGATATTTTTTTCCTTCACTAGTATCAGCTTTATAAAATTTTACTTTATTCTTTTCTCCAACTGTTAAAACACCCTCTTTAGATGTAAATTTAATTCCCTTCATGCTGCTTATATCCAATCCGCCAGCAAGATAGTTGTCTAGCCCGGTATCTAAAGTTGTTGATTCCTCTGCTAGCTTACTATTCATAATATCCCCATCAACATCAAGAGTCCCTGTGTTGTGCCCATTACCATACATACCGATCTCCGTTATGTCATATTTTTTATTCGATTTATCTACTCGCTTAACTATCACTTGATGTAAAATATTATCATTTCCTGACATATCAGCATGTGACTTGTCATTTTGAACATAAAAATAAGTACCAGATAAGTCTGCTTGATTATTTCCACAACCGGCTAATAGAATAAGTCCAAATAAAGCAGCGCCTACTATTGTTAACATTTTCCTCAAATTTTCCAACTCCTAAAAATTTATTTTTCATAATCTTTCCGTAAGCTTAGTTCCAAACATCATTTTTACCCGTATCGACGAAGAGAATCTTATTATGCTTAACCGCTTTTCGCCATGTTTTAATACCGCTAAACGGTGCTATAAATGCTATCCAAATTTGAATGACGATATTTTGAACTACCATTTTCCAGATTAAACTCCAAATTGAGCCAAAGTAAATAATATTTCTAGAAAATGTATCAATCACTCCGTTTTGATAACTCCAGTAGGCATAATGCCAAAAAGTAAACGCAACTACAGCCCAAATTAACGGTACTATGCTAGTTGTACTAAATAGACTGTTATCCTCCGTTGACTGCATATATCGAAGCACTATGAATAGCAATAAGCAGCCAATGAATCGTCTTATATTGTATTGCTTGCGATATTCATCAGACAGGTGATCTTTAATAGAAGCATAAGTGCCTTTTGCCTTACCAACATAGTCTTTCTCTTCCTTATCAATAACCTCAATCTTTCCCTTTTGTTCATTCATTCGTATCTCTCCTTTTCTTTAGGTTCCTCCAGGTGATTTTAGATACCTAGTTAGTATTTAGTTTATCACTTTTTCTTAAAAAATAGTAACTATAATACCTTTATAGTATTGTGGATAACCCTGCGTTGAATACAATATCATTATTATGGATATAAAATATTTTAGCGACAAACTCAAAGCAGTAAGAAAATCAAAGAAAATGACTCAAAGTGACTTAGCTGAAAAAATAGGAGTTTCAAAATGGGCTATCACCTCTTATGAACAAGCTCGAACTTATCCTAGTGTTGAGACTCTAATGAAGATTTGCGAAGCTTTAAACACATCTTCAGACTATTTATTGGGTATATCTGATAATTTACCAACAAAATTAAGTTTGGTTGGATTATCAGAAGAAGAAGTTCGTCTACTTTTGCAATTCCTAAATTTGGTAGAGCAAAATAGAAACTCTAAAAAATGAGAAATCATAAGATACAAAATATGAAAAGCCACCTCCGTTTTGCTATGCTACCCCTAA
>NZ_JAFREL010000045.1 GCF_017377655.1 Candidatus Enterococcus ferrettii
GCTGCGATGAATTTGAAGAAATTGGCCACTTGGCTGTGGAGAAAGGCGGGAGCCTTCTATTTTTTTGTTCATATTTTTTCGGAGGTAACACAAATAGGAATCAGGAAGCTCCTGATTCCTATTTGTCTACAGTCTGAGGAATCAGAATTTCTGATTCCTTTTTTGTATTATTGTTGTTCAACCGGTTTTTTTATTAATCCGTAGATAACACCAGAGATAATAGCGCCAATAAGAATGAACACTAGATACATAACTGGATTACTAACTAATAAGGCTACAAAAATACCGCCGTGAGGAGCTAATAATTTGATGCTGAATGCTCCTACTAAACCACCCGCTACTGCAGATCCGACAACGAAGCTTGGAATTACGCGGATAGGGTCTGCAGCTGCAAATGGAATTGCCCCCTCTGTAACGAAGGACAGTCCCATGACAATATTGGTTAAACCAGCATCAACTTGACTCTTTTCAAATTTATTTTTGAAGAGACGAGTTGCCACGAAAATTGCTAATGGAGGAACCATACCGCCAGCCATAACTGCAGCCATAACGATTGAACCACCAGTTGCCACAGTAGTAGCTAGGGTTGCAGTACCAAAAACATAAGCTGCTTTATTTATTGGACCGCCTAAATCAATTGCCATCATACCACCAAGAAGTGCACCTAGAAGAATTGCATTTGATCCGCCCAAACCAGTCAAGAAACCATTTAATCCATCGTTAATTGCTTTCATTGGGATATTAATCAACAACATCAAAAAACCTGTAATTAACAAGCCAAAGAATGGATAGAACAGAATAGATTTGATACCGTCCAATGATTTTGGCAAACCGCTAAATACTTTACGCAACAAGACAATAACATAGCCAGCTAAGAAACCGCCAATTAATGCTCCTAAAAAGCCGGCACCTCCAGTATTAGCCAATGCACCGGCAGCAAAACCTGCGATTAAACCGGGACGATCTGAAATGCTTGAAGCAATGAAACCAGCTAGTACGGGTAGCATAAAACCAAAAGCTGCACCACCGATTTGATTGAACATACTTGCTGCTTGATTGTAATTCCCTAAGTTAGCTAATTCAGAATTTGGCACACCTATAAATTGGTCAATCATAAAGGATAGCGCAATCATGATTCCGCCACCGATTACAAATGGCAGCATATGAGAAACACCATTCATTAAGTCTTTATAAATACGTTGACCAACTGTACCATTATCACTAGCTTCGTCTTCAGAACTACCAGAACCATCACCATGATAAATTGGTGCTTTTCCACTTAAAGCCATTTCAATTAATTCTTCGGGCTTTCTAATACCGTCACTAACAGGACGATTAATCAACTTTTTACCATCAAAACGGTTCATTTCAACTTTTTTATCTGCTGCCACAATAACGCCGGATGCTCGCTCAATATCTTCAGCAGTTAGTCGGTGCTTAATTCCTTCAGATCCATTAGTCTCAACTTTAATGTCTACGCCTAATTCTTTTGCTTTTTTCTTCAAAGCATCTTCCGCCATATAAGTGTGGGCAATACCAGTAGGACAAGCAGTTACAGCTACAATATATTCACGGTTGAAGTCTTTTAATTCTTCTTCTTCTGCTTCTTGCTTTTCTTCTTCTTCCTTAGCTTTTTCAGCTGAATCAAATAATTGTTGTACCTGATCCGGAGTTGTTGCTTGCTTTAATTCAGCAACAAAATCAGGATTTACTAACAAACGTGATAAGGCAGCTAAAGCTTGCAAGTGGGTGTCATTTGCGCCCTCTGGAGCTGCAATCATAAAGAATAAATAGGTTGGTTGACCATCCAATGATTCATAATCAACACCTTTATTACTTTTAGCGAATAGAACAGTTGCTTCCTTCACTGCACTATTTTTAGCATGAGGCATAGCAATTCCATCACCTAATCCAGTTGATGTTTGAGCTTCACGAGCCAAGATGCCTTCTTTGTAAGTAGCAATATCAGTAATACGTCCTGCGTCGTGCATTTTTTGAACCATTTCATCAATTGCACCTTTTTTATCAGTTGCTTGCAGGTCCATAATCATTGCATCTTTGATCAATAGATCTTTGATATCCATTTATAATTCCTCCTAATCAATCTTTGTAACTTTAACTTCAGGAAACAGTTCATTAATAAAATTTTTTGTTGCTAAATCATCAGAGAAAGTAGTAGCACTTCCGCAGGCGACGCCCCATCTGAATGCTTCGATTGGATCTTGTGTTTTAGTAAAACTGCCAACAAATCCGGCAATCATTGAATCGCCTGCTCCAACAGAATTTTTTACAGGACGTTTCAAAACGTTTGATTGATAAATTCCATTTTCTGTGAATAATAGTGCACCATCACCAGCCATTGAAACTAAGGCATGCTGTGCCCCTTCTTTTAACAATCTACGTCCGTAAGGGAAGATATCTTCAATCGAATTAAAAGTTGTATTGTATAATTCAGCCAATTCATGATTATTAGGTTTGACCAATAGAGGTTTCTTTGATAACGCATCCATCAAGTCTTCACCAGTAGTGTCAATCACAAATGTTGCTTCCTTATCTCGAATGATTTCTATTAGTGTTTGATAAAATCCGGTAGGAACACTAGCAGGTTTGCTGCCGGATAATATCACGACATCATTAGCTGAAACATCAGCTAATTTTTGTTTTAAGCCACTCATTTCCTCTTGTGAAATATCGGGACCTAAGCCATTAATTTCAGTTTCTTCAGCAGCTTTTAGTTTAATGTTGATTCGGGTGTCATCCGTAACAGCTGTGAAATCAGTTCTGATTTCTTCTTTTTTCAGCCATTCTTCAATGAATTGACCAGTAAAACCACCCACGAAGCCTAAAGCTGTAGAAGAGGTATCAATTCTTTTTAGAATACGCGAAACATTGATTCCTTTGCCACCAGGCAGTTTTAGATCACTTTTCATTCGATTAATATCTCCAATCGCTAATTGATCAACATGAACAATATAGTCAATTGAAGGATTCAGTGTAACTGTATAAATCATACAGCGACCTCCTTAATAGTTGTCAGCTCTTTAATCTTGTCATGAACAATCAGCGGACATTTGTCAGTGAGGATTGTTGCAGCTTCCAAATCGGCAACGCGTGAAAAACTAACTTGGTTGAACTTACTGTAATCGACTAAAACAAACACCTCTTGGGCATGGTCCATTGCTAAGCGTTTCAAAGAGGCTTCCTCTGTATCAGGAGTAGTAAAACCGTGTTCAATATGAACACCATTCATACCCATAAAAGCCTTATTGAAACGATAATTCGCTAGCTGTTCCATGGCTTGAGTACCAATTACTGCATCCGTTGTCAATTTAATTCGTCCACCTAAGACGATGGTATTAATTTCCTGCTCAACTAAACGGGAAGCCAATCCAACTGAGTTAGTAACTGCGGTAACTTCTTTTCTTTTAAGTAAAGGAATCATTTCTAGAGTTGTAGTTCCAGCATCTAAATAGATAACATCTCCACTTGTGACATAATCAGCTGCTAATTGGGCAATTGCTTGTTTTTGTTGAACGTTTTTGAATGATTTTTCGATCATACCTAATTCTTGTTCCAAGTATTGGGGACGTCTTGCTCCACCATGAACTCTTTCTAACAAACCAGCATTTTCTAAATCCTGTAAATCCCTTCGAATAGTTGATTCTGAAGCATCTAATAAAGTTATAAGATCTTGAGATTTGAGAATAGAATATTGATCCAATAGTCCAACTATTTTCTTACGCCGTTCGTCTGTAAGCATTTTCAACCCTCCTTCAACAAGTATATTACCACAAAATTTTATGCATTTCAATCAAAAACGGTCAAAAACATCCAAATATCTTTACTAGTTGTTAATACGGGCATTTTAATACGAATTTTACTCGTTATCTAGTAAAATAAAAATAGAAAATGAGGTGTAAGTATGAAAAATGAGACGATTTTACAAGCTTTTGAATGGTATTTGCCAGCAGATAGCAAACATTGGCATCGTTTATCTAAAAAGGCAGAAGAATTAAAAGAACTAGGAATATCTGCTGTATGGCTTCCTCCTGCGTATAAAGGTTCTGCGGGGATTGATGATGTTGGCTACGGAACATATGATCTATACGATTTAGGAGAATTTGATCAAAAAAAAACGGTTCCGACCAAATACGGAACGAAAGATGAGTATTTACAATGCATCCAAGCACTGAAGAAATACGATATGAAGGTTTACGCTGATATAGTTTTTGATCACTTTATGGGAGCTGATGAAGAGGAGACTGTTCAAGCTGTGGCTTATAGTTTTGATGATCGAACAAAACCTATTTCAGATGAAAAAGAAATTAAGGCTTGGACAAAGTTTACTTTCCCAGGGAGAAAGGGGAAATACAATCAGTATCAATGGCACTGGCAAAACTTTTCAGGTGTAGATTATGATGCCCGTAATAAGGATCATGCCATATTCAATTTCGCTGAAAAAGGATGGGAGTCGCAAGTTGACGACGAAAATGGGAATTTTGATTATTTGATGGGCTGTAATTTGGATATGAAAAATCCTGAAACTGTAGAGCAATTAGACAAGTGGGGTAATTGGTATCAAGCGTTAACAGATGTAGATGGTTATCGGTTAGATGCAGTAAAGCATATCCGTTTTGATTTGTTTGTTAATTGGTTATTGCATCGTCGGGAAGAGAAGCACGAGGAATTGTTTGTGGTAGGCGAATACTGGACAGATGAGTTAGATAAGTTACATGAATATCTAGACTTATCAGGTAACTTAGTTCTACTATTTGATGTTCCATTACACTTTAATCTTTATCAGGCTGCTAATTCTATGGGGAATTTTGATATGCGGGGAATTTTTGCAGGAACGTTAATTGAAACTCGTCCGGATTGGTCGGTAACTTTTGTAGATAACCACGATACCCAAAAAGGGCAAAGTTTGGAATCCTGGGTAGAGGGTTGGTTCAAGAGTCATGCATATGCGCTAACACTTTTACGGAATGAAGGTACGCCAGTAGTCTTTTGGGGTGATCTTTATGGATCGAAGAATGTGGAAGCTGTTGGTTCCAGCCTTACAACTATGATGAAGTTGCGAGAACAATTAACTTTTGGCAGCCAAGCGGATTACTTTGACGATCCTAGTATAATCGGATGGACCTGTACAGGTAACTTTGAGAGTGAGCATTCTGGTATGGCTGTGATTCTGACCAATGCTGGCGGTGGAGAAAAAGAGATGACTATCAGTGCCATTCATAAAGGAGAAACCTTTGTAGATATACTCGGAAATAATGAAGCCAAAGTACTTTTAGGTGATAATGGTCAGGGCGTTTTCCCAGTAAATGACGGGCAGGTTTCAGTTTACGTTAATGAAAAATTAGTTCAACAATTGCACTAATAAAAAAGTAGAGTGTCTTCAAAAAGTTTCTATAAGAAGAGACACTCTATTTGTAACTTCTTTTTCTACTCCTAGAAAAGTTGAGAGGTTTTGCGAATCATTCGTTTGACAAGTGGTACATGATCTTCAGCAGTTAAAATAATTAACTGATCCCCCGCCTTCATAACCGTATCTCCATGAGTCAAAATTTCTGAAGATCCTCGCCGAATGGAAATTAAAAGCATATCCTCAGGCCATTGGAAATCACGAATCATGACCCCATCTAGTTTGCTTTCTACTGTGACTGGATATTCAATAACGGTCTTAATCCCGCTAATTGAGACAAAATGATGTTTAAGCAATTTCTCTAACAAAGACTCATAAATAGGATTCCCACCTAATAGATCGTTCATAAGGTATGCAGTTAAGGAACACACTGCAAGGGGCATTAGATGAGTAATATTTCCTACCATTTCGGTTACTAAGATAATTGCAGTAAGTGGTGCTTTACCGATTGCGGTGAAATAAGCTGCCATTGCAAAAATAACGAAACTTCTGATGTACATACTATCCATACCTAAATAATTATTTAAGACAGTTCCGTAAAGCCCACCAAGAATTGCTCCTAACGTCAAAATTGGTAAAAATATTCCTCCAGGAAGATTTCCTCCATAGGAAATCATTGAAAAACAATAGCGCAATAAAAAGAGGCCAATCAAGAAAATAAGAGGAAACTGTTCATGGTTAAAATCTAAAATCAACTGATTCCCACCCCCTAAATAATGGGGAAAGAAAAAGCCAATCGGAATAACTAGTAGAAATGGAATTATTCCATAGAAATGTTCGGGTAAATTAGTTAGCTGATAAAGCTTGGACAAGGCAAGCAATGTCGATTGGTAAATATAGCCAAAAATTCCCAAAAGAATTCCTAGGAGAATCAGATGTCCGTAATAGCGCAGCGGAAGTTGTGGAATATTACCAAGATATAGAACTGGTTTTAGGCCAAAAAAATTAAGAGAAACAAAATTAGCAGTTAAAGCAGAAGTTAAGGAAGTCAACCAAATTAATGGCGAAAAGGTATGGTGGATTTCTTCAATAACAAAAAGCAAGCCAGCAATTGGTGCATTGAAAGCAGCAGCCAAACCAGCAGCGGCACCACTAGAAATAAAAATTTTTTTCTCAGAAGTGCTAGCACCCGTTTTTACTCCGAACCCTTTGCCAACCATTGCTCCCAATTGAATTGAAGGTCCTTCTCGGCCTAAAAAAAGTCCCGCACCAACTGAAAGAATTCCGCCAATAAACTTTTTCCATAGCACTGAAAACCAATCCTGTTGTAATTCGCCTTGCAACTCTCCCTCAATTTGAGGAATACCACTACCTTTAATATGCTGTTCTGAACGAATCAGTTTAGAAATGATCCAGGCTAAAAAAAGCATTACTATCACCCACGGGATAAGGGAAATAGGACTTGTTTGCGCATATATGTAAAATTTTTCGACAAAATGTACAGATTTTTCAATCAGCAATCGAAAAAGACTAACACAAAGACCTGCTAGTAAACCAATCAAAACTCCTTTACCGATAAAAACTAATTTTGTGTTGTCTAGTCGTTTAATTTCATGTGTGTTATCCATAGAAACCCTCCAATAATCATACTTAAATAATGTAGCGCTGTTTTAAAAAGAAGGCAAGGAAAATAACAAAGAAAATTAGCTTTTTTTTAATGGCTGCTAGTTTCACGAATGTATGAGAAATGCTATAATTGATAGGATTGAAAACAGAAAGGAAGTTTTGCATGCAGAAACAAGAGTTGTTGGCAGGGCTTAATCCTAAGCAAAAAGAAGCAGTTTTACATACAGAAGGTCCTCTTTTGATTATGGCTGGTGCTGGTAGTGGCAAAACAAGAGTGCTGACACAACGCATTGCTTATTTAATAGAAGAAAAAGAAATTAACCCTTGGAATATTTTGGCGATCACGTTTACTAATAAAGCTGCTCGAGAAATGAAAGAACGAGTGAATGGGATCTTAGGTCAAGGTGGGGAAGATGTATGGGTATCTACCTTTCACTCTATGTGTGTACGTATTCTTCGTAGAGATGTAGACAAGATTGGATATGACCGTAATTTTACGATCTTGGATAGTTCCGACCAACTGACCCTGATGAAACGTATTCTGAAAGAATTGAATATTGATCCTAAGAAATATGATCCTCGTTCCATTCTAGGTACTATCAGCAATGCTAAAAATGAGCTGCTGACTCCTGAAAAATATGCGGGAATGCAAGGATCATTTTTTGAAGAAATCGTTGCCCGCTGTTATGAAGCATATCAGAAAGCGTTACGAAACAATCAAAGCATGGATTTCGATGATTTAATTATGAATGCCATTCGTTTATTTGAAGATGAAACCGATGTTCTAACGTATTACCAGCATAAATTCCGTTATTTGCATGTAGATGAATATCAAGATACCAATCATGCTCAGTATACATTGGTAAATATGCTGGCGGCTCGTTTCCGGAATTTGTGTGTGGTAGGAGATGCAGATCAGAGTATTTATGGATGGCGTGGCGCAGACATGCAAAATATTTTGGACTTTGAAAAAGACTATCCAGATGCTTCAGTCATCCTATTGGAGCAAAATTATCGTTCAACAAAAAAAATCTTGGATGCAGCAAATCAAGTGATTCAAAATAATAGTAATCGACGGAAAAAAGATCTTTGGACAGACAACAAAGATGGTGAAAAAATAACATATTATCGGGCAGATAGTGAACGGGATGAAGCACAATTTGTTGTGAGTAAAATTAAAATGGAAGCTCAAAACAGTGATCGAAGCTACAATGATTTTGCGGTACTTTATCGGACGAATGCCCAATCTCGTACTATTGAAGATACTTTAGTAAAGTCTAATATACCTTACACCATGGTTGGTGGTCATAAATTTTATGATCGAAAAGAGATTAAAGACATTATTGCTTATTTGAATGTCATTAATAATCCAAGAGATGGTGTAAGCTTTGAACGAATTATTAACACTCCAAAACGAGGAATTGGTGCTGCTTCTGTAGATAAATTACGTGCCTTTGCTCAGATGCATGATTGGTCGATGTTAGAAGCGGCCCAGAATGTAGAGTTGGCTAATATTTCTGGCAAAGCTGGACGTATGATTGCCGAGTTTGCTGTGATGATGGAACAGTTTCGGGAAATGGTTCCCTATCTGCCAGTGACAGAACTAGTAGATCAGGTATTGGAACGAAGCGGTTATTTAGAAGAACTAAAAAATCAGCGCACCCTAGAAGCGGAATCCCGTTTAGAAAACTTAGAAGAGTTCCGAACAGTTACTCAGGAATTTGATAAACGTTATGAATTACAGGATGAAGAAGTTGCAGAAGCACCAGAAGAAAAATTAGCAGTCTTTTTAAATGATTTAGCTTTGGTATCTGATTTGGATGATTACCAAGAAGACAGTGCTCAGGTTACTCTGATGACGTTGCATGCGGCGAAAGGACTAGAATTTCCGATTGTTTTTCTGATTGGTATGGAAGAAAATCTCTTTCCGCTTTCTCGTTCATTAATGGAGGAATCTGAATTAGAGGAAGAACGCCGATTGGCTTATGTAGGAATTACTCGTGCTGAGGAAAATTTGTATTTGACTAACGCATTTTCCCGGACACTTTATGGTAAAACACAATACAACCAGCCCTCTCGTTTTGTGGCTGAAATTGGTGATTCTTTAGTAAAACCAGAAGGAATGCAGCCGCAAAAAAATCCAGCAACATCTAATCCGTTTTCGAATGCGCAATCGTTAAAACAGGCTAAGTATCAACAAGCAATTCGTGAACCGATCAGTAGTAAAACTGCGTCTGGCGGCGAAAAAGAAGACTGGAATCCTGGGGATAAGGTAAAACATAAAAAATGGGGAATCGGGACAGTGGTAAAGGTTTCTGGGAATGCAAACGATATAGAATTAGATATTGCTTTTCCACAACAAGGAGTGAAGCGATTATTGGCAGCTTTTGCTCCAATTGAAAAAATTTAGGAGGAGACGGAGTGGAACAACTTTCTTTCCAAAAAGCACAACAGCGAGCAGAGGCGTTACGCACCGAGTTGAATAAATACGCTTATCAATATTACGTCAAGGATCAGCCTTCTGTTGAAGATTATGTGTACGATAAAAAATACCAAGAACTAGTGAATTTAGAAACAGACTATCCTAATTTGATCACTGCGGATTCACCAACTCAGCGAGTGGGTGGGAAAGTACTGGAAGGTTTTGTAAAAGTCATTCATGACACACCATTGTATAGTTTGAATGATGTGTTTAATAAAGATGAGTTGATTGCTTTTGATGAACGTGTAAAAAAAGCAGTCGGACATTCCGTTTCTTATTGTTGTGAGTTAAAAATAGACGGGCTATCGATTTCTCTAAAATATGAAAATGGTCTATTTGTTCAAGGAGCAACTCGCGGGGATGGAAGTATCGGCGAAAATATTACAGAAAACCTAAAAACTGTTAAGTCAATTCCGTTACGATTAACTGAACCGTTATCTGTTGAAGTGCGCGGGGAATGCTATATGCCAAAAGAATCATTTGTCAAATTAAATGAGCGTCGTGAAGAAGAAGGAAAAGAAGTATTTGCTAATCCGCGGAACGCTGCAGCTGGCAGCTTGAGACAGCTAGATTCAAAAGTTACTGCTCATCGCAATTTGAGTACATTTTTGTACACTCTGGCTGATTTTGGTCCGTTAGAAGCGACTACTCAAGACCAGGCTCTAAGTGAACTAGCAAGATTAGGTTTCCGGACAAATGATGAACGGAAACTGTGTGATACGATTGACGAGGTTTGGGAGTATA
This sequence comes from Candidatus Enterococcus ferrettii, assembly GCF_017377655.1. Classification (GTDB taxonomy): domain Bacteria; phylum Bacillota; class Bacilli; order Lactobacillales; family Enterococcaceae; genus Enterococcus_A; species Enterococcus_A ferrettii. The sequence continues at coordinate 10,218 of NZ_JAFREL010000045.1, forward strand.
TTGAAGCATTCCATGAAAAAAGAAACCAACTTTCTTATGAAATTGATGGTATTGTCGTCAAAGTGAATGATTTTGATTTGCAAGATCAATTAGGTTTTACAGTTAAGGCACCCCGATGGGCAGCTGCTTACAAGTTTCCCCCTGAAGAAGCCGAGACAATTATCGAAAATATCGAATGGACCGTTGGGCGCACGGGTGTAATTACACCCACAGCTATTATGAATCCAGTACGTTTAGCAGGAACAACTGTTAGTCGAGCTAGCTTACACAATAGTGATTATATTGAGAAAAAAGAAATACGTTTGAATGATACTGTTTTAGTTTATAAGGCAGGAGACATTATTCCAGAAGTAGCGCAAGTGATTATGGAAAAACGTCCAAGTGATAGTACACCTTATGAAGTTCCCACTCACTGTCCGATTTGCGATAGTGAACTGGTTCATTTAGATGAAGAAGTTGCTTTAAGGTGTATTAATCCGAAATGCCCTGCTCAAATCAAAGAAGGATTGAATCATTTCGTGTCTCGCAATGCTATGAATATTGACGGACTAGGACCAAGTGTACTCGCTCAAATGTATGACAAACATTTAGTTAGTGATGTTGCTGATTTATATGCTTTGGAAAAAGAGCAATTGTTAACCTTGGATAAAATTAAAGATAAATCTGCCGAAAATATTTTACAAGCAATTAATGTTAGTCGGGAGAATTCTGTAGAGCGACTTATTTTTGGTCTAGGAATTCGCCATGTAGGCTCTAAGGCGGCTCGTATATTGGCCGAACATTTTGGTAGTCTTCACGACTTAAGCCGAGCAACAAAAGAAGAGATTATTGAATTGAATACGATGGGTGAAACAATTGCAGATAGCGTCGTTACCTACTTTGAAAACGATGAAGTTCATGATCTGATGAAGGAATTAGCCGATCGCGGAGTTAATCTTATCTATAAGGGCTTACGAACTAGCCAGTTGGAAGAAGTTGAATCCCCATTTAAAGGTAAAACAATAGTATTAACTGGTAAATTGCTAGATTATACCCGCGAAGATGCGAAAGAAAAGATTGAAAATCTAGGTGGAAAGGTCACAGGGAGTGTATCTAAAAAGACAGATATCGTAGTTGCTGGAGAAGATGCTGGAAGTAAATTGACCAAGGCTCAATCTCTAGGAATTGATGTTTGGGATGAAACACAAATGATTCAGGCAATCGAAACTAGCCATTTGGATGAGTAATAAAGACAAAAGAGCAGTTGACGAGTTTCATAAAAAACGAGTATTATAAAAAAGCATATGTCTCTGAAGAAATAAGCAAAAGAAAAATCAGCTCTTGAGCTGAAAAAATTCTGGAAAAAGCGTGTAATCTGAAAGAGATATGATAAAATGATGAAAATTGGCGGAATCGTCGATAGAAAGTAGGGATAATATGGCAATCAATGAAGAACAAGTCAAGCATGTTGCGAAACTTGCGAAACTTTCTTTTTCTGATGACGAATTGACTGGTTTTACCGATCAACTTGGTAAAATCATCGATATGGTTGAACAATTAAGTGAAGCAGATACAGAAGGAGTACCATTTACCTCTAATGTAATTGACACTGTGAATGTAATGCGTGAAGATGTAGCAACTGAGGGGTGGTCACGGGATGAACTAATGAAGAATGTCCCTGAAAGCGAAGACGGCTTCATCAAAGTTCCTGCAATTATTGATAACGGAGAGGCGGGTGCATAATGGAAAGATTATACGATAAAACAATTGAAGAATTACACAGCCTGCTCGTTTCTAAAGAAATCACAGCAACTGATTTAGCTCAAGATACTTTTAAACGGATCAACGAAACAGAAGAACAAGTAGAAGCCTTTATTACTTTAAATGAAGAAAATGCTATGACTGCTGCTAAATCGATCGATGAAAAAGGAATTACTGAATCTAATAGTTTAGCTGGTATTCCAATCGGGATTAAAGACAATATTGTAACAAAGGGCTTGTTAACAACGGCAGCTTCAAAAATATTGTCAAACTTTAATCCAATTTATGATGCCGCTGTTATGGAAAAGGTTTATAGCTCTGACATGATTACTGTTGGCAAACTAAATATGGATGAATTTGCTATGGGCGGTTCAACAGAAACCTCTTACTTTAAGAAAACGAAAAATGCTTGGGATCATACGAAAGTTCCTGGTGGTTCTTCTGGCGGTTCAGCTGCGGCTGTTGCTGCTGGTCAAGTACCAGTTTCTTTAGGTAGTGATACAGGTGGGAGTATTCGTCAACCAGCAGCCTTTAACGGGGTAGTTGGAATGAAACCAACTTATGGACGTATTTCACGTTTTGGTTTAATTGCTTTTGCTTCTTCATTAGATCAAATTGGTCCGTTTACACGTACTGTAAAGGATAATGCGTTAGCGTTAAGTGCGATTAGTGGTTACGATGAAAAAGATGGCACTTCTGCAGGTGTTGAAGTACCTGATTTTACCGCTGGTTTAACTGGCGATATTAAAGGGATGAAAATTGCTTTGCCAAAAGAGTATCTAGGTGAAGGTGTAGATGCAGGAGTCAAAGAAGCTATTTTGAAAGCTGTAGATACCTTTAAATCATTAGGTGCGACAGTAGAAGAAGTAAGTTTGCCTCATTCAAAATATGGTGTACAAGTCTACTACATTATCGCTTCATCTGAAGCAAGTTCTAACTTGCAGCGATTTGACGGTATTCGTTATGGTTTCCGTTCTGAAGACGTACAAAGCCTAGAAGATGTGTATGTTAATACTCGTACAGAAGGCTTTGGCGAGGAAGTAAAACGTCGGATCATGCTAGGAACTTTCTCTTTATCTGCTGGGTATTATGATGCTTATTTCAAAAAGGCAGGACAAGTTCGTACATTAATTATGGAAGACTTCCAAAAAGTTTTCGCAAATTACGATTTAATTATTGGGCCAACCTCGCCAACAGTTGCTTATGGTATCGGTGAAAATATTAACGATCCAATTACAATGTATCAAAGCGATATTTTAACAATTCCAGTAAACTTAGCTGGGTTACCTGGAATGTCAATACCTGCTGGACTATCTGGTGGTTTACCAGTAGGATTGCAACTGATTGGTAATCATTTTGATGAATCAACCATGTATAAAGCAGCTTATGCTTTTGAGCAAGCAACCGATCATCACAAGCTAAAACCAGTGATTTTAGGGGGGAGCAAGTAATGAACTTAGAAACCGTCATCGGGCTTGAGGTCCACGTAGAACTGAAAACTAACTCTAAAATTTTTTCGCCTGCGCCAGTAAATTTTGGAGCTGATCCAAACACGAATACAAACATTATCGACTGGGGTTACCCAGGAGTTCTGCCTGTAATGAATAAAGCAGCTATAGAATTTGGTATGAAAGCAGCTTTAGCATTGAACTGCCAAGTTTCAAAAAATATGCATTTTGATCGTAAAAATTATTTCTATCCAGATAATCCAAAAGCTTATCAAATTTCTCAATTTGATGAACCCATCGGCCATGATGGACATATTGAAATTGACGTAAACGGCAAAAAGAAAACGATCCGTATTGAACGGGTCCATTTAGAAGAAGACGCTGGTAAAAATATGCACGGTATCGGCGGCTATTCTTATGTTGATTTGAACCGTCAAGGAACACCATTAATCGAGATTGTTTCTGAAGCAGATATGCGTTCTCCTGACGAAGCTTATGCTTATTTAGAGGCCCTACGTTCAATTATTCAATTTACTGATGTTAGTGATGTTAAGCTGGAAGAAGGTTCAATGCGTTGTGACGCCAATATTTCTTTGCGACCTTATGGTCAAGAAGAGTTTGGTACTAAGACGGAATTGAAAAATTTGAACTCAATGAGTTTTGTACGTAAGGGTTTAGTTTACGAAGTACAACGACAAACGAAAGTGCTTCTTTCTGGTGGTGCCATTCAACAAGAAACGCGTCGTTATGATGAATCTACAAATAAGACTATTTTAATGCGGGTTAAGGAAGGATCAAGTGATTATCGTTACTTCCCAGAACCAGATATCCCTCGTTTTATTATTGATGATGAATGGATTGAAAAAGTTCGAACAGAATTACCAGAATTGCCTGCTTCAAGAAGAGAACGCTATGTGAATGAATTAGGTTTACCTGAGTATGATTCAATGGTCTTAACATTAACTCGTGAGATGTCTGATTTCTTTGAAGAAACTTTAAAAGCAGGTGCTGATGCTAAACAAGCATCTAATTGGTTGATGGGTGAAGTTTCTGCTTATTTAAACAGTGAAAAGCTGGAATTGGCGGAAACTAAATTAACACCATTGAACTTGGCGGGTATGATCAAATTAATTAACGACGGTACAATCAGTTCTAAGATTGCTAAAAAAGTCTTCCGCGAATTAATTGAAAGTGGCGGGGACGCTAAAGAAGTTGTTGAGGCAAAAGGTTTGGTTCAACTATCTGATCCTGCCCAGTTGCTGCCAATGATTAATGAGGTTCTGGATAATAACCAGCAGTCAGTTGATGATTTCAAAAATGGTAAGGACCGTGCTGTTGGTTTCTTGGTTGGTCAAATTATGAAAGCTACTAAAGGCAAAGCAAATCCTGGAGTAGTTAATCAATTATTGCAAGAGGAATTAGCGAAACGCTAGAAGGAGTCCTATTGTGAAAAAAGCACGATTAATCTACAATCCGGTATCCGGCAAAGAAATCATGCGTAACAACCTAGCAGATATTTTGGATGCAATCGAAAAGGCTGGCTTCGAAACAAGTGCTTTTGCGACTACGCCAGAACCAGATTGTGCTAAAAATGAGGCAAAGCGAGCAGCTGAAGCTGGTTTTGATCTGATTATAGCTGCAGGTGGCGATGGTACGATTAATGAAGTAGTAAATGGAATTGCTCCTTTAGAAAATCGACCTAAAATGGCGATTATTCCTGCTGGAACCACTAATGATTATGCCAGGGCTTTAAAAATACCAAGAAGTAATGTTAAAGCAGCTGCTGAAGTAATTCAAAAGCATCAAACAGTCAAAATGGATATTGGTAAAGCACGTGAGACATATTTTATTAACATCGCGGCTGGTGGCTATTTAACTGAACTGACTTATGATGTTCCTTCTGAATTGAAAAGTATTTTCGGTTATTTAGCATACCTTGCTAAGGGAGCAGAAATGCTTCCTAGAATTAAACCGATAAAAATGCGTTTAAAATATGAAGGCGGGGAATACGAAGGCGATGCGTCTATGTTCTTTCTTGGCTTAACGAATTCAATTGGCGGTTTTGAGACCATTGCACCAGATGCAATGTTGGATGATGGGAAATTCTCTCTAATTGTAGTAAAAACTGCTAACTTGTTTGAAATTGTTCGTTTAATTACTTTGGTATTGAATGGTGGCAAACATGTAAATGACCCGAAAGTATTGTACGTTAAAACTAATTTTCTCGAAGCTTCCACTTTGGATGGCAATAAGCGGATGATGATTAATTTAGATGGTGAATATGGTGGAGATGCGCCTATGCGATTTGAGAATTTACATCAGCATATTGAGTTTTACGCGAACACTGATGAAATATCAGATGATGCTATTAAAGGAATTGAATTAGAAGAAAAAGAAGCCGGTGAAGAACTCGTCAAGGAGTATAAGAAGTTAGAAGAGCAAGAGGAACAATAATTATTGATAAAGGTATTTCTGCTTTTATAGTGGAAATACCTTTTTAATTTGTCGCTAGAACTGTTGCTTTTTCACCTTTTATTCATTAAACTAAGCAAAGCACTTCCTTAAGGAGGAAATAATGAAAACTATTGAAAAAAATCAAACTTACACTGTTACTATCGACGATCTAACCCATGAGGGACTGGGTGTTGCTCATATTGAAAGATTTCCAATTTTTATTGAGAATGCTCTACCAGATGAAGAGGTAGAAATTCTAATTGTAAAAACAGGTAAAAAGTTTGCTTACGGAAAAGTATTACAACGATCAACTGAAAGTACTAACCGTACACCTGTTAAGGACATGGATTTATTAAGAAGCGGAATTGCTCCTCTTAGTCATATGAAATATGATTATCAGTTGGACTTCAAGGAAGAACAAGTAAAACGTGTAATGAATAAAATTGCTCATATGCCGGATGTCCCTGTACTTCCAACTATTGGAATGGCTGAGCCTTATGCTTACCGCAACAAAGCACAAATCCCGGTTAGAAAGTTAAATGATGAATTAGCTACCGGTTTTTACCGGAAAAATTCTCATGAGTTATTACCAATTGAAGATTATTTCATTCAAGACCCTGAAATCGACAAAGCAATTCTTGTTGTAAGAGATATTCTGCAACGTTTCAAAATCAAACCTTATAATGAAGAAGAAAATACTGGTTTTTTACGGCATATTATCATCCGACGCGGATATTATTCCCATGAAATGATGGTAATATTAGTCACTAGGACTGTAAAATTTTTCCAAGGAAGTCGGATTGCTGAAGCGATTCAGTCTGAATTGCCGGAAACTGTTTCAGTGATACAAAATGTAAATAGCGAAAAGACAAATGTGATTATGGGCAAAGAAGACATCTTATTAGCTGGAAAAGAAACCATTGAAGACCAATTGTTTGGCAGAACTTATCGTATTTCGCCACAATCATTTTATCAAGTAAATACTGAACAAGCTGAAAAGCTATACCAAACAGCGATTGATTTCGCTCAATTGAAACCCGAAGATGTTGTCATTGATGCTTATTGCGGTATCGGAACAATTGGCTTATCTTTTGCTGAACAAGTAAAACATGTCTATGGAGTCGAAGTTGTACCTCAAGCGATTGAAGACGCTCAATATAACGCTCAAGTAAATGGGATTGAGAATGTGACCTACCAAATTGGTAAAGCAGAGAAGGTAATGAAGCAATGGGAACAATTAGGAATTAAACCTAATGTAATCTTTGTTGATCCACCTAGAAAAGGATTAGCTGAAGAATTTATTCAAGCTTCTGCTGAGTTGAATCCAGATCGAATTGTTTATATTTCATGTAACCCAGCAACTTTAGCTCGTGACTTAGAGCGTTTTGGTGAACTTGGTTATCAAGCAGAAAAAGTTCAACCAGTCGATTTATTCCCACAAACTTATCATATCGAAGCAGTTGTGCTGTTAACGAAGGCGGTGTAAAAAATGAATACGAAAGAAAAGATGATGGAATTAATTAAGAAAAAACAGGCCGGTGGTGGAAGATCTAAAAAGATGGAGTCACCCAAAAATGATCGGAAAAACATGCGAAAAGGACCAAAGATTTACAATAAGTAATTATTGGCAAAGAAAATTCTCGCTTGAACTCATTTCGTGATCACAATACTCTTTTTAACAAAAGAAGTGACTTAATGGGATGAAGCATTGTTCAAGTGGAAATAGTTGAAACTACTGATAAAACTAAAAGTAGGAGTTTTATCATGACTATTCCTACAACAAAATCTATACACATCGAAATGATATGCAAAATTGTTTATCTAAAAGTTGTTATTAATAATACTAACATCGCTGTGGAGCATATACGATCTATAATGACTTTATAAATGATCCAAGAGATTTCGAAGATAATATTGTTCTTTATCATTACCCGATTAATCATGATAAGTTGATAATTGGAAAATTTTGTTCGATACTATGTGGTGCAAAATTTTTATTCAATAGTGAAAATCACAGCCAATCCTCTTTCTACTTACACTTTCCCTTTGTTTTTGAAGAGTGAAATGACCAATGACTGGGATAACAAAGGCAACATAGTTATCGGAAATGATGTCTGGCTTTGGCTATGAGGCTAACCTCGTAGCTGGTGTTACCATTGAAGATGGAGCTGTAATTAGGGCAAGGGCATTATGGTTACTAAGAACGTGCCGGCCTACATAGTTGTTGGGGAAGTGCCAACAAAAATGATCAAACAGCGATTACCAGAGAATATAATTTCTAACCTTTTAGATATTCAATGATGGAATTGGCCAAAGAATAAAATAAATGCTTATCTATCAGCAACACAGAGTGGTGATATTTTCTCACTGGAAAAAGCTTTAAAGAATTAGTATCAAAGGAGAATGAAATTGCAAGGAATTTGGATGCAACGTTTACTCAAGCTTTATCAGAAATATGTGCAGTTTATGCAGGGACGTTATGGTAGATTTGATTTTTTAAATAAAACATTGCTGATTATTGGATTAATCATATCCTTGTTTAATCGCTGGATTCCTTACTCTATTGGAAATTTGCTAACTTTGTTCATACTATCTATTATTTTCTATCGTTTCTTCTCTAAACGTATTTATCCAAGAAGTAATGAAAACCAGAAATATCTGCGGATGGTAGAAAAAATCAAACAAAAAGATTTTAGTATTGATCGGTCCTATCGCCAATTTAAATGCCCTTCTTGTAAGCAAAAGATGCGTGCTCCAAGTGGAAAGGGCAAGATAAAAGTTACCTGTAAAAAGTGCCATACACAATTTATCAAGAAGGTCTAGTATACCAAACTAGGCCTTTTCTGTTATTCTATTCAAGAGGTGATCGGATGAAGCTAATTTTAATTAGACATGGTGAAAGTGAAGCTAACTTTGCTAACTACTGGACTGGCTGGTTGGACGTTGATTTAACTGATAAAGGCAGTCAACAGGCTCGTGAAGCAGGAAAGCGAATTAAAAATTCGGGCTTAATGATTGATTGTGCCTTTGAATCAGTCTTAAAACGATCGATCAAAACAGCAGAATTAGTGTTGGAGGAAGCTAAAGCCATTTTTGTTCCTGAAGTAAAAACATGGCGATTAAATGAACGTCATTATGGTGATCTAATTGGGAAGAATAAAGATGAAATGGCCGAGAGATTTGGTAAGGATCAGATAAAAAAGTGGCGTCGAGATTTTAATGAAGTACCACCGTTAATTAAGAAAAATCAATTGGATCGAAGATATAAAAATTTAGACCCACGCTTAATTCCTCGAGGAGAGAGTTTGAGTATGACCTCAAAAAGAGTTCTACCTTTGTGGCAAGACCAAGTTATTCCTAGATTGAAAAACGGAGAGACTGTTCTAGTTTGTGGCCATGGTAATAGCTTGAGAGCACTAATTCAATATTTAGAGGAAATTCCTGAAAATTGTGTAGACGAGATTCAAGTACCCAATGCGACTCCAATCTTATACTCTTTTGATTCAAATTTTACAATTAAGAATAAAACAGAACTATAAAATTATTATGTAAAGCATAGAAAGAGACGAATAGATGAAGAATTTTATTTGGGATTTTGATGGGACGCTTTATGATACTTATCCGGTAATGATGGATGCCTTGATGCAAGCTTTACAAGATTTCAAAGTAGAGGCTGAACGCCATCAAGTTTACGAAATGATCAAAGCAGAATCGATTCGCTATTTAATTGAACAGCAAAACTTACCTGAAGATTCATTTAACCGAGTCTTTCATCAGTACGAGAACCAAATTTTGAAGGATTCATTTCCCTTTAGTGATGCCAAGCAAACTTTGGAAAACTTGAAGTTACGAGGTGGCCGGCATTTTATTGTAACTCATCGTACGGTGGAAGCAACTTGGAAGCTCTTAAAACGAGATTTTTTGGATAATTTAATTGAGGATATTATTGGCAGTGATTCAGGTTATCCAAGAAAACCTGATCCGACCTCTTTGAATGCGCTAATCAAAAACTATGGATTGGACCGTAAAGAAACTATCATGATTGGTGACCGAAAATTAGATATTGAAGCAGGAGAAAATGCACAAATCGCAACATGCTTTTACAACCGAGACCATCTCGATACACAGGTAAATGCGACTTATACAATTACACATCTAAAAGAAATATCCTCTCTTTTTCACCAGTAGACTATGTTATAATTTTAAGGGGGGTGCGATATGGAAATAGTACGTGATCAAGAGCTTGTTGAAGCCTTTAATTATGGGTTGCCACCAAGGGATCAGGAGGTTAAGCAGAAAATACAGATTAACTTCAGTCCCTTAGAGTCAACCGATCAAAATTATCCGAAAGAAAACAGTATTATGGGTGTTCGTTTTGAGTTTGTTTTACCTTTTGATGCGTTTATTGTCAGTGGGACCGTGTCACAAGTGAACCACGTAATCAATCGACAAATCAGAAACCAATCTGACATGAATGAGGCGGAAGCGAATGAAATGGTGAAGCCGCTCTTCCGGCTAGTGGAGCGCATGATCTATGAAATGACTGAAATTACCTTGGATCAACCAGGAATTAAAATTAATTTTGCTTCGCCAACTGCTCAATAGAACTTTTCCATTGCGGAAGGTTCTTTTTTTGTAAGCTTTTTGAAAGGACAGAATGCTGGATGTAGGTTATAATGATACAGTCACTAAAAATTTCAAGAGTCGCGCACTTATTTTTTAGGGTGGGATATTGAAGAATATTCCCCGGGAACCTTTACTTCCTTTGACAGACTTGTCATTCTAATATGTTTTTTTAAGGAGGAATACAATGACAACTCTGCTCACTGTATTAGTGGTTGCGATCTTTGTTGCCATGCTTGTAGGCTTCTATCAAATGCAAAGAAAACATGTGAAGTTTTCAACACGTGTTTTTACAGGTTTAGGACTAGGAATCGTATTTGGTGGTCTTTTACAATTGCTTTTGGGAAATGGAAGCACGGTTATTACTCAAGCCATGGATTGGATCGGAATCGTTGGTAATGGTTATGTTTCATTATTACAAATGTTGGTCATGCCATTGGTATTTATTTCGATTGTTGGTGCCTTTACTAAAATGAAGTCCAGCAGCAAACTAGGCAAAATTAGTGCAAATGTCCTATTTGTATTATTAGCTACTACAGCTATTGCTGCATTGATTGGCATTGCAGCTGTGATAATCTTCGGATTAGACGGTGCAACTTTTACTAGAGGTGCTGCTGAATCTGCTCGTATCAGCGAATTAGCTGAACGACAAGAAATGGTACAGAATTTTTCAATTCCGCAACAAATTTTAGCATTTATTCCAACCAATGTATTTGCTGATTTTGCTGGAACTCGACCAACAAGTACTATTGGCGTAGTAATTTTCGCAGCTTTTGTTGGAGTAGCTTATCTTGGTATTAAAAGAAAAGCACCCAAAGAGGCTGAATTTTTTGCCAATTTGATTGATAGCCTGTACAAAGTAATCATGCGTATTGTTACTTTAGTATTGCGTTTAACTCCTTACGGGGTGTTAGCGTTAATGACTAATGTATTAGCAACAAGTGACTTTGAGGCAATCCTCAACTTAGGTAAATTTATCGTAGCTTCTTATGCGGCTTTAATTGCTGTATTATTGGTTCACTCATTGATCTTAATTTTAGTCAAAGTAAGTCCGGTGAACTTTTTCAAAAAAGCTTTTCCTGCTTTAAGTTTTGCATTTACATCACGTTCAAGCGCAGGAACATTGCCAATGAATATTGAAACTCAAACAAAGGCTTTAGGAGTTGATGAAGCGACTGCAAATTTTGCAGGAAGTTTTGGAATTTCTATTGGTCAAAATGGATGTGCTGGTGTGTATCCAGCCATGTTGGCGACAATTGTTGCCCCGACAGTTGGTGTAAATGTCTTTGATTTACAATTCATCATTATGCTGGTAGCTATTGTTACGATTAGTTCATTTGGTGTAGCTGGTGTCGGTGGTGGAGCGACCTTTGCTTCATTAATCGTATTAGGTGCTATGAATTTACCGGTAGCGATTGTTGGTTTAGTTATATCAGTTGAGCCATTAATTGATATGGCTCGTACTGCTGTCAATGTAAGCGGCAGTATGGTAGCTGGTGTGGTAACCAGTGAACGCATACATGAATTGGATCGGGAGATTTTACAGGATAAAGATGCTTCAATTGAAGTAAATTCATAAAAGAATTCGAAGGCTTGGCTAGCGCGACCAAGCCTTTTTTGGTACACTTTTCCAGAGGTGATGAATAAAATGTTTAATAATCGGTTGAAGATCATTCTATATGCTCAAGATGTAAAAAAGGCGAATGAGTTTTGGCAATCGTTAGGCTTTTTTCAAATTAGTTTTGATGAAATAGATGGGTCATTTGTGGCTGAATTGGCCGTTAGTGAAACCAGTGAGACTCACTTAGTGATTTATGATCGTCAGTTTGTTGAGACCAATTCTAGTGAAACGGTGGAGCCATCTCCTGCTTTGATTTTTAGTAGTGATGACGTGTTGAAATTGTATAAAAAATTGAAAGGAGAAAATGTTCAAGTAGGTGAGATTGCTCAAATTGGTGAAGAATATGTTTTCAACTTTGTTGATTTGGATGGCAATTATTTTGTTGTGTCTGGTCAGTAGATACTGACGTTTTCTGTAAGAAAGAGATGAGAAAGATGGACCAGGTTTTTGTTATTGGGGATGTTCATGGGGAATATGATTTATTTGTAAAAATGCTGGAGTTTTTTGAGCCGCAAACACAGCAATTGGTTCTAATTGGTGATTTAAATGATCGAGGAGCAAAAAGTAAAGACTGTTGGTTGTTGGGGAAACAGTTGGTGGAGAAATATCAGGCAGTTTATCTTAAAGGAAACCATGAAGAGTATTTTCTTCAGTTTCTAAAAAATCCTGAAGACTGGTTCGAGAGTTATCTTTATAATGGTGGAAAGGAGACAATCGAAAGCTTGCTTCATGCTGGGGCAACAGAAGAATATTCTCTAACTGAAATAGCAATGTTTATCAGAAGTCGATATAAAGACCTGGTTGAGTTTTTAGGTCAACGTCCTTTCTATTTTGAATGGAAGCAGTATGTGTTTGTACACGCAGGAATTGATTTGGCAAAAAGCAATTGGCGAAACACTGATTTACATGATTTTTTGTGGATTCGCGAACCTTTTCATACAGGCAAAAATCAAACAGGCAAAGTGATTGTTTTTGGGCACACTATTACACCTATGTTGTACGGGGATATGCAAACTACCGCACTTTGGCAGTCAGATAATAAAATTGGCGTTGATGGAGGCGCAGTTTTCGGTGGCTCACTCCATGGAGTGCTTTTTAATGATAGTGGAATTATAGAGGACCATGAGTTACCGAATTTGAAGGGCCCATGGAAGCCGAATTTTTAAATAATTAGTAGGTCTGACATTTAGGTGTCAGATTTTTTTGTAAAAAACCTAGTGATTCTGATACTTTTGTGGCATAGTTAAGAATTGAATAAGGGTGAAAGAAGGAATGAGATGGAAAATAATGTAAAGGGGCATTTAGCTGCAATTGTTACAGTTATCATTTGGGCATCAACCTTCATTTCGACTAAGGTATTGCTGTCTTCATTTTTACCGATTGAAATCCTGTTTATTCGTTTTTTGTTAGGTTTAGCCGTTCTTTTAATAGTTTCACCTAAGTTTTTGCCATTTTCTAGTTGGAGGCAAGAAGGATATTTTGCTTTAGCGGGTATCTTTGGTGTTTTTCTTTATTACTATTTAGAGAATGTCGCTTTAACCTATACTTTAGCTATGAATGTAGGAATTATTGGTTCAATCAGTCCTTTTGTTACAGCATTGCTTAGCCGATTTTTGTTAAAAGAGGGCAAATTGAAGCCTCTATTTATTTTAGGCTTTTTCTGTTCGATTATTGGGATTTGTTTTATCAGTTTGACGGGTACTCTTAACGTAAACCCAATTGGAGACGGCTTGGCGTTCATTGCAACTTTTTTCTGGGCGGGCTACTCATTGGTGATTAAAAAAATTGGACAGTTTGGTTATTCAACGATTGCGATAACTCAACGTATTTTCATTTATGGATTATTACTTATGACGCCAGTGTTTTTATACTCAATCGATGGTTTTGATTGGGCGCGTTTTGCTGATATAAAAAATATGGGGAATTTACTATTTTTAGGTGTTGGGGCTTCTGCTTTGTGCTTTGTAACCTGGAATTTTTCAGTAAGACAGTTAGGGGCAGTTCGAGCGGCCATCTATATTTATTCGATTCCGATGTTAACTACATTAGCATCTGTTATTTTGTTAGGGGAACAGTTAACTATTAAAGCAGGAATTGGAATACTATTGACGTTGTCTGGCCTGTTTTTATCAGAATGGCCGAACATAGCTGCTCAGCGGCGGATGAAGGTAAAGTCTCGTTAATAAGTGAAAGTAATCATAATCTGCTGTTAGAAGTTCAACAAATGCTGTCGTTATGGTAAAATAGATAAGATTTTGTAGAAACGAGGAATGGTCATGAGCATCAATCAAGAAATCGTCCAATTATTAAATAAAGAGTTAACAGTATATCGCCCGCAGCAGACTAAAATTGTTTTAGAATTGTTAGATGAAGGAAATACCGTTCCGTTTATCGCCCGTTACCGGAAAGAACGGACTGGCAGTTTGGATGAAGTTCAAATTCGCGAAATCGAGGAACGCTATCATTATCTTGAAGGCTTAGAGAAGCGAAAACAAGAAGTTTTACGCTTAATTGAAGAACAGGGTAAGCTAACTGAAGAATTGTCTCAGTCCATCCAAGCTGCTGTTAAAATGCAGAAGGTTGAGGATCTTTACCGCCCTTACAAGCAAAAGCGACGTACAAAGGCTACTATTGCCAAGGAGAACGGTTTAGAACCGTTGGCTCAGTACTTAATGAGTTTTCCAATAAGTGGAGATGTTTATGCTGAAGCTGCGTCTTACGTGAATGATGAAATAGACACTCCTGATGAAGCATTGCAAGGCGCTCATGAAATCCTGGCTGAGCATGTAAGTGATCACCCAGATTATCGAACATGGATTCGTGACTATACTAAGAATTATGGCTTATATCAAAGTAAAGTAAAAGATGCTGACAAGGATGACAAAGAAGTTTATGAAATGTATTACGACTTCACAGAACCAATAAAGAAAATGGTTTCTCATCGTGTCTTAGCTTCAAATCGCGGTGAAAAAGAAGAGGTTTTAAAAGTAGACATCGTCGTGGACGAAGAAAAAGTTTTCAGTTATCTTGAACGAAAGTTAATAGAAAATAGTCAGTCAATTACGGTAGAATTTGTCCGTGAAGCATATAAAGACAGTTATAAACGCTTCATTGGACCTGCGATTGAGCGAGAAATTCGTAATGAATTAACCGAGCAAGCAGATGAACAAGCAATCGCTATTTTTGGTGAAAATCTGCGTAATTTATTATTGCAGTCACCATTAAAAGGAAAAATAGTATTAGGTTTTGATCCCGCTTACCGTACAGGATGTAAATTGGCTGTTGTTGATGAAACCGGAAAAGTACTGGCAATTGAAGTAATTTATCCACATAAACCTGCTTCTCAAGCAAAACGCCAGGAGGCGGGTCCAGCATTACGAGCATTGATTGAAAAGCATCACGTTGAGATGGTTGCAATCGGTAATGGTACTGCCAGCCGAGAATCAGAACTATTTGTTGCCGAACAATTAAAGCAAGTGAAAGATGAAGTTTTTTACGTAATCGTTAATGAAGCTGGAGCCTCAGTTTATTCAGCAAGTACAATCGCTCGAACTGAGTTTCCTGATTTACAAGTTGAAGAGCGCAGTGCCGTCAGTATTGCTCGTCGTTTACAGGATCCTTTGGCTGAATTAGTTAAAATTGATCCCAAAGCCGTAGGTGTGGGGCAGTATCAACATGATGTTTCACAAAAGCGTCTTTCTGAACAACTTGATTTTGTGGTAGAAACTGCAGTAAACCAAGTTGGTGTTAATGTAAATACAGCTAGTCCACAATTGTTGCAATACGTTTCTGGTCTTAACAAAACTACTGCACAAAATATTGTAACCTATCGTGATGAGAACGGCGGCTTTACTGCTCGCCCGCAGTTGAAAAAGGTGCCCCGTCTAGGTCCAAAAGCTTATGAACAGGCAATTGGTTTTCTGCGTATTCCAAACGGAAAAAATGTATTGGATAATACCTCCATTCACCCAGAAAGTTATGATAGTGCGAAAGAAATCTTAATACAAGCTGGTGTTTCTTTAAAAGACCTAGGTACCGAAGAGGCAGTTAAGAAACTAAAAAACTTGAACGTTAATCAATTGGCTCAGAGCTTGGGAACTGGTAAAGAGACAATTCAAGATATTTTACAATCTTTGTTACAACCTGGTCGCGACATGCGTGATGAGATGCCTGCGCCACTGCTTCGCCAAGATGTTTTAAGTATGGAAGACTTGAAATCAGGAATGGAGCTGCAAGGGACAATCCGAAATGTTATCGACTTTGGAGCTTTTGTGGATATTGGTGTGAAACAAGACGGTTTGGTTCACATTTCTAAGTTAAGCCAAAAGTTTGTGAAGCATCCAACTGATGTAGTTTCAGTTGGGGATGTTGTTACCGTTTGGGTAGAAGCGGTGGATTTAAAGAAAGCTCGAATCAGCTTGACGATGATTCCGATATCAGCTAATGACTAAAGAGGAATTACAACTGTTAGTAGAAAAGGTTTCGCTGGAATTTTTCCAGCAACCTTTTTTACATCAAGCCAGCTTCAATCGCCGTTTGAAAACGACTGGCGGCCGTTATCACTTAAATAGTCATAATTTGGACTTTAACCCATTGATCTTTGAACGTTATGGAATAAAGGAACTGATAAATGTGATTAAGCATGAGCTCTGTCACTACCATCTTCATTTAACTGGAAGAGGCTATCAGCATAAAGATCAAGATTTCAAACAATTGCTCAAAAAAACTGGCGGATCTCGTTACGCACCACCATTGGCAAGCGTAGCAATTCAGTTGTATCGTTGTCAAAGTTGTGGAAAAAGTATTCAAAGACGCCGGAAAATTGATACTAAACGTTATGTTTGCGGCAATTGTCATGGGAAATTAGTTTTTGTGAATACTGTAAAAGCTTCTTCTTAGACTTTTAAGGGATCGGTTGCTTACATAAGAGAAGAAAAAATTGCTATTTTGTCATTTTTATACGATAATGTGAAACGAATAAACGTACCAAAGAAGAGGATAGAGGGATAAGATGAATAACAAGGATACGCTTTATCATTTTGTTGGAATTAAGGGCTCTGGCATGAGTTCGCTGGCATTAGTCTTATTTGAAAAAGGCTACAAGGTGCAAGGGTCAGATGTTGAAAAATATTTTTTCACTCAACGGGATTTGGAAAAAGCAGGAATTAGTATTCTGCAATTTGATAAAAACAATATTCAAGAGGGAATGACTATTATTGCCGGCAATGCTTTTCCTGATACTCACGAAGAAATTGTTCGTGCGAAAGAGTTAGGTTTGGAGATTGTCCGCTACCATGATTTTATTGGACAATTTATCCAACCTTATACCAGCATTGCAGTAACTGGGTCTCACGGCAAGACAAGCACAACTGGGTTGCTTTCACATGTACTTAGCGGAATCGCACCAACTAGCTACCTAATTGGAGATGGTACAGGTCACGGCGTACCAGATGCTAAATTTTTCTCTTTTGAAGCATGTGAATACCAACGTCACTTTTTGGCGTATTCTCCTGATTATGCGATCATGACTAATATTGATTTTGATCATCCTGATTATTTCAAAAGTATTGATGACGTCTATGAAGCCTTCCAAACTTTGGCGTCTCAAGTAAAAAAAGGAATTTTTGCCTACGGTGATGATGAATATTTGCGTAAATTAAAATCAGATGTGCCAATTTATTTTTATGGTTTATCTGATGACGATGATATTCAAGCACGTAATATTGTACGAACTACTAACGGTTCTGCTTTTGACGTTTATCACAAAGAAAGTTTTATTGGACGTTTTTCTGTACCCTCATTTGGAAAACACAACATTTTGAATGCTTTATCAGTAATAGCTGTAGCCTATTTTGAAGGGTTAGACATGGATAAAGTAAAAGAAGAAATGTTGACATTTTCTGGAGTGAAACGTCGTTTTAGCGAGAAAAAAGTCGCAGACATGGTGATTGTTGACGATTACGCGCACCATCCAGCGGAGATTACTGCAACCATTGATGCTGCTCGTCAAAAATATCCTGAGAAAGAATTAATTGCTGTTTTTCAACCTCACACATTCAGCCGGACAATTGCTCTGATTGATGAATTTGCTGAAGCTTTAGATAAGGCTGATCATGTTTATCTTTTAGACATCTTTTCATCAGCCCGCGAAACTAGCGGAGAAGTGAAAATTGAGGATCTTGGCAATAAGATTCAAAAGGGTGGGCTAGTGATGCAGGAAGACAATATGTCTCCGTTATTGGACTATGAGAATGCAGTAGTGATCTTTATGGGAGCTGGTGACGTCCAACGGTTTGAACGAGCTTATGAAAACCTACTAAGTAATACAACTAGAAACGTATTATAAAAACTTTAACTGATCTAATCAATCAAGGTTAGATCGGTTTTTTAGTATCTTAAGTATATGGCTAAAATGGAAGCTTCTTGTGTTTTTACTGCATTCTGATAAAATATGTATTAGATTAAACAACGGAGGGAAATGATTTGTACAATATGAAGGCGAGAAAAATTGGAAAGACGATTGATGAAATCGAAGAAGGTGACTCGCTGTCCTTAACGGAATCAATCGAAGACAATCAGTTGCTCTTATATTTGGGCTTAACCAATGATGCAAATCCATTATACATCCAACATGATTTTGTCAAAGATACTGAATATGAACGGCCGGTAGTTCCATCCATTATGCTGATGGGTATTATTACTAGTGCTATTTCTAAACATCTGCCGGGTCCAGGTTCTCATGTCGTAAATTTTTCGATCAATTTTATTGATCCAGTGTATCATTATGAGACTCTGACTTTTGAATTTGAAGTAATTAAGGTAGACAAAATGAAGGATGTTGTAACCATATCAGTTGAAGCAGAAAATAGTGAAGAAAAACGAATTTTAGATGCTGTAGTAATGGTGAAACCACCTGCGTTTAAATTGGAGGAGGAAACAAATGAATAATCAACAAGCAGTAACAGGCTTAAATAGATTTTATGGGAAAATTTATGGTTATCTAGCACTAGGAATTGGCATTAGTGCATTTATTTCTTATTTGGCGTTAGGTCCAATGACCAATCAAGTTGCAGCCTTTATCAACGGATTCCCTTTAGGATTCTTCGGTTTATGGATTGCTGAAATTATCTTGGTAGTCATATTAGGAGCTAAGGCCCAATCAAATCCTAGCTTAGCGATTGGCGGTTTCATTGGTTATTCTGTATTGAATGGATTAACTATAGCCGTCACATTAGCGATGTATGATATTGGAACAGTTACCCAAGCGTTTGTAACAGCATCGGTAACATTTGTAGCAATGTCGTTAATTGGTACTTTTACTAAGCGTGATTTATCTGGCATTGGCCGGGCAGCACTTAGCTGCTTAATAGGGATTATCATAGCAATGTTCTTGAATATCTTTATCTTACACAGTGGTGTGGTAGATCTATTTATTTCTATCTTAATGGTAGTTATAATGTCAGCAATTACAGCTTATGACAATCAAATGATTCGCAGAATTTATCAGCAAACTAATGGTCAGGCTGGTTCAGGGGTAGCGGTCTTCATGGCCTTGCAACTGTACCTTGATTTTATCAATCTGTTTATCTCATTCTTGCGAATTTTCGGTAATAATAATTAAAAGGCGAGCAATCGCCTTTTTTTCATGAGTAACATTTTTTTGTTTTTACAAAATGACTAAAAGTCTGAAAAAGTCGAAAATTTTTTTAAGGGATTGGATGCTTTCCAAAGTAGGGAATACTTTGTTAAAATGAAAACGTAAAGGAGTAGAGACAATGGCTAAAAATAAATTATTGCTAGTAGATGGAAACAGTGTGGCCTTTCGTGCGTTTTTTGCGTTGCATAATTCGTTGGAAAAGTTTAAAAATAAAAACGGATTGCATACCAATGCAATCTATGCTTTTAACAATATGTTCGAAAATGTGATGGATAGGGAAAAACCAACGCATGTTTTAGTAGCCTTCGATGCAGGCAAGACTACTTTTCGAACAGAGATGTACAAAGAGTACAAAGGCGGACGTTCAAAAACACCTGGTGAATTTCGAGAACAGCTTCCTTATATTCGTGAATTATTACAAGGTTTAGGTGTCAAGCACTATGAACTAGATAACTATGAAGCAGATGACATCATCGGAACCTTGGCAAAGCAAGCTTCTGATGCCGATTTTGATGTGGTGGTTCTTTCTGGTGACCGTGATTTGACGCAATTGGCTAGCGATAAGGTTACTGTTGATATTACTGTAAAGGGTGTCAGTGATATTGAGTCTTACACACCAAAACATGTAGCGGAGAAATATGATGGACTGACGCCTAATCAAATTATTGACATGAAGGGATTAGCTGGGGATACTTCCGATAATTATCCAGGAGTGACTAAGGTTGGTGAAAAGACAGCTATAAAACTTTTGAAGGAATATGGCAGCGTTGAAGGTGTTTATGAACATATTGATGAACTGAAACAGAGCAAGATGAAAGATAATTTGATCAACGATAAAGATCAGGCCTTCTTGTCTAAAGAGCTTGCAACTATCATAACAGATGCTCCAGTAGCAATTTCGCTAGAAGATCTGGCCTATTTTGGAAAGGATTTAGACAAGCTGGTAACTTTTTATAAAGATATGGACTTCAAACAATTTTTAAGTAAATTGAATATTGAAGAGGAACCGGTCGAATTGGAAGATATCATGTATCAAGTTGTCAATGAGTATGATGCTTCCATGTTCTCTCCAGATGCTGGCTTATATGTAGAAATGCTTGAGGATAATTATCATACTGCAGATATTGTTGGTGTAGCTTGGGGAACTAAGAAAAAAGTATATGTGACAGACGATTTAGCTATTTTTGACAATTCTGATTTTAAATTATGGTTAGAAGAATCAAATAGCAAGAAGGTTTACGATGCCAAACGTACCTATGTAGGGTTAAATCGTTACATCGGTAAAACCGAAGGCATAAACTTTGATGTATTATTAGCAGCATATCTTTTAGATACGAACGATAATAGCAATGATATCGCTGGGGTAGCACAGCATTATGGCTATACGGAGATTCAACCAGATGAACAGGTTTACGGAAAAGGTGCTAAAAAGGGTTTGCCAGAAGATGAAGAAGTTTTCTACAATCATTTGGCACGTAAAATCAAAGCAATCAACTATTTAAGTGATCATCTTGGAGAAGAACTTGAAGAAAAGAAACAAGATGAGCTGTTCTATAAGATGGAATTACCGCTGTCGCGTATTTTAGCTGAAATGGAAATTATTGGTATTAAGGTTGATGCTCAACGCTTGCAAAGTATGCGCGGAGAGTTTTCTAAACGTCTTCAGGAAATTGAGCAAAGGATTCATGAAGAAGCAGGCGAAGAATTTAATATCAATTCACCAAAACAGTTAGGCGTTATCCTATTTGAAAAGATGCACCTTCCTGTGATTAAGAAGACGAAAACGGGTTATTCAACTGCGGTCGATGTTTTAGAGCAATTAAGAGAACAAGCTCCTATAGTAAATGATATTTTGAATTACCGACAAATTGCTAAGATCCAATCAACCTATGTTGAGGGTCTTTTGAAGGTTATTCAATCAGATAACAAAGTGCATACGCGTTATTTGCAAACTTTAACACAAACTGGTCGCTTAAGTTCAGTGGATCCTAATTTACAAAATATTCCTATCCGTTTGGAAGAGGGCCGGAAAATTCGAGAAGCTTTTGTTCCCAGTGAGAAAAACTGGTTAATTTATTCTTCTGACTATTCTCAAATTGAATTACGGGTGTTGGCTCATATTTCTGGAGATAAGCATTTGATTGAAGCTTTTAAGGAAGGAATGGACATCCATGCTAGTACTGCAATGCGAATTTTTGGTGTAGAAAAAGATCAAGTGACCCCAAATATGC
The DNA here is from genome assembly GCF_017377655.1 of Candidatus Enterococcus ferrettii. Classification (GTDB taxonomy): domain Bacteria; phylum Bacillota; class Bacilli; order Lactobacillales; family Enterococcaceae; genus Enterococcus_A; species Enterococcus_A ferrettii. Next base: position 31,992 of record NZ_JAFREL010000045.1, read on the forward strand.
GTCGGGATGCTAAGGCAGTCAATTTTGGTATTGTGTATGGGATTTCTGATTATGGATTGTCTCAAAATTTAGGAATATCTCGGAAAGCAGCTCAGGAGTATATTGATACTTATTTCGAAAACTATCCGGACGTAAAACGGTATATGGAAGAAAGTGTTCGAGAAGCAAAGGATCTTGGATATTCTGCTACCTTGTACAATCGTCGTCGATATCTGCCAGATATTAATTCGCGTAATTTCAATGTTCGATCATTTGCTGAACGAACAGCTATTAATACCCCTATTCAAGGAAGCGCAGCAGATATATTAAAATTAGCTATGATTGAATTGGATAAACGATTAAAAGAGGAAAAACTACAAGCGAACATGCTGTTACAAGTACATGATGAATTAGTTTTTGAAGTACCTGAAGCAGAGCTAGAAACATTAGATAAGCTGGTTAAGGAAGTAATGGAAAATACTGTACAGCTGGATGTTCCATTAGTTACTGATAGCAGTTGGGGAAAAACTTGGTATGAAGCAAAATAACTAGAAGCTGGAATTTTTCCAGCTTTTCCCTTAGGAGTGAAAAAAGTGCCAGAATTACCAGAAGTTGAAACAGTCCGCCGTGGATTAGTTTCTTTAGTTATAGGAAAAACTATTCGCAGGGTCGATGTTCTTTGGCCCAAAATCATTGAATCCCCAGAAGTTGATCAGTTTCGAAATGAGTTGGTAGGAGAGACTATTGAAGGTGTTGGCCGTAGAGGTAAATATTTAATTTTTCATTTTACTCATTATGATATGGTATCTCATCTAAGAATGGAAGGGAAATACGAATTTTTCCCTGAAGCTACAACGTTAGATAAGCATAGTCACATACGTTTCGTTTTTACTGATGATTCTGAATTAATTTACAATGATGTGCGTAAATTTGGTCGAATGAGTTTAATGAAAAAAAATACTGGTTTGCAATATAAAGGAATTCAACAGTTAGGCCCTGAGCCTACGAATGAAACATTTGATTTAGCAGAGTTTGAGACTCGCTTAAATAAGGCGCATACGATGATTAAGCCCCTGTTGTTGAACCAAAAAATTGTTGCGGGTCTTGGGAACATTTATGTAGATGAAGTATTGTGGTTGTCAAAAATACATCCAGAGCAGCCAGCCAATACGCTAACAACTAAAGAAGTTGAAATTTTACATCAAGCGATTATTACTGTCATTAATAAGGCAAAAGAAGCAGGTGGGACAACTATCAGAACCTATCTAAATGCTTTAGGGGAAGCCGGACATTTTCAGCAGGAGCTTAATGTATATGGACAAACTGGAAAACCTTGCCCGCGTTGTGGGACACCCATAGCTAAAATGAAAGTTGCTCAACGTGGAACCCATTATTGTCCACATTGCCAACAACTGAAGAGGTGAAAAAAATGAGTTATGTGTTAGGGATTACTGGTGGTATCGCTAGTGGAAAATCGACAGTAGTTAATGTATTTCGCTCAGCTGGATTTCCTATTGTAGACGGGGATGTAGTGGCTCGTGAAGTTGTCGAGCCAGGTACTCCCGGTCTTTTTGCACTTGTTGAAGCTTTTGGTGAAATGATCATTACACCTAAAGGAACATTAAATCGAAGAAAATTAGGCAATCTTATTTTTAGGGATGAAGAAGAACGTAAAAAACTTAACCGAACACTTGAACCTTTTATTCGTAATGAAATTGATCGGCAGATAGAAGTTGCCAGAAAAAGTAATTCGTTAGTAATTGCTGATATTCCTTTACTTTATGAAGGACATTATGAAAACAAAATGGATGCTATTGCTGTTGTTTATATCGATCAGGATACTCAATTGAGACGTTTGATGGTTAGAAATCAATTATCAGAAATGGAAGCAATGAACCGAATTAACAGCCAAATGCCTCTAAATGAAAAAAAGCATCTGGCAGATGTTATTTTTGATAATAGTGGAACTTTAGAGGAAACAGCTGACCAAGTGATAAAATGGTTAAAAAAACAAGCCTTTATTGAATAAAGATTCGAAAAATGGCATAACAAAGCTTTTTTTAGCCATTAGGATATGATAAACTCGTGTTACAATAAAATACTATCATCTGAGAGGTGAAAAAATGCGTTGCCCAAGATGTAATCATAATAACTCAAGAGTCATTGATAGTCGTCAAACCGATGATGGACGTGCCATCCGAAGACGCAGAGAATGTGAAAATTGCGGTTTCCGTTTTACAACTTTTGAACGGATTGAAGCTGCACCGCTTTTAGTTGTTAAGCGTAATGGCGATCGGGAAGAATTTAATCGCGACAAGATTCTGCGCGGGCTAATTCGTTCGGCCGAAAAACGTCCTGTTGCCATGGAGCAAATGGAACAGATTGTTGATCATGTAGAAAATCGTGTTCGCGGTTTAGGTGAAAATGAAATATCTACCAGTTTAATCGGTGAATATGTTATGGAATATTTAATGAATGTTGATGAAATTGCATATATTCGTTTTGCCAGTGTTTATCGCCAATTTAAGGACATGTCGGTGTTCTTAAAAGAATTACAGGAAATCGTAGATAAAGCCAAATCTGCTGATGGAAAAGAACAGGATTTGTTTTAAACTTTGACAGGAACTGAGGCAATTATCGAACTGATTGTTACTGAATATTTTAGGGGGCTAGTTTGTGACATCTGAATTAAGGCCAACGACTATTTACTCCGTCTATGGCAGTCCTCTGCTGGATGAGAGCCGCCAGCAAGCACTATTATTTTTATACCAACCGATTATAGGTGCGGAAGCTCTGAGTCTGTATTTAAACCTATCTAGCGATATTACAGTCGAAGGAAAAAGCCCTGAGTTGATGCATGCTGATTTATTGGCCGCCATAGATAACGGGTTAGCTGCAATGTTGAAAGCCCGTGAAAAGCTGGAAGGTATCGGCTTGTTAAATACTTTTCAGAAAGAAGATAATGAATTGGGGATGACGCTATTTTATCAATTAATTCCTCCGTTAATGCCTATCGATTTTTTTCAGGACGCATTAATGTGTTATTTGTTAATGGAAAAAATTGGTGAACGCCGTTTTCAACGATTAGTTGAACGTTTCCGTCCAAAGGTAGTTCCAACAGAAGGATTAACCAACATTACAAAACGGTTTCGCGATAGTTATCGATTTGAAGAAACGAGGTTTGCTGCGAATACGGAACTATTTGATGATACCCATGATAAATTTATTCAACCAAAAGTAGCAGCTAGTACTTTTGACTGGACCTTCTTCAATCAGCAGCTAGAGAAGTTTAGTTTGACATTAGAGGAAGAAGATCAAAAAAAAATCGAGGCTTTACATCAAATGTACGGGATTGATGAAATGGAAATGCTGGATTTTGCTGTAAAATCCAGTGAACGAAATCAGATTCAGTTAACTTTTTTAAGAAATTTAATTGTAAAAAGCAAACAAATAAAATCCGTAGACGGTGAGACAGAAGTACAATTAGCTGATAATCGAAATTTATCAGGAGAATTTTCAAAGGCCGAACAGGAAATAATCCGTCAAAGTGAAAGGATACCACCAATCAAATATCTGCAGGCAATTAAAAAGCAAAAGGGTGGGTACGAAACTAATCAAGAAATTCGCTTGATTGAAGATTTGCTGAGTCGTCACTTATTTCCAAATAGTGTAGTGAATATACTAATTAACTACATATTAGTGATTCAGAATCAGGCAGTAATTAATCAAAACTATCTGAATGCAATCGCTAATGATTGGGCTCAAAGGAAGATTCAACGACCGGAAGAAGCCATTGTACATGTTCGTCAAGCGGACCAAAAGCTGGTCAAGAAAAAGACCACCAATCGCCGTAATAATGCTGCTGGTCGGAAGACACAAGGTAGAAAAGAAATTCTGCCGTCGCACATTAAAGAACCACCAAAAGAGAAGAAGATTAGTCCAGAAAAAGAGGCCGAGTTGAATCGCAAGCTGGCGGAATATCTGAACAAAGAGGGTGAGAGCTGATGGAAGATGTAGGCAAAGAACTGAATCGAATTATTAAGTCACGCGGAGTAGATGGCAGGTACCAGCAGATGATGCAGGAAGTACTTCAAGATTCCGATGTACGTGATTTTATAGAGCAACATAAGGCAAAATTGACACAAGAAGATATCGAGAAATCCTTTGCCAAGCTGTACGAATTTGTTCAAGAAAAGAAAAAATTTTTGGCAGATGATCCTACTATGATCGCTCCTGGATATGAACCTAAATTAACGCTTAATTTTCATTTTATTGATGTAACCTATGTTCCTACTGATGAATTATTGATGCGCAAAAAAGAAGAAGAAATTCGCAATCGAATTAATTCGGTTGATATGCCTAAAGATATTCGTCAGGCATCGATTCGGACCTTTGAAGTGACTTCTGGTCGAAGTGAAGCATTAGAAGCTTCTTTAGATTTCATAAACCAATATAATGCTGCTCCAAAGGATTTTCATAAAGCATTATATTTAGTAGGAGATTTTGGAGTTGGAAAAACTTACTTGCTAGGAGCCATGGCCCATGAGCTAGCAGTAAAAGGGTATGAGACAACATTAGTTCATTTTCCTACTTTTGCTGGTGAAATGAAACAAGCGATTTCTACAGATAAAGTTGGACCGAAATTAGACAGCGTTAAGCGGGCTCCAATTTTAATGATCGATGATATTGGAGCCGACTCAATGAGTGCTTGGATTCGAGACGATGTTTTAGGAGTCATCCTTCAATATCGTATGCAAGAACAACTGCCTACTTTCTTTTCATCAAATTTTGACATGATACAACTGGAGGAGCATCTATCTGTGACGCAGCGGGGAGATGAAGAACCATTGAAGGCGAAACGAATTATGGAGCGTATTCGTTATTTAAGTCGTGAGATTTGGATGATCGGTGAAAATCGTCGAAATGGCTAAAAAAAGAATTTACTGAGAAGAAACAAAATACCTCATTAAAAAGCGAAGTTGACTCGCCTTTTTTTGAGGTTCTTTTTTTGATGAGTGCTATAATCAATGATAGGAAGTGACGAAATGAATGCTAATGAATTATCGCTACGTTTACAAGTAGTGGCTAATTATGTGCCAAAAAAAGCTCGACTAGCGGATATTGGTTCCGACCACGCGTATTTACCTGTAGCTTTAGTGCGGAATGAAAGAATTCAGTATGCGATTGCTGGTGAGGTGGTTCAAGGTCCGTATGAAGCAGCAAGAAAACAAGTATCTAAAAATGGATTAGAGCAGTTTATTGAGATACGCTTAGGTGATGGAATGGAAGTTGTTTTTCTAGAAGATAACATCGAAGCCGTCACAATTTGTGGAATGGGCGGTGTTTTGATACGAGATATTTTAGAGCGCGGAAAAAGGATGCATCGCTTTTCAGGCAAAGAAAGATTGATTTTGCAGCCTAATGTTGGTGAAAAACAATTGAGAGAGTGGTTAGCAGCAGAGGGCTACACAATTATTGCTGAGACAATTCTAGAAGATCATCACAAGATCTATGAAGTGATGGTAGCTGAAAAACTAGATTCAACTGCGAGTTACACGCAACATGAATTACTTTTTGGACCACATTTATTGCAGGAGCGGTCAACTGTTTTCTTGAAGAAATGGCAGCATCAGCTTGGAAAATTAGAAAAGGTTCGTGCCAATTTAGCCAAAAGCGATCAGCAGCTTGAGGATAAAATTATTCAAGTTGAGCGGGAGATTCAATGGATCAAGGAGGCTTTAGATGAAAGCAAGTAAATTTATTGAGCGTTTCAAACAGTATTGTCCCGAATGGTTAATAGAAGATGGGGATCCTGTCGGGCTGCACATTGGTACTTTAAACAAAGATATCCAAAGAGTCATGATGAGTTTAGATGTTCGTCCAGCAGTAGTAGCAGAAGCGATTGAAAAAAAGATTGATTTGCTGATTGTTAAACATCCGCCTATTTTTCGCCCTATTGATCGTTTGACGACGGATGACTTTCAAACAAAAATGTATGTAGATTTGTTAAAGCATGATATTGCTGTCTATGCTGCACATACGAACATGGACATTATTCCTAATGGTTTAAACGACTGGTTCTGTGAATTGCTAGAGGTTAAAAATACTACTTATTTAGTGGAGAGTCAGTCGATTCCTCTAAAAAAGTTAGCCGTTTATGTACCAATGGACTATAGTAAAGCGATGCGAACAGCGTTAGCCGAAGCAGGAGCTGGCAAGCAAGGTAATTATGAAGCTACCTCCTATACACTCTCAGGAACTGGACGCTTTACTCCAGTTGGTGAGGCAAATCCGACAATTGGTGAATTGAATCGACAGGAACAGGTTCAGGAAAGTAAAATCGAGGTTATTTTTCCAGCTACTTTAGAAGAGCAGGTAGTGGAAGCAATGCTGACAGCTCACCCCTATGAAGAGCCAGCATACGATATTTATCAGCTAGATAATCCACCGTTAAAATATGGGATTGGCCGTGTAGGCACTTTAGCTGCGCCCCTAACAACCGAAGAATTTATTCAGCAAGTAAAGAAGGTTTTTAATTTGGATGGGCTAAGAGTAGTTTATCCGAAACAACCAAAAGCTACCGTTCAACGAGTAGCTATCTGTGGCGGAAGCGCTGAAAAATTTTATAAGGATGCTCTTTTTCAGCAGGCTGATGTATACATTACTGGAGATGTCTATTATCATACCGCTCATGATATGCAAGAATCAGGTATGTTGGTTATTGATCCTGGGCACTATATTGAAGCTTTGTGCAAGAGAAAAATGGTCGAACTATTTAATCAATGGAAAGACGAAGAGGATTGGGATGTTTCATTCTATGTCTCAGAAGTCTCAACCAATCCTTTTTCTTTTAAATAATATATAAGAGGAGAGAAGCAGTATGTACGAAAATTTATTACCTCGTTTCCTACGCTATGTAAAAACAGAAACTCGTTCTGATGCGACAAGTACCACCACTCCAACTACTCAAACTCAGGTAGCTTTCGCTCATGAGTTGATGAAGGAGTTAGAAGAAATAGGGATGCAGGATATTCTTTACAATGAAAGTAACGGATATGTCATCGCAACTTTGCCAAGTAATATCGACAAAAAGGTACGTAAGATTGGTTTTATTGCTCACATGGACACTGCTGATTTCAATGCTGAGGGTGTGAATCCACAAATCATAGAAAACTATGATGGTGAGTCGACGATTAAATTGGACAAAAATGGAAAGTATACGTTAAATACAAAAGATTTTCCTAACTTGAAAAATTATAAAGATCAAACGTTGATTACTACGGATGGTTCAACTCTTTTAGGAGCAGATGATAAATCTGGAATTGCTGAAATTATGACAGCGATGGAATATTTGATCAAGCATCCTGAAATCAAACACGGAGAAATTCGTATTGGTTTTGGTCCGGATGAAGAAATAGGCATTGGAGCAGATAAATTTGATGTTAAACAATTTAATACAGATTTTGCTTATACTATGGATGGCGGTCCTTTGGGTGAACTTCAATATGAAACTTTCAGCGCAGCTCAAGCGACTATCACATTAGTAGGTAAGAACGTCCATCCAGGTACAGCTAAAAATACCATGATTAATGCTTTACAATTAGCTATTGATTTCCATAATCAGTTGCCAGAAGCAGATCGACCAGAAAAAACTGAAGGTCGTGAAGGATTTTATCACTTATTAGCTTTGGATGGAAATGTTGAAGAAGCAAAAATGACATATATCATTCGCGATCATGATCGTGAAAGATTTGAAGCTCGCAAAACGCAAATCTTGGCTATTCAAAAAGAAATGAACCAGCAATTTGATGTGGAACGTGTTGTAGTTGATATGTATGATCAATATTACAACATGGGCGAAATTATCGAAAAGGACATGACAGTCATTGAATTGGCTAAACAAGCTATGGAAGAAGTTAATATTACTCCTGTAATTGAACCAATTCGTGGGGGAACAGATGGGTCGAAGATCTCCTTCTTAGGAATAGCTACTCCTAATATTTTTGCCGGTGGCGAAAATATGCACGGACGTTTTGAGTTTGTCTCCTTGCAAACGATGGAAAAAGCAGTCGATGTCATCGTCAAAATTATTGAAAACAATGGAAAATAATTAAGTACAACGAACAAACTTTTTATGTGAAAATCCCAATTTACTCTTGAGGATTTTGCGTAAAAAGTTTGTTTTTTTAGACTTGTTTTTTTGCTCCAGAATAAATAGTATGATAGGCTAGTACAAAATAGATGAATGAGGGTCCCAAATGAATCTTTCTGTTAATCGAAAGTTGATCTTAAACATCCTTTTATTTTTGGTTGTTATTGGATTAATAATTTTTGTAATCCGTGACTCTTTAGGTGAGATTTTCGAAGAACTAACGACAACATCTTGGCCAATTGTATTAGGTGTTACTGTATTAGGTGTAGTGAGTCAATTGATTGAAGGCTACACAATAAAAAATATTGCTTCAGAGTATAATCCATCGTTTACAATTATGGATGGTTTCTTTGGATCAGCTTATGCGACTTTTTATCGAGTGGTCACGTTCGGAACGGGTTCAATAGTAGCTGAGGTTATCTATTATCGAAAAAAAGGCTTGAAGCTTTCACAAGGAACGGGTGTCACTGCTTTACGAATGGTAACTTATAAAATTGCTGTTATGATCTGGGCCTTAGTATTTTTGGTCTTGGAATCAGATGTTTTGCGTCAAGAAGTACCGAATGGCATTATGCTGGTTTTAATTGGTATGTCGGTAACATTAGCAATCGTAACAGTATTATTGCTTTTTAGCTTGAATGTCAGTGCACAAGTAATTTTTGTGAAAATTTCCAATCGTATCTTTAAAAGACAACGCTGGCGTGATCTAGTAGACAAGGCCAATTTGCAGTTTTATTCATTGAGAGAAACGATTCAAACTTTTATTAAAAATAAACATGTAGTGGTTAAGGTATTTGCCTCAAATATGGCTAAGCTAGCTGTCTGGTATGCTATTCCTTATTTTATTCTAAGTCAGAGTTATCCCAACCTTTCACTATCTTTGTCGATAGCACTTATTAGTTTTACAATTACTTTAGGCGGAGTTTTACCAGCACCTGGAGGCATTGGTGGGTTAGAATTTGTTTACGTCTTGCTGTTTAAACATGTTGTTAGTAATGTAGATGCTGTATCCTCATTGCTGCTTTATCGGTATGCAACTTACTTAATGCCTTTCTTTATAGGAATGATCTATGTGCTAGTGACAAAACAAAAAGAAATTAAAACAGAATTTGAAGAAGCAAAAGAAAATAAAAAGGAAGCCGACAACCAGTCATAGGCTTCCTTTTTTTGTATTAATAGCGGATAACCAATTTACCAATCATTTTATCCGCTTCTACTATTTGATGAGCATGATAAAATGTTTCAGGGGAAAGTCCATCTAAGGTTTCGGTCAGGGTCGATTGAATTTTTTCGGTAGACAATAGATGAGTTAAGAGTGTTAAGGCTTCTCCCTGTGATTTAATATGATAGTCATAATCAGTTTTTGCAAACATGTACTCCCATACAAAGCTGCCTGATTTTGCTTTTAGCTTAGCCAGATTATGATCCTTAGCAGTTGCTACAGTTGAACCAAGATAACCAAAAGGACTTAATAAGTCAGCCATTTCATCATAATAATGGTCAGAAGAATGTAAGACAGCAATATAAGGAAGGGCATCGTAACCTAACTTCTTGACTTGCTTAGTCAAGTCTTTATGATGATTCAGGATTTGATCGGCCCCTAACTTCTCGCACCAATCTGCTGTTTCTGGCCTTGAAGCAGTTGCTAGAACTGTGAGACCTGCCCACTTAGCTAATTGAATCATGATCGAACCTACTCCGCCTGCACCATTTATGATTAATAATGTTGCATCATTTCCGTTTTCTTTTGAAACCAAATCCATTTTCTCGAAAAGTAGTTCATAAGCTGTTAAAAATGTTAAGGGCAAGGCTGCTGCTTTTTCAGCAGGAATGTTTTCCGGTAGTTTTGCAACGATGCGTGAATCCACAATTTGTTTTTCACTGTAGCTGCCGTAGCGGTTGGTTGTTCCCGCAAAAATTACGCGGTCGCCAGCAACAAGGTGAGGAACCTGATCGCCCACTTGTGTAACAATTCCAACACTGTCAAAACCTAAAATGTGAGGAGCTTTAGTTCCTTTTCCTGTTTGACGTAATTTAGTGTCAACAGGATTTATTGATATCGCGATGTTTTGAACCATCACGTCATATTTCATTAGTTTAGGCAGCATAATTTCGAAAGTTTCAAAAAAATTACCTTCTGATAATTCAAACCCTTTCTCAAATCCAATGGCTCTAGAAATCATCTACTCATCTCCTTTGATAAAATTGTAGCATTTTACTTAAAAGTCTACGAAAGTTATGCTTTTCAAATAGAAAAATTTTGACCAATCCTGACCAAAAGAGTATAATTTTATTCGTGAGGGAAACCTCAAAAGGTTTAGAGGAGGTAATTGAATGAATATTGAAAAAATGACTACTACCTTACAAGAGGCGATTGCTGAGGCTCAACAAATTGCTATGACGCGTCAACATCAAGAAATTGATATTGCCCATCTATGGAAAATATTATTACAGCCTAATCATTTCGGCCGCAATTTTTACACAGATGCTGGTATAGATGTGGAAGCATTTGAAATAGAAATTGATCGTGCGCTAGATGACTATCCTACAGTCGCCGGTGAAAATATTGTTTACGGACATAATCTTAGCCAAAATTTGTTTTCCTTGTTAAGGGAAGCAGATAAATTAAGAGAAGACTATCAAGATGAATATTTGTCTACTGAGATTGTAATACTTGCATTAATGAGCTTGAAAAATTATCGCTTGACGAAATACCTTAATCAAGTTGGGTTAAACAAAAAAGAAGTACAAAAAAATATTGAAGATATTAGAGGGGGAGATCGTGTGACTTCTCAAAATCAAGAAGAAACCTATAAAGCCTTAGAAAAATATGGAGTTGACTTAGTTCAACAAGTAAAAAATGGTAAACAAGATCCAATTATTGGTCGGGACGAAGAAATTCGGGATGTCATCCGAATTCTATCTCGTAAGACCAAAAATAATCCGGTCTTAATTGGTGAACCTGGAGTTGGTAAAACGGCTATCGTGGAAGGATTGGCCCAACGGATTGTTCGCAAAGATGTACCGGAAAATCTAAAAAACAAAACTATTTTTTCGCTAGATATGGGATCACTTATCGCTGGAGCAAAATTCAGGGGAGAATTTGAGGAACGATTAAAATCTGTCTTAAAGGAAGTTAAAAAATCCGACGGACAAATTCTACTCTTTATCGATGAAATCCATAATATTGTAGGTGCTGGTAAAACGGAGGGAAGTATGGATGCTGGAAACCTGCTGAAACCCATGCTAGCTCGTGGAGAATTACATTTAATTGGTGCTACAACCTTAGATGAATATCGACAATATATGGAAAAAGATAAAGCGTTAGAACGTCGTTTCCAAAAAGTTTTGGTAAAAGAACCGACAGTCCAAGATACAATTAGTATTTTGCGAGGATTAAAAGAGCGTTTCGAAATTCATCATAGTGTTAATATTCATGATAATGCATTAGTGGCTGCGGCCACTTTATCTGATCGATACATTACGGATCGCTTTTTACCTGATAAAGCAATAGACCTAGTGGATGAAGCTAGTGCAAGCATTCGTGTAGAAATGAATTCTATGCCAACAGAACTGGATCAAGTTACTCGACGCTTAATGCAGTTGGAGATTGAGGAAGCTGCATTGAAAAAGGAAACCGACGATGCTAGTAAGAAACGTTTAGGTAATCTGCAGGAAGAATTAGCAGACTTGCGAGAAGAAGCGAATGCCATGCGTTTGCAATGGGAAACAGAAAAGGAAGAAGTTAATGCGGTCTCTAATAAACGAGCCGAAATTGATCAGGCGAAACATGAATTAGAAGATGCAGAGAATAATTATGATTTAGAAAGAGCCGCAGTGTTACGTCATGGCACAATCCCTCAGTTGGAGAAAGAATTAGAAGACCTTGAATCTAAGAATGAAAGCAGTGATATTCGGATGGTTCAAGAATCGGTGACTGAAAATGAAATTGCCCAAGTGGTTGCTCGTTTAACGGGTATTCCGGTAACTAAGCTAGTAGAGGGTGACCGAGCGAAACTGTTGAATTTAAACAGTACATTGCATCAACGTGTAATCGGACAAGATGAAGCAGTTGATGCAGTAAGTGATGCAGTGCTTCGATCTCGAGCTGGGCTGCAAGATCCAAATCGCCCATTAGGTTCTTTTCTGTTCTTAGGACCAACGGGTGTCGGAAAAACGGAATTAGCAAAGGCATTAGCTGAAAATCTGTTCGATTCACAGGACCATATGGTTCGAATAGACATGAGTGAATATATGGAAAAACATGCTGTTTCACGATTGGTTGGGGCCCCTCCAGGATATATAGGTTATGAAGAGGGCGGTCAGCTGACAGAAGCGGTTCGCCGCAATCCATATACCATCATTTTATTGGATGAAATTGAGAAGGCACATCCGGATGTTTTCAACATTTTGCTTCAGGTGTTAGATGATGGGCGTCTGACCGACTCTAAAGGTCGTGTCGTAGACTTCAAAAATACTGTGTTAATTATGACTAGTAATATCGGCTCACAGCTACTGTTAGACGGTGTAACTGCTGATGGAGAAATACCTGAATCAGTTCAGGAACAGGTTATGAACATGCTGAGAGGGCACTTTAAGCCTGAATTCTTGAATCGAATTGACGATACAATTTTGTTTACACCATTAAGCTTGGAAAACGTGAAAGGAATCGTAGAAAAATTAGTTGCTCAGCTTTCACTTCGGTTAGAGGATCAGGAAATTCAATTGATTATTACTGATCAGGCAAAATCTTGGATTGCTGAAAATGCGTATGAACCTCAGTACGGGGCACGACCTCTGAAACGTTTCATTACTCGTGAAGTAGAGACGCCGCTGGCAAAAGAAATTATTGCGGGGCGAATATTGCCAAAAACACAGGTAACACTCGAATTATTAAATGATCAATTAGTATTTCTAAAAGAACCGATCGAAGAATAATTCCTACACTTAATTAACGGAGCAGGTGAGAATGATGAATTTGTGATGAAAGTTTTCATGAATCATCATTTTTACTTGCTTTTTCTTTTCAAAATGTGGATAATGCTACTATATTTTTAAAGCTTATATATCGTCATGATAGGGATGACAGTTTCTACCTTGTGCCGTAAACGCAAGACTATAAGCAAAAATTGTACGTTTGGCGTACCTTTTTTGCTTTATGCAGAATTGGTGCGTCTTTTGTTTAAACTTACCATAGAGAGGAAGAGAATTATGAAAGAATTGACAGAACGCATCAAAAAAAATGGACGTGTATTAGGCGACGGGGTACTTAAGGTCGATGAATTTGTGACTCACCAAGTCGATCCAATATTGATGGAAGCAACTGGTAAACGTTTTGCTGAAGTCTTTGCAGATCAAAAAATTACAAAGGTAGTTACTATCGAAGCTTCCGGAATCGCTCCAGCAGTCTATGCTGCTCAAGCGTTAGGAGTGCCAATGATTTTTGCTCGCAAGTCAAAAAGCCTAACCATGGATGAAGAATTATTAACTTCTTCTGTCTATTCTTTTACTAAACAGCTTACTAGTACTATTTCAATTTCTCGAAAATTCTTGTCTAGCGAAGACCGTGTACTGTTGATAGACGATTTCTTAGCAAACGGCCAAGCTGCCAAAGGCTTGATCGAATTATGCCGCCAAGCGGGTGCTGAGGTAGCTGGCATTGGTATCTTAATTGAAAAATCTTTTCAAGATGGACGTCAATTATTAGAAGACATGGGTATTCCAGTTGTTTCACTTGCTAGAATTGCTTCTCTTGATGACGGTAAAGTAGCATTTTTAGAGGAGGATGCATAATTTTGTCAAATCAAAATGGAAATGGAAAGGCCGCTGTTTTAGGGCTGCAACATTTATTAGCGATGTATGCCGGAGCGGTAGCTGTTCCTTTATTAATCGGAACAGGTTTAGGATTTAACGAATCACAAATGACGTATCTAATTTCCATTGATATTTTTATGTGTGGAATAGCCACATTACTTCAGCTAACAGTAAACAAGTTTTTTGGGATTGGGCTACCTGTTGTTTTAGGCTGTGCAATTCAAGCTGTAGCACCATTGATTTTAATCGGTCAGACAAAGGGGATCGGTGCTATTTATGGCTCGATCATTGCTGCTGGAGTATTTATTGTCTTGATTGCAGGGTTCTTTTCCAAGGTCGAAAAGCTGTTTCCATCAGTAGTTACCGGTACGGTAATTACAACGATCGGATTGACTCTAATTCCAGTTGCAATCACAAAAATGGGCGGCGGTGATGCAGCTGCTTCGAATTTTGGTGATCCGACAACCTTGTTGTTGGCTTTCGTAACTATCGCACTTATATTAGTCATTCAAATTTTTGGTAAAGGTTTTATTCGTTCCATTGCAGTGTTAGTCGGTTTAGTTGGTGGAACACTTTTAGCGATGGTTTTAAATCGAGTAGACTTTTCGGCAATTGGTCATGCTCCGTTATTTCATGTGCCACAGCCTTTTTACTTTGGGACGCCGACTTTTGATATTTCTTCAATTCTACTGATGATTATTATCTCGATTGTTAGTATGGTGGAGTCAACGGGTGTATATTTTGCGCTTGGTGATATCACAGGAAAGAAAATACAAGAAGATGATTTGAAACGAGGATATCGTGCAGAGGGATTGGCAGTTGTTTTAGGTGGAATATTTAATACTTTCCCTTATACTGGTTTTTCGCAAAATGTAGGTCTGGTTCAACTATCCGGTATTAAGACCCGTAAACCAATTTATTTCTCAGCTTTTTTTCTGATTATCTTAGGCTTATTTCCAAAAATTGGGGCGCTAGCACAAATTATTCCTGAGCCTGTATTAGGTGGCGGCATGCTGGTAATGTTTGGAATGGTGGCTGTTCAAGGTATGAAGATGCTCTCAACAATTGATTTTCATAACGAAAAAAATTTGTTGATTGTTGCAATTTCAATTGGTTTTGGTCTAGGCTTCAATGCAATGCCGACCTTGTTCAATCAGCTGCCAGCAACTGTTCAAATGTTTACTGGTAACGGAATTGTTATGAGCAGTTTATCAGCAATTGTTTTAAATCTAGTCTTTCACGGTTATTCTGGTAAAGCAAAAGCTTCGATTAAAGCAACTAATTCACATACGTAAAAATAGCAAGGTAATCCAAACTGCTAATTGTTTCGATCCCTAAGAGTTAGACTAAAAATTTAACTTTTTATGGTCATTACAAATTGCTCTTTGGATTGCCTTTTTGTTTAGAAAAATATTATTTAGGATGCTCACTAAGAAAATGGCAACTATCTCAGTAATCTATGTTGAAAATCAGAAATTATTACCGATATATCTAATTAAACACGAACAATAGCTGAGATTCTATGTCTATTATTCGAATATTGTTTTGACTTCATTTTAATTGCTTGTTAAAATGTGAATGACATAATGAAAGGAGCAATTTATGAAGCCAGAAGTAGCGATTATTATGGGAAGTACTTCCGATTGGGAAACAATGAAACATGCTTGTGACAGCTTAGACGAACTAGAAATTTCTTATGAGAAACAGGTGGTTTCCGCCCATCGTACACCAGATTTAATGTTTGAATTTGCTGAAAAAGCGCGAAGCAGAGGGATCAAAGTTATCATTGCTGGAGCAGGCGGTGCAGCACATTTGCCAGGCATGGTAGCGGCTAAAACTACTCTACCTGTTATCGGTGTACCCGTTCAATCGAAGGCTCTTAATGGATTGGATTCCCTTTTGTCAATTGTTCAAATGCCTGGTGGAGTTCCTGTGGCAACAACAGCTATTGGAAAAGCCGGGGCAACAAACGCTGGACTACTTGCGGCTCAGATGCTTTCAATGTATGATGAAAACATAGCTGTTCGTTTAGATGCTAAACGTCAGAAAATGAAAGATTCTGTATTGGAAAGTAGTGAACAACTTGGTTAAACCTTTACAACCTGGCGCAACAATTGGAATTGTGGGCGGGGGGCAATTAGGTCGGATGATGGCGATTAGTGCGAAAGAAATGGGGTTTCGCATTGGCATTATCGATCCAACTGAAGACTGTCCAGCCTCTCAAGTTTCAGATTGGCATATCATCGCCCCTTACGATGACCAGGCGGCGCTAGAAGAAATGGCTCGCCGTACGCAAGTCATTACCTATGAATTTGAGAATGTGGATGTTGATGCATTGAATCAAATTGTCGACCGAGCTAACATTCCTCAAGGAACGGATTTACTGGCTATTACTCAAGATCGTTTAATGGAGAAAGCCTTTTTAGAGGGGAATAATATTGTGATTGCTCCCTATGCCACAATTATCAGCCCGACGGATATACAGGATGCTATCGAAGGTATCGGGTATCCTTGTGTATTGAAAACGACACGCGGCGGATACGATGGACATGGTCAATACGTGTTGAAAGGAACTTCTGATTTAGCTCCTTCCATGAATTTGTTGCGCTCTGGAACTTGTGTGCTAGAAGCATGGATTCCTTTTGAAAAGGAGCTTTCTGTTTTAGTCGCTGGAAATGGCTACGGAGAATATGTGACTTTTCCTGTTGTAGAAAATAATCATCGGAACAATATTTTGCATGAGACTATAGCTCCAGCTCAAATTATTCCCGCCGTTGCTGAGGAAGCCAAACGGATTGCGGAAGTAATTGCAGAGGGTGTTGAGTTAGTAGGAACTTTGTGTGTTGAATTGTTTTTGACCAAAGCCGGCGCATTATATGTTAATGAAATGGCACCTCGTCCTCATAATTCCGGTCATTATACGATTGAGGCTTGTTCCATGAGCCAATTTGACGCGCATGTTCGGGGTGTTTGTGGATGGCCACTCGCTCAACCAAAATTATTGTCGGATGCGATTATGGTAAATGTATTAGGGGAAAACTTACTTGGAACTTATGAAATTATCGACGAAAAACCTGATTGGCATTTTCATTATTATGGTAAAGCAATGGCTAAAAAGGGTAGAAAAATGGGACATATTACCTTGCTGACAGAAGATATTGGCCAATCATTAAAAGAAATTAAAAATACTGAAATCTGGGATTAAAAGGAGAACAACATGATACCTCGTTATACTCGACCTGAAATGGGTGAAATTTGGAGTGATGAAAATCGCTACCGTGCTTGGCTGGAAGTAGAAATTTTAGCGGATGAAGCTTGGGCTGAATTAGGTGAGATCCCTAAAGAAGATGTTAAAAAAATTCGTGAAAATGCTGATTTTGATATCGATCGTATCTTAGAAATTGAACAATCAACTAAGCATGATGTTGTAGCTTTTACGCGTGCAGTTTCTGAAACATTAGGTGAAGAACGCAAATGGGTTCATTATGGATTAACTAGTACAGATGTAGTTGACACAGCTTATGGTTACTTGTATAAACAAGCCAATGACATTTTACGCGAAGATTTAGCTGTTTTTTTGGCGATCATTGGTGAAAAAGCCAAGGAACACAAATATACAGTAATGATGGGGCGTACACACGGTGTGCACGCTGAACCAACAACTTTTGGTTTAAAATTAGCAACGTGGTATTCAGAAATAAAAAGAAATATTGAAAGATTTGATCGTGCAGCAAAAGGGGTAGAGGCCGGTAAAATTTCTGGAGCAGTTGGAACGTTTGCTAATATTCCACCCTTTGTAGAAAAATATGTTTGCGAAAATTTAGGCATTCGCCCACAAGAAATTTCTACTCAAGTTTTACCTAGGGACTTGCACGCTGAATATTTTTCAGCTTTGGCGCTAATCGCAACTTCAATTGAACGATTTGCTACAGAGATTCGTGGATTACAAAAATCTGAAACGCGTGAAGTAGAGGAATTTTTTGCAAAAGGTCAAAAAGGTTCTTCTGCAATGCCTCATAAACGTAATCCAATTGGTTCTGAAAATATGACGGGATTGGCTCGTGTGGTTCGCGGACATATGGTAACTGCATATGAGGATGTTGCGCTTTGGCATGAACGGGATATTTCTCATTCTTCAGCTGAGCGGATTATCGTTCCTGACACAACTATTTTAGTGGATTATATGTTGCACCGTTTTGGCAATATCGTAAAAAATTTGACGGTCTTCCCGGAAAATATGAAACGCAATATGGATGCTACATTTGGACTAATTTACAGCCAACGTGTAATGTTAAAACTAATCGACAATGGCATGACTCGCGAGGAGGCTTACGACCTAGTCCAACCCAAAACAGCTTATGCTTGGGATAACCAAACAGCCTTCCGTCCATTACTAGAAGCCGACGAAAAGATTACTAACGTCTTATCCGAAAACGAATTAGACGATGCATTTGATTATAACTATCATTTGAAAAATGTTGACGAAGTATTCAAACGTATTGGTATAAACTAATTTTTGATACAAAAAAACCCGCATATAATCAGAATATGCGGGTTTTTTACTATGCATAAGATTCTATTTCCATAAAATAAGTCTGCTTTAAATGATCAAGCAACGAAGAAATCAATGAATAATCGTAGGAATGATTCTTATAGTTGATTTCAATACGATAAGAGTTCTTTAAGAAGGAATGATCCTTCAGCTGTGTAATAATTAATTCATCCTGCTGATCATTTTTGAAGTGTAATGATTGCATACATTCGGAGCGTTTAGGCTTCAACAATTTTCTTAAATTGCGACAAGAATAGAAGCTGACATTACAGTTGCTAGTGTGGGTTTCATCAAGTCCTAATAGTGAATTAAGCAATAGTTGTTTATCATATTCAGATAGTGTAGCAATAAATTCTTGAGCTGCTGACTGCGAATCTAACATAATAATTCCCCCGATATTATTCTCTCATGTAAAATATATCATCCTTAGAATAAATTGTAAACGTTATCTATGGTCGATACCTTTTTTTGAAATCTCATATTTAGTAAAACACGAACGATAGAAAGAAAAAATAATTATAATATACGATAATATGTTGACCCATTTTTTTTGGCTTGTTAAACTATAGATGATAAAGAAACGAACGATTCATGTTAGATGTGATCGGATTGTTCATTATGAAGGAGCGTATATCTGTGAAAAAAGGAGCATTGCTTTATGAAGGCAAAGCAAAACAATTGTTTAATACCGATGATTCAGATGTTGTATGGGTAGAGTATTTGAATCAAGCAACAGCTTTAAATGGTGCAAAGAAAGATCAAATTTCTGGTAAAGGCGAACTTAACAATCAGATTACAAGTTTAATTTTTTCTTATCTGCACCAAGCAGGCATTGAGAATCATTTTATTGAACAGATTTCAAAGACAGAACAATTAATTCGTTCAGTTTCAATTATCCCTCTGGAAGTCGTAGTTCGAAATGTTGCTGCTGGCAGTTTTTCTAAACGACTGGCAATTACTGAAGGGACTCCTCTAAAATTTCCGATCGTTGAGTTTTACTTTAAAAACGATGACTTAGACGATCCAATGATCACCGAAGATCACATCAAAGTATTAGAAATTGCCTCTGAACAAGAAATTGCAGCCTTACGTAAAAAAGCGTTGCAAGTGAATGAGGTCCTAAAAAAATTATTCACCGAAATCAATATTCAATTAATTGACTTTAAATTGGAATTTGGCAGGACTGCTAATGGTGATATTCTGCTAGCTGATGAAGTTTCACCAGATACCTGCCGTCTGTGGGATTTAACTACAAATGCCCATTTAGATAAAGATATTTATCGCCGTGATTTGGGGGATATCATTCCCGTTTATCAAGAAGTTTTCAATCGATTAAACCAACGAAAAGGAGCTTAACTATGTATTTTGTAAAAGTTTATGTCACGTATAAAGAATCTGTTTTGGATCCTCAGGGAGAAGCTGTGAAAGGAGCAGTTCATCGTTTGGGGTATGAAGAAATTGAAGAAATTCGGATTGGTAAATATTTCGAAATGAAAGTAGCCAAAAGTGATCGTTCTATCGAAGAAATGATTGAAGAGGTTTGTGACAAGTTGTTGGCAAATATCAACATGGAAACGTATCGTTTTGAAATCCTTGAGATGGAGGAAGTCTAGCATGAAGTTTGCTGTCGTTGTTTTTCCGGGTTCTAACTGCGATATGGATATGTACTGGGCGATGAAAGAGATCATGGGTGCGGATTGCGAATACGTTCGTTATGATGCTTCTAGTTTAGAAGGCTTCGACGGAGTGCTGCTACCCGGCGGATTTTCTTACGGCGATTATTTGCGCTGTGGGGCAATTGCTCGTTTTGCTACTATTATGAATGAAGTAGTTCGTTTTGCTCAAGAAGGTAAACCAGTTTTTGGTACCTGTAATGGATTCCAAATATTAACTGAAGCAGGGTTGCTGCCAGGAGCTTTGCGTCGTAATGATACATTAAAATTTATCAGCAAAATTACTCCGTTAGCAGTTGTGAATAATCAAACGAAATTTACCAGTGAGTATGAGCAAGATGAGACGATACAGATTCCTGTGGCCCATGGTGAAGGCAATTACTATTGTGACGAAGAAACTTTGGCGGAGCTAAAGGCTAACAATCAAATAGTTTTCGCTTATGAAGGAGAAAATATTAATGGTAGTGTAGAGAACATTGCTGGAATAATTAACAAACAAGGCAATGTTCTAGGTATGATGCCTCATCCAGAACGAGCTATGGAAAAAATACTAGGCTCAGAAGACGGCAAAAAGTTCTTTGCCTCAATTTTAAGAAACTTCGGAAAGGTGAACGCTAACTAATGATAAATGTAGAACCGACACCACAACAAATTAAAGATCAGCGCATTTATGCCGAGTGGGGATTAACAGATGAAGAATACCGCCTAATTTCTGAGGATATCTTGGATCGTATGCCAAATTATACGGAAACAGGCCTATTTTCTGTTATGTGGAGTGAACATTGCTCGTACAAAAATTCTAAACCGGTTTTGCGGAAGTTCCCAACTGAAGGAAAACAAGTATTACAAGGCCCTGGTGAAGGTGCTGGGATAGTTGATATTGGTGATGGACAAGCAGTTGTATTTAAAGCTGAAAGTCATAATCATCCATCGGCAGTTGAACCTTATGAAGGAGCCGCTACTGGTGTAGGAGGAATTATTCGGGATATTTTCAGTATGGGAGCTCGTCCAATTGCGTGTTTAGATTCATTACGCTTTGGTGAATTAGATAATGCTCGTACGAAATATTTATTAGAGGAAGTAGTAGCAGGTATTAGCGGCTACGGTAACTGTATTGGAATTCCTACTGTTGGTGGCGAAGTAGCCTTTGATCCATGCTATGAAGGTAATCCATTGGTAAATGCTATGTGTGTTGGATTGATTGATCATAAAGATATCCAAAAGGGCCAAGCTAAAGGTGTAGGTAATTCGATTATGTATGTCGGGGCAAAAACTGGTCGTGATGGTATTCATGGTGCAACTTTCGCTTCAGAAGAATTTGTTGAGGGCGAAGAGCAGCAGCGTTCAGCAGTTCAGGTTGGGGATCCATTTATGGAAAAGCTGCTTTTAGAAGCTTGTTTAGAACTAATTTTAGAACACGCTGATATTTTAGTAGGCATTCAAGATATGGGGGCAGCGGGTTTAGTATCTTCAAGTGCTGAAATGGCCTCAAAAGCTGGATCAGGCTTAAAATTATATCTCGATGATGTTCCACAACGGGAAACTAATATGACACCGTATGAAATGATGCTATCAGAATCTCAAGAACGTATGTTGATTTGTGTTGAACAGGGCCATGAAGCTGAAGTAGTTGAGTTGTTCAAAAAGTATGAATTGGATGCTGTAACAATAGGTGAAGTAACTGATGATGGAATGTATCGCTTGTACCATCATGGAGCTGAAGTAGCGAACTTACCAGTAGATGCTTTAGCTGAAGATGCACCAGTTTACGAAAATGAACGGACTGAACCAGCTCGTATTCAGAAATTTGCAGCAATGGCTGATTTTGTTCCAAAAGTAGAAAATGCCACTGAGACTTTATTAGAATTATTAAAACAACCAACTGTTGCTTCAAAGCGTTCGATCTATGAAACCTACGATTCGCAGGTACGTACTAACACAGTTGTCCGACCAGGAAGCGACGCGGCTGTATTGCGTGTTCGTGGAACGAATAAAGCATTAGCGATGACTACTGACTGCAATGCTCGCTACTTATATTTGAATCCAGAAATTGGTGGGCAAATTGCGGTTGCTGAAGCAGCTCGCAACATTGTGGCGTCTGGTGGACAGCCGCTAGCCATAACAGATTGTTTGAATTATGGTTCTCCAGAAAAGCCAGAAGTATTCTGGGAATTGTGGACTTCTGCAGATGGGATTTCAGAAGCGTGTCGTACATTGAACACACCAGTTATCTCGGGGAATGTTTCCTTATACAATGAAACTAATGGAAAAGCAATCTATCCGACACCAATGATTGGTATGGTTGGCTTAATTGAAGACCTGAATCATATCACCACCCAAGAATTCAAACAAGCGGGAGACTTGGTGTATGTAATTGGAAAAACTAGTGATGATTTTAACGGGTCTGAGATTCAAAAAATGAAGCTTGGGCGTATCGAAGGAAAATTGATGAACTTTGATCTAGCTACTGAGAAAGCAAACCAAGAGATGATGCTGAAAGCTATCAAAGCGGGATACGTTTCAAGCTGTCATGATTGTGCAGAAGGTGGCTTAGCAGTAGCGATTGCTGAAGCAGCTTTTTCTAATGAATTGGGTGTGGACGTGAAATTGGCACTTTCTAAAGAAAAATTATTTGCTGAAACTCAATCACGTTTCGTTGTTTCTATTCCAACAGTGCAACAAGCAGCTTTTGAAGAACTAATGGGAACAAAGGCTCAGTTGATTGGTGAAGTGACTAACAGTGGTGAATTGATAATTCAAGCAGAGAACGCTCGTATTCAAGTTGCAACTAAGACGGCCGCACAATTATGGGAGGAAGCTATTCCATGTCTTATGAAGTAAGAAGCTTAAATGAAGAATGTGGCGTATTCGGCATCTGGGGTCACCCAGATGCTTCTCGCGTCACTTATTTTGGTTTGCACAGTTTGCAGCATCGGGGACAAGAAGGTGCTGGAATTGTAGCCAATAATAACGGGAAATTGATCGGATATCGTGGTTTAGGATTATTGTCTGAGGTATTTGAAGATGACCAGCAGTTAGAAAAATTAGCAGGTCAAGCTGCAATAGGTCACGTCCGTTATGCGACAGCTGGTAACGGCAGTGTGGACAACATTCAACCATTTCTGTTTAAATTTTACGATGGCGATTTGGCTTTAGCTCATAATGGTAATTTGACTAACGCTAAAAGCTTGCGTAAAGAGTTGGAGAAGGATGGTGCAATTTTTCATTCGAATTCTGATACTGAAATTTTGATGCACTTAATCCGTCGCAGTCAAAAAGAAACTTTTTTGGATCGACTAAAAGAATCCCTGAATGCCGTAAAGGGCGGCTTTGCTTATCTAATTGCGACAGAAGATTCGATGGTAGCAGCATTAGATGCCAATGGATTTCGACCTTTATCAATTGGTCGCATGGTAAACGGAGCCTATGTAGTAGCTTCAGAAACCTGCGCCTTAGAGGTTGTTGGTGCTGAATTCATTCAGGATGTGAATCCTGGAGAAATCATCATTATTAATGATGAAGGGTTAACGGTTGATCACTTTACCGAAGATACACAGCATGCAATTTGTTCAATGGAATATATTTATTTTGCTCGTCCAGATTCAAATATTGCTGGTGTGAACGTTCATAGTGCTCGGAAAAAAATGGGTAAAACATTGGCAAAAGAATCACCTGTAGACGCTGATATGGTTGTCGGCGTTCCAAATTCTTCGCTTTCCGCTGCCAGTGGTTATGCTGAAGCTTCCGGTATCCCTTACGAAATGGGATTAGTAAAAAATCAATATGTTGCGCGCACTTTTATTCAGCCGACCCAAGAATTGCGGGAGCAAGGGGTTCGCATGAAGCTCTCAGCCGTGAGTGGTGTGGTAGAGGGTAAAAAAGTAATTATGGTTGATGATTCAATCGTTCGGGGAACCACAAGCCGTCGAATTGTTAATCTTTTAAAAGAAGCTGGAGCTAAAGAGGTACATGTTCGTATTGCTTCGCCGCCTTTACGTTATCCTTGTTTTTATGGAATTGATATTCAGACACGCAAAGAATTAATAGCTGCCAATCATACGGTAGATGAAATTCGTGAATGTATAGAAGCCGATTCGCTTTCATTTTTGAGCGAGGATGGTTTGATCCAGTCGATTGGATTAAATTTCGACGCACCGTATTCTGGTTTGTGTATGGCTTATTTTAACGGGGATTTTCCAACGCCGTTGTACGATTATGAAGAACAATACCAAGCATCACTAAAAGAAAAAATATCTTTTTTCTAAATTAGAATTAAGCACCAAACGAATGAGAAAAAAAGGGGCGAATATAGTGGGAAACGCGTATGCAAAAGCCGGCGTTGATGTAGAAGCTGGTTATGAAGTAGTAGAGCGAATCAAAAAGCACGTAAAAAGAACTGAACGCAAGGGTGTCATGGGAGCGATTGGTGGATTTGGCGGTTGTTTCGATTTAAGTCAATTCGATTTGAAAGAACCTGTTTTAGTCTCTGGTACAGACGGAGTTGGAACTAAATTGATGGTGGCCATTCAATCAGATCAGCATGATCAAATCGGTATTGATTGTGTTGCTATGTGTGTAAACGACATCGTTGCTCAAGGTGCTGAACCACTCTATTTTTTAGACTATATTGCAACTGGTAAAAACATTCCAGCTCGTTTGGAACAAGTAGTAGCTGGCGTGGCAGAAGGTTGTGTTCAAGCTGGTGCCGCTTTAATCGGGGGAGAAACAGCAGAAATGCCTGGCATGTATAGTGAAGACGATTATGATTTAGCTGGATTTACTGTAGGAATTGCTGAAAAAAGTCAAATGATCACTGGTGAAAAAATTCAAGCAGGGGATGTCTTAATTGGTTTGTCTTCTTCAGGAATTCATTCAAATGGTTATTCTTTAGTACGTAAAATTTTCTTTGAACAGCATAAATTAGCAATCGATGCTAAAATTCCTGAACTGGCAAATAAAAAATTAGCTGACGAACTACTAACACCAACCAAAATCTATGTTTCCGCTGTTTTACCATTAGTAAAACAAGAATTAGTGAATGGCATTGCTCATGTAACTGGCGGTGGTTTTGTTGAAAATATTCCACGGATGCTACCGGATAATTTAGCTTGTGAAATTAATTTGGGAACTTGGCCAGTTTTACCAATTTTTAAAGTAATGGAAAAATACGGTGAAATTCCAGCCATGGAAATGTATGAAATTTTCAATATGGGTATTGGGATGGTACTAGCTGTTTCTCCTGAAAAAGTTTCGCAGGTAGAAGCGACCTTGAAGAGTGAAAAAGAAGAGTTTTATACGATTGGACAAGTAGTGGATCGTAAAGACACGCCAATCAGCTTTAAAGGAGCTCAGCTATGAGATTAGCTGTTCTAGCTTCAGGTAATGGCTCAAATTTCGAGGCAATTATACAAGCGGTTGAGGTGGGTGAAATTCCAGCTGAAATAGTTTTATTGTTTGCTGATCATCATGATGCGTATGTATTAAAACGTGCCAAGGATCATAATATTCCATATGTTTCGTTTGAGCTGAAAGAGTTTGAGGACAAGCAAGCGTATGAAGCAGCATTATTAGAGCTTTTAGCTGACCATGAAATTGAGCTTATCGTTTTAGCAGGATATATGCGGATTATTGGTAAAAGTCTGCTGCAGGCTTACGCAAATAGAATTATAAACCTTCATCCAGCATTGTTACCAAATTTTCCAGGTTTACACGGCATCCGAGATGCTTATGACGCGAAAGTCAGTGAGACTGGCGTGACGGTTCATTACATTGACAGCGGTGTAGATACTGGGCCGATTATTGCTCAAGAAGCGGTTAAGATCGAATCGTCGGATACATTAGAACAATTGGAAGAAAAAATTCATCAAGTAGAACATCAGCTCTATCCACGAGTAATTGCTGAAATTGTAAAGGAGATTCAAAGATGAGACGAGCACTAATTAGTGTATCAGATAAAACAGGAATTGTAGAATTTACCAAAGGTTTAGTTGAACAAGGAATCGAGGTTATTTCAACTGGTGGAACTAAGAAAGTGTTGGATGAGGCAGGAATTGCAACATTAGCAATTGATGAAGTAACTGGTTTTCCAGAAATGATGGACGGACGGGTAAAAACATTACATCCCAAAATTCACGGTGGACTACTGGGCCGTCGAGATGTAGTGGAGCACATGAGTGCAATGAAGAAACATGATATCCAACCGATTGATTTTGTTTGTGTAAATTTATACCCTTTCAAAGAAACCATCAGCAGGTCTAGTGTTACTGAAGAGGAAGCGATTGAAAATATCGATATCGGAGGACCAAGCATGCTGCGTTCAGCTGCTAAAAACTTCAATGCAGTAACAGTGGTCGTTGATCCGAAAGATTATGAAGTTGTTTTGAGCGAATTAAAGGAAGAACAGAAAACTACCTTAGAAACACGAAAACGTTTGGCTGCTAAGGTTTTCCGACACACAGCAGCATACGATGCCTTAATTGCGGAGTATCTGACTAAAGCAGTGGAGGAAACTAAACCAGAAAAATTGACCTTGACGTACGATTTGAAGCAGACCTTGCGTTACGGTGAGAATAGCCACCAAAACGCTGCGTTTTATCAATCTGCCTTGCCTGTATCGTTTTCGATTGCCAGCGCCAAACAGCTGCATGGTAAAGAACTATCTTATAATAATATCAAAGATGCAGATGCTGCTTTACGAATTATACGTGAATTCGAAGAACCAACGGTGGTAGCTTTAAAGCATATGAATCCCTGTGGAATTGGCAGCGGTAGAACAATTGCTGAAGCCTATCAATTTGCTTATGAAGCAGATCCAAAATCAATTTTTGGTGGAATCTTGATTGCTAATCGTCCGATTGATTTAAAAACTGCGGAAGAAATGCACAAACTGTTCTTAGAAATTATTGTGGCACCTGCTTTTGATCAAGAGGCTTTTGATTTATTAGCTTCAAAGAAAAATCTGCGATTGATGCAATTAGACTTTGATCAAATGAAGGAAAATTACTCTCCAGAGACTGTTTCTGTTTTAGGTGGGTTACTGGTTCAAGACCAAGATTTAGTAACTGAAACTCCTGATACTTGGGAGATAGCGACTGATCGCAAACCAACTGAAGAAGAATTGAAGGCCTTGAGCTTTGCTTGGAAAGCAGTTAAACATGTGAAGTCCAATGCGATTGTTGTAGCAAATGAACACCAAACAGTTGGTATTGGTGCAGGCCAAATGAATCGGGTTGGTTCAGTTGAGATTGCATTAGAACAGGCCAAAGAAAAAATGGATGGCGCTGTTTTAGCCAGCGATGCGTACTTCCCAATGGATGATAGTGTAGAGTATGCAGCACAGCACGGTATCAAAGCAATAGTTCAACCGGGTGGAAGCATTCGTGACAAGGACTCTATTGCTATGGCAAATAAATATGGTGTTGCTATGGTTTTCACTGGCGGACGGCACTTCAGACATTAATGGGGAGGAAATAAATGAGAGTATTAATTATCGGCAGTGGTGGACGTGAACATGCTATTGCAAAGAAAATTCTTTCCAGTCCTAAAGTAAGCGATGTGTTTTGTGCAATGGGAAACCCTGGGATGGAAAAAGACGGCATTCAAACGGTTGCGATTCAAGAAGACAACCATTCAGAATTAATTAAGTTCGCTAAAGACCAGCAAATTTCTTGGACCTTTGTGGGTCCAGAAGTTCCTTTGCTGAATGGAATTGTAGATGATTTTCAGGCGGCCAACTTAAAAATCTTCGGACCAAATAAAAAGGCAGCAATGATTGAAGGATCAAAGGAATTTGCCAAAGAGATTATGGTGAATAACCAGATCCCAACTGCGGATTACCAAGCCTTTACTAATTACGAAGAAGCCGTTTCTTATGTAAAAGAAAAAGGTGCGCCGATTGTCATTAAAGCAGATGGATTAGCAGCGGGTAAGGGCGTTACAGTTGCTATGACATTGGATGAAGCTTTGGCTGCCTTGAAGGAAATGATGACAGATTTAAAATTTGGAGCAAGTGGTTCAAAAGTGGTTGTGGAAGAATTTCTTGAAGGAGAAGAATTTTCATTGCTTGCCTTTGTTCGCAATGAAGAGGTTTATCCGATGGTAATCTCTCAGGATCATAAGCGTGCATATGATCAGGATAAAGGACCAAACACTGGAGGTATGGGAGCCTATTCTCCCGTTCCACAAATTTCTGAAGCTACTGTACAACAGGCGATTGAAAAAGTACTTTATCCAGCAGCCATCGGCATGGTGAAAAATGATACACCCTTTACGGGGATTTTATATGCCGGTTTAATTGCAACAGGAGCTGGTCCTAAAGTAATTGAATTCAATGCTCGCTTTGGCGATCCGGAAACCCAGGTAGTTCTCCCGCGAATGGAGAGTGATTTAACAATAGTACTTGATGATCTGATAAATGGCAAAAAGCCTCAGTTGAATTGGAAGGAAAATGCCGCTGTGGGAGTAGTAATCGCTGCTGAAGGTTATCCGGGATCCTACAAAAAAGACATACCAATACCGAACTTTACCGAAGATGTTACCGTTTATTATGCTGGAGTAGCTGGAGAAAAAGACCAGTTGAAATCTTCAGGAGGGCGAGTATTTTTAATTGAAGCTGAAGCAGCAACTATCCAAGAAGCACAGACTAAGGTCTATCAAGCATTAAAATCAGTTGATACCACTGATTTTTTCTATCGTAATGATATAGGAGATAAAAGTAAACAGTAATCAAAATTAATTCGTCAGCTGTCCGTATTCATTGGGCAGCTGCTTTTTTGTGTAAGATTCTATAATTGAAAATTTAAGTGAGAATTTTTAATTCTTTACAACTAGCTATTTAAAAGTACTTTACAAAAACTCATCAAATTAGTTCTCGATGGGTTTTTAGTGGGAATAATTCAAATGGTTTTATCAACTAAATGAAAGCGCCATTTAGCATATCTTTGCAAATCAGAAAGAACATTGCATTTAAAATGACAGAATCAGTTTAAAATGGTAAACTGATTATGATAAAACGATTAGAGAATCGGAAAAGGGGATATTTCATGAAGAAGATTAAATTTGGTTCGACTGATTTAGAAGTTTCAGCCGTTATTTTAGGCTGTATGCGAATGAATAAAGCAAAAGATCCTGTTCGAGTGATCGAGACAGCGGTTGAGCATGGTATTAATTTTTTTGATCATGCAGACATATATAGTAACGGTGAATGCGAAGAGGTTTTCCGTGATGCGTTGAAAAAAACGAACATTAAACGAGAAGATTTGATTATCCAAAGTAAATGCGGGATTGTTCCGGGTGTTATGTTCGATTTTTCAAAAGAACATATTATTAAAGCCGTAGAGGGGAGTCTGCAACGTCTAGGTACAGATTATTTGGATGCTTTGCTGCTCCACCGTCCAGACGCATTGGTGGAGCCCGAGGAAGTGGCAGAAGCCTTTTCTAAGCTAGAAAAAGAAGGAAAAGTTCGTCATTTTGGTGTAAGCAACCAGAATCCAAGTCAAATTGATTTACTAAAAACTGCTGTAAAGCAACCGTTAGTAGCTAATCAATTACAATTTGGAATTATGCATACCGGAATGATTGATCAAGGAATTCACGTGAATATGACGGATGAACGCAGTTTAGATCATGATGGTGGATTAATTGACTACTCGCGTATTAATGATATGACCATCCAAGCATGGTCGCCTTATCAATACGGATTTTTTGAGGGTGTCTTCATTGATAATCCTAAATTTCCTGAACTAAATGAAAAATTAAAAGAACTGGCAACACGTTATGGTACTACATCGACAGGGTTAGCAAGTGCTTGGATTTTACGTCATCCAGCCAAAATGCAAGTCATTGCTGGAACAATGAATGAACAGCGAATTAAGGAAATTGCAGAGGCAGCGGATGTAGTCTTGACGAGAGAAGATTGGTATAGTATCTATCTCGCTGCAGGAAATGACTTACCTTAATGAAAGAGGCGAGTGATATGGAAAACAAATGGCAAACATCCCAAATGGAAGCAGCCAAGCCGGATTTAGATCAGTTTATGGACTTTTTACCGAATGCCCATTACTTGAAAATTTTACTTGCACAATTAAATCGACATTATGATCCAGAAATCAAAATTATGTTTCAAAAAAGATTTGGTTGGTATATTGAAGTGGCTCAATATGACGGCGTTTTATGCCGAATCATTATTCATAATGATTACTTTTCTGTAGTAACACCTTTTCCAGAATTTAGTCGGAGTTACCTCGAACCGATGTTGCAGGTAATGTCTAATGAATTTAAAGAACAGTATGCCCACGTGACGAAAGCTACTAAGCAATTTGAAATGGACGTTACTACTGAGGCTGAGATGGAAGATGTCATCTATCTAGTTAGTCTCCAGGCAAAAAAATTAAGAGAGACCCAAAAAGTTTAGTGGAATGTTCGGTTTTCACGAACATTAATTAAAAAAAGCTTGCTTTTTATTTTGAATTGTTGTAAATTACATAGGGCTGAAAAGCCCTATGTTTTTTTACGTCATTCAATTTATGGAGGAAATTCATGAAAGTATTTGATTATGAGGATATTCAATTAATTCCCAATAAGTGTATTGTAAACAGTCGATCAGAATGCGACACTAGCGTAACTTTAGGTGAACACACTTTTAAAATGCCGGTGGTTCCAGCCAATATGCAGACAATTATTGACGAAAAAATTGCCGAATTTTTAGCAAAAAATGGTTATTTCTATATCATGCATCGTTTTTATGAAGAGGAAAGAATTCCTTTTATCAAAAAGATGGACAAACAAGGCTTAATTACATCTATCAGTGTAGGTGTTAAGGAAAGTGAGTACAACTTCGTAAAAGAATTGGCTGATAAAAAACTGGTCCCGGATTATATCACAATTGACATAGCCCACGGACATTCAGATCCAGTGATTAAGATGATTAAGTATATTAAAGAATTATTGCCAAAAACTTTCGTAATTGCGGGAAATGTAGGAACGCCAGCGGCGGTCAGAGAATTGGAGAATGCTGGTGCTGACGCGACTAAGGTCGGTATCGGACCTGGTAAAGTATGTATTACGAAGATTAAAACAGGTTTTGGAACAGGTGGCTGGCAATTAGCAGCATTGGCTTGGTGTGCAAAAGCTGCACGTAAACCAATTATTGCAGATGGCGGAATCCGCACTCATGGTGATATTGCAAAATCTGTGCGCTTTGGAGCATCAATGGTGATGATTGGTTCATTGTTTGCTGGTCATGAAGAATCACCAGGAGAAACAATGGTTCAAGATGGTGTGGTTTATAAAGAATACTTCGGCAGTGCCTCAGAATTTCAAAAGGGCGAAAAGAAAAATGTCGAGGGGAAAAAAATCTGGATAACCTATAAAGGGAATTTAGCAGATACCTTAATAGAAATGCAGCAAGATTTACAGTCTTCAATTTCTTATGCTGGTGGAAATGATCTTGAAGCTATTCGGACAGTGGATTATGTTGTTGTGAAAAATTCTATTTTTAATGGTGACACTATTTAAGAAAGATACATTTTAGTATTTCAATAAAAAAAGATCCCGTTGCAGCTTTTAATCAGCTGCAGCGGGATCTTTTTAAATAGTTATTTCAATATCAAAGTCAATTAGATATTCTTTTAGAGCAAAGAGATTCTTGCGGAAAACAAAGCTTTCCATCCCGATTGCTCGGGCGCCCGATACATTTACTGGCAGATCATCTAAGAAAATGCATTGAGAGGGAATCAGCTGAAAATGATGACAAAAAGTATAGTAAACTTGGGCTTCTGGCTTAATTATTTTCCAATCAGCAGTTACGAAGATACCATCCATGTACTTCAAAGCAGGAATATTTTTTTCGTATTTATAGAAATCATCTGGAGCGTTTGAGAGAACATAAAGTTTATAGCCTTGATCTTTTAATTGTTTTACAATAGCTTCCATCTCAGGAATAGGCACGATTTCTTGGTACCAAGTAGCCAAAATGTTAGGGATAATTTCTTTTAATTCAGCAGGTGCTTTTTTGAGCGCGCGACGAGCAATTTCATCCTTTGTAATAGTTCCACGGTCAAAATCAATCCATTCCGCAGTTAAAAAAATATTTTCAAGTAAAAACTTTTGATGAAGAGAATTATTTGTAAATTTCGTGATAAACTTTGTTGGCTCATAATTAACCAGAACATTACCTAAATCAAAAACGATATTTTTAATCATGAATATTCCTCACCTTCATTGATCTTGTTAGCACATTACCTGTCTATTGTAACAAAATTGGAGAGAAAGTTGGCATTTGCTGAGAAGGTTTAAACAAAAAAGGAGTTTTGGATAGTTTTGTTAAGGGAGTAATACTTGTTTAGTTTAAAATCTATTTAGTATTGACACTCCTATAAAATTGGTTTAGTTTTAAGCCATCCAATGAAAAAATGAGGACCTAGTATGTGGAAATTAGAGAGCACGAAAAAGATACCTGTTTATCAGCAAATCATGGAACAAATCATTGAATACATTCAAAAGGGACAATTAAATCCAGGGGATCATTTACCCTCTGAACGTAAACTGGCTGCTAGCTATCAAGTGAATCGTTCGACTGTGGTCCATGCTTTGGAGGAATTAGTCAGTTTAGGTTGGATTATTCGTCAACAAGGCAGTGGCACATTGGTTAACGAAGGAAGATGGGGACGTAGTGCAACACCTCGCATGAATTGGCGGCAATTATTAAGCAGAGAAACGCCACAAACAGAACCCTATCTGCTGGAGCTGCATGAAATTCAGAAAGATACTCAGACCTTAGATCTATACACAGGAGAACTGCCATTAGATTTAATCCCAGATTTTCGTTTACCCGCGTATACTTGGGAGGAGTTGCTGATTGAAGAAAAGAAACAGAGGGATTTAGGCTATCCGCCTTTACAGAGAATCATATGCGAACGGTTGTATAGAGAGCAGGGATTAGAAGCAGCAACTAATCAGGTATTGATTACTTCTGGTGCCCAACAAGCATTATTTCTGTTGTTGCAGGTGATGCTTGAAGCAGGAGACAGTGTAGCGATTGAAGATCCTTCGTTTTTGTACTCTTTACCAATTTTTGATACAGCCGGTGTTCGATTATACGGTGTGGCGATGGATGAAGAGGGAATGCAGATCGAGGCATTAGAGCAATTGATTCTAGCCAAAAGAGTTAAGTTAATTATCGTAAATCCGACATTTCAAAATCCCACTGGTAACACCATGACTTTGAAACGTCGCAAACAATTAATTGCTTTGAGTGAAAAATACCAGCTGCCAATTGTAGAGGACGATGTTTTTAGTGAACTAAACTTTTTACAGCTTCCCCCTTCACTGAAATCCTTGGCTCCTCACCAAGTGATTCATTTAGGGTCACTGTCAAAAATTTTCGGTTCCTCCATTAAGATTGGTTGGATTGTTGCTGATCAAAGTCTGATTCAGCGTTTATCTGAGGCTAAACAAATGATGGACTTCTCTATTAGTGTTTTCCCTCAAGTAGTCGCGTATACGGCACTGACCGATCAGTCCTTCGAAACTAATCGTCAAGAGCTGATTGACACTCTCAAACATAAGAGGGATTGTTTCTATAGCTGTGCCCAATCAGTTTCCAGCGATTGGCAATTTGAAGAGATCGACGGGGGACTTTACGTTTGGCTGAAGTGGCGTCACCAAAAGTTGACTCGCAAAGATTGGGGTCTTTTTTTACAAGAAAAGCTCTTGGTAGCTCCCTCATTTCTCTTTAGTAATGATACAATGGCTATGCGGGTGAATTATTCCCGGATGACAGAAGAGGAGTGTTACATCTTTTTTGTTAAGCTGCAAAAGATATCAGAAATTATAGGAGGTCGTAAGTATGAAAGAGATAATTGAAGTATTAAATAATCATCGTACCTATCGGGATTTTGATGAGAACTATCAATTGCCAGATGAGGATTTACAACAAATATTGGATGCAAGCCGTCAAGCGCCGAGCTGGATGAATGGTCAAATGTACAGCATCATTGTAGTCAAGAACCAAAAACTTCGCCAAAAATTTGTTGAGCTCAATCCAGGTAATCCTCATATGCTGAAAAGTTCGGTTTTCTTATTGTTTGTTGCAGATTTAAAACGCACACAGAAAGTAGCAGAGCATTATCAAGTGGACTACTCAATTGCTGAAGGAATCGATCCACTGATAACGGCTGTCACTGATACTGCACTAGCTTTGCAAAATGCTGTTGTTGCAACTGAAGCATTAGGACTAGGTAGTGTGGTAGTGGGCAGCATTCGTAAAGATATAAAAAAAATCAGTGAATTGCTGAACCTTCCCGACTACGTACTGCCAGTGGCTGGGGTAAGTATTGGTAAGCCTACTATGGAAATGCGTATTAAACCACGCTTACCGGAAAAAGCAGTTGTTCATTATGATGGTTATCAAGAGTATGATTACGAAGAAATTGAAGCGTACGATCAAACCATGGAAGTTTTTGCTGAAGCCCGAGAAACTAAATTGTGGAGTAAAAAGTTTGCGGATTATTTTAGTAATAAGCCAAATGTTACCATCGATGAATTTGTGAAAGAACAACGTTTGTTAAAAGAATAAAAGCTTGAAGAATTGTTACTATCTCTTCTCTTTTTAAATTGGGAGATCCAGAGAACATACTGTTCAACTTCTTTTCAAATTCTCACATAAGTTGCTCTTTTTGTTGACACTCAGTGCTATCTTTACTATAGTAAAAGTGGAAATTGTATCAGTTGT
The DNA here is from genome assembly GCF_017377655.1 of Candidatus Enterococcus ferrettii. GTDB lineage: Bacteria > Bacillota > Bacilli > Lactobacillales > Enterococcaceae > Enterococcus_A > Enterococcus_A ferrettii. Next base: position 66,893 of record NZ_JAFREL010000045.1, read on the forward strand.
TAGGTGAGGCTCCTATATGGACACAAGCTGCTGCCGCGAAAGAATCGAGAGACTCTTAGTTGGTGGAACAGGAATCATCGTGAAGGTGATTCATAACGCAGCTGACAGATAAAACTGTCTACGCCCTATAGTGCTAAAGCTCGACGATGACCGTGATTATTTTTGCGCGCGCTCATTATCGAGCGCGCGCTTTTTGCTTTGCCAATAAAGAAAGGACGGTGATGAGTCATGGACTATCCAGATGAGAGTCGACCGAAAATAGTTAAAAATGTAGGGAAGACACTGATTTTCTCTGCTGGTAGGAGGAAATATAATGATGAACAAAAAGAGCCTCATCACACGAAAAATAAGTAAAGATCAAGAGTTGAAAAAACTCGCATTATTATCGGATCGTGATTTGTTCCTGAATCTGCGAACATCTTTAAACGGATTATCAGAAGAAGATGCTAAAGCGAGACTGGAAGAATATGGTCCCAACGAAGTATCGGCTCAAAAGCCAACCCCTGCAATCATTTTGTTTCTTCAAGCATTTAATGATTTGTTTGTTTATGTATTGGCCTTATTAATGGTTGTCTCTTTTTTGACTTCTGATTATGAAGCAGCTGTGGTTATGGGAATAATGATTTTAGCCAGCGTGCTGATTACCTTTATTCAAGAATATCGTTCACAAAAAGCAAGTATTGAATTACGAGAAATGATCGAGAATACGGCCGCAATTACGCGTGAAGGCCAAACAAAAGAAATTCCAATGGATGAAGTGGTGCCGGGAGACATTTTAACTTTAGCAACGGGAGATATGATTCCAGCAGATGCAGTATTAATTTGGACGAAGGATTTATTTGTGAATCAGTCTTCTTTGACTGGAGAATCAATGCCAGTTGAAAAGTCTGCTTCCGTTGCTTCAGATGATGAGAACAATGCATTGGATATGTCGAACTTAGTTTTTATGGGAACGGACGTATTAAGTGGACAAGGTCGGGCAATTATCTTAAAGACTGGGCAACAGACTTTCTTTGGCGACATTGCGAAAAATGCCACAACCAAACGCGGCAAGACAACCTTTGATGTCGGTTTAGCCCGTGTCAGTAAAGTATTGTTGCGCTTGATTATGGTACTTTTCCCATTAGTGTTCTTAATTAATGGCATCACAAAAGGTGATTGGAGCAATGCATTTTTCTTCGCTATCGCTGTAGCAGTGGGCTTAACGCCAGAAATGCTACCAATGATTGTCAGCTCTAATTTAGCAAAAGGAGCCTTGACCTTGTCGAAGCATAAAGTAATTGTGAAGGAATTACCATCTATTCAAAATTTGGGTAGTATGGATGTCTTGTGTACGGATAAGACAGGAACCATCACCGAAGACCGAGTAGTATTGGTTCAGCATCTTGATCCTTTAGGTAAAGAAAACACCCAAGTATTGGATTTGGCCTTTCTGAATTCGAATTACCAAACAGGTTGGAAAAATCTGATGGACATTGCTGTGATTAATTACTATGAAGAAGAAAACCGACAAGTGCCTTTTCAGTCGATTCAAAAAATTGACGAAATACCTTTTGATTTTTCTCGTCGCCGATTAACTGTCGTAGTAAAAGCTGATAAGCATCAGTGGATGATTACAAAAGGTGCCGTTGAGGAAATGGCTTCGATTTGTAAATATGTTGAAATTGATGGAGAGGTATTGGAATTTACTAAAGAACTGCATCAGGAATTACAACAGGTTAATGAGCGCATGAATCGTCAAGGGATGCGGGTGATCACTGTAGCTATAAAACGGGATGCTCATGATGAAGCAGTTTATAGCACAGAAGACGAAAGAGATATGACTCTAATCGGATTCATGGGCTTCTTGGACCCTGCAAAAGAATCTGCGATTACGGCTATCTCTTCTTTACATGAACATGGAGTGGATGTAAAAGTTTTGACGGGTGACAACGCAATTGTAGCTCAAAAAGTTTGCCAAGATGTTGGAATTGATGCAGATAAATTTGTTCTAGGTAATCAAGTGGATCAGATGAGTGATGAAGAACTACAACAGGCTGTAGATAAAATTCACTTATTTGCTAAATTGAATCCTATGCAAAAAGCTAGAATTATTGAATCCTTACAAACAAAAGGTCACACAGTTGGCTTTATGGGCGATGGTATTAACGATGCACCTGCATTACGAAAAGCCGATGTAGGTATTTCAGTAGATACTGCTGCGGACATTACAAAGGATGCTAGTTCAATTATTCTTTTAGAAAAAAGCTTGGATGTATTAGAAAGTGGTGTAATCGAAGGCCGACGAGTATTTAGTAACATGATGAAATATATTAAGATTACCATCAGTTCCAATTTTGGAAATGTGTTCTCAATCTTAATTGCTAGTGCTTTCTTACCATTTCTGCCAATGCTTTCTTTACAGTTGCTATTGCAAAACTTGATTTATGATTTTGCTCAACTGACTATACCTTGGGACAACGTAGACGATGAGGAGTTATTAACACCAACGAAATGGGAAACGAAAGGACTAATGAAATTTACTGTCTGTATTGGTCCAGTCAGCTCCATTTTCGATGTAATTACTTTCCTAGTTATGTGGTTTGTATTTGGGGCAAATACGGTAGCAAATCAAAGCTTATTCCAAACCGGCTGGTTCATGGTTGGATTAGCGACACAAGCTTTAGTCGTACTGATGGTAAGAACCCGAAAAGTTCCATTCATTCAAAGTCGACCTTCCTTGCCAGTTTTTAGCAGTATCATGGCTGCAGTCGTTTTAGGAATGATTATTGTTTTATCACCATTCCGCGAACAATTTGAATTTGTGCAATTACCTGCTAGCTACTGGATTTGGTTTGTAGGGATTGTGGCTGCATATATGGCTGCAGTTCAATTTGCTAAGTTCCTTTATATAAAAATTGCAAAAGAATGGATCTAATTGTAACAGAGTAACGAATTTCGTTACTCTGTTTCTTTTTTTGTATTTGCAATAATGACTACTAGTTTAGATCGTTTCTAATTTCACATGGAAATTACTTAACATAAGATAATTAAAGAACCTTGATATAGCGATCCTTTAGGCAAGAGATTAAGTAGAACGTTTTCAGTATTTAAAGAAAAAGAAACTTGAAATTAGAAGAGTTTGTTTTTTTTGTCACAATTCGCTGGAGAAAATCGCTTCTTTTTCTTCAAAATACTACAGCATATTGGTTGTCTTTCAGTAATAAAAATGTTACTTTAGATATGTAAGCAACAGAACAATGATACAGATTGAAGGTCTGTATTACTTTCTAAAGACTTAAAGAGAGGATTGTGTTACAACATGGCAGAGAAAAAGAATGCAATTGATTTTGAAGCCTTATTGGAAAAAATCAACGCAGATTTTCCAGTATATCAGGCACTTGATCAAGAGGGGAAAGTCGTAAATGAGGATTTGATTCCTGAGTTAACCGACGAAGAATTAGTAGAATTGATGACAAGAATGGTTTGGTCTCGTGTATTGGATCAACGTTCAACAGCATTGAATCGTCAAGGACGCCTTGGCTTCTATGCACCAACAGCAGGACAAGAAGCAAGTCAACTTGCTAGCCACTTCGCTTTTGAAAAGGAAGATGTTTTACTTCCAGGTTATCGTGATGTACCTCAACTTGTTCAACATGGACTTCCATTGTCTGAAGCTTTCCTATGGTCTCGCGGTCATGTTGCCGGAAACTTATACGCTGATGATTTGCAAGCACTACCACCACAAATCATTATTGGTGCGCAGTATGTGCAAGCGGCCGGTGTGGCACTAGGCTTGAAGAAGCGGAAGAAAAAGAACGTTGTCTTCACGTACACTGGTGACGGTGGATCTTCTCAAGGTGATTTCTATGAAGCAATCAACTTTGCAGGCGCATATCATGCAAATGCAGTTTTCTATATTCAAAATAATGGTTTTGCGATTTCAACCCCGCGTGAGAAACAAACCGCAGCAGCAACACTAGCTCAAAAAGCAGTTGCAGCTGGAATCCCGGGCATCCAAGTAGATGGAATGGACCCGTTAGCAATGTACACTGTTTCTAAAATGGCTCGTGAATGGGCAGCAAACGGAAATGGTCCAGTTTTAATCGAGGCGTTGACTTATCGTTATGGTCCACATACTTTATCAGGGGATGACCCAACTCGTTACCGTACAAAAGACATGGATGACGAATGGCAGCAAAAAGATCCATTGGTTCGCTTCCGCAACTATTTAACGGAAAAAGGCTTATGGAGTGAAGAAAAAGAAGAACAAGTGATTGAACAAACGAAAGAAGAAATTAAGCAAGCGATTGCTGATGCTGACCGAGCACCAAAACAAAAAGTATCTGATTTCTTGAAAAATATGTATGAAGTTCAACCACAAAACATTAAAGAACAAATTGAAATTTATGAAGCGAAGGAGTCGAAATAAAAATGGCACAAAAAACAATGATCCAAGCAATTACAGATGCCTTAGCTCTGATGCTTGAAAAAGATGACGATGTCCTAGTTTTCGGTGAAGACGTTGGTAAAAATGGCGGAGTTTTCCGGGCAACAGAGGGACTACAAGATAAATTTGGTGAAGAAAAAGTATTCGATACTCCTCTTGCTGAATCAGGTATTGGCGGCTTAGCTTTTGGTTTAGCTCTTGAAGGATTCCGTCCAGTTCCTGAAATTCAATTCTTTGGATTCGTTTTTGAGACCATGGACGAAATCGTAGGCCAAATGGCACGTACTCGTTATCGTATGGGCAACACTCGCAATTTACCAGTGACTGTTCGTGCACCATTCGGGGGCGGCGTGCACACTCCTGAGCTTCATTCAGATAACTTAGAAGGACTAATGGCTCAATCTCCAGGTTTACGTGTGGTTATTCCATCAAATCCATATGATGCAAAAGGTTTATTGATTGCGTCTATCCGCAACAACGACCCAGTGGTGTTCTTGGAGCACATGAAGTTATACCGCTCGTTCCGTGAGGAAGTGCCTGAAGGTATTTATGAAGTACCATTGGATAAAGCAGCTGTAACAAGAGAAGGTTCTGATGTATCTATCATTACTTATGGAGCGATGGTTCGTGAAGCAATCAAAGCAGCTGACAATTTAGCAAAAGAAAATATTAATGCTGAAATCATTGATTTACGTACAGTTGCACCGTTGGATGTGGAAACAATTATCAAATCAGTTGAAAAAACTGGTCGGGTAGTCGTTGTCCAAGAGGCCCAAAAACAAGCAGGTGTTTCTGCTCAAGTCATTTCCGAAATTTCCGAACGTGCTATTCTTTCATTAGAAGCACCAATTGGACGTGTTTCTGCTCCAGATACGATTTTCCCATTTGGACAAGCAGAAGGCATCTGGCTTCCTAATGCAGCAGATATCGAAGCAAAAGTGAAAGAAATCGTAGAGTTTTAAGAAAAGGAGCGAATACAAACATGGCTTTCCAATTTAAGCTGCCAGACATTGGCGAAGGTATCGCAGAAGGTGAAATCGTTAAGTGGTTTGTGAAACCTGGCGATAAAATCGAAGAAGACGATACATTACTAGAAGTACAAAATGATAAATCTGTGGAGGAAATTCCATCTCCAGTAACAGGAACAATTAAAAAGATTGTAGTTGACGAAGGAACAGTCGCAAATGTTGGGGATATCTTAGTTGAAATCGATGCTCCTGGACATGAGGACGACAGTAAAGAAGAAACACCAGCACCTGCTGAAGCGCAAACACCAGCCCATCCAGCGGCTGAGCCAACCGAGGCTGAAAGCAGTAATGAAGGTGGAGGAATCTTCCAATTTAAACTACCAGATATTGGTGAAGGAATTGCGGAAGGCGAAATCGTCAAATGGTTTGTTAAAAATGGTGACAAGATCGAAGAAGACGATACGTTATTAGAAGTACAAAATGATAAATCTGTCGAAGAAATTCCATCTCCAGTGACCGGAACAATCAAAAAGATTATTGTTGATGAAGGAACAGTTGCAAATGTTGGTGATGTTTTAGTTGAAATTGATGCACCTGGACACAACAGCGATACAGCAACTACAGGATCGGCTGAAACAAGTAAAACGACCGAAGCAGTTGAGACTTCTGCTGAAGCAGGACCGGTCGTGCAAGCATCTGATCCAGATAAACGTGTTTTGGCTATGCCTTCTGTTCGTCAATATGCTCGCGAAAAAGATGTTGATATTACTCAGGTAAGTGCAACGGGTAAAGGCGGACGGGTGACTAAAGAAGATATTGATACTTTTGCATCTGGTGGCCAACAAGCGAGTGTAACTGCTGAAAGTCAAGAAGCGGCGCAAGAAGACACAGCACCACAAGCTGCAAGTGAGTCAGCTAAACCAGCAGCGCCAGCTAAACCATTCACTTCTAACATGGGAGAAATGGAAACTCGTGAAAAGCTAACACCAATGCGCAAAGCAATTTCTAAAGCAATGGTTAATAGTAAACACACTGCACCTCACGTAACCTTACATGATGAAGTTGAAGTATCAAAACTTTGGGATCATCGTAAGAAATTTAAACAAGTTGCAGCTGATAATGGTACGAAGTTAACATTCTTGCCGTACGTTGTAAAAGCGTTGACAGCAACAGTGAAGAAATATCCAGTCTTGAATGCCTCAATTGATGATGAAGCGCAAGAAATTGTTTATAAAAACTATTACAATATCGGTATCGCAACTGATACGGACGCTGGTTTGTATGTACCAAATATCAAGAATGCTAACATGAAAGGCATGTTTGCAATTGCTGATGAAATTAACGAAAAAGCAGCTATGGCTCATGAAGGCAAACTTTCCGCAGATGATATGCGTAATGGAACAATCACAATTTCAAATATCGGTTCAGTAGGCGGTGGTTTCTTTACACCAGTAATTAACTACCCTGAAGTAGCTATCTTAGGTGTGGGTACAATTGCTCAACAACCAATCGTAAACGCTGAAGGTGAATTGGCTGTTGGTCGAGTAATGAAACTGTCACTAAGCTTTGACCATCGTATCGTGGATGGTGCAACTGCTCAACAAGCCATGAATAACATCAAACGTCTATTGGCTGAACCAGAATTATTACTAATGGAAGGATGATAGAAACATGGTAGTTGGAGATTTTGCTATTGAATTAGACACAGTCGTTATCGGTTCCGGGCCTGGCGGATATGTTGCCGCTATCCGGGCCGCTGAAATGGGACAAACAGTTGCGATTATTGAACGGGAATTTATTGGGGGTGTCTGCCTGAATGTTGGGTGTATCCCTTCGAAAGCTTTGATTTCAGCAGGACATCACTATCAGGAAGCATTAGATTCTTCAACCTTTGGTGTGACTGCCGAAAACGTTAAGTTAGATTTTGAAAAGACTCAAGAGTGGAAAGAAAACGGCGTGGTTAACAAATTAACTTCTGGCGTAAAATTCCTATTGAAGAAACACAAAGTTGAAATTATTGAAGGAGAAGCCTTCTTTGTGGATGATAAAACGTTGCGCGTGATCCACCCAGATTCTGCGCAAACTTATTCATTTAACAATGCGATTATCGCGACTGGATCACGACCAATCGAAATCCCAGGCTTCAAATTTGGTGGACGAGTATTAGATTCAACTGGCGGTTTATCACTAAAAGAAGTACCTAAAAAATTCGTCATCATTGGTGGCGGCGTCATAGGTGCAGAGCTAGGTGCAGCGTATGCTAACTTAGGCTCTGAAGTAACGATTATTGAAGGAACACCTCAGATTTTACCTACTTATGAAAAAGATATGGTAAAAATTGTTGAAGAAGACTTTAAGAAAAAAAGTGTTAAAATTGTTACCTCAGCAATGGCTCGTGAAGCCGTTGACAATGGTGATAGTGTAACCGTCCGTTATGAAGTAGACGGCAAGGAAGAAACTGTCGATGCAGATTACGTAATGGTAACTGTTGGCCGTCGACCTAACACAAATGATATGGGATTAGAACAAGCTGGTGTTGAAATGAACGAACGCGGACTAATTCAAGTGGACAAACAAGGGCGTACCAATATTCCAAATATTTACGCGATCGGGGATATTGTACCTGGAGCAGCGCTAGCTCACAAAGCTAGCTATGAAGCAAAAATTGCTGCTGAGGCCATTTCTGGTAAGAAAGTAGCTGTAGACTATAAAGCAATGCCAGCTGTTGCCTTTACTGATCCAGAGTTAGCTTCTGTTGGTATGACTATTAAGGAAGCTAAAGAAGCAGGACTTGAAGCAAAAGCTTTCAAATTCCCATTCTCTGGGAACGGCCGTGCGTTGTCCTTAGCTAAAACAGAAGGATTTATCCGTTTAGTGACTACTGTTGAAGACAATGTAATTATCGGTGCACAAATTGCTGGCGTGGGTGCCAGCGACATGGTTTCCGAATTAGCATTGGCGATTGAATCAGGGATGAATGCAGAAGATATTGCATTAACTATTCACCCACACCCATCGTTAGGGGAAATTGTGATGGATGCTTCTGAGTTAGCTCTTGGAATGCCAATCCACATTTAATATAAAATAGACACTCTAGCAGACAATACATGATTGTGTATTGTCTGTTTTTTTGCGTTTTAAGAAAGAAAATACTGAAAGAAAGCCTGTCTATGATTAACGAAAAGCAAAAATATGATGTTTATGAATATTTAATTTTGAATGATCAATTTATCTATTACCATAAGGGAATTCAAAGAGAGATGTTAATAACTAGAAGGGGGCTTTTCGGCGAATTAATTTTTAAAAAAGTTGCTTTTTTTAGGTTTGTAATTAGATAGCAGGAGAGAATCGGATACTAAAAAAAGTCCAGTTACTCCAATATATACATATGTCAAATTAAATTGATCACTTTTGGGTTTTTGATGATTTACAAATGAATATAACGAAAAAACAATGATAAAGTTGTGGGGTAATTATATAATAAGTTTTTGAGTAATAGAGGTTGCTTATCTAACTTATGGTACTTTGAAATAGAAAATCTTTTACTGATAAAAGGATATGGATTTCTTAGTTTTAGGAAGACTAGGAAGAAGGAGGTTTTGAAAAGACGCTTGTTTATTTTTTCTCTTGTTCACGTTTTTTATTATAGATTACGAAGAAAAAATACGCAATATCTTTTTAAAAAATAATCAAAATAAATTTTTGACTCTTAGGAAACGCAAAAAACTGATTTAGGAAGCTGATAGAACTTCGAAAACCAACAAAAATCTATTTACCGTCAAAATTACCGTCGAGTTTTAGGAAAGGAGAAAAACATGCGCAGAGGCGAAAATATTTATCGCAGAAAAGATAAAAGATGGGAAGGGAGGTACCCAATTGGAAAAAAAGCCAATGGTAAAACAAAATATGCTTCAGTTTATGGTAAAACTCTTAAAGCAGTTCGTGAGAAGCTTTACCCATTAAAGTTGAAATATCAACTAATTCAGGAAGTTCAGGGTAATTCTGCTATTTCTTTTCAGGAATGGGGAGATATTTGGCTAAATGAAACAAATGTAGGCGTTAAGCAATCGACATATGCGAACTATAAACATAAATTGAATTACTATGTACTTTCAGAAATTGGACAATATGGTTTAAATGAGTTGAATGAAGAACTTGCAGAGAATTTACTTCAATCACTTAAAGACCGAAAGTTAAAGGCTTCAACAATTCAGTCTATCTTTCGCATTGTGAACCAATGTTTAAATCTAGCTATCCGTAAAAAACTTATTAAAGAAAATCCATTTACATCCGTTAAACTTCCAAAAGTAATTAAAGAAAACAATCAGTCTCTCACGTTACAAGAGCAGCATCAACTAGAAAAAGCAGCTGTAACTGAAAAAGATGGAAATGGTCTACCTATACTTTTAGCTCTTCATGCTGGCTTACGAATTGGTGAAATTTCAGCCCTAAGCTGGAAGGATATTGATTTTCAAAACAATCTGATTCATATCAAGGCGACTTATCAAAGAACTCTGAGTGTATTGGGGGAATGTAAAACAACATTGATTTATACAGACTCTAAGACTCAATCTGCGACCCGAACTATCCCAATGAGCGATACAATAAAGCAGATATTACTTCAACAAAAAGCCCAATCTTCAAGTGCTTTCGTTGCTTCAAATAAGCAAAAACCAATTGAACCACGCCTTTTGACCTATCGTTTCCATAGGATGCGAATGAAGGCGGGGTTGGATAAAATCCATTTTCATCAGCTTCGTCACACATTTGCAACTCGTTGTCTTGAAAGCAATGGGGATGTTGTTAGTGTGAGTGCCTTGATGGGTCACAGTTCTACACAGATGACTTTGGATACATACGCGAGCTCATTGATAGAGCAGCGGATTCAAGTTATTGCAAAAATGGAAAAAAGAATCAGCTAAAACGTTTTCAAAAAGATTTGAAACACGTCATAGTGGGTCTTTTTTTATTTTTTAGAAAGAAAGCGCTTACTGTATAGTGTGCGTTGAAAAATTAAAACTTATTAAGTTTTTCGTGTCATAAATCTATTTACTAATATTTTCCCGGATAAAATGACATGATTTAACCGATTTTAAAAATAAAAAATAAACTTTTAAACCGTCAGTTACCGTCAAATGGTAGCTTTTTTTATTGCCTAATCAATCTCTCTAATAATTTTCCTAGTCTTCCTAAAACTAAGAAAGAAAATCAATTCTTTCCTTGTTAAAAGTATATCACGGACCTAGGAAAAGGGGTGAGATTAGTAGGAAATTATTAGAAAGTTACAGATCTTTAAAGAAACAAAGGAGGAGCCTGCATGTTCGGATTAGGCAAGCAGAAAAGAGACACCTATCATGAGCCGCAACAAGATGATTATTTTTATGATGAGTATGATAACGAAGGGTATGAAGGAGAATATGGATATGATTCATATCCAGAAGATAGCTATGAACGTTCGATGGAAACCTACATTGATTATGAACCAAATGAACGGGAAAGGCAGAGAAGAAGAGCGAATATTGACGGGCGCCACGACCGCCGATATGACAATGAAGAGCAAATAAAATCCTCCCGAGGCATTGAAGATGATTCGACAGTACAGTCGGACTCAATGGTCAACCAAGAGATTGAACGTTTAGAGGAAACCGTAGCCCAGCTGAAATATCAACTAGAAACTAAACATACTGAAATGACGAACATGGCTTCTAGTTTAACGGAAAAGGAACAAAAAATACATGACCAGCAAATGGATAAAGAAAAGGCAGTCCAAGAGCTGCAAAAACAGGTCAAACAACAAATGCTAGATCAAAAAAAAGATTATGAGAGACAGTTAGATCAAATAAGTAATCAAAACAAGCAATTAACGACTCAACTTCAAAATAATCAAAAAGATCAATCGGAAACGTTGATGCAGGCGCATTTACAAATTGAAGAGTTGAAAAAAACTCAAATAGACAACGAAGAAATGAAAGCTGAATTGGCAACTATTTTGATTGAAACAAAAAAACAAGAACGTGCCATACTGGAACGTGCAGAATTTGAAGCTAAAGGAATTCGAAGTCAGGCCGAACAAGAAGCCCATCAAGTAATTCATGATGCTTCTCTTGAGTTGCGCGTGATGAAGCAAGAAATAAAAAACTATCGGAAACGTCTACGATCTGTGCAAGAGGAGACTACACAATTCTTTGTGCGTTTATTAGCTAACAGTGATGCACTGTTGGAAGATGAGTAGTGGAAAGGGTGAGCATTGGTAATGCAATTCGAGAGTCAAGTGACCCTATATCCTGCACCAGCTCCTATGATGCAGGATGAGTTAATTTCGCTGCCGATTTTAGCAGAAATCGAAAAGACATGTGAATATCTTTTTGCACCTCATGGGACATTGAGTAACGAACAGAGGGAAAAAATAAATCAACATTTTCAACAGTTATTTAAGTTTATGGACAGCAGCTATCATGTTGAGCTTTTAGTAAGTGCAGATGGATTTAATTGGTCAGATTTTTGGCAGGCGATTCATCAGTTTTTTCCACAATTCGCTTGGACAAAGATTCAGACAGAACCACCTAAATACGGGAAACAAATGTTTCGCATTGATTTTATCCCTTTGCTTTATCAAGAAACTGGTTTTCCGTTTGCTGTTCGTCTAGAAGAAAGCTTGAAGCAACAATTCACACTTCTAGAATCAGATACGGTTAAGCACGCAGAACAATTGATAAGAGATTTAGCAGAACAGCAGATAAAGGAAACAACAAGCGAAAATTCGGTTGTTGTTGAACAGGCTGAAACAGAAGAAATAAGAATGGCGATCAATCCTATTCAAGAAGAAAATGTACGACAGGAAAGTCAAAGTAAGGCTCGTTTAAGGGCAGTCAATCAGAAACTTGAGATGGTCATCGAAAAGTTAGAGCTGTCTATGCTACACAGTGGTATTCAATATTTCGACCAGGATTACACAAAAGAAGAAAGTGATTGGGATAAACAATTAACGATTAGTTTACGTGAGTACACCCATTTGCTGCAGAAGGCCCGTTTTCTTGAACAAATGTGGAATTTGAACGGTGAGTTAATTAATAAGACTGAAAAGATGACTGTTACTGGAAATAAGCTGATCTATGAAAGAGATCAGGTCAAACAAATTAAAGCAAATCTTTCTACCCGAGACATTCATTTTGTTTTGTATGAATGCCAAGTAATTGAATCACGAGCGAAAGTTCATGCTAGGCCTTGGTTTAGAAAACCATATGTCAAATTGATGAAAATGGACTATGACAATCTTTTGAGTAAAGCTGCTTACTTTGATCTTTTACAGGGTGAAAGCTCAATTTTAGAAAAATTTGTAAGAGAGCATAAAGATATATCTGCTAGCAAAGCTCAGGAGGTAGGCTGAGGAAAAAAGCGTAGTAATTTTTTTCATAAGAATAGTTCAATTCAATTTATTGGTTTGTTAGTTATTGGCTACGTATTTTTTTTCAGTTTATTTCGTGCTTATAACCATTTGTATCCTAAATACTCTGTTAATGGAGAATCCATGAATCCAACATTTTTGGAGCAGGAATTGGTTCAGGTGAAGGCACATCATAAGCCGAAGCGTTTTGATGTGGTGGTTCTTCATCCTCCTAATGATCCTGATGCATTATACCTAAAAAGAGTTGTTGGATTACCAGGAGAGAAAATTGATTTTGCGAATGGACAATTATTTATTAACGAAGAATTAATAGCTGATAAATTTTCGCATGAAACGGAGCGATTTGATTGGGACGATAGATATGATCAGCCAATCCCTCCAAAGTATTATTTTGTTCTCGGAGATAATCGGGCCATTTCGAAAGATAGCCGAATTTTTGGTTTGGTTTCAGAAAAACAAATTTTAGGAATTGTCGAAGAGGGGAACAAATAAGCATGAAGACATTACAAGAAAAAATTGAATGGTACTCCTTTTGGTACTGGGTATACTGGCTCTTCTCTTTGGTTGTTCTTTTGGGAGTTGTTGTATTAGGAATCTTCTTCTACTTTACCGATTTTCAAGAGGTTGTAACGGTCAGCCAATTATTTTTACTACTGTTATTGATGATATTAGCTATTTATTTACGAATGACAGCTTTGCATTATCACAGTGTTCTATTGAAACTTCAACAAGCGGCAGCGAGACCAAGAAAACCGAGAGAACGACCTCAACCACGTCCACAAGAAAGGCGGACCCCTTAATGAAGGGTAAGATCTTACTTGGTAGTTTAGTTACTGGCATTTTTATCATTATTGGTTATCAAACACAAATAGAGCAGATCGTATCAGCTGAAACGAAGGAATTATTTTCGTCTCAACAGGGGTCCGTATCTAGTATGGCAACTAGTAACACCGCTGCCAGTACAACTAGTGGAAAATCAATAGCATCAACTAGTTCTTCAGTAGATTTTTCTACGGAAGAAATTAAGGAAAGTGAGTCGGTAGAATGGAAACCGACTGCTTCAATAACTACATCGAAGGAATCAGAAAAGGCAACAGAAGAGTCACTTGCAGTTGCGTCACAGGTAGTTCCAGAAGCAGGTGACAAAGATCAGATATCCGTAGTACCTGCAACGAAGGTAGAAGAGAATTACCAGATTTCGGTGACAAAAAATCAAACGACCGAAGAATTCATCCAAACAATTGGAAAAGATGCTCAGGCGATTGCCTGGAACGAAGACCTATATGCCTCAGTGATGATCGCACAGGCAATTTTAGAAACCGGATCTGGAAACAGTCAATTGGCTCGTCCGCCGTATCATAATTTGTTTGGGATTAAAGGCAGTTATCAAGGAAAGCAAGTGTCCTTTAGTACCCAGGAGGATGAAGGCAGCGGACAGCTCTATACGATCCATTCAGCTTTTCGCCAGTATCCCAGCTATAAAGACTCATTGGAAGATTATGCTGCCCTTTTGAAAAAGGGACTTTCAGGAAATGTTGGTTTTTATCAAGGAACATGGAAGTCAAATGCCGCAACCTTCCAAGAAGCAGCGAAAGCCTTAACTGGGAAATACGCAACGGATACTGCCTATGATAAGAAATTGATTGCCTTGATCGAAGCGTATAATTTAGCCTCCTATGATCAGGATCTAGCAACAAATGATGAAGTGGAACAAGAAAAAGCAGCTACTGATCAGGTCAAACTAGATGCTAGTGTAGAAGAAAAACAGGTGCCTGAGTATTTCAGTGAGAGCAGTGAACAAAAACTTCGGGTCAATCAAACAAAGCAACCGGTAATTGTTGTTCCGCCTGCCGCTCAACGGCCAGCAAAGCAACTGACAGGCAATCGAATTGTTCAATGAAAGAAGGGGAGATATGTCGAAACAACGTGAATATCGAAATCATGACTATGATTTTGACGAACCACTCTATCGCGAACGAGCCCCTTCCAATCGTCGACCACCTAGAAGGGGGGGCTATCAAGAGGACTATGACGACAGAAGACCATATCCACCTCAAAGACCAGCTAATCGGAATCGTGAAGCGGAAGAACAACGGCGAATAGCGCAATCTCAATACGATCCTTATCCAGCGCGAGGTGTACCAGAACGTTATGGGAATCCACGGCCGGCTAATTACGGTTATGAACGGCAGCGGACACCACCGCCAAGGGCGCGACCTCAACGGCCAGCACCTGCTCAACAAGGGGGGCAACCTTTACAGGAAGCAAAAAAGTCTACAAATCGCAAGATATTCCTGTTCGTGTATAACTTGTTCTTTTACACCTTAACGATCGGAATTCTGTTGAGCTCTTTGATGTTTGCTTTTAGTGAAAAATCCGATGCTGCTATCTTTGGCTATCGCTTCTACCAAGTCTTGACCAACTCAATGGCGCCACAACCAGATTCGTCTTCAAAAGGATTCTATGCGGGAGACATCGTACTAGTGAAAATGGTCGACGGCAGTCAGGTGAAAGAAGGCGACATCGTTACCTTCCAAGTTGGAGATGGGGATCGTTACCTAACCCACAGAATGGTGGAGCGGCTAGATGAACTAAATGGGGAAAAAGGCGACTATATTGTTACTAAAGGGGATGCCAACAACAGTAAGGACCCACCGATTTCGGCAGACCGAGTCTACGGAAAAGTAACCTTTGTGATTCCGAAAATGGGTGGTGTCCTGAACTTTGTTCAGGAAAATCTGTGGTTGTGTTTAGTGTGTGTCTTATCAACATTCGGGTTCTTCCTAGTTCTGAAAGCTTATTTTCTACAGCCGGAACCAGCGAGAAAACCAATGAAACAAAAGAATTATCCAAGAGGGGTATAACTGCTTGTATTTACAAGTATTTATATAAAAGTAAAAAAAGGATGTATAGGAGGAAAAGAAATGAAGAAGAATAGTAAGAAGAAAAAGCTGATGGCAGCAGCAGCAGCTCTAGCGTTAATCGCAGCCATCTCCGGGACGTTTGCCTGGATTACTGCGCAGGATCAACGGATTAACCGGGCAGAATCAGCAGCGGTTAATGACAACAGTGTAACGGTGAAAGAAACTTGGGAACCAAAACCATTGGTACCAGGAACAGAAGCAACCAAAGAAGTAGCTGTATCGAATACAGGTACGGCGAGTGTATTTGTTCGTGTATCTTACGAAGAAGTGTTGAAGCATTTGGATAAATTAGGTGCTGAAAAGTATGATGCAAGTTCAGTTACGGGAGCGAAATATACTTACGTGGCGAACGATTCAGGTTTGAACAAACATATGCCGATCAACTTTAATGGGGATCAAACCTACAAAGATGGTTTTATTATTGTACCTGCGAGTCAGATTACCGGCTTAGCAACGCCAGCAGACGACAACGTGAAGCTATTGGTTAAGGGTGGAAAAACAGTCGACGCAGTTACTGGCGTTGAAAAAATCAGTTATGAATCTAAACTAATGCATGAATACTTTACCCATGCAGATAACTCTGGGAAAAATCCTGGCGATGTCGGCTATGATGCAAGCAAAAACAAGTATCAAGCAATGAGCTTTGATATCGCAGTGAACAATGAAAACAGTAGCCTTGATGCAAAAGACTGGAACTTTACCTTAAGTAATGTGAAATACGGTTACTATGAAAATGGCTATAAGAATACAGCTGTTAACTGGGCAAAATCTTCTCTACCAGATGAAGATGGTGCAGCGACAGGTCGCGCATTGCTTGGTACTGACGGTGTTCGTTACAGCGTAGATTATGACTATACTTTCGGTGGACTAGGTTATACCAATGCGGCTGGTCTTCCAGCGGTAACCCCAGCAACAGTAGCAGATCAAATCCCAACTGCAACCGGCAATAAAGGCGTTCAAGCAGATACAAATGGTTTAGGCAAGAATAATATCCGTATTGGGTACAGCGCGGATATGACAAATACGACTGCTTTAGACAGTAATAAATGGGTTTATAACGCAGATGATGGCTGGTTCTATTACACAGTACCAGTGAAATCAGGCGAAACAACGAAGAATTTATTAGAAAAACTAGTCTTTGAAAGCGCAATGGGTACTGAATACACCAATGCTTCGTATGATTTGATTGTGAAAATGGAAGCTGTCCAAGCAAATGCGGATGCACTAATTGACACAGCAGGTTGGAACTTAGGTGAAGGTTCAGCACCAACGGGTGATACTTTACTAATTGTGAACAAACTTAAAGCAGGCATTTAATTGAAAAGGACACCATGAAAGGAAGGGAGAAGTGGCAGATGTTGAGAAAACTTACAACAGTAGTAAGCAGCATCCTGTGTTTCTGTTTCTTCTTTTGCGGTACGTACTCAGTACAAGCAGCAAAAGCACTTCCTCCCGGCATGGTGATCGGGGATTCTGAAGGAATGTATGCCACATCTGAGGGAGAGTATTACATTGATTTAGTGGATATTCTCCCAGGAGATGTGTACAAGAAAGAAATAACTATTCGTAGTTTGGACTTAGAAGCCCCCTTTTCTTTAGGCATGCTGGTTGAAGAAATAGACTCAACCGGATCGTTAGATTGGAAAAACCACATAACCATGACCTTAACTTTGGATGGCGAACAAATCTACCAAGGTTCGCTATTAGGTGATAGCGGTAAAGATTGGAGTAAAGTCCCATTGGAATTAGGAGTATGTAAGTATGGAACAGATAAACTGATGATCGCTGAATTCGCGGTAGATTCCCAATTAACAAATGAAAATTTGCGGGAAAAAAGCGCGTTGAACTTCTACTGGACATTTGTAGGGACAAAGGATCAGCCGATCGAGCCAACTAAACCCTCTGTACCTGAAGAACCTACGCCTTCTATTGAAAAACAAACTTTACCGAAAACAAAACCAAGTGTTCAGTCAAACGGAAAGCGGTTGCCCCAAACGGGTGAACACATTGTCTACAAATTTCTTTCGGGATTATTATTAGTTCTAATCGCCTTGTTCTTATGGAAAAAACGCCGGGAGGAGGAGGAAGTATGAGTCAACGTGAAAAACTTCGCCATTTACTGCGAGTGTTTTACAAAAGCAAAGCATTCTTCGCCTTCTTCTCTCTTTTATTGAGTCTATTATTGGTAATGGGTAGCACTTATGCTTGGATTACTTCCAATGATGAACGAGTAAATCGGACCGAGGCGAATAAAAGAAAACTTTCGGCAAAGATCGATGGTGATCTCGATATGGTTCGTCATTTTGCTCCTGGAACGAAGGAATCAAAAGAAATTCGTGTCACAAATAATGGAGAAGTTCCAGCAGTTGTACGACTATCATTAACTGAATCATTTGTCAGTTTTGAAACGGATGTAAAGGATAATCATAGTATCGGCAACGGGAATGGCGATCTGACCTCCTATGGAACTCCGATTCTTCCGGCAATAAATTTAAATGATACTAGTACTTGGATCATAGGTAAGACGTATGAAATCAGCGCAGATAAGCATTATAAAGCAAACTATGTACTGAAGGACTTACCTTATGTTTATCAAGGAACACGTCCAGAACCGATGCCCGCAATTCAACTAGATTTTACCAGCGGAAAGGTTTTCGATAGCAATACGCAGCCATCTGGTACAGACTCTGCCTACTGGTATTACGAAGACGGCTTCTTTTATTATTCAGAAGTCCTTAATTCTGGAGAAAGTTCAACCAATTTATTGACTAGCGTTACTTTAAATTCCGCCTATTTAAATCGGTATAAAGGAGCGTTTTATAAATTGGTTCCTGAGATGGATGCGCATGATATTACCAAGGAATTGTTTTCTGATTGGGGAATTAATTCTACTGATTTTGCCTATGGCATGTACCAAAATCAATTATATAAATAAGGAGGAGTAAGATGAAACGGAAAAAAACATTGACTCGAAAACTGAGTTATTTACTTGTTTCAATCGTTCTCGTCCTCCTTTTGCTTGGTGGCAGTTACTTTGTGTATGCTGCAATGACAGCTAAAGATCGTCGAACAACTGATTTTCAAATCGGGCAAGTAGAAACACAGCTTGATGAAGACTTTGATGAGACAATTACAGAAATTCATAAAGATCAAAGTAGAATAAAGAAAGTAACGGTCAAAAACACTGGAACCATCAAACAATTTATTCGGGTAATGGTATTGCCGGAAACACAGGTGGATGTTGCGGATGATCCTCAAAGCAGACAAGCACTACCAATTGCTGTTGGAACAGATTTAATATTGGAACATTTAAATACAGCGGACTGGAAATATGGCGGTGATGGCTATTACTACTATACAAAAGAAGCTGTGAAACCATTGAAAAATACAGAACCTCTGTTTAGTTCAATTAAACTCGATAGCAACTTGAGTCCAATTTATCATCAGTCATCTTTTACTATTTCAGTTAAGGTAGAAGCTGTGAATTGTGCAGAATATGTATATCGTGATGCTTGGTGGCAAGGAGCAGTTCCAACTGATCCAACACTAAAAGCAATTGATGATAACTTGAAGGCTCTTGTAGAAAATTAATGTTGAAAAAGGGACTCAGGACAATCCTGTTTCCCTTTTTTAAAAGAATGGCATTAGGCTTATAATTCTTGGATTAATAAGTATGAGTCGAATGGGATTAATTATAGAAGGAAGAGTGAAATTTGGTGGTCTATTTATTGTTGCTGGTATTAGGACTCGCGTTAATTGTTCACAGTTATCTAATTATGTCATTGATAAAGAATCAAAAAGATATCCAGATAAAGCTGGTACGTTTATCTCGCCTGAAAGAACAAAGACGACCGATTCAGAAAGCAGTACCACCTCGAAAAAAGTATACAAGGGAAAATTTGAGATAGAAGGGGTAAGGAATGATGAATCTTGGTTATGCACGAGGATCTCAATTTAATCGACAGCTAGACATGCTAGAGGATTATCCAATAGAAGAACTTTTTTCTGATGGAAATCAGGAAATTGAGGAGATTGACGCTCCTGCTAGCGAATTTCAGGCATTGTTAAATTTCGCTCAATCAGGTGATCACTTAGTTATCACATCCTGGGAAGTAATCTCTCGAGATTATCGACAAATCTTAGCATGCCTAGATCAATTAGAAGCGTTGGAGCTGACTTTAGATGTATTGACTCTTCCGCACTTAACAGTTGAAGAATGGCGACAAATATTTCGTTGGTCTATACATAACGATCGCTTGCTGCATCCAACCTTATTTAAGTTGGGGAAAGAAAGGGAACGTAGCAAGGCTGCCTATTCTCTCTTTAGCAAGGAGCCTGAAGCACGAAAACTATACCGCGAAATCATCTGGTTGTTAGTGGAAAAACAAACGATACGTCAGGTCGCACGTCAAAAACGAGTACCGCTGGAGACTGTCTATCGCATCCAGCAAAACCTGAAACAAATTCAATTGGCCATAATACTGGTTCTTTGTTTTTTACTCGCTATATTCAGCATTAAGCTAGCTGAATCTTATTTTGATCAATTGTGGATACAAATAGTCATTTGTATCGCAGTAACATTGTTTATTATTTGGAATGTGCTGTTGGATACAGAGGATGAAGAATCCACAGAAAAAGGAAAGAAAATTATAGAAAACAAGAAGAGAAGGTGATTCTAATGCAACATGCATTGATTTTGACAAAGAATACAGTATCAGAAGAAGGAATTATTGGGAAATTAAGACGGTTAAATTATGAAACATTGTGTTCAACAGATTTACTATACCATTTACAAAAATATGTATCCTCTTCATTTTTCACTTATTTTCATTGGGTGTTTTTAAGCGAAACGTTGTGTAACGAAGAAGTTGATCTTATCCTGAATCAGTTGAAAAATTACCCAGTTTTTTTAGTACGAATAGTAGAAAAGACAATGGATGATGAAGAAATCGCTTATTGGGAAGAAAAAGGAATGTCTGGCAGCTTAAAGAAAGACGCTACCTTTGAAGAAATCCGGGAAAAACTGCATGAACTGCAAAAAGAGCTCCGTGATAAGCAAATAATTAATAATAAGATCGTAGTTTTAGGAAATGCTGAGAAGGATGGATTAAAGCCGCTCACATCTAGACTTTCCAAGACAGAAAAGAAACTTTTTGAGAACCTGTTAAATGCATACTCGAAAGGTATCGTTCTTTCACGAGTTGAATTATGTGAACGATTATGGCCGGAAGGATCAACACCTTCTAACATGAGTCAACTCTCTTGCTTAATAAATAAACTGAAACGAAAGCTCGAAGAAGGTGGCATTACTGGCGAAACAATTATCACTTTATGGGGGAGAGGCTACAAGTTAGGCAGTGAGCTTTCTGAATTTTGGATTCAGCATGCTTAATTTGTAGCTGTTATCTGAACCGAGTTTTATTGTTGTTAAGTGTCAGCTATACAAAAAAGCTTCGATGGTTTTTGTGCTGAAAAGTAGGTCTGAAAGGGATGATCCAAAAAATGAAAGTAAAATTCAGGTATAAAATAGGAGCAATTATCTTAGCAATAGCAGTACTAGGAACGATTTTCTTATTCGGGGCAGAATCTGCTGTAAAACCCAAAACTGTTAAAGCAATGTCCGACAGCATTTCTGGAGATTTAAGCTTTGAAGACCATAAAGCACTTTTTCAGGACTCCTATCTTGCGGCAAATGATGCCTATAACACTAAGCATGGATTTGATCCATTGAGCGGAAAGGTCGTTACTGTAGATACGTTCAGTTCAACTACTTCTAGTGCGAATCAGTGGGGATATGGATTTGTAGAAGCTTACCAGGATGAAGATGTCACGAAGATCCTTATGTTGAATGATATTAATTCGCCAACAAGTGGCTCGGGAAACATTGGTAAACGGAAAAGCTCAATCGAAATTGATGGGGGTGGGTTTAAACTTTTACTTTATCGTAGAAATTTATCCATAGCTGAGCCAGCCAGTGGAACTCAATCAGTTTTCCATATGCACGATTTGACAGCAGCTCAATCAACCGATTACTCTGGATCTGGTGGATCAGAAGCTGCATATCGTAAATCTCTAATTAGAGGGGATAATGGCATCCATGGTGATGGCGATATTTCTAAGAATTGGTATTTTAGATTTGGAAATGTTTTTACAGATTATGATGCAAGCAAGTATGAAGGAGAAAACAGGGATTATTCAACATTTGTAGGACGTTGGGCAAGAGTGAATCAGTCGGAAGTGACTATGTATGGTTATAATATATTGGTTACTGGTGCTGAGAACTTTTATACAGGTAGCATAGTAGTTGAGGATAATACGGTTTGGAAAGGAACCAATTGTGGACAAAACTATTCAGTAGTGTGGTTTACAACGCGACAGCTTGATGGTTCGACTGGAATAAATGGTGAATTTACTATTGGGAAAAATGCTTTTGTCTATTTGAGAAATACTACAACTGGCACTGGTTATCCAGCAATTTATGATAATTATTCAACGATTACAGTAGGGGAAGGTTCCTATTATAATGCAAACATGCAAGGAAGAGCTGTCTCTAATTATGATGGGACAGAGCTAAACAACAGGTATCCTTCTAAAAAGTTTATTGCTAAAGAAAATTCACATGTGAATCTTTTGTCACGAGGAAATGGTTCAGTTGTTAAGCTAGACTATAACAATAGCAGCGTTAATTCAGATATGACATTTACAGCTGAAAAAAATTCAGAAGTTTTTATCTATGGCTCTACTACTGATGGCGTTATATCTATGGCTGGTAACGGAAACTTATTTGAATTAGATACACCAAAAATGTTTGAAATCCGGAACAATAATACACGCTCTTTTCTAAATATTTCTAACAATAATACATTTAGAATTAAGGATTCAGATATTAATACTTGGAAGAATGCTACCGCTTTAACGAATCCAGCAGACTTTGTTTATGAAAAAGTGGGGCATCTTACTGCTGTTGGTCCAACTATAACGTCAAGTGATAATGCTTTGCAAAGTAGTTTCACTAGTAATGGATTCCGTAGAATTAATGGATTAAATGTACCTCCTAAAGTAGTTTGGGATTATGTAACAGATGCAGAAAAATCATATCGTACAAGGGTTAGCTTGGGGTTAATACCTACTGGGCAATTTGATAGCAATGGTGTGGCTATTATGACTGATTCATGGGCATTGCCTGGTCAAGGAGTAGTATCAATTAAAGATACTTATGGAAACATCCGTGGACCTCTTGCAATTCAAAGCGATGGCTACGCAAAATACACGGATACCGAGTTCCAGAAAGCAACTTTTGACATGGAAGGAACAGCTACTCGAGGAGTTAGCTGGATTGGTGATGTTGATAAAACAACCGTCATTGATGTGACACCGCCTACACCAATAAATTTGACTAAAGGAAAGATTACGACTACGGATAAATCATTGAGTGCTACTGGTGTTGAACCAAACGCGAAGGTCTATCTATCAGTTAACGATGGACCATTAACAGCAGCTGGGAACGCAAACGCGGCGGGTGAATGGACTCATTCATTGGGAACAGCTTATCCAAAGAATACAAAGGTTCAAATTTATCTGGAGGACAATGCAGCAGATTATCCAGCTGGGTTTAATAGTACAGGCTTAGAGTCTATTCACGTAGCTTCAGGAAATCGTAATCCTAAAACAGATGTAACATATAAAGATGCTACGTTTAAAGCCGCAACTACCTATATAGTTGAACAGGCAACTGTCAAATTGCACATTCGTCAAGTGGCAGTAACATCAGCCGCCGAAAAAGAAATATTGACTACGCCAACTGAAGGATATCTAACAATCAAAAATACCAATACAATCAATTACAATGCTCATGTTAATAGTGGATATGAACTAACCGATGCTACAGATAATGATCAAGTAGATTTTAATTCAATAGTAATTGAGCTTATTGATGCAGATAATGATGGTTTACTTAAGTTAGAACCCATCATTCCTGCTTATTATCAAAATGATGGATATATTGTTAGCGATATAAACGAGAAGCCGTCAATAAATACTCATACTGTTCAATCAGGTTATTATGAGTATGACTTTGCTGATGGGGTCTATGAAAAATGGATAACGATCTATATTAAACCAAATCAAACCAACATAAAACCTTATAGTTGGGATTACAAACTGAATGATATTGGGACAATCAAAATTCCATAATTCCAGATCAAATGAAGTTTCTTCTTGCAAAGGTAAAATATCAGATGCTAATGAAATATTATCCCCAAATTAATCTATAGTATCAAATTGAAATTAAAAAAAGAGACACCCCTAACAATGTAATCGAATTTGATTGTTTTGTTAGGGGCGTTTTTTGGATGTAGTACTTGTTTTTTCCTCCCAATTTCTAAATAGAAGGGTGTTCTTTAAAATAGTTTTTAGTATACTCAACAAACTTCACAACTGCTGGTGTAACAATATCTTTTGGCAAAAGAATACCTAATTCAATAAAAGCTGGTGGATTTAATTTCTTTTTAACTAACGTAACATTTCGTCCTTTAGTAATTAATTCATTCATCACGCTCATACCTAATCCCTCTTCAATCATGGCTAAAGCAGAATAATTCTCAAAGGTTTGATAACTGATTTTAGGAGTAAGTGAATATTTTCTCAATAAATTGGAAACATCCTCGTCATTTCCACCAGCAGTGACGATAAAATCATCATGCTCAATATCTCTCAAGTCGTAAAATTCATTATCTGCTTTGGGATGATCCAAAGGTAAAACAGCGATCATTGGGTCAGTACCTAGAGGAATCCATTTATAATTTCCAATATTTTGACTACTAGCAAAACCAAAGTCAACTCTTTTCTCATCTAGTAATTTTAAGATTTCTTGATTGACTCCTTCAGTTATTTTAATTCTTATTTTAGGGTATTGATGATTAAATTGCTTAATAATTTTTGGTAGCCAATGGTTGGCAACACTGGGATAGCTTCCAATGTGAATACTCCCTTGATTCAGATCATGCATCTCGCTTAATGTTTGTTCGTATTTTTCTTCTAATTTAATAATAGAACGTAAAATAGGTAAAAGTTCGGCCCCATCATGAGATAGGGTTACTCCTTTTTTAGAACGAAATAAAATTTTAAACCCGATTTCTTCTTCTAGTGAATTCATCATATGAGAAATACCTGAGACCGTATACCCGAGCTCTTCTGCTGCTTTAGTAAAGCTTCCCAAATCCACTACTGTCAACAAAACTTTATACTTTCTAGTATCCATTTATCGTCCGCCTTTACTCGTATTTTTCAAAGATCTACCACTTAAATCTTTTTTGTTGAATGATTCTCAAGGATAAGTTGAAAAACTAGCGATTTACTTAATGATACTGCTAAATTATATTATTCACAAGGACCCCTTTCTATTCAAGAGACTAGTGCCTTTTTTTACAAACGTAAATGAATTGCAAAGTGTCCGTATGACTTTCATTGTTTAGAAAGCAGGGGAAGTCGAATGGAAATCAAAAGAGTCAGCAACGATATAGTAATCGTAAACAATCCGCTGACTGTTGGTTCAAAGTACTAGGAGGAGCTTCGTTATCTGCTAGTACACTACTATTTTGAAACGATTAGCAAACGCAAATCGTGAGCTATTAATTTCTACTATATAGATAGCGGCATTATAAATACAGGAGGTGAAATAAATTGACACAAATTCTTATACCATTAAAACAACATGTTGGTGCTCCTTGCAAAGGGATTGTCAAAGCCGGTGAGATAGTTAAACGAGGCCAGTTGGTTGCGGAGCCAAATGGTCTTGGGGCTAATATTCATAGTAGTTTTTCGGGAAAAGTTGTAGATGTTAGCGAAGAAAGCGTTGTCCTAATGATTGATGAAGAACAAGACTTTTCCAGGTATTTACCGATCCCTGAAACAGACACGATGATTAAGGCTGTAGAAGAAGCCGGTGTGGTTGGAGCTGGTGGTGCTGGTTTTCCAACGTTCTTGAAATTAGCTTGTGATATTCCAGAAGGAGTCTTTATAGCTAATGGAGCGGAATGTGAAGCGTTGCTTGCACATAATGTTAAACAAATGGATGAACACATTGATCAACTAATTCGCGGAATGAAGTATTGTATGGAGATGACAAACGCGCCAAAAGGTGTAATTGCTGTAAAGGGCAAGCACCGCTCATTGGTGGTTCGGTTACTTAAAGCAAGTTCGAAAGTGGCAAATATTGAGGTGTATCAATTGCCGGATATTTATCCAGCAGGGGATGAACGGATGATTGTTCGTGAAGTCATGGATATTGTTCTAGAACCTGGTCAACTTCCGACTGAAGTCGGTGCGGTCATTGACAATGTTGAAACCATCAAACGTATTGCAGAAGCCATTGAAGACCGCAAACCATTTATTGACAAAGATGTCACTGTTTCTGGACGTGTAAAACAAAAAGAAACGGTCTTTGTAGATGTGCCAATCGGAACACCCGTCAAGACTTTGATTAACAATGTGGGCGGCTATGTAGAACCTCATGGTGAAATCGTCATCGGTGGACCGATGACTGGACGCAGCGGGGAAGAAACCACGCCAATTACTAAAACAAGTGGGGGCGTGCTCGTAGCTATGCCGTTTCCACAGGAACACCGCAAAGTCGGTTTGCTGATTTGCGAATGCGGAGGGTCCGCAGAACGGATGACCGAAATCGTGAATAACATGGGTGCCGAAGTTGTCGCTGCAGAGCGCTGCAAGCGAATGGTAGAAGTGAACGGAAGATATAGGTGTGCCTTACCAGGTATATGTCCAGGTCAAGCGAAGACGGTAATGTCCTTGAAGAAACAAGGCGCCGAGGTAGTAATGACTGGATCCTGTTCTGATTGAACGAACACCGTCATGGGTGTAGCTCCTAGGTTAGGAGTTCCGGTTTATCATCATACAGATCATGTACTGCGGGCGGATGGGCACAGGTTATATCGTAAATTACCGACAAATTAAGAAAAATATTAGGAGGAATTAACGAATGTCCATCACAGCAGAAACTGCGAAAGAACATGCAAAAGATCCTGCAGTATTATGTTGCCGTGCAGAAGCAGGCAAAGTAATCGCACCAGATGATTTAGAAGATCCAGCAATCTTTGAAGATTTAGAGGATTCAGGCTTGCTGGAAATTCCTGAAAATGCGTTAACAATCGAACAAGTACTTGGCACAACTTTAAAGGAAACCACAGATGCTTTGATTCCTTTAACAAGAGAAATTCTTGATGGTGTGAAGGAAGTGGAAGAAGCTGCTGCAGAGCCAGAAGTGGCAGAAGAACCAATGGCTCCAGCAGTACCCGTTCACCCAGCACCGCCTGTATCACCAGCAGCACCTTTTACAGGAGGTACCATCAAAATTCATATTGCTGAAGGAAAAGGCATTGACTTAGAAGTCCCTATGTCTGTTGCTGGATCAATGGGCGTTGCAGCACCAGCTGCACCAATGCCAGTTGCTCCAGAACAAGCAGCCGCTCCTGCACCGCAGGCACCAGTTGCGGAAGTAGAAGAAAAAGTGATTCGCTCAGTTCGTCGTGATTATTTAAAGATTAACAAAGTAGAATTTGGCGAAGAGACCAAAATTGAAGGAACAACTTTAATTTTACGTAAAATTGAAGAAATGTGTGCGGAAGCAGTTGAGTTAGAAGAACTAGTGGAAAGTATGACCTTCGAAATTATTACACCCGATCGTTACAACGAATACAGTGAAACCATTATGGATGTTCAACCGATTGCGGCCAAAGCTGAAGGCGATATTGGCCATGGCGTTACTCGTGTTTTGGATGGCATCGTACTAGTGGTAACTGGAACAGACGCCAACGGCGTACAAATCGGTGAATTTGGTTCATCCGAAGGTGAATTGGATCGCAACATCATGTGGGGACGTCCTGGTGCCCCAGAAAAAGGCGAAATTTTCATTAAAACGC
Organism: Candidatus Enterococcus ferrettii; assembly: GCF_017377655.1. GTDB lineage: Bacteria > Bacillota > Bacilli > Lactobacillales > Enterococcaceae > Enterococcus_A > Enterococcus_A ferrettii. Next base: position 94,555 of record NZ_JAFREL010000045.1, read on the forward strand.
AAGTAACGATTAAAGAAGGCGCGAATATGGAG
>NZ_JAFREL010000046.1 GCF_017377655.1 Candidatus Enterococcus ferrettii
GTACTAATCAAATTAGTTACCGTATTTTTTATGCTTTGCCATATAGAGGCTGCAGTTGCCTTTATACTATTCCAAATATTTGCTAGAATATTTTTTAGATTCTCGAAATGCCCCTGTGTAAAGTCAACTATCGCACTCACAATTCCAGAAAAGATTGATTTTATTCCTGCCCATATTGTAGAGGCTGCGCCTTTGATATTCTCCCAAATTTGGGACAAATGGCTACCCATTTGATCAAAGTTACCTGTCACTAAGTCCAATACTAATAAGACAGGACCTAGTATAATATTCTTAATCAGCTCCCATGCTCCCTGAGCAACCATCTGTATTCCTGCCCAGATTTCATCCATACCAGATTTAAGTAGTTGCCAATTCATCATAAGAATACCGATAAACGGAGCTACGATCATAAGTATTGAATTCACTAAGAGTTGCCATGTTTCACTAACAAACGTCTTGACCCCTTCCCAGAATAACGAGAACCATTCTTTGAAGGCTGTCCATTTTTCCTGTATGCCTGTTACCGCTCCATCTACTCCATCGACAATGCTTTCCCAAATACCAGAGAAGAAATCTCCAATTGATTCCCATGCGGTCACTATGACTTCTTTTGCAGTAAGAAACGCTTCCTTGATCTTATTCCAGATTTTGATAACTGCGTCTCTAAAGCCTTCATTAGTTTTCCAAAGATACATTATTCCTGCTACAAGGGCTACAATCGCTCCCACTATTAATCCTATTGCATTTGCCTTCATAACTGCATTTAAGATTGCAAAAGCATTTTTAACTGCGACAATCGCAATTTTTAAACCATTAAAAAGCTTAATTATAGTAGACACAACTTTGAACGCAGCAAACCCTGCAACGAGTCCCACTATAACAGCACCTAACGATTCAACCGAGGACTGATTATTCTTAACCCAATCCCCAAATTCTTGTAATGCAGGTATGACTTTATCAAGAAATGCTTGTGATACAGTTACGGTGAATTCTAAGAGTTTCGCCGATAGGTCTACCATTAATGGTCCAATGAAGTTAACGAGCCCTGAGAAAACACCTTTAAAAATGTCTAGAGCAATCGGTAATCTCTCAGCGAATTCCCGCATTAACGTCACTGCTACAGTGGTAATTACTCCCGAAAGATTAGAAAGAGTAGGTAATAAATATGAAGCTATTTTTTTAAACACTTCAATAACTCCGACGATAGAAGGTGCTACTTTTGAGAATAATTCTTTGGACACCTTAACAATCATATATCCGACAAACTCAAAGTCAGTGGCTATTCTCTGTATGTCAGAGTTATTTACTAAATCTCCTATAGATTTTCCAACGCTTTTTAAAGCAGTTACAATCATACTAAAACTTGTATTGTTGTTAAGATTAGCAAAAGACTCCCTAACTTTATTTACGAACGGTATAATCCCATCCATCGATTTAACTATTGCGTTCCCTGCATTGTTTATAAGAGCTTTTAAGCTATCAATGTGCTGTGCTATGGCCTTGCCGGTAACACTTTTAATCAGTTCATCTAGTTTAGTAAGTATGTTCGCAACATTCTTCGATATTGAGTTCCGTAGATTACCAAAGGAAGTAGCAATTCCCAAACTATTTTCTTTAGCTAATGATGCGAGTTGTCCAGTACCAGTGCCAAGTTCTATTAATTTATCTTGAAATTGATCAAAAGTTACTGTTCCGTCTTTCAACGCTGCGTATAAGTCTCGTTGCGCTGCTTTACCAGTAAACCCCATAGCCTCAGCAGTTTTCTGTAAAGCTAGCGGCATTGTTTCTTGAAGTGTTTTCCATGACTCTAGATCGACGGTTCCAGTAGATAGCATTTGATTGAATTGCTGCATACCTCTTGAAGCGTCGTCCGTTGAAGCTCCACTTGCAAGAAATGCATTGTTCAATGCTAGAACTGTATCAGTTGACCTGTCTAGATCACCAGTGACGGCTGTCATTTGTTGAGTTTGGGCAACAACATCATCAAGTTTTGTAGGTAATCCGTCAATACCATCAGAAAGCTTATTAATAGATTTTGTTGAGTCCTCGGCGGAGAATCCTAAAGCATTCATGACTTTTGGAAATTTCTGCATAGTATCGAATCGAGATACTGCATCACCAACAGAATTCTTTAGAACATTAAAAGCAGCACTGGCGACTTTTACAAGCCCCATTGCTGCTACCATGTCTTTTATCCCTCTACTAGCTTTACTTGACTTTCCTTCTAAATCGTCAATATCCTTATTGAGAGAAGAAACATTCTTCCCATCAACCTTGACATCAATAGATACTATTCCATCAGCCATCCGTTTCCTCCTCTCCATCTAAAGCGAATTTTCGTTTTAAATCTCTCATTTTCTTCCTGTATTCTGCAGAATCACCCTTTTGAGGAGTCCAGTTTCTAATTTGAATAATCCTTTGAATGATAGTGTCTTCTGGAAGACTTTCGAGAAGGGCTTGAAACTCTGCCCAAGTTAATTTTCCCTGTTCTTCAAATAGATTGATTCCTATTTGTCGGAAAGACGCATATATGTACTTGGCGTCTTGTTGTATATCTAAACTTTGCCTTCCTTGTACTACTGGCATAGGGTTGCCTAATTCGTCTAACTCTGGCTCGTTACTATTACCTAAAAGAATGTGGTTATCTCTTACGAAGAGCCATAAATCAGCTTTTAATGGAGCCTCTAGGCTTACTTCTCCAAATAGTAAAGCAATAACAGTGTCGATCTTGTCTCCCAACAACATCTCGCTAGCCAGCACATCGAAAACATCCAAAACATTATCGAAAGATAAATCAATGGAGTACTCTTGATCGTGAAAAAAAATAGAAGTGACCAGCGGATCATTTAACCGCATACCAATCACCTCTTACTTTTCTTTTTCTTCTTTTTCAAATATTGACTTTTTAGCTCATCAGATTTACTGCTTTGTTCTTCTTGGAACTCAGAAACCTTTTCAGCGATTCCTTCAGCTAATGAGTAAAACGCATTGATCCATGCTACTACATCCGGCACACTGTCATAGAGCTTTTCAAACGTGCCTTCTCCAAGCATTGCATCATACCCTATCATTAAAGCTTTCTTGTAATCTGCGATAGTATCATCGCCTTGCTCTAACTTCTCTAATTTAGGCCCAACAGCAGCAAACTTCTCTTCATACTCCTTAATATGCTCCGTTGAACAATCGAAAAAGAATTCATGCCCTCCCAATTCAATTGGAAAACCAGT